>CAJULU010000013.1:13275-69477 GCA_910587575.1 uncultured Dorea sp.
AGAGCTTTTCCGGCGGGTGTGAGATAAATCTCTACATCCCGTCCTTTGCCGGGTTTCAGTAACAGACAGCCGTCCTTTTCCAATTTACGGACGGAAGAATGGATAGTCTGTTTGCTGAGAAGGGTGGCATCGCAGATATTCTTCTGAAGGCATCCGTCTCCGATCTCGCAGAGGGTGTGGAGAATGTCGAAACCGCTGTCGGAAAGCCGGAGTTTTAGCGCAATTTCGTGGTAAATGTGTTTACATTCTTTGAAAATTCGGTTATATTCCTGTATACCTGGGTGCATATGGATGTCCATGATCGTTCTCCTTTTCCATTTATTTCTCATTACAGTCACGGCAGATGGCTGGCAAATAACATACGGTTATATTAAAGTATTAAGTATGGTTTCGTATGGAAGAGCTGAGGATGGTATTATAGTCTGATTTCGTACTTGTGTCAAGTTCTTTCTGTCTTTTAAGGATGTGGAGAGTAATCCTTCTACTCTAATTTAAACGTTCGAAGAAGGAAGAGGAGCTTAACAAGGACTGTGAGGAGGCTATCGGGCAGTTGAAAAAACGGCTATGACAGAGTTATGCCGGAAGGGTATGAACACAGATTATTTACGGAATAGCATTCTTTGGCAAAAAGGCTAAAGTGAGGTTGATGAAGTGATTCTGAATAACGGATATTAAAAATCGCAGAGTAGAATACTCTGCGATTTTTTTTTAATCAGCATATCTATTATAACTATGTAAGACGTATAAATCAATACCTATTTTATTTTTGTAAAAATTTGGTTCATGTCTGTTGTAAATTCAAGCAAAAAGGCATTGAATTATAAGCCTATTCTTTGATTTGTACAATAATTCCTATATAAATCACAATATTTTTCTACATTTTTTCATCAAAAGCAGATGATAATTTTCGCAGAGTATTCTACTCTACGAAAGAAGGGATTGCGATCTGGTACTTATTAACCTGCCGGGAGCAGGAAGAACGAAGAATCATGACTTTGTGTAAAAATACACTGTCCCACAGGGCGGTACAGAACGTGTTCATTTTCACGTATGATCGTCTGCGCAGATTTGAGGGTGCATGGCATCTGGAGCGGAAGCTCTTATTCCCGTCTCATGTGTTTCTGGAAAGTGAAAATGAGGATCTTTTATTAGAGGAATTTCAGAAATGGAGTGTAGCTGAAAAACAGGAGAATCCGCTGATTCAAATGAAAAAGGAAGAAGAACAATTTTTGAGAATATTATGCGGCACGGAACATCATCTGAAAATATCCAGAGGAATTATCTGTAAAGGAGTTGCGCATATAACAGAGGGGCCGCTAAAAGGAATGGAGAACCGAATCTGTAAAATTGACCGGCACAAGCGGTTAGCGCAGATTACGATAACCATGCGTTCGGATTATGGTTCGATTCCGGCCGGACTGGAGATAACAGAGAAGGAATAAATATTCATGTGCGGCAGATGGAATCAGATCTGCGAAGTTACAACCGGGGTGGAAATATGCAGACATTTGCGAAGATAGCAGTTGTTATTGGAACCTGTGCGGCAGGAATGGCGATGCTGGGAGTTCTGAAGAAGCCTTCAAGTGTATACAAGAATCAGCCGGGTCAGCAGAATCCTATGGAGAGAAAAAAAGTACGATTTATAATTGATGAAACTGCCCCTCCTAATGCGGATGGAAAGTGTGGCCATCTAAAAGCGGTCGGTGCGGCTGATGGGAATACATCGGGATATGATAAGGTAGTCAAGAGAGGGGTGGATGCCCTCTTGTCGTTCTGTGGTCTGGTTGTTCTGAGTCCTGTCTTTCTCGGACTGTCGCTGGCGATTGTGATTGATGATCCGGGACCAGTGTTGTTTGTTCAGAAAAGAATTGGCAGGAATAAGCAGTATTTCAGATTACACAAGTTTCGTTCTATGAAGATGTCCACACCACATGATGTGCCGACGCATATGCTGCCCGATCCGGAACAGTATATCACAAAAGTTGGTATGTTTATCAGGACGCATAGCCTGGATGAACTTCCGCAGATCTGGGACATATTTATCGGCAATATGAGTATTATCGGCCCCCGGCCAGCTTTATGGAACCAGGATGTCCTGACGGCAGAGCGTGACAGATATGGCGCAAATGATATAAAACCTGGTCTCACCGGCTGGGCACAGATTAACGGCAGAGATGAACTGGAAATTCCGGTAAAGGCGAAACTGGATGGGGAGTATGCAGATAAGTTAAGAGCCGGGGGAGTGAAAGCGTTTCTCTTCGACTGTCGCTGTTTTGCCGGTACTGTTTTATCCGTTGTCCGAAAAGACGGTATCATTGAGGGCGGGACAGGAGCTGTACATACAGAATACAACGGCGCAAATCAAAAAAAGGATGTCTGTGGAGCAGAGGAATATAAGGTGAAAAGAAAATGAAGAATGTACTCATTACCGGAGCCGGTTCGTACATAGGCACCAGTTTTGAAAAATGGGCAAAAGAACACTATGGTTCCGAGTTGTCAATTACCACAATCGACACGAAAGATGATTCCTTCAGGAGGAAAGATTTTTCTATTTACGATATTGTTTATCATGTTGCAGGAATTGCACATGCAGATGCCGGTCATGTGACCAATGAAATTAAGGCGGAATATTATAAAGTTAACACTGATTTAGCGATAGAAATAGCGGAGAAATCAAAACGAGAGGGTGTGAAACAATTTGTGTTTATGTCATCGGCGATTATCTATGGAGATTCAGCTCCATATGGTAAGAGCAAAAGAATCACAAGAGAAACAGAACCGGATACTTCCAGTTTCTATGGTGATTCCAAACTGCAGGCTGATTTGGGCGTCCAAAAGCTGAGTGATGAGAGTTTTACCGTGACTGTTCTACGGCCTCCGATGATTTATGGGAAGGAGAGCAGGGGAAACTATCCGATGCTGGCCAGGATAGCCAGGAAAATTCCTGTTTTTCCTGATGTGGTTAATGAACGCTCAATGCTCTATATCGAAAACCTTTGTGAGTTCCTCTGCCAGGTAATGGTCAGAGGTGAGGGCGGGATTTTCTGGCCGCAGAATGAAAAATACACGAAAACAAGCGAAATGGTGAGAATGATTGCAGAGGTGCGGGGCCATAAGATCCATGTCAGTAACAGATGGAACTGGATAGTGGGAATAGCATCTCATTTTCCGGGAAAGGTCTCTGTCCTTACTAATAAAGCATTCGGGAACCTGAGTTATGACCAGAGTATGAGCTGTTATGATTTTGAGTACAGAGTTGTGGATTTTAAAACGTCAATTGAGAGGACGGAAGGGAAATGACAGAAGACAAAGCGCTGGTACTGGCCTCAGTAGCGTCAATGATTGACCAGTTTAATATTTCCAATATACATATCCTTCAATCTCTGGGTTATAAGGTTGATGTTGTCGCTGATTTTAAGAATCCAGGAACAATTACATCCGAAAGAGCAGAGAATCTTAAAACAAGCCTGATAAATATGGATGTACGGGTAATTGATATAGCAATTCCACGTTCTCTTAGCCTTAGTGCAGTATTATCAGCCTATGAGGAAGTGAAAAAGCTTATTAAAGCTGAACAATATGATCTGATTCACTGCCATAGTCCTATTGGTGGCGCAATCTGCAGACTGGCAGCCAGAGTTGGGAAAAAGAATGGTACAAAAGTGATATATACAGCACATGGTTTTCACTTTTATGATGGCGCCCCTTTAAAAAACTGGTTGATATTTTATCCGGTGGAAAGGGCTCTGAGCAGATGGACCGATGTGCTTATAACAATTAATAAAGAAGATTATCATAGGGCGTCGGAACAATTTAAGGCAAAGAAAACAGTATATATTCCGGGTGTTGGTGTCGATACGGAAAAATTCGCTGTCTGTAAGGTGGATAATAAGAAGAAAAGACGGGATTTATCTGTAAAGACAGATGACTTTCTGCTCCTGTCTGTTGGCGAACTTAGTGAAAGGAAAAATCAGAGGATTATTATTGAGGCTCTCGGAAAAATGAAGACGGAAGGAAGCCTTGGAAATACCGTATACCTTGCTGTAGGTAAAGGAGATATGCAGAAAAACTTTGAGGGGCTTGTAAAAGAATACGGTCTGGAAGGTTGTGTGAAATTTCTTGGATTTAGAACGGATATTGCTGAATTGTGCAAAACAGCAGATTGTTTTGTCCATCCGTCAGTCAGAGAAGGACTTGGCATAGCACCGCTTGAAGCTATGGCTGCAGGTCTGCCGCTTATTTCGGCTAAAGTGAATGGTATTAAGGATTATACGGAAGAAGGTGTGTCTGGATGTTGTATAGATCCGGAAAGTGTTGATGAGATGGCTGCGGCAATCCGAAAGATGGACAATGATACTGGTTTCAGAGAAAAATGCGGGAGAAATAATGTTGTGACTGCCAGACAATTTGACATCAATAGGACAAATGAGATCATGCGGAATATTTATAAAGAGAGGAAGAAAAGAATACGTGTATAAACACATTTATTTTGATTTTACATGTTGTTATGAAATTGCCGGAAATTTTGGCAGGTTTTCAGGGGCCACTAATTATGCGTCAGTGATTTTTAAACATCTAATAAAACAGGCTGTTTCTGGAATAAATATTCATGCTGTATTACCGCAGGGGTCGGACAAAAATGATCTGTCTGACCTTGGAATATCAATGGACAATGAACAAGTAAGAATGAAATACGTTACTGATATAAAATACATTGTTGTAAAAGGAGAGGATGCATTATTATTTATACCTGCTGTTTATGGAGGGAATCTTATTAAGATTCCGCAGATAAAAAACAGAAATCCCCATTTAAGAATTTATGCCACTTTACATGACAGACAACACAATTATTATAAATATGACTGGCTTGACAGATTTTATCATGGAAATAATATAGTTTTAGAAATTCCCGGATATATTAAGTATTTAATCAAGAAGGGGATTTTTAATGCCGTTTATCCTGAATGTGTATCTTATATAGACAAGATTTTTACTGTCTCCAACTATTCAATGCAAATGTTGGAGAATAAAAGAGTTAAAAATATTAAATTTTTTATTCAGGGTAATGTACTTGAAGAATATACAGGAGAATGTGAGAGGCAGAATTTTGTGCTGCTGGTAGGCGGAGGAAGAGAAGAGAAGAATCTTTTACGAACTTTAATTGCATTTTGCAAATACAAGAAAGAGACGGGTTCTGATCTGAAGTTTGTAACTACAGGTGTTAAAAATGCAATGAAAAAGAAAATAAAAAGCTGCAGATTGTTAGATAAGGAAATAATTAAAAAAGATGTATACTTTAGGGAATATATCGATTATTCTGAACTTTCTGAACTATATTCTAAATGTAAGTTTGTCGTGTTTACTTCTAAGGGAGAAGGATATGGCCTGCCGGTTCTGGAGGCTTTGTCATATGGAAAAGCGGTTCTTGCCTCCAGGACAACCTCTGTGCCTGAAGTTGCCGGTGCAAGTATTATGTATTGTGATCCTTTTTCTGTGGATTCAATAGTTATGGGATTTCAAAATATGGATAATGATGACTCTCTGAATCTGATGGAAGATTATATTAAAGATAAATATGTATTAATTAAGGCAGGTTCGGAGTTAGATATGCAGATTTTGTGTAAAGATTTACAGGGATTAAATGCAATATGAAAGGCAGCAATAAAAAAGTATGCGTGATTCTTGTGAATTATAATGGTTTATCAGATACCCTGGAATGTATACAGTCCTTATGCAACTCTACAGTTAAAGCTGACATTATTGTAGTTGATAATGCTTCAGAAGTGGACGAATGCCGGCTGATTAACGAAAACTATGCTGTTATTTCTCTTAGATCTGATAAAAACCTGGGATTTGCCGGTGGAAATAACCTGGGTTTAGAATATGCTGTCCGCAATCATTATGAGTATGTAATTTTACTAAACAATGATACAGTAGTTGCAGATGATCTGATCGAGGTGTTAATCAGCCGATGTGATGAGGGAACTGTGACCACGCCGACGATCTATTATGAAGATGGAAAAAGTGTATGGTCTGCAGGAGGTTATATAAATAAATTTACCGGAGCCGCCCGTAATATCCAGACAGGATATCAATATTCCAAGGAGCCCGTTTATTGCAGTTTTGCAAGTGGCTGCTGTATATGTGCAAAGATATCAACAATAAAAAAAGTTGGATTTTTAGACGAAAGCTTTTTTATGTATTGTGAAGATGCAGATTATTGTATTAAGTTATTCAATAAGGGAATACGCATTCTTTATCTTCCTGAGGCACAGCTTATCCATAAAGTCAGTAAATCGACAGGGGGAAGTAATTCGAGTTTCTGTAATTATTATCTGACAAGAAACAGATTGAGGAATATTAAGCAAAATCCGGATTATTTTTGTTTTACAGCACTTCCGGTTACACTGCTTGAAAAAATAATCCGGATGATTCAGTTTTGCATCAATGGGAAGGACTGGAAGAGTATCTGCGACGGAATATATGATTTTATCCATAATATATATGGTCGTAGTGATAAATATTAAGAAAGGCTGGTAACGGATCATGAAAGTATATGCAGGCTGCCTTTTAATTTCGGAAATATTTACATTATGGAGTATCAAAACTTTCAGAAATTACAGAAATGACCGTGCTAATTATTTTTTTGCCGTTTTATCTGTTGTTCCTTTTATTCTTGTTTCGGGATTACAGTATCGGGTTGGAGCAGATTATCTGATATATAATAACGCTTTTTACTATATAAAAGATACTGGATATTATAATCTGTTTGAGCCGGGATATAATTTATTGAATAAAATAGTAGGTATTTTTAGTGACAGTTCGGTAGCGCTGTTTATGGTATGTGCAATATTTTTTTGTGGCTTTTCATTTATATCCATTCATAAATTATCTTGTAATATTTATGCAAGCATTTTTATATGGGTACTGAGCCAGTGCTTTTTTGAGAGTATGAATACAGTAAGGCAGTCTTTGTCAGTTTCTATTGTATTTATTTCCTTCATATTCATACTTAAGAAAAAAATGGTGCCTTATATATTATGCATTCTATTTGCTACAAGTATGCATTATAGTGCGATTATTATGTTACCAGTTTATTTCATCGACAAAATGAAGCTTAACTGGAAAAAACAAGTTATGTTTAGCGGAGCCATCCTGCTGATTGCTTTTTTTGCCAGAGATATAATTACGGAAATCCCTTTGTTTGAACGCTATGTTTCATTGTATGTAAGAAGTAATAGAAATTTTGTGGATTTTACTTTAACTGATTGCATTATCGCATTAAGCGGATGGCTGACCGGAGCATATTATTATAGTAGGATTTCAGAAGAAAATAGAGCTTCTTTCCATTTGTTTTATAATCTGCAATGGATGTATGTGCTCTCTACGGTAATATCGGCGTTTGTTCCCCTGGCGTATCGAATAACAATGTATTTTATGTATTCGTGTGTTTTTCTGTATCCTATTATATTAAAAAGTGAAAAAAGAAAGTATAACAGAATAGTTGCTGGCACGGTTCTGTATGGCCTTTTTATTGCCAAATTAATTATATATGCGTATTTTATTGGAAATCGGGATTATGTTGAATATCAAAGTGTTATAAGTCTGTATTAAATTTTTTTGGAAGAGGAAAAAAATGAAGAAGTATGTTCCCGTTATAATTCCCACGCTTAACAGATATGAACATCTTTACAGATGTATTGAGTCCTTAAGGCGCAGTCCTGTTGCTGAATTTACAGAATTATATATTGGTTTTGATTATCCGCCTTCTGAAGCCTATGTGAAAGGACATGATAAAATAAAAAAATATCTTGATGCCGGGATAGAAGGGTTTTACAGGGTTAATGTATACGAAAGAAAAGAAAATTTTGGAACGAAAAGAAATATTGGTGATTTGAGAGCAAAAGCTTTCAGAGACTATGAGGCCATTATATATACTGAGGATGATAATGTGTTTGCACCGGCGTTTCTGGAATATATGAATGAGGCAGCTGAAAAATATAAGAATTCTGAACATGTGTTAGCTATTTGTGGATATTCCTATCCTGTAAGCTGGGAAAAGGACGGGTGCAATGTTGTGGCATCTGATACCTTTTTCTCGGCGTGGGGATGGGCAACCTGGAGAGATAAATATTATTTGCTTGAAAAAGAAATAAATATTGATACTTTTATTATGTCGCTTGGGAACACTGGGATGGTAAACAAACTTAGAAATAAAAGCATAAAAGATTTTTGTTATTTTATTTCCAGCATTCTGAGCGGAACGGTTTCGATTACTGACATCAGCATCTCTGTCTATATGGCCCTATTTGATAAAGTTGTAATTTTACCCAAAATATCTTTGGTTCGAAATGAAGGATGGGATGGAACAGGACTGCATTGTGATGATTATAAGAATGATATCTATACAGGGCAGATGATCGATGAATCGCTTTATGCAGGGATCAAAGATAAAGACCTTTATGAGTCTCTGCCAAAGAACCGCAATATTTTAAACGGCTTATTTCAGCCGGATCTTTCGTGGAAGATCCGTTCTGTACTGATTTATAATATTATCAAGATTATTTCTCCTAAAAGATTTTTTGCACTATATAACAAATTTGATTTAAAGACCAGATATAAGAAACTAAAAAATAGTAAACATAACACGTAACAATATTTGTAAATGAGGTAATATTTTGGTCAGAACAACTGGAAAAGAAATAATTTCTAATCTGATTTGGAGAATGATGGAAAGATTTGGGGCACAAGGAGTAACCTTTATTGTTTCGCTTGTTCTTGCCCGTGTGCTTGATCCCGAAATCTATGGAACAGTTGCACTTGTGACGGTAATAACTTCTATTCTCCAGGTGTTTATTGATGGGGGACTGGGAGCTGCACTGATTCAGAAAAAAGATGCAGATAATTATGATTTTTCTACAGTGTTTTATTTTAATATAGTATTCTGCTTCATGCTATATGGAGTACTGTTCATTTCTGCCCCGCTATTTGCCAGTGCATATTCAGAACCAGACTTGACGCCAGTGGTCAGAACATCAGGCTTGATTCTGATTATATCAGGTGTAAAAAATATTCTTCAAGCGTATGTTTCGAAGTATCTGCTGTTTAAGAAGTTTTTTTTTGCTACGCTGGGGGGAACGATTGCGGCAGCAATAACCGGAATATGGATGGCTTATCACGGATACGGCGTCTGGGCGCTTGTTGCCCAGAATTTAATCAATACGGGTATTGATACTATCATATTATGGATGATCGTGAGATGGCGTCCAAAATGTTATTTCTCTTATAAAAGGCTTCGTATACTGTTTTCTTACGGATGGAAACTGCTGGTATCAGCTTTAATTGACAGATTATGGACTCAGTTAAGGCAATTAATTATTGGAGGATTATATTCTGCAAAGGATCTCGCTTTTTATAATAAGGGCCATGAATTTCCTGAATATGCTACGGCGGCTATTAATACGTCCATTGACAGCGTGCTTCTGCCAGTAATGGCAAAGTCGCAGGACAATATAGAAGAGGTGCGGGATCTTACAAGACGTTCAATCATGCTTAGTTCGTATGTCATGTGGCCAGTGATGATGGGACTTTCAGCATGTGCAGAACCCATGATAAGAATTCTGATTACGGAAAAATGGATAGCGGCAGTACCTTATCTGAGGATATTTTGTATTACTTATGCTTTTTATCCCGTGCACTCGGCTAATTTAAGTGCAATTAAGGCGGTTGGGAGAAGTGATATATTTCTTAAACTTGAAATTATTAAGAAAGTATCAGGTGCAATAATTTTGTTTGTTTCAATGTGGTCTGGTCCGATGGTGATGGCTTTCAGCCTTTTGATTTCTGGTATCCTAGGCCAGGTTATTAATTCCTGGCCCAATAAAAAATTACTTGGCTATTCATATAGGCAGCAGGTCAGAGATATCTTTCCATCAGTTTTGTTATCGGCTTTTATGTTTCTTGCCGTGTATCTGATATCTTTTCTTCCATGGCCGGATTTATTAATTATATCAGTACAGATTCCTGTTGGAATACTTGTGTATATCTTGGGATCAGCCATATTTAAAATGGAACCTTTTTTATTAATTATGAAAGTGCTTTTTAGAAAGGACAGGATTTATGGGTAAGAACATTCTGGTTATGCCGGGTACATACTGGGTAATGGCGTTGTGCAGACGAATAAAAGAACTTGGACATCGGGTTTTGCTGGTTGATCCGAATCTGAATTGTCAATGCAGAGAGTTTGCAGATGAATATCTGCAATCCGATATCTTCGATTGGGAAAAAGTGACAGACTTTGCAAGAAAAAACAAGGCCGATGCCGTAATGTCCGATGAGTGCGATATTGCAATGAGTATGGTTTCGAAAGTTGGTGAAGAATTGGGGCTACCTGTGCAGGGTTCAGATATTATAAGGTATTTTACGGATAAGTTTTTAATGCGCAGATTCTGCAGGGAGCAAGGACTGAAATATCCTGAATATAAGATGTGTATGACGAAGGAAGAAACGGTTAAATTTTTTAGAACGATTGGAAAACCGATTATTATCAAGCCGCTTGACAGTAATGCAAGTCATGGGGTATTTAGGATTGAGTCGGAAGAAGATATTGAGAAACACTTTGATGAATCTATGTCCTTTTCACGGATCAGACAGGCTGTCATTGCAGAACGGTATATTGCAGGACAGGAATTTACGATTGATGGCATCAAGACGAGGAATCACCACTATACTCTTGCCATTAGCAGAAAGGAACACTATAAGCATAATCCAGGCATTGCCAATGAACTGTATTTTTCCTATGACGATCCGGAATATGATTATGAAAAGCTAAGAAAAGTCAATGACGCTTATGTAATGGCCTCTGGTCTGGAGTATGGATTTACACATGCAGAGTATAAATATGAGAACGGAGACTATTATCTGATAGAAATTGCAGCCCGCGGCGGCGGAAATATGATATCTTCTGTTATTACTCAATATCTTTCGGGTTACCAGACCTATGATTTTCTGATCAACGCTGCCTTGGGAGAAATAAAAGATACAGATTTCTCCATAAAAGATGAGTATAAAGGCAGATGCGCCGTTTTGAAATTTTTTGGTGTACCTTGTGGAGGAGGCGTAGTAAAAGAAGTTGATGGAGAAGCCTGTCTGAAGACCATACCGGCCATCAAAGAATACAGATTGAATTTTAGTATCGGAGATACGGTGGGAGACTGCTTGAATGATTCTGCCAGAATAGGGTTTTATATCGCATGTACAGAGAACAGAGAAGAACTTGATCAGGTTATGAAAGAGGTGGAAAATCAATTCTTTATTCGGATAAAAAAGGGATGAAAAGGGGGAGGTTATTATGAATGGATTTATAGGAAAGAATTCTTTTGCTGAAAATGTCATAGGGTCTGGAAATAGTAAGATATTTAACAATTGCAGAGTCTCAGACACCATGTTAGGAGACGGGTCTGTTATTGGAGATTTCAGCACGGTACGGGAATCGAAGATAGGTGAGAAAAGCACAATTCAAAGGTATTGCGATATATGGAGACTTAATATAGGCCGGTTTTCATGCATAGGAAGAGTATCGACGATACAGAGCACTGATATCGGATCATTCTGTGCTCTTTCCTGGAATCTGAAAATTGGTGGTGATGACCATGATTACCGTATGTTAAGCACTCATCCGTTCTGGCACAATATATCGTGGGGAATTGCCGAAGATAAAGAATATTCAGAATGGTATCATGAAAAGGAATATGAGGAACCTTGTGTGATCGGAAATGATGTATGGATTGGAGCCGGAGTGACAATATGCAGAAATGTTAAGATTGGTAACGGATGTGTATTGGGTGGAGGCACTGTCGTTACACATGACATTGAACCCTACTCTGTTGTTGTAGGTGTGCCAGGCCGCGTGATAAAAAAGAGATTTGATGATAAAGTTATTGAACGGATAGAAAAAACGAAATGGTGGGATTTGCCAGAGGAGAAGATAAAGAAAAATCTGTCAATATTCCGTGACAGGCATCTGGATGAAGAAGTGTTAAATAAGTTGGAGATGATATGCTATGAAGAATAAGAAGCTGGTCTTGATTTTAGGTGCGGGCGGTGGAACCGGAAAGTATCTTGTAGATTATATGACCTCATTTAGCGATGATTCCTATGAAGTTGTCGGAGCAGGAAGGCATCGCTGTGAATTTGTAGAAAATCGTATTCCATATATACAGATGGATATCACTCAAAAAGAAGAATTCAAGAAACTGCCTGATAATATTTATGCCGTTATTGACCTGGCTGGCGCTATGCCAGCCCGTATGAAAGATTATCATCCAGAACAATATATCAGTACTAATATTGTGGGGACATTCCACATTCTTGAATACTGCAGGAAACATCATGTGGATAGAGCAATATTTACACAAAGTTTTGGGGATATAAAAGATCATGCAGAAAAAAATCCTGTTCTTACTCCGTCAATGACACCTTCTTTTCGTTATGATACGGACCATACGATTTATGTAATCAGTAAGAATACCGCTGTTGAAATGTTTAAATGTTATAACGCAATGTATGGACTAAAAACATTTATATTCAGATTACCGACCATTTATTCGTGGTCTTCCAATGACTCTTATTACGTGGATGGGGTTTTGAGGAAAAGAGCATGGAGGATTTTGATTGATAAAGCGTGCAAGGGAGAGCCGGTTGAGATATGGGGAGATGGTTCCCGCTTGAAAGACATGGTCTATGTGAAAGATTTCTGTCAAATGCTTTTTAAAGCCTGTTTTGTTGACAGGGATTATGGATATTACAATGTCGGGACGGGTGTGGGAACTTCATTGTCGGATCAGATTAAAGGAATAATAGAAGTGTTTGGTGATGAAAAAAAGTCAGAAATTATTATGCGTCCTGATCTGCCTAATGCACCCCAGTATGTAATGGATATTTCTGATGCAAGAAATGAGCTTGCTTATGAGCCTCATTATTCATATCTTGAAATGCTTAAAGATATGAAAATTGAAAAGGAATTAAATCGTTTTTGATTATTCAGGAGTATGATCTATGCGAATTAATGTGACACGTTCTTCCATGCCTTCTTATGAAGAGTATTGTGAAGAAATAAAAAAATTATGGGATAGTCACTGGCTGACAAATATGGGAGTGGAGCATAAGGAGCTGCAGAGAGAGCTTGAAGAATATCTGAGTTGTCCGCATGTTGTACTTTATACGAATGGGCATCTTGCCCTTGAGAATATTATTGCGGCAATGCAGTTCCCTGAGGGCGGGGAAGTAATTACAACACCATTTACATTTGCATCCACTACACATGCAATTGTAAGGAATGGTCTTGTACCTGTATTCTGTGATGTAAATACATATGACTATACATTGGATACGGATAAGATCGAAGAGTTGATTACAGAGAAAACAGTTGCCATAGTTCCTGTGCATGTTTACGGGAATCTATGTGATGTTGAAAAAATAGAACAAATTGCAGAAGCTAACAATCTCAAAGTTATATATGATGCTGCCCATGCATTTGCAGTGAAGTATAAAGGTGTATCTTCCGCATGCTTCGGGGATGCTTCTATGTTTAGCTTTCATGCCACCAAGGTATTCAATACAATTGAAGGCGGAGCTGTATGTTTTCGTAATGATAAAATTGTTGAAATGATGAATGATATGAAGAATTTTGGTATACGTGGGCCGGAGAGTGTGGTTTTCGTGGGTGGCAACGCCAAGATGAGCGAGTTTCAGGCAGCAATGGGAATATGTAATCTCAGACATCTGAATGAAGAAATCGCTAAACGTAAGAAAGTGTCTGAAAGGTACCGGGGGCATCTGGATGGTGCGGTTGGGATAAAACTGTGTAGTCCGCAAAAAGATGTTGACTCTAATTATGCTTATTTCCCGGTAGTGTTTGATGGCTTTACGGCAACAAGGAATGAGGTATATTCTGTTCTGATTGAAAATGGAATTATAGCCAGAAAGTATTTCTATCCTATCACTAATGATTTTGAATGCTATAGGGGGTATGAGACTGCAGGAGCAGAGAAAACTCCTGTTGCGGCATACATAGCGGATCATGTTCTTACTTTGCCGATGTATGCAGATTTAACGTTAGAAGATGTGGATCGCATCTGCAGAATCATTTTATCTCTTTGAAAAATTTTAAGTAGGGGAAATGGCCGATTATGAATATTATACTACTATCCGGAGGTTCTGGGAAACGATTGTGGCCTCTGTCAAACGAAGTCAGAGCGAAACAATTTTTAAAGATTTTTAAGAAAGCGGACGGATCACATGAATCCATGGTGCAGCGAATGTATCGTATGATCTGTGAAGTTGATTCTGGCGCTTCTGTCACAATAGCTACATCGGAGAATCAGGTTTCATTGATTAATGCCCAGCTTGGAGGTAAGGTTGGTATTTCTGCCGAACCCTGCCGTCGGGATACGTTCCCGGCCATTGCCCTTGCGGCTGCTTATCTTCATGATGTGAAGGGAATTCCCGGTAATGAGGCAGTTGTGGTTTGTCCGGTAGATCCTTATGTAGAATCGGATTATTTTCAGATGTTGGACAAGTTATATGCTCAGGCCGAAAAGGGGGAGGCTAACCTTGTTCTGATGGGGATTGAACCGGCCTGTCCAAGTGAAAAGTATGGATATATTATTCCGCATTTCCCGGGGCTACTCTCTGATGTGCATAGTTTCAAGGAAAAACCGGATATTTTAACAGCAGAAAAATATATCAGTCAGGGAGCTCTCTGGAATGGCGGCGTATTTGCCTTTAAATTGGAATATATTCTGGATATGGCAAAAAGTGTTCTGGGAACTGCTTTGTATGAAGAACTCTTTCGCAATTATGAAAATCTGCCCAGGATATCTTTTGATTATGCAGTAGCTGAGAAAGAAAAAAAGATACAAGTGATGAGATTTGCCGGGGTATGGAAGGATCTGGGAACATGGAATACTTTTACAGAGGCGATGAGCGATCAGGTGGTTGGAAACGCTGTGGCTGTACAGTGCGAGAATACACATGTTATCAACGAACTGCAGATTCCTTTAATAGCTCTTGGTGTTAAGAATCTTGCAATTGCTGCCACGCCGGATGGTATTCTTGTGACGGAAAAAAGAAGCAGTGATAAACTTAAGTCCTATGTTTCAGACCAGCGGCCAATGTATGAAAAACGTATATGGGGTGAGTATACCGTACTCGATTACCGGGTTCAGAGCGATGGCCATAATTCTCTTGCAAAACATCTTATCATTATCCCTGGCCGGCATATCTCTTATCAGTACCATGTTCACCGAACTGAAATGTGGACGTTTGTTGATGGAACGGGAAAGCTGATTATTGATGATATCATTACTGAAGTAGGGCGTGGAGATACGGCTTATATTAAGCCGGGAATGAAGCATGCGATTAAAGCGGATACCGAGCTGCACATTATAGAAGTCCAGATGGGTGATGAACTTACGGAGGAAGATATCATAAGACTTGATTGGGATTGGGGACAGGACGGATTATAAGGTGTATCAATAGCAATGAAAAACGAAAGGAAGGTGTAAGTATGGATATTGCAGAAAAAATTATTGATTATCTTGTCAGAAACAGAGTCAGTACAACTGAAGTTGCAGATTGCCTGGGCAAATCGGGGGTAATTCCAGATTTGATGCCATGTAATCAGGGCTGTTATAAGGCGGGGCGTATCATATGGGTCTATGCATATGATGAAAGCAACTGGTCTGTCCATGAGCAGATACAAGATATAGAGGAAGACGGCATTGTTTTTGTTGATGCATCTGATTGCGAAGATCGTGCCATTTTTGGTGAATTGGTGAGTAAATATATACTTCTTTATCGTCAGAGCCGGGCGGTTGTTGTTAATGGAAAAATGAGAGATGCCGCCGCTTTAATAAGAGAGAAGTGGCCGATCTGGTGCAGTGGATATACTCCTGTCGGCTGCTTTAACCGCAGGCCGGAAAATGAAGTGGATCCAGCATGGAAAGAAGAGCATTACGAGAAATATAACGGTGCAATCGCAGTTTGTGATGACTGTGGAGTTGTTGTAATTCCTAAGATTCATATTACTGAGGAGTTTCTGGGAAAACTGCAGGATATTGAAAATCAAGAAGATATCTGGTTTGACAGGCTTGATCATCATAAGGAGAGTACGTTTGATATTGTCTGCCGGAAGAAATATCTGGATGATGAAATTTATATGTCACTAAGTAATAAAGGGAGAAATAGAAATGGAAGAATTATTATGTGAGGAGACAGATACAGTTATTACCATCTCTGAAATTGTGAGGGCTTTTACACAATCAGAGACCGATTAGTTTAAGAGAAGGGGCAGTGGAAAACTGCCCCTTCCTGTCATATGATCAGACCTGTCTACCGATACCCGTCAGGATTCTGAGACTGCCATCTCCATGTATCTTCACACATCTCTTCCAGTCCCCGTTCTGCCTTCCAGCCAAGCACCTTTGCCGCCTTTGCCGGATCTGCATAGCACATGGCGATATCGCCCTCTCTTCTGGGCCTGATCTCGTAAGGAATCTCTTTCCCGCAGGCCTTTCCAAAGGCCTTCACCATATCCAGGACGGAATAGCCTGTCCCTGTACCTAAGTTGATCACATCCAGTCCCGGATTGGTCAGGATATAATCAATCGCTTTCACATGCCCCACCGCCAGATCTACTACATGGATATAGTCGCGAACGCCAGTGCCGTCCGGGGTATCATAATCATTCCCGAATACACCGAGCTTCTCAAGCTTTCCTACGGCAACCTGGGAAATGTAAGGCATCAGATTGTTCGGAATACCCTTCGGATCCTCTCCAATGCGCCCGCTCTTGTGTGCGCCCACCGGGTTGAAGTAACGGAGCAGGATAACGTTCCATTCCGGATCGGACTTCTGCAGATCGGTCATGATCTGTTCCATCATGGACTTTGTCCATCCGTAAGGGTTGGTACACTGGCCCTTCGGACAGTCCTCGGTAATCGGCATCACTTCCGGGCTTCCGTAAACGGTAGCGGAAGAACTGAACACGATCCTCTTCACGCCGGCGTCACGCATCACGTCCATCAGCGTCAGAGTGCCGGTGATGTTGTTGCGGTAATACTCCAGAGGTTTCTGTACAGATTCCCCGACAGCCTTAAGGGCAGCACAGTGGATGACTGCATCAATGGATTCCTTCTCAAATAACTTGCGAAGCCCCTCTGCGTCACACACGTCCCCTTCATAGAATGTAACTTTCTTTCCGGTAAGTTCCTCCACTCTTTTCAGGGATTCCTCAGAGGAGTTGGAAAGATTGTCGTATACTGTTACCTCATATCCCTTGTTCAGCAGTTCTAAAGCTGTGTGGCTTCCGATATAGCCTGCACCCCCGGTAATTAAGATATTCGCCATAATTAAAATTCCTCCTGTTCTGTTACAATTGTTTCTTATTACTTATTACTGACTATAATCATATTGCATAAATGGATGAAAAGCAATAAGCATATGAGATAAATATATAAAAATATTGCGGATTGCAGGTTAAAATAAAAGATGATAAACTGGATGTGAGATCGTAACCATTTAAGCAGGAGGAGTTTTGAATATATGAAAATATATGAAATGATATTCAGCCCTACGGGAGGCACGAAGAAAGTTGCGGATATGATCGCAGGAAGGTTCCGCCCGGAAAGTCCGCAGATTGATCTTACAGACAATGCGCTGGATTTTGCGGCATTTTCTTTTTCGGAAGAGGATGTCTGTATCGTGGCAGTCCCTTCCTATGGGGGAAGGGTTCCAGGCATTGCGGTCAGTCGGATTAAAAAAATGCGGGGGAACGGAGCCAGGGCAGTTGCGGTCACCGTGTATGGGAACCGGGCGTATGACGACACGATGCTGGAACTGAATGACGTACTGTCGGAAGCCGGATTCCATCCTGTTGCGGCGGTTGCGGCAGTGGCGGAGCATTCGATCATGCACCAGTTCGGGGCAGGCCGTCCGGATGAGCAGGATGCAAGAGAACTGGTGGATTTTGCAGACAAGGTCAGGAGAGGAATCCAGAACGGAAGTCTGACAAAGATGCCTCATGTTCCGGGAAACAGGCCTTACCGCTCATATGACGGAGTGCCCATGAAACCCCGGACTGGCAGATCATGTACCAAATGCGGAGTCTGTGCCGAGAAGTGTCCGGCCGGCGCAATTCCCGCTGATATGCCCATGAGTACGGATTATGACAAATGTATGACCTGCATGCGCTGTATCGCTGTCTGTCCGCAGAAAAACCGAAGTGTCAGCAAGGTGCTGGCTGCCGCCGGGGCGCAGAAGCTTAAGAAGGCGTGTAAAGAGAGAAAAAAGAACGAATTGTTTTTGGGATGAGGTGGGAAATGATGGAATACGAAGGACAAATATGCCGGGCGCCCATGGAACGCTCGTCATTCATGCTGCCAGTCATGGTAGGCTGTTCCTATAACCGCTGCAGATTCTGCAACCTGTTCCGGCATCTGCAATACCGGGAACTGCCCGTTACCCAGATCGAGGCAGAACTGGTCAGGGTAAGGAACGTAGGAGGAAGCCCGAAGCGGATTTTTCTGGGGGATGGGAATGCATTTGCCCAGAAGAGTGAACGGCTTCTTGCGATATTAGAACTGATCCGGCATTATTTCCCGGTATGTGAAGAGATCAACATGGATGCAACGGTGACCAGTATCTTAAAAAAGTCAGATGAGGAACTGCAAACATTCTGGCGTCTCGGAGTCCGCCATCTGTATCTGGGAATCGAAAGCGGCCTTGACGATGTCCTTGCCTTCATGGAGAAGGATCACAGCCAGGAACAGGCATACGAGGCCGTCCGGCGTCTGAAGCAGGCCGGCATGATCTTTGATGCCCATATCATGACAGGCGTGGCAGGGAAGGGCAGGGGAATGGAGAATGCGGAGGCGCTGGCAGAATTTCTGAACCGGACCGGACCTGCTTATGTGGTGAATTTCTCTATGTTCCTGCACAAGGAGGTGCCCCTGTACCGGAATATCCTGGACGGCAGTTTTATCCCGGCTTCAGAAAGAGAGAATCTTGAAGAAGAACGGCGTCTCATTGAACGGCTGAAAGCGGAGATTCTCTACGACGGGTTTCATGATTTTATCAGTTTCCGGGTGAGGGGAAGGCTTCCGAAGGATAAGGAGAAGATGACGGCCCGGCTTGAGGAAGCCGTCCGGCGCACGCAGGAGACGGAACTGTATTCTTATGTCCAGGGAGAATGTCCGGCGCTGGAAAAATGTGACGGCAGAAAGATCTGGAACATGTCTGACGGTCAGATAGGCTGCCCTTAGCAGAAAAAACCGGATAAACCGTGCAGACATCCCGTGTCCGGTAAGGAAAATGCGGCATTTCCCTCTCTGTGTCGTGTTCATTTCTCCGGAAAGGGGTTATTCTGAATATGCACCAGGAAGGAGGAAAACGGAATGGACTTAAAGAAGACCGGTCAGTTTCTGAAATGTCTTCGGAAAGAGAAAGGAATTACCCAGGAACAGTTCGCAGAAATCATGGGTGTTTCCGGGCGGACGGTTTCCAGATGGGAGACAGGATCAAATATGCCGGATCTGGATATTCTGATACAGATTGCGGACTATTATGAAGTCGAGATCCGGGAAATCTTAGATGGAGAAAGGAAGGGCGGGAATATGAATAAAGAGCTGGAAGATACCGTATTAAAGGTGGCGGATTACAGTAACCAGGAGAAACAGAAGGTAACCAGGAGGATGTGCGTCCTGTTCGTATGCGGGGTGATTGCCTTTACCGTCTATCTTGTGATGGAGTACCTGGGAGTTGCGGACAACGAAGGAATCCAGGAGGATGTGGCAAGCTGCGCATTAGGGTTCGCATACGGGGTGATGATCGCCGGCATTATCTACACAAGCGGATATCTTGTAAAGATCAAGGCATTCAAGAGGCGGCTTCTGAAAAGAGGATAACTGGGAAACGGCACAAAGGTATAAAAAAGGGGGCCGTCAGGTAATGTCGTATATGGTGTATATACAGACAATACCTGACGGCTCCTGGTTGTCTTATGCAGCAGCGCCTGCCCGGCATTTCCGGTTCCATTCCTATACAGTGGCGCCTGCCCGGAGTTTCCCGTTTCTGCTCTTATGCGGTAACGCCTGCTAAGTCCAGCCGGAATTCGGACTCAGCCGCAGCCATGGAAACCGTTTTCTGGTCCCGTTCAAACCCTTCGATATATTCCTGTACTTCCTGCAGTGTAGGGATTGACGACTGGGCGCCTTTCCTCGTCACTGCGATGGCAGATACAAAGTTGGCAAATACCGCCGCATCGGAAAGACTCTTCCCTTCAGCCAGCATAACGGCCAGCGCCGCCGTAAAAGAATCACCCGCAGCAGTGGTATCCACTGCATTCACAGGAATGGCAGGAATCCGCAGGATACCGGATTCCTCTGAGTCCAGATAGACCCCTTTCCCGCCGAGAGTCACCAGGATATTCTTTACCCCCTGGCTTCTGAGCTTTGCACAGGCTTCCTGCAGATGGTCCTCTGCATGGCCGATTCCGGTCAGCATATGGAGTTCCGTTTCATTAGGTTTGATAATGTCCACATAACGGAATAATTCCCTGGGGAATTCCTTTGGCACTGGAGCAGGGTCAAGGATTACGGTCTTCCCCAGTTCCTTTGCTTTCTTTGCGCCGTAGCATACGGTGTCAGTGGGAATCTCAAGCTGGAAGATGACAATGTCCGCCTCTTTCAGCAGATCCACGTTCTGATCAATGTCATCGCAGGACAGAGTGGCGTTAGCGCCCGAAATCACCACGATGCAGTTGTCACCGTCACTGTTTACCGTAATTAGGGCAACCCCGGTAGTTGTATCCGGCCTTCTGATAATTCTGGAGACGTTAACCCCTGCGCGGCTTAAACTGTCCATCTGGATATCTGCATACATATCGTTGCCCACGGCTCCCAGCATGGTTACATCTCCGTTCAGACAGCCTGCGGCACAGGCCTGGTTTGCACCTTTCCCGCCGGGAATCATTTCCATCTTATCGCTTAAAATCGTCTCGCCAACCGTCGGCGTATGATCCACGTTGACAACCATGTCAAGATTTAAGCTTCCTATTACTAATATTTTCTTCATACTCAACTATCCTTTCACACTGCCTGCCGTAATACCTTCTACGAAATACTTCTGGAACGGAAGGAACAGGCAGATTGGGATGATTGCAGATACCATGGAGCTTGCATAAATGTAGGTCCACTGGATAGAACGTTCTCCGCTGAACTGGCTGATTGCAATCTGGATTGTGCGGATTTCTTTTGAACGTGCAACAAGCAAGGGCCACATGTAAGCGTTCCACTGGTTCATGAAGATCATCAGACCTGCGGTCACGAACACGGGTACAGAGATCGGCATAATAATTCTGGTAAAGATCGTAGGCCATTTCGCACCGTCTACCCTTGCCGCTTCCACCAGACTTGGCGGAATATCTTTAAAGAACTGGATGAAAAGGAAGGTAACCAGTCCGTCTGCGATGGCAGGTATGATCATTCCTGCGTAAGTATCCACCATGTGGAGGTCGCTTGCCACGCCGTATAAGGGGATGGCAATTGCCTCGAAAGGCACCATAAATGAGATCAGAACCAGTGGAAAGAGAATCTTCTTTCCCTTGAATTCAAAGCATGTAAACGCAAAAGCCGCCATGGAATTCAGGATACAGCCGAATATGATCGTGAATACGGTTACAATCAGGGTATTCATGATCGGACGCCAGAATTCATACTTAGTGAAAATAATGGTATAATTTTCAAGGGTGGCGGCAGAAGGAATCAGGGATTTGAGGGAAAACGGAAACATGTTCTGAAACAAATCCTCCTGAGTCCGAAGCGATGCGGAAAGGCAGAACAGGATCGGAAAAAGTGACGCAACCACCATAATGATTAAAATCAGATAGATGAATACTTTTCGTACAGATGCTTTTTGTCTCAGCGTCATTTTCAGGCCTCCTTTTCTGTCATGAATTTATTCTGTATGAAGCAGACTGCCATTACAATCACCAGCAATATGGTAACGAGGCAGGCCTGTCTTGGCCGGTTGGAATACTTGAAAGCGGATTTGTAGGCTTCATACATCAATACATTGGTGCTTCCCTGAGGACCGCCGTCCGTGGCGATCTGCATAGGGGCAAACAGCAGGAAGTTCGCAGTAGTATTTGCCACCAGTACGAACAGCCATGTGTTTTTCAGCAGCGGAATCGTGATACGGAACAAGGTGTTGAAGAATCCTGCGCCGTCAATCTTTGCAGATTCATAGACTGCAGAGTCGATTCCTTTTAATCCGGCAAGGATAAACATCATCCAGTATGCACATCCTCTCCAGGAGGAGATCAGCACGATGGAAAGAAGCGCCCATTTACTGTCAATCAGAAATCCCACTGGTTTCAGACCCAGCACGCCCAGCATACTGTTGATGACTCCGTTGTTCACATTCAGCATCATCTGCCAGATAACGGTTGATATGGTGAGCGAGATACAGAACGGGAGATAGAAGATGGTACGGAAGACTTCGATTCCCCGGACTTTTACATTCACGAACAGAGCCATGATGAAAGAAACGATAATCTGGATCGGAATGATAATTACATTAAATTTCAGCGTGACTTTCAGCGAGTTCCAGAAAGTCTTGTCGGCAAACAGATGTTTATAATTATCCATGGTAAAGCCGCTGTCAACAGAAGAAAAACCCTGGATAACACTGGAAATAATAGGATAGATCTTAAAGATACAGATCATTACAATGGTTGGAAATATCAGAAGATACGGAAGCCATTTGTTTTTGATATAGATACCGCCCATGACACTCTCCTTTCTGTTTTCATGAGAAAAACAGGCTGCTGTCTGAAGTCAGCAGCCTGGTCTGTCAGTTATTTATATGCTGCAACTGCGGCATCGAACTGCTCTACCGCATTATTCAGGGTCTCTTCTACGTCAGCCCCGTTACGGACGTCTTCCCATGCCTGGTCAAGAGCCGTGGAATATTCGCCGAATACGGGTGTGACTGCGCGGGGTACGGCGGTGTTTGCCGCTTCGTAAGCCGCAATCTTCATGTCTTCGGGAGCATCCGGGTTGTTGGCAATCTCATCCTGCTTGTCAACTCGGCTGGGCACATCTCCGTTGATCTCAAGCCACATATCACTTCCCTTGCCCAGAGTAAAGTATCTGATAAACTCTGCGGCAGCATCTTTGTTGGCGGATTTGGAATTAATGCCGAAGTACCAGCTTCCTGTGGAGGTGGCAACTTCGTCTTCGTGTCCCTCGAAGCATGGGGCATAGGTATAACCGATCTCATCATCGCAGGTCATGCTGGTAGGAGTCCAGGTTCCGCCGATCAGGAATAATACCTTTCCGGCAGCGAACTGGTCTGAGAGCTGTTCTGCGTTGTATCCTTTCGAAGCGATCCCGTCATCGACCAGTTTCTGATACCATGTCATGGCGTCAATCCATGGCTTCGTATTCACAACGCCGTCCAGAGAATATCCGTCATCGCTGATGTTCTTGCCGCCCATGGAGTTGGCCAGCATATTCATCTGGTACACACGGCTTACCTGCTGGAAATCAAAACCGATATATCCGTTGGAGCCGTCCGGGTCAAGCTTTTCAAGTCCCTCTTTTGCCAGTTCCGCAACCTGTTCGTAGGTCAGACGGTTGTCGGCATCGTTTTCGGGCAGGGTAATTCCGGCTTCGTCAAGGAGTTTCTTGTTGTAATATAATTCCTGGGTAGAGGTGTTCTCCGGAGCCGCATACATGGTGTCCTCCCACACGCCTGCCTGATAAGAGGCCTCATCCCATTTTGCTTTTTCTTCATCACTGAAATACTGGTCAAGAGGCTCAAGATAACCGCTGGAACCATACTTGGAGATAAAGGTCACGTCTACGCTCATTACGTCAAAATCCGAATCGCCTGCCGCAGACTTGGTCTCAATGACTTCGAACAGGTCGTTGAAAGAGTAGAATTCCGCCTCAATGTGTACGCCGGTCTCTTCTTCGTAGGCTTCCAGAATCGGTTTTGTAAGGCCTTCCCATCCGTCTTCGCCGGTTCCCTGGGAGATCCACTTGATGGTAACGGCATCTTTATCGCCGGAACCGCTTCCGGAGCCGGAGTCTTTGCCGTCAGAGCCGCCGCATCCGGTCAGAGCCAGACCGGCCGTCATTGCTGTTACCAGTGTGATTGAAGTAAGTTTTCTTAAATTCATAACCATTCCCCTTTTCTTATTTTATTATTTGGTAAGCTTCTTAAATAAATCTGCGAACAGATTGTCTCGGTTGATGTGGTACACATATTTAATGAAATGACGGTTATTATCAAAGGCGTACCGGTCGTCATATTCCGGAATCGGGCTGTGGATCAGGCTTTCTTCCATAAAATCCCCGTCCAGCAGCCAGGCTACTGCAGTGACGTCCCAGATCGGTCTTGTCCAGGTAGAACCGCCATAGCATTCCAGCGCTTCTTTGGTCGTGACATCCACAAGATAGTCACAGATCTTATTCTTTCCTCTCAGATGATGCTCTAATTCCGGCCCGCTGGTGGTAAAGGCTGACACAACGCCCATACATGGCAGCTGTACAAGCGGGACCTGGCAGCCAAATACAATCCTGGCGCCTGCTACATCCTGATAGAGATTGAATTCTTTATTATGTGGCCAGTGCAGGGCGTTCCCGCCAAGCCAGATCAGCACGATCCGGTCTTTGATCTCGGGCTTCAGAAGCAGGGCGGAGGCGACGTTGGTGATCGCTCCGATTGCAATGACGTATAAGGGATTATCTTCCGTATATTCCATGGCGCGCGCAGCCAGGTCTTTTGCCGCATCGGATATGACGGGTTCGTCTTCAGAAGGCATATATTGGGTAGAGCCTCTGAAAACCACGTCCTTCAGATCTTCTCTTTCCATCAGCGTCAGGACTCTTAGTATCTCCTGATAGCTCTTTTCCATACCATCGGCAGGGCCGGAAGATTTGTGGTTGAAGAAGGGGGCGGCATAGATGGCCTTTAAGTTCAGCTTTTCGTCTGACCGGATCAGATATGCCAGTGCAAACTGGTCGTCAATCTCGTTGTATGTATCGGTGTCAATGACTACGTCTGCTTTTCCCGCCGGCTTCCTCAGCCGTAAGATCAGCTTTGCCTGGTCGGCCGGGTCTGGTGCGGGGGCGGTTGTAAACGCTTCCCATTCTTTTTTTGCTTCGTCCTTACTCATAATTCTCCTTTCCTTTTAGAAACATTTTTATGGTGCTTTTTGTGCCAAATCATTTAGAAAAAAGATTTCCTAAATTATTTTCCTATGCACATATACTATATTACATTTTCGAGAATGTCAACACTTATTTTAGAAAATGTATAATAAAAACTTTTTCTTAAAAAGTTTTTTTGTGCGATTTATACATTCTATTGTATGCGGACGTTGACAAAATCTGGATTTTCATACATAATGGGTATATAGAAATAAGAAGAGGAAAAATCTATGACAATTAAAGAGATTGCGAATCTGGCCGGTGTTTCCATTTCTACCGTTTCCAAGATCGTGAATAATAAGGATCAGAATATTAATCCGGAAACCCGCAGCCGGGTGCTGAAAATTGTAAAAGAATATAATTATACGCCTTATGGTAATGTAAAAAGCATTTCTACAGCCAGAAGTTTTCTGATCGGAGTGCTTTTAAGGAGAGGCTCTCAGACGAATCTGATGTTGAACGGGATTCTGTGTGCGGCGCAGGAGTATGGCTATAGTGTTCTGGTGTATGACAGCGGAGACGATATGGAACGGGAGCTCAGGCATATTACGTCTCTGTGTAAGAATCATGTAGATGGGATCATATGGGAGCCGGTGTCAGATCAGAGTGTACAGAATGAGCATTATTTTACGGAGCAGGATATTTCGGTCTGCTATATCAATGGATTTACAGAGGATTCGTTTTTTATTGATTTTGTGAGGATGGGATATGTCCTGACTGAAAAACTGCTGGATTATAAGCATATGCGGCTTGCCTGTCTTATGAAAAAGAAAAGCCAGCGTTCCGCTCTTGTGCTGGAGGGATTTAAGAAATGTCTCTATGATAATCATATCCCTTATAGTGACAAGATGGAATTATATATTTCGGATAAGGAATATTTCTCTAAGATTATCCATCATGACATATCGGGAATCGTCAGTTCGCATTTTGCCTCCTCGCTGATACTGTATGAACAGATGGAGAGGCTTCACTACTATATACCTTCTGATCTGTCGCTGGTCAGCCTGAAGGACGACGTGAGGGAAGGAATCTCTTTTCCGCATATTTCAAGCGTAAAGATTCCTTATCTGGAATTTGGCGGGTATGTGTGCAGGCAGCTGATCGGAAAATGTGAGAAGAAAGAGCAGGATCCGGCTTATCTCTTTGAGACGCCGTATACATTTGATAATGAAGACAGTCTGGAACCGCCGGCATTCATGCGCGTGAAAAAGCTGGTGGTGGTGGGAAGCATCAACCTTGACGTCACGTTTAACGTGGATATGCTGCCCCAGTCCGGGAAGACCACAACGATCCTTAATTCCACCACCACGGCGGGCGGAAAAGGGGCAAACCAGGCGGTAGGTGCGGCAAAGCTCCATCGGGAAGTGACTCTGATCGGGGAAATCGGGAATGATGCAGATGCTGCGTTTCTCTTTGATACTCTGGAACGGGAAAATGTGACGACCCAGGGTCTGCACAGGGATCTGAATGCACAGACCGGGAAAGCCTATATCTATATTGAACAGGGCGGTGAGAGTGCGGTCACGATTCTTTCCGGCGCAAATGGGAATCTTTCGGCAGAGGGAATCCGTAAGCGGCAGTATCTGTTTAAAAATGCCGGTTTCTGCCTTCTGGCCACGGAGATTCCGGTTGACACGGTAATGGAAGCGGCCAGGGTTGCCAGGGAATGCGGGGTGAAGAACATTCTGAAGCCGGCGGCCTTAAAGACGATTCCGGAGGAATTGCTGGAACTGACGGACATCTTTATTCCCAACCGTAAGGAAGCGGCTGCGCTGTGTCCGGTGTCCGGTACGGTGGAAGCGCAGGCGGAATATTTCCTGGGAAAAGGGATGGAAGCAGTGATCATTACCCTTGGGGAAGAGGGGTGTTATCTGAAGACGGCAGAGGTCTCCAGGCATTTTCCGGCGGCGGATTTTCTGTCCATTGATGCAACCGGCGGCGCAGATGCCTTTATTTCGGCTTTTGCCTCCTATCTGAGTGAAGGATTTTCACTAGAACATTCCATCCGCATTGCGACCTATGCCGCAGGATTCTGTGTTTCCAGGCAGGGGGTGGTGCCGGCGCTGGCGGACAGGTATACGCTGGAAATGCATATCAGAAGGCTGGAACCGGAACTGCTGGGGACAAAGTAAAGAAAGAGCCTGTCGGGAACCGGCGCTGCATATATGCAGTCAGTTCCCGACAGGTTCTGATTTTTGCAGTTCTGTTTAAGATTTCCGGTAAAACTGATTGGAATTCAGCAGTTTTTCCTTCTGGATATCCGTGATCTCATCGGTAATATCCTTGACAAATACATAGAACAGTCTGTGTTCTTCGCCCCATTCGGAGTTCTCCAGATGTCCGCAGTCATCCAGCCAGCGGATCTTACCGTCTTTTCGGGTAATCCGGTACTGGACGTAATCCATGTTCTCGTTGGAACGGCGGATCTGATCCTGGATCTCCCATTCTACCCGGTCCAGGTCGTCGGGATGAACCAGGCCTCTGAATGAGCCGTCAACCAGTTCCATGAATTCATCCATCGTGCTGCAGCCGAATATGGTCATGATAGCCGGATTGGCATACAGGATCCGCTCATCATCGATTGCCCGGTAGATAAAGAAACCGTCTGACATATTGGCCAGAGACTGTGCCATGCGCAGATGACGCTTGTCCTCCTCGTCTTTGATAATCGTATCAATACTTCGGATGGTGATGACGGCGGTCTTCGGAGTCCCTTTTTCCCGTTCGCTGATGGTGACGCTGGTAAGGCACCATTCATCCTCAATGCCATAGTCCTTCGCACTCCTGCGGTAACGGTATTCGGTGGAGTCCTGGTTCATGAGGGTGGATTTCAGGTTATCAAGGGACAGGAAGCTGCGGACGTTCTTCTCGTCATATTTTATAATCTTACCGGTTCCAAAGTGCCGGTCCACTACCGCCTCATAATTTCCCCGTTCCATCAGTCCGTTGGCATCCGGATAAATCATTCTGCAGTAGTTATCCTTAAGGTGGAGGAAATAGACCTCCCGGTACGCAAGCACCATGCTGTTCAGGGCTCCCTCGTGGATCTGCATGTGGGTGACGTCCCGCATCAGACAGGCGGCATACCCGTACTCATGCTGATAGAGGGTGAGCTGGAGATAATGGCTGGAAACGGAACTGTATACATAGTGAGTCAGAGTTTCGCCCTTGTATGCTGCCTGGTAGGCTTTGGTAAACAGTTCCTTCTGATCATCCCGGAAAGCCCTCAGAATCAGATGCCGCAGAAGCCTTACGTCTCCTCCGCAGGTCTTGGCCATCTCCCGGTTAATGTAGATGATATCATAATCTGTCGGGGCTCCGGAAGAATCCAGAATAATCTTTGCCAGTCCGAAACCGCAGGGGATGCTGCCATAATAGTGTTCCAGCTTCTCCTGTTCCTGGTCCGTGAATTCAGAAGATTCCCGGAAATCCGGTACTGTCTGGCTCTCCTTTTCCCGAAAAGCGGTCACATCCACAAGGGAACAGTAGAACATCTTATGCCCGTTCTTTTCCCGCAGGAAAAATACCTTTAGGAACACCCACAGCATCTTTCCGTCCAGACGAAGGAAATGGACGTATCCTTCTGCACAGCCGGGACGTCTTTCGTATGCCTGTTCAAACAAGGCAAACAACTGGGGTCTGTCATCGTCCCTGACATGATCCCAGAGCTTTTTATCATAGTTCTGTTTGTCATTCACGTCCATGCCTACAAGCTGGAAGTACTGCTCGTTGACGCGGGTGATCTCGATCCGGTTCTCGTATACATCATAAAATGCCGCTGCCCCCAGGATGTTGTTTACCATGGTGTCCGTGAACAGGTTGCCGTCAATGAATTCTCTCGTGTGGATGGCCTCCACCTGCTTGACGCTCATACCGGCGAAGTCCAGATTCCTTTCATCCGCCAGGAGATTCTCAAACTGATTCACGGGAAGAGGCTGGTAATAATAGTACCCCTGCGCATAACGGCAGCCCATGTTCCGCATGAAATTCTCCTGGCGCTGGTTCTCCACGCCTTCCAGAATGATGGGGATGCCAAGAAGCCTTGCCATGTTTACCACGGATTCCAGGATTCCGATTCCTTTCTGCTCCTCCTCGATGCTCATCTCAAGAAAGCACATGTCAATCTTAAGTACATCCACATCCATGCTTTTCAATGTGTTTAATGAAGAATACCCGCTTCCAAAATCATCCATCATAACCTGAAAACCGGCTTCCTGCAGCCGTTTCGCCGTCTCTTTCACCTGCTGGCCGTCTTCGGCGTACGCACTTTCTGTAATCTCGCACTTGATGTATTTCTTTGGAACCTGGTATGTATCGGTCAGGCTGACCAGATATTCCGGCACGTCTATGGACAGAATGTCAAGCCTGGATATGTTAATGGAAATGGGGACGGGACGGTATCCCTTCCTGATCCAGCTCTGGAGCCATGCCACAACCTTGGTCCATACGGCCTGGTCAAGAGCTGTGACAGACTGGTTCTTCTCAAGGACAGGAATGAACGTTCCCGGAGAAATCAGTTTGCCGTAATGAATCCAGCGTACCAGCGCTTCTGCTCCCACGATCTTCCTGGTGGTGATGTCGTACTGCGGCTGTGCATAGAAGGTGAATTCATCATTTTCCAGAGCGGCTTTTACATCGGAAAGTATCTGCCATTCCCGCTCCAGCGAATTCTCCATACTGGGATCGTAGATCCGGATCCGGTTCATGTGGCTTCCCAGTGCATAGGAAAGAGCCATGGTGGCCCGGTCATACATGATCTCGGGCTCTATGGCAAGATCATCCAGTGTATAAATCCCGATGGCCGGAAGGGAGTGGGCGATGCCGCTCTGCTGTCCCATCCTGGCGGCAATCTCGTCCCAGATCGCCCGGAACAGTTCCAGCTTGAAGGGCATGATGATACAGAAATCATCTCCGTTAAAATGTCCTGCGACTCCTCCATGTTCTTTCATATTCCGTTTCAGGCAGTCTGAAATAAAGACAAGAAGCTCGTCCCCCTTATCCCTGCCGCAGAATGTATTGATCATTCTGAAATGTTCAATGTCGATTGCGGCCATGGCATACGCTCCTGGCTGGACGCCTTCTAAAAAAATCCTCGCCGCGTTCATAAAGCTTCGCATATAATGCAGCCCCGTTAAAGGGTGTAATTCGAAAGCTACCGGTTCAGAATTCCCCATTCCGGTAGTGATACTTTTTTCCACGCAGTGTTACCTCCCAGACAAATTGGATTATATATGGAGATATTGTACTACGTTCTGATGACAAAATCAAGTAAGGAATGCGGTGCTTCTTTCCAGAATTCCTTTCATGTATGCAATGACAGTCCCGTAATTGGTGATGGGGACACAGGCATCTTCGGCGCATTTCAGGCGGTACTTCATCTCGCGCTCATTCAGCGTACAGCCGCCGCAGTGTATGATCAGACGGTAAGGTGCAAGATTTGCGGGAAATTCGGTTCCGCTGGTGAATTCCAAATTCAGTTTCTTCCCAGTGTGTGCGAAGATCCATGCGGGAAGTTTCTCTGTGCCGATATCCCCGCATTGCCGGTGGTGGGTGCAGCCCTCGCAGATCAGCAGGGTATCTCCGTCCTTCAGATCCTCCAGAACTCTGGCGCCTTTTACCAGATGTTTCAGATTCCCTTTATATCTTGCAAACAGGATGGAAAATGAAGTCAGAGGGATATCCTCTGGTACATCGCCGGACACCTGTTCAAAAGCCTGGCTGTCCGTAATCACGAGAGCGGGCTTTCGGCCAAGGGCGGCAAGAGTGTCTTTCAGTTCCGTATTCCTGGTCACAATGGAAACGGCCCCTGCATCCAGGATATCCCGGATGGTCTGCTGCTGGGGCAGGATGAGCCGTCCTTTGGGAGCCGCCTTGTCGATGGGGACGACCAGGACAATAAGGTCGGAAGGCCTGATCAGATCTCCTACGATGCGGCGTTCGGAATCTTCGGCAGGGGCGAGGGCGGCAATCAGTTCTTTTAGTTTCTCAATGTTCGTATGGTCTGTGGTGCTGACCCAGATGGAGGGGACAAACGCGCAGTCTGTTTCCTGTTTCCCCGAGGAAGGATGTACGGAAGAAGGCAATGGTCCGGATGGCTGCCCGGGCAGCAGGTCGGCTTTGTTCATAACCACTGCGCAGGGAATGGACTTATCCTTTATTTTTTCAAGGATGGCATGATCTTCCTTTGTCATGCCGGCCGTACCGTCCACAATCAGAAGGGCAATATCTGTTTTGTTTAATATCTGATAAGCTTTCTGGACACGGAGTGCGCCCAGACCGCCTTCATCGTCCAGGCCGGGGGTGTCAATCATGACGACCGGGCCCAGAGGAAGAAGTTCCATGGCTTTTAGTACCGGGTCTGTGGTGGTTCCCTTGATGTCGGATACAATGGCCAGGTTCTGTCCCGTCAGTGCGTTGATAATACTTGACTTTCCGGCATTGCGTTTTCCAAAGATGCCGATGTGAATGCGTTCGCCGGAAGGTGTGCTGTTTAAACTCATGAGGTAGTTTCTCCTTATCTAGCCCTTAATGGACGGAGTCCACCCGCCCGCAGGGCATGTATTACGGTGTGCCCTTGGGCATGTTTATAGATGCTTCTGGATTGTTGTGTATGCTTAGATGCTTCCGGATTGTCCGGTGTCTGGGCTGCAGACAGAAACTGCCTGTCTGTAACCCGCACGTGGACGGGGAGGTATCAGAAACGGAAGTCCCGGCGGTTATTTTCACGGATCAGTTTCAGATTCTCAAGAACGATGGACCGTGCCTTTTCATTTGGTACATTTAAGACTTCTTTGTCAATCAGTTTATCTCCGATTGCCTTGGTGGCGGGAGAGGCGTAGTCCATCAGATATTCTTCCAGAGTCATCAGTGCATTCGGGTGGCAGCAGTTCTGGATCTGACCGCTCTTGCACAGGGACATGAAACGGTCGCCGGTCCGTCCTTCCCGGTAACATGCGGTGCAGAAGCTGGGCAGATAGTCCATCTCCATCAGCCAGCGCACCACTTCGTCCAGGGTCCGGTTGTCGATCACATCAAACTGCTCTGACTTCGCATCCTCTGGTTCCGGCTCGCAGTAGCCGCCTACACTGGTTCTGGAACCGCCGCTGATCTGGGAAATGCCCAGGTGAAGGACACGTTCCCGGGTCTTCTGACTCTCCCGGGTGGAAATGATCATTCCGGTATATGGAACTGCAATACGGATGCATGCGACAATCTTGGCAAAGGTGTCATCGTCAATTCCGTTTGTAAAGGAGTCGGCATCGATGTCATCGGCATTGCGAAGCCTTGGCACGCTGATGGTATGAGGGCCTACGCCGAATGCGGCTTCCAGATGTTCGGCATGCATCAGAAGTCCGGCAAACTCATAACGGTATTTGTCAAGCCCGAAGAGTACCCCCACGCCTACGTCATCAATCCCGCCTTCCATGGCACGGTCCATGGCCGTGGTATGGTAATCGTAGTCGTGTTTCGGTCCGGTCGGGTGGAGTTCAAGGTAGCTTTCTTTATGATAAGTCTCCTGGAACAGAATGTAGGTGCCGATTCCCGCCTCTTTCAGCAGACGGTAATGATCAACGGTGGTAGCCGCAATATTGATGTTGACCCGGCGGATGGCGCCGTTTTTATGCTTAATGCTATAAATGGTATTGATGCAGTCCAGATAGTAGTCCATGGTGTTATGGACCGGATCTTCGCCTGCTTCTAAGGCGAGCCGTTTATGCCCCATGTCCTGGAGAGCGATTACCTCCCGGCGGATTTCCTCCTGGGTCAGTTTCTTTCTGGCGATATGTTTGTTCTTCATGTGGTACGGACAGTAGGTGCAGCCGTTGATACAGTAGTTGGACAGGTACAGGGGCGCAAAAAGAACGATGCGGTTGCCGTAGAAGTCTTTCTTGATCTGTTCTGCCAGCCGGAAGATCTTCTGGTTCATTTCCTCATCGTCACAGGCGAGCAGGACAGAAGCCTCCCGGTGAGACAGGCCCTTTCGGAGCGCTGCTTTTTCAATCAGGGATTCGATGAGCTTGGAATTGTTCTTGTTCTCGTCGGCATAGGCGAGGGTGCTCAGAATCTCCTCGTGATTGATAAATTCTTCTGGGTTTTGGGAATGGACGTCATACATATTTTTTTCCTCCTGTTATTTTTTTATTGTGATCGTGTTGTTTGCAGTGTTGTGAAGTCCGTCTGCCCGTCGGGGCATGCATTACGGTGTGTCCTTGGGTATCCATTATCGGACGATAGTTCGCCCGAAGTGCAGGCGTAATAAGATGCCTTGGGCGGGTTCATGAAAGATTCAGCGAATCGCCCCGTGCGGTGACGATCTGGCAGCCGATGGCTTTCATGCGACTTTCCAGACAACTCCTGCATTCTGCTGCTTCGTCTCCCGTACAGATTTTATTGTCGTACAGGGAATAGTCTTTGCGGACGCCTACAGGCGACAGGTTTGGCATTACAACGTTTGCACCGGAGAGGATTCCCAGTTCCCGGCCGTTGGGGGCAATGGTTCCAAGGGCTGTGGTCGCCGGGAGAAGTACCTTGGGGAGCATGAGCCTTATCAGTCCCAGCATGAACAGAGTCAGTTCCAGTGTGCCGGAGGTCTGGTCTGCGAATGGAGTGTCCCGGTGTACGATGAAAGGGCCGATTCCGACCATATGAGGGTTCAGTTCCCGGATGAACAGCATATCCTCTGCCAGATGTTCTGCCGTCTGGTATGGCGAACCCACCATGAATCCGGTTCCCACCTGATAGCCGATTTCTTTCAGGTTCCACAGGCATTCCTTCCTTGCGGCTGCGGTGAGGGAAGGCGGGTGGAGTCTGGAATAATGTTCGTCATTGCTGGTTTCATGGCGTAAAAGATAGCGGTCAGCGCCGGCTTCAAAGTAATGCCTGTAGCTTTGGCGGGATTTCTCGCCGATGGAAAGAGTCAGCGCACAGTCGGGATACCGGTCCTTGATGCGGCTGATCAGCCGGACGATTCTTTCGTCCGTGTAGAATGCGTCCTCCCCGCCTTGCAGTACAAATGTACGGAACCCCAGTTCATATCCGGTATGGCAGCAGGCAAGGATATCTTCTTCTGAGAGCCGGTAGCGGCGGGCATGGGAATTACTTTTGCGGATTCCGCAGTACAGGCAGTCGTTTCTGCAGTAGTTGGTGAATTCAATCAGTCCCCGTATATAGACATCATGCCCGTAGTGGGTGTACCGTTCTTCCCGCGCAAGCGCAAATAAGTATTCGGCGGTTTCTGGGGTACGTTCTGTGATGAGCTGCACCCATTCCTGTTTGGTAAGAGTGCGGTTCTCCTTTAGTTTGTCAATGAGAAATCGCTGTTTCTGCATAAATCACTCCTGTTTTTCGAATCTGTCCCAGGGGCATACCGGAATGCATGCCTTGCGGGCGGGTGGACTCCGTCCATTAAGGTATACTCAAGGGCACACGTCCATTAAGGTATCATAAAAAGGACCGGACGCGGTAAGGCGTCAGGTCCTGATAGGCTGTGTGGACAGTCCTTAAAAAGGCAGAAAATCTCTGCCCCGTAATTATGATCTGAATCTGTGCGCCTTTTCACGCAGCATATGCTGAAATATCATCAGAATACCTTTGTGATCAGTACATTTGTTATTATAGCATAAGGATGTGCGGGGTACAATAAAAGTTTAAGTTTTCACAATTTATATCAGCGAATACCTTTTTTATACAAGGCATCATACCATTTGCTGATTTCCCGGTAGTATTTTTCCAAACTGTTGATTTTAACTGAAAAATGTATATCATATCTTCCGCTGACTTCCCAGTCTGTAATAATTAATGCGTGTTTCCTTATATTAATTGGGATGATTGCCTCGATTAGTAAACTGTCAGTATAAGAAATTAATGATTTGAGATTATGAACATACAGAGATTTATTATGATATGTAACGCCGGATTTATTAATCTGAATTTTAATAAGTTTTTCTGCTGCCTGATGAAGATGACAGGCCGCTTGATTTTTAATCTCTTTGAGTTCTTTATTCTTATATAGTTCTATGCCTTGACGTGCCATGAGAAGGTCGGCTTTGATTAATTTCATTGATAAATCCAATGGATCACTTCCTTTCGTAAATGACAGAGCCTTTGCTAATGTCCTTCATTATGGAATCTTTATATTCTTTTGTAGAATCGAAATATAGCATATCGTAATCTTGAGGTTCTCCAAATGAAACGACAGAATCAATAAAGTCATGATAACTTTTCAGCCGATACATCTGTGACTTTGACTGACTGCCGAATATGGCTATGTCAACATCAGAAAAATCGGTACAGCTTTCGTTTAAGGAGGAACCAAACAAAATGACTTTTTCAATCCTGGATGAACTGGTGAAAGGAAGAAAATGCAGGAAGTGGTAAATAATCATAAATTTATTTCGAAAACAGACTTATTTTTCTCTGAAATGCGGATTGAACGGATGGACTATTAGAATTAAAATATTCAGTGGTGATGAAAATGGAGAAAAGACAAAGGGAGTATCTTTTTGATAACTATAAGGTACTTCTGATTGTACTGGTGGTGATTGGTCACTTTATCGAGCCTTGCTACGATCAGAATCCTTTTCTGTACGAGCTGAAATGGGGAATCGTGGCTTTTCATATGCCGGCATTTATTTTTATTTCAGGATATTTTTCAAAAAAGATTCCGTCTGTGAAAAAATTAGTGGGCGGGCTGGTGATTCCTTATTTTGTGTATGAGGTTGTCTATTATCTGCTGTATACCTATGTCCTGGACAAGGAGACGGAGCTGTATTTTACCAGACCCAAATTCACTCTGTGGTATCTGCTGGCGTTGTGTGTCTGGAGGGTGGCTGCGCCTGTGGCTAAGAAGATTCCGTATCATCTGCTGCTTTCACTGGCAGCAGGTCTTGCCGTTGGATTGTTTGGAATCGGGAATTTTCTTTCGATTCCCAGGATTGTGTTCTTCTTCCCATTCTTTCTGGCGGGAATGGAGTTTGACAGCGCCTGGCTTTTGCGGTTCCGGAACCGGAAAGGCTACCTGGGGGCGCTTGGCGTCATGGCAGGAATGGCGGTGTTCTTGTTTACAGACAGATACCACCGCCGGCTGCCGGTGAAAATTTTCTATGGGCGATATTCTTATGAGGAACTGGAACTGCTGCCTGGGGAGGGGATGATGATCCGGATCGTGTGCTACGGGATTTCCTTCCTGCTGATTTACCTGTTCATGCTGGTGCTTCCGACGGACAAGAAGTCATACTCGTATCTGGGTGAGCGGACGATGGCAGTATATATTTTCCATGGGCTGATCTATAGCTGTCTGAAATACCGGTCGTCGGTTCTGGGGGCGGTAAAGAGCAATGCGGAGAGTATTCTGCTGATACTGTTCTGCATTGCCGTGGTCTGGGTCGTGTCCCGTAAGCCTTTTGTAAGGCTTACGGATAAGATTGCACATCTGGTTTACTGATGGGTTTTGATACAGGCATACCGTTAACAGTGCCGGAACCTGTAGTATCCGGCGAACATTCCTCCGGCGCCGACGGCAGACGCAATACACAGATGCAGTGCCATTTCGTCTGCGGAAAAACCAAATCCTGTACTCATTGGAAGATAGAACGGCATGGAGCTCATAAAATGGCTGATGGTTCTTGACAGTGCCGTCCCTAAAGGAAATATCCGCCCGAGAATCTTAACCCAGACAACAGGAAGCAGATAGCCGGAAAGGCCAAGAATCAAGGCAAGGAAAGGGCTTTGGCACGCCGCCGAGATTCCCGTTACCATGCCGGTCAGGAGCAGAGAACCCAGGATGCCAAGGAAGGTAATATACAGGAAGAAACCAAGCACGCTTTTTGGGCAATAGCCAAAAGGCGTGGCAAAATTCAGCAGAATGGCAGACGCATGCAGTCCCTGTACACCGTATACGGAAAGATAGATTCCCCACAGACAGGCACAGACTCCCAGGGTCAGGGTAACAGCGAAACAGGCGGATGCAAGGATTTTCATCCAGATTCCGTTTCCCCTTCCGCAGCGTGTGGTACGGAGAATGTCTGCCGTCCTTAACTGGTACTCCTCGGCAAAAACCGGAGACAGACCTAAGATTAATACGACAAACAGTGAAAGTATCATTAAGACATACATTTCTGCGAAATCATTCCATCCGTATACATAGTCGAACCATACTTTATTTTCCAGAAGGTAAGCGCAGTTATGTTTCCAGTCTGTCCCTTTCCGGAAATGGATTTCATCCGGGTTATTTCCGTCCGTCTGGCGGAAGTTGGTAAATTCTTCTGTCACAAAACGATTCAGGTAGTTCCCGATGGCATTTCCATCGGCATCATAATAGAAGAATCCGTAATCTTTGTAGATCTGTGCGATAGTTTCTTCGGTCAGAAGCCCCGAACAGCGGCCTGCTAATTCCTTATCTTTGCGGATTGCCTCACGTCCGTGGTAAACAGTTCCGTCTATGGTCGTTGAATAATGGCAGCGTTCGTTGTACAGGCGTATGGCTGCGAACGCCAGCAGCAGGAATACGCCGGCCCAGATGATTTTCCGGGATGTGATCTTATAAAGTTCATCCTTCCAGATTGTCCACATGTTCGGACACCTCCTCAAAATGATATAAGTATACGTCTTCCAGACCAGGATCTGCCGGTACTGCGCCTTCGCAGGGGCATGTGTCCGACACAAGACGCAGGCGCACCGTTTCCCCTTCATTTTTCAGGTTGCTGACTGCGAAAATGTCATTGAGACGGATTGCTTCTTCTGGCTTTGCCAGATATTCCCACACCCTGCCTGTTATGCTCCCGGTCACTTCTGAGACGGTTCCCTGCTGGATGATTCGTCCCTGTTTCATAAGCAGGATTTTATCTGCAATGAATTCTACGTCAGAGACGATATGGGTGGACAGAATAATGATCCGTCCTTTGGACAGGGAACTGATGATGTTGCGGAAACGGATGCGCTCCCTGGGGTCAAGCCCGGCTGTGGGTTCGTCAAGAATCAGGATTTCCGGGTCGTTTAAGAGCGCCTGGGCGATTCCGAGCCTCCTTAACATTCCGCCGGAAAATGTACGGATTTTGCAGTGCTGGTCGCCGCCAAGGCCGGTAAGGGCCAGCATTTCCTGGACTTTTTCTCTGGCAAGGTCTTTGGGGACTGCCTTACACGCTGCCAGATATTCCAGATATCGTCTGGCCGTGAAGTCTGGGTAGTAGCCGAAATCCTGGGGCAGATAGCCCAGAAGATAGCGGTAGTCGCCGTCCAGCCTGCCGATTTCGATTCCGTTGCAGCGGATCTCACCGGTACTCGGTTTCATTACGCCGCAGATCATGCGCAGCAGCGTGGTTTTTCCGGCTCCGTTTGCGCCGAGAAAGCCGTATATGCCTTCACGCAAGGTCAGGGATACGTTGTCTACGGCGATTTTATTCTTAAAATGTCTGGTGATACGGTCTAATGTCAGTTCGGGCATAGTTACCTCTCTTTCTGTAATGTTTCTTCTTTCTATGTGTGAATGACTTGATGAATGATGGCAAGCCGTTTCCATGTGTGAATGACTTAATGAATGATGATTTGCTGTTTCTGCGTGCGAATGGTTTAATTCAGGCAGATATTGTCGCCGTTTTCAATGCTGCCAAGAAGACGGCAGATCTGTGCTATACACATGAGCAGTCCGGCGGCAGCTGATATCTGCCAGATGATCAGGTATTCCGGCTGATATGCGGAATCCCAGGCCAGGGGAAAGAGCGCAAGTGTACCGCAGACTAAGCCGAGGGCAAATGAGCGGAAACCGGAAGAAGTATTCCTGAGGTGTACCAGCATGTGCAGGTACAGGGTGTCTGACCATAGGAAGGGAACCAGCATATAGGTCAGGGCAGCCAGGGTATCCCCGGGATTTTTCCCTCCTGTGAGGATTAACAATAAGGACAGTATGGCGAAATCAGCGATCCCGGCCTCCAGCATCCGGATACATACCATCTGTTTTAAATTAAGGTAAAGGGTCTGTTCCAGCTCTGCCATATGCCAGGAGAACAGGCCCGCTACATGGCCAAGGCAGATATTTCCGGCAAATACGAGGAATACGGAGCAGGCGGCCAGGGTTTGTATACTGTCTGCCTGCTGCCTGCGCAAGGTGACGGCCAGAAGCATGGCGGCAAGCAGGAGGAACCCTTGGAGAAGCCAGTGCTTCCATGAACGGAAACGAAGCTGGTTCCATAGCTGTTCCCGGAATGTGGGATAATGCCGGATCTGTTTCCGGGCGGCTTCCAGCCGGATTGCAGTCAGGCTTTGTACTTTCTTTGATTCATCCAGGGGGAATTTCCATTCTGTGGGAAATCCGCAGGGGTGTCTGTTGTCCGGCGGGAGTGGTGCAGGTTCGTGCCGGACATGGCTGGTTTGTTTTCTGGGTAATATCACTCCGGTCAATTCTCCTTTCTGGGGTTATTTAAGTAAAATCGTTTTGGCAAAGCAGTTCTTTCAGCCGGGAAAGTCCCTGGCGGATGCGGGATTTTACTGCATCGTATGAGGCGCCGGTCATCCGGGCGATTTCCCGGTTTTTATATCCATAAAAGTGATGGAGGAGTACGGCTTCCCGCTGGGCTTCCGGGATTTTTCCCAGGGCGTCAGACAAAAGAAGCGTGTTTTCGGAAGCCTCCGTATTACCGGATGGAGGTTGATATTCCGCTGCTTCTTTGCCGTATAATGCGTCTGTTTCCATGGATTCCAGCGGCTTTGGATTCCTAAGGGGCTGTGCGGCTGCCCGCAGATACTCACGGCACAGGTTCATGGCAATGGTCAGGAGATAGCCCTTTAGATTGCGGTACTGATAATGGTCAACATATTTTATGAAACGCAGGAAGGTATCCTGTGCAAGGTCGTAGGCATCTTCCCGGCTGCCGGTCTGATAACAGCAGAAATAATAGATGTCGTCATAGTATCTGCCGGCAATCTCGTTCAAGTATTCTGTTTGTCCGTTTTGAATCCGCCGAATCAGTTCCTTGTCCTCCAAACCCAGTCTCCTCTCTGGTATCATCGTGTAAAACGTCTTACAATAAATATAACTCTTTTTATCTGAAAAAGGAGTCAGCAAAGTGTAAAGAAATGAAATTTAAAAACAAACATTTGTTCTAGTTTTTGTTGACATATGAATGTGGAACGTGGTATAATTTTTTTTGAGAACAAGGGCGGCGGTAATGTTACTATTTTAAGAAGGAGAAGATGATGGATATACAGATTGAGAACGCTATGCCGGAAGGTTTTGTGTTTGAGAGAGAACAGAATGTCATGCATGGGTCTGTGAACGGGATTGCGTTTCTGATTGTACCGGTGAAGACAATCAACCAGTTTCGGATACAGCTTCATGCAGACATAGAAAAGAGCAGGAGAAAAGAAGATTTTTTAGCATTTCTCCATGAATTAGAGCAGAGACATCCGGTTGTCCGGTACGTGGGGTATGATGAGAGGAATACGGTTTCTATCAATGCAGCGTCCAGAGAACAGGAAGATAAGGAAAATCTGACGAGTCTTGTGTCTGAACTTTCTTCCGGATGTTCAGAATACGGAATCAGCAACTGTTGTTCGTATTGCAAACAGGTACTGCCCTTACGTGCTGCCGCAGTAGATGGAAGCCCGGCGCTGCTCTGTGAGAACTGCCTGGCACAGCAGATGAACTGGGAACAGGGCGGACGGAAAGAAAATATCTTCCTTGGTCTGACAGGGGCATTTCTGGGGGCATTTCTGGGAATGGTTTTGTGGGTGGTGATTGGTATGACTGGCTATATTGCCGGAATAGCCGGTCTTGTGATGGTCATTTGTGCAGTCAAAGGGTATCAGTTACTGGGAAAGAAGATTTCAAGAAAAGGGATTATCATCAGCATTCTGATCTCCTGTCTGATGATTGCAGGGGCGGAATATGTATCTCTGGGAATCGTTATCTTTCGGGAACTGGGGGAATCCTATTATCTTTCCCTGGCCGATTCTTTTGCACTGGTGCCTGCACTATTAGAAGAGCCTGATGTGATGGGCGGTGTGAAGACGGATCTGCTGATCGGATATGCCCTTGCCGTCCTGGCAAGTTTCTCTTCCGTAAGACGTCTTTGGACGCAGGTGGAACAGGAACAGACGTCTCATACGGTTGTGCCGTTCTGATCAAAAAGAGAGTTCTGTTTCACCCGGCTGTATAGGCCTGGAGAACGTTGGGACATTGCTGGTAAAGATATTGACAGGGCATTTACCAGTTGTTAGAATATAAAATAGAAAGTTGCGCATTCATGAGATTCATGTGGCGATTTCCAGGTGCCGCAGTCATCAGAGTAATATGAACAGCGTACAGAGGGGAGAACAGGCTATGTATCATTGCCATTTGCAATTCTATTTGACAGGTTGTCCATGTGGTACTTTCGAGCGGATTAAGGAAATCAACCCATTAGAGCGTTTTACTCATAATTTTACTGGGAGCGATGAGGTAAAAGACAGCCTGGCTGCCAGGGCGGACATTATTGTGGCGAACCTAATGGAAAAGGACTGTCAGAAGGCGGTACAGGCTCTGCTTGCCGCAAAGAGACCGGAAGCAGAGCTTATTGTGCTTGCCGCAAAGGAGCAGATACCGCTGTTTCAGGAATTCCTGGGAGAGGTCTGCGATATCTGGGTTCTGCCGATGTCGGATGATGAGGCAGAATTTCGTTTTCGGAAGTGGCAGCAGACATATAAGATGAAGAAGGATTACTGGCAGACCAGCCAGTTTTTTGAGGCTACGATCAATCATGTTCCCAATCTGATCTGGTACAAGGATAAGAATGGGATTCACGAGAAGGTGAATGACAGTTTCTGCAGTACGGTGAATAAGACGAAGGAACAGGTGGAGGGACGGGGCCATGCATACATCTGGGATGTAGAGGAGGATGATCCGGCCTGTATCGAGTCAGAGCGGGAAGTCATGGAAAGCCGGCAGACCCGTGTTTCTGAAGAAACCATCAAGACAGGGGATGGCATGAGGCTTCTAACCACTTATAAGACGCCTCTGTATGATCTGGACGGAAGCGTGATGGGAACTGTGGGCGTAGCGATTGACGTGACTCAGGAACGTGCTTACGAACAGGAGATTATGGAGAAGAACCGTACGCTGGAGACGGTCTTTACGACTATGGACTGTGGGATTTTATGCCATACGGCAGATGGTTCCCGTATTATCAGCAGTAACAGGGCAGCGCTTAATATCCTGGGGTATGATTCCCAGGAGGAGATGATGGCGGCGGGATTTCTCATGGTAGCGGATTCGGTGCTTGACGAAGATAAGCCAAAACTTCGGGAAAGTATTACTATGCTTCAGAAAGAAGGGGACAGCGCCAGTGTGGAATACCGTGTAAGGCATAAAGACGGAAAGATTCTGCACGTCATGGGAAATATCAAGCTTCTGAAGGAGAAGGGGGAACTGTTCTATCAGCGTTTCCTTCTGGACTGTACGGAGCAGAAATTAGAAGAGAAGAAGAAAGACCGGCATAACCAGGAACTGGTTCAGGCTCTGAGTATTGATTATAACCAGGTCTGCTATTTCGATCTGCGAACAGGAATGGGAATCCCCCTTCAGAGTGCGAAGGATCACACGGAGATGTTTGATTCTGTGTTCAAGGGCAGCATTTCTCTGGAAAAGAGCATGGAGCATTACATAGAGGCATTCGTCTATGAAGAGGACCGCGAAATGCTTAGGAAGGAAGCAACAAGGGAGAATCTGAAGAACGAACTGGCCGAAAAAGGGCTTCATTTCGTGAATTACCGTGTTTCTCTGAAGGGTGATACCAGGTATTTCCAGATGAAGGCGGTCCGTACCGGGGCGTGGGAGGAAAGTCTGGGAATCGTGGTAGGTTTTCGGAATGTGGACTATGAGATACGGGAAGAGATGGAGAAGAAGAATCTGCTGGAGGATGCACTGCAGCAGGCTAACCGTGCCAGCAAAGCGAAGAGTATCTTTTTGTCCAATATGTCCCATGACATCCGTACGCCCATGAATGCCATTGTCGGTTTTACGGCTCTGGCTCTTACCCATATTGACAAGCGGGAGCGGGTGGAAGAGTATCTGAAGAAGATTATGACCTCGGGAAATCATCTGCTGAGTCTGATTAATGATGTGCTGGATATGAGCCGGATTGAGAGCGGAAGGATGCGTCTGGATGAGAAGGAATGCAGCCTGCCGGAGATTCTTCATGGGCTGCGTAATATCCTGCAGGCGGATATTCATGCAAAACAGTTAGAACTATATATTGATACGGTAGATGTATTTGACGAGGAGATTTATTGTGATAAGCTGCGTCTCAACCAGGTACTTCTGAATCTGCTGAGTAATGCGGTAAAATATACGGGAGCAGGCGGCATTGTCAGCCTGCGGATCATAGAGAAGCCGGGAGCGCCAAAGGACAGCGGGAATTATGAGTTTGTCATCAAGGATACCGGGATTGGTATGAGCAAAGAGTTTGTGGAGCACATTTTTGAGCCTTTTGAGCGTGAGCGCAATTCTACGATCAGCGGAATCCAGGGAACCGGGCTTGGGATGGCGATCACAAAGAATATTGTCAATATGATGGGCGGTTCGATTATTGTAAACAGTGAGGAGGGAGTGGGAACGGAGGTGACCGTTTCCTTTACGTTCCGGCTGTGTTCCAAGGAGGACGAACCCCGGGATCTTCCGGAACTCAAGGGGCTTCGGGCATTGGTGGTGGATGATGATTTTAACTGCTGTGACAGTGTATCTTATATGCTTGGACAGATCGGGCTGCGCGCCGAATGGACTCTGTCGGGAAAAGAGGCGGTCCTGCGTACCCGGCAGGCGCTGATGCGTGATGACGTTTACAGTGTTTATCTGATTGACTGGCTTCTGCCGGATATGAACGGCATTGAGGTAGTACGGCGGATCCGTAAGGAGATGGGCGGTCATGCCTCCATCATTCTGCTGACTGCGTATGACTGGGCAGAGATTGAGGAAGAAGCCAGGGAGGCCGGGGTTACGGCATTCTGTAGTAAGCCGATGTTTTTCTCTGAACTGAGGCGGTGCCTTTCTGATATTGTGAATCAGGGCGGAGACGGCAGGGAGGTCATTTCAGAAAAAAGAAAGCGTCATACCGGTCGTATTCTGCTGGCAGAGGATAATGAGCTGAACCAGGAGATTGTAGAGGTGATTCTGGAAGAAGCAGGCTTTACTCTGGATATAGCAGAGGACGGGCAGAAGGCTCTTCATATGCTTACGGAGGCGGGAGCGGGTTACTATAAGCTGGTTCTTATGGATATTCAGATGCCGAACATGAATGGTTATGAGGCGGCGAGGGCGATCCGTAAGCTTGAGGACCGGGAACTTGCGGCCATCCCGATCATTGCCATGACTGCCAATGCCTTTGAAGAGGACCGGCAGGAAGCATTGAAGAGCGGTATGAACGGGCATATTGCAAAGCCGATAGATGTGGATCTTTTGTTTGGTGTGCTGGAGGAAACTCTGAGCTGACTCTTTTATTCCTGGCAGGAATCAGAGAAAAAGGAATCCTGCGGGAATCGTATTTGTTACGATATATAGACTATAGACGGGGCTGTTGGGAAATGAGGTTTTCAGACCATATTCATTTCTCAATAGCCCCTTTTCGGCCAGTGTTAGTCCCGTGCAAACGGTTCCTGGCCAGATCCGCATAATCCTTCCCAGATAATCTCACGGTAACGCTTCGGATCTGTGTCACCTTCCGTAGACACCAGAAGAACCTGTGAATTTCCGTTAAGTTTCAGTGCTTCCTTAAGCTCCCGATACTCGGACTTTGTCATGACTGCATGGATCAGCCCAAGAGTGACGGCGCCCGACTCACCGGAGACAATCCGTTCATCGCCCTTGACCGGAGCGGCGTAGATTCTCGATCCATCTGCACTTACCCAGTCCGGGCAGGAAATAAATGCATCGGCATGGTTTCGTAAGATGTCCCAGGAAACAGTGTTGGCTTCCCCGCAGGCAAGTCCCGCCATAATGGTAAACATATCGCCTGTCACATCCACACGGCTTCCGTCACCCTGTACTGCGGAGCGATAGTGACAGTCAGCCGCATCAGCTTCTACAACAGCCATTATGGGCGGATTCTCCTGGAAACGGTTTGCAAAGTATCCGATGACAGCACCGGCAAGAGAACCGACGCCTGCCTGGATAAAGATATGGGTAGGACGGCAGCCGTCATCGGAGAGCTGTCGGTCCGCTTCCATGGCAAGGGTTCCGTATCCCTGCATGATCCAGGTGGGAATCTCTTCATAACCTTCCCATGCGGTATCCTGTACCATGATGCCATGTTCCGTATTCGCAGCCTCTCTTGCTGCCATGCGCACACAGTCGTCATAATTCAGATTCTCGATGGTAACGACCGCATGTTCTTTTGCAATATTCTCAAGCCTCGTCTGTGTGGTTCCTTTCGGCATCCGGACCACGCACTTCTGGCCAAGTCTGTCTGCCGCCCATGCAACGCCGCGGCCATGATTTCCGTCCGTTGCGGTAAAGAAAGTCGCCTGTCCGAATTCTTCTCTTAATTCCGGGGAAATAAGTACCTCGTAGGGCAGTTCGCTGATGTCCTTTCCCGTCTGTTTTGCAATCTGTCTTGCGATGGCATAAGAACCTCCCAGAACCTTGAATGCATTTAAGCCGAAGCGGAAGGATTCGTCTTTGACATACAGACGTTTCAGCCCCAGATACTCAGAAAGCCCGGATAACCTTGTAAGCGGAGTCTCTTCATATTGCGGAAAACTCTTGTGGAAATGGATGGCTTTTGCCATTTCTTCTGCGGACATCTTCTGAATCTGCTGATCTTCACTTTTCTGAATGTGATTTAATGTCCATTTTATTTCAGTGTTCATGTAGGAAACCTCCTGTTCTGTTTTTGGCGGATATATGGGAATACCTTATATTAAGGGCTGCCCTTTGGGGGATAGAGAGTCATGTAATGCTGTTCCTTAAGGGGCTGAAAAATATTTTACCATGCCGTCCCATGATTATGCAAGAGAGAGGCAGGTGTTCTGAATCAGAAAGAGTGTATTCGTTTTGTCCGGGAATGTTCTTATGGAAAATATTCAGAGGCAGTGTTCTAAGAGAAATTCCGATGTGAAAGAAGAAAGAATATCATCTGGATCTAAGATACAATAACCATCAGTCCGGGAAAGCCAGGCTGGTGGTTATTATTACTGTCTGCCTAATCGCTGATCTCGCTCAGATACCGGTAAATTGTTGCCGTAGAGCAGGAGAATTTCTTCGCAACGAAGGAAATCGCACCTTTAAGCTGAAACAGTCCCTGTTCCTGCAGACGTTCAATGATCTCCTTGCGTTCATGCTGGTTCAGCCGGTCAATGGGCGTTGTAAGGGACATGGTGGCATCGTCAAACATCTTCTGCATCAGAGAAGAGATATCCATCGAAAAACTCTCCGTGATCGAGTCGGAAGAGGTATATGTGCTTTTGGGCGGCTCCTGGCTGTCGAAATGCTCAACCGGCTCCTGCTGCGTAAGGAAGAAATCTGGATGTATTGTATTAAGCAGTTTGTCGTTCAGTTCCGCAAATCGGCTGTCATCAAAATTAATACAAAGAAACCCAATCGGATTGCCCTCGTCGTTCTTGATAAACAGTGTGGAAGAGCGAAGGACACGTCCGTTTCCGGCAATGCCTCTGTAGTTACATAAAAAATCATTCGACTCATAAGCCCTGGACGAAAGCATTTGAAGAGAGGCATCGGTCAATGGGCCGCCTACCTGGCGTCCGCTGATGTGACCGTTGGCAATTGCGACAATAGCTTGATGCTCCGGGTTCAAGTCTTGTAGGACAACCTCATAGTCCGGGCCGAGAGTCTTTCCAAGAAATTCAACAATAGTAACGTATTGCTGAAGGTTGTTAAATCCCATAGTATTACTCCGTTTCGATTGTAGCTGGATTAGAAAGTTTCTTTCATGGACGAAGTCCAACCGCCCGAAGGGCATACATCACGGGATGCCCTTCGAGTATAATTAATTATCTCACGATATCTCATAAAATTCAATATAAAATTCAGTCAATAGAAGAAAAATACATAACATATCCTACAATATTTAACAAAAATATTATTATTATAATAAAAATGCAAGGTAACGAGGAACTTTTAGAATAGTTTTGGTTGAGCAAAAAGGGAAATTATGTCATAATAGATATAGTGTAAGATCGGAATAAAATTGTAAGGAATGAATCAAAGGAGGATAAGATTTCAATGAAGTTACTCGCCCATATCACGGATACAGACAAGGGCAGGGCGGAACAGAGCTTGAGAGAGCATTGTCTGAATACAGCGGAGTATGCGGCTCTTAACATCAGAAGCACCGGGTTATGCCATACAGCTTTTTTGGCAGGAATCCTGCATGATGCGGGAAAAGCCAAGACAGAGTTCGTTAATTATATAGAAAGGGCATATCAAGGGGAAAAAGTAGACAGGGGTTCTGTGAACCATACCTTTGCCGGTGTGATATGGATTTTGGAAAAATATCATACAGGAGAAAAGGTGACATGGGAGTCAATGGCATGTGAGATTGTCGGCTATGCTATTGGCTCTCACCACGGAATGTTCGATTGTGTGGATTTGGATGGGAAAAATGGTTTTCTGCATCGCCTACAAAAAGATAAGAAAGAAATATGTTATCAGGAAGCGATGGACAATTATTTTGCATATGTGCTGAAAGAAGAAGCTTTGGACAGGATTTTTCAGAAATCGATGCAAGAGATAGAACTATTTTTCCGGAAGGCGAAGGAGATGTATCCAAAGGACCGAAAGAGTGTCTTTTTTCAGGTCAGTATGATGGTCAGGCTTATGTTGTCGTCTGTTATTTATGGAGACCGAAGGGATACCAGTGAATTTATGAGCGGCCAAGGGCATATGGATACCAGGAAGTCTATGAGCGGCCAGGTGTATGTGGATACCAGGGAGTCTATAGGTGGAAAGGAGTATCCGCCTGCCTTGGCTGGAGGGGACGGAAAAGATACCGGAGAATTTGTGCGGCAGCCGGCCAAAGTCGGAGATAACAGGGCGGACTGGAAAAGACGAAGAGAATACTTTGAACAGAAGATAGGGTTGCTTGGGCAGGATTCGCCCATAAACTGCGTCAGGAATTCGATTTCTGTACAGTGTATGGAAGCGTCGGAAAGGGAACCGGGCATTTATCGTCTGAACGTGCCGACCGGAGGCGGAAAGACATTGTGTACATTGCGGTATGCACTGGCACATGCAGAAAAATACAATAAGAAACGGATCATTTTTATCATTCCTCTTTTGAGCGTCCTGGATCAGAATGTGAAAGTAATAAAAGATTTTGTGCCAGATGCGGGAGAGGTATTGGAGCATCATTCAAATGTGGTCAGAGAACGGGACATGAATGGAGAAGAACTGGATCGTTACGAGTATCTGACCGATAGCTGGAACTATCCGATCGTGGTGTCAACGCTGGTCCAGTTATTGGACATTCTGTTTTCTCATCAGACTTCGGCGATAGGGCGGATGCAGGCTTTATGTGACAGCGTGGTCGTGATCGATGAGGTGCAGTCCCTGCCGAAGAAGACAACGATCATGTTCAATATGGCCATGAATTTCCTTCAGCAGTTCTGCAATGCGACCATCGTGCTGTCATCAGCGACCCAGCCTTGTTTTGAAGAGTTGAAATGGCCCCTTCATCTGGCGAAAGAGCCGGATCTGGTAAGGCTGGACCGGGAGCAGATGCAGGTGTTCAGGCGGGCAGAAGTGATAGACCGTACAGATAAATATGGAATGGATTGGGAAGAGTGCGCCGGGTTCTGCAATGAGCTGATGCTGCAATATGATTCCTTATTGGTCGTGTGCAATACGAAATCAGAAGCGAGACGGTTATTCGAGGAACTGAAAGGGCAGGCGGAAGATCTGGATTGGGATATCTATCACTTGTCCACTGCCATGTGCCAGGAACATAGATGGAAGGTGATGGAAAGTCTGAAAAACAGTCTGAGAAAGGTGCAGCATGCCGCAGAGAATGGAGATGGGACGGCAGAAAGAGACATTGGGCGCAGAGGAGACGGTTTCCGGGAAGGCATTGGGATACGGAAGGTAGTCTGTGTATCCACACAGTTGATCGAAGCCGGGGTGGATCTGTCCTTTGCCAGTGTCGTGCGTGTGATGGCAGGTCTTGACAATCTTGCCCAGGCGGCAGGAAGATGCAACCGAAGTAATGAATATGGACAGTCGGGCAAAGTTTATCTGATTAAATTAAAAAATGAAAACCTCAGTATGCTAAAGGAAATCAAACAGGCGCAGGACAGCACGAGAAAAGAGCTGGACACAAGAAAAAGGCTGGGTATCGGGGATGAATGGGAAGGCGGACTGCTGGATGAACAGTCAATGAGGAGGTTCTACCAGTATCTGTTCAAGGAAACAGAAAAAGAGATACGTTACCCGGTTGCGGATCCTGACGGGACGTTTTATCTTGCGGACTTGCTGTCAAATATCAATGCGAAAGCAAAAGAGAGATTTTTTTTGAAGCAGCCATTTCAATTGATTGGAAGAAATTTTCGGGTCTTTGACCAGGAAACAACGGATATTCTGGTTCCTTATGGAAATGGTGGGGAAATAGCAGAGCGGTTGAAGGCGCTGCAGGATGGCTGGTCTGATTTCGGGGAATTTCGGGAAATCAAGGAACAGGCGAAAAAATACACGATCAGTATATATGAATGGCAGAAGGAGAAGCTGTACCAGGCAGGATTGCTTTCGGCAGTTCTGGATGGAAGAGCATGGGTATTGGACAGAATGGCGTATGATGATTGTTTTGGGCTGACAGTGGCAGAAGAGCAGGCGGTCGATCATTTTGTATTGTAGCTGTGAGTATGTTTGTATGATATATATTTGCAGAGAAGGGGGGATGATCATAAGAAGTGTAGTACAGGAAGTATGCCCCTGACGGGGCGGGCGGATTATCGTCCGATAAGGATATTTACAGAAGTTGGTATTTATCGGAAGAAGAGAAAGCAAGGAGGAAGGAATGAAGCACAGGAACTCGGTAGAATTTGAAGTGAAGGGAGAGTATGGGCTGTTCGCAGACCCGGTCACGCGCGTAGGCGGAGAGAAGTTTTCCTACCAGGTGCCCACATATGAAGCGTTGAAGGGAATCCTGCAAAGCGTGTACTGGAAACCGACGATTATCTGGATTATTGATGAGGTGCGGATCATGAACCAGATCCAGACGGAAACGAAAGGAGTCCGTCCGATCAAATATTATAATGATAAGAATGATCTTTCCTACTATACATACCTGAAAGACTGCCGGTATCAGGTGAGGGCGCATTTTATCTGGAATGAGAACCGTCCGGAGCTTTCACATGACCGGAATGAGAATAAGCATCATAATATTGCCCGCAGAATGATCGAGCGGGGCGGCAGACGGGATATTTTTCTTGGGACAAGGGAATGTCAGGGATATGTAGAGCCTTGTAATTTTGGAGAAGGGAAAGGTTTCTATGACGATCTTGCAGAGCTGGGTTTTGGAATGATGTACCATGGGATTACCTATGCGGACGAGGCTTATTCGGAAGAAACAAGAGGAAAGATGACGGTAAGACTGTGGCAGGCAGTGATGAAGAATGGCGTCATTGCATTCCTGCCGCCGTGGGAATGTATCCATAGGCCCGTGCGGAAAATGGACATGAAGAAGTTCGACGAGGCATCGGGGAACTTTTCCGTAATCAGCGAGGAAGGAGGGGGAGTGGATGTCATGGATGAGCCAGCTATATAAAACATATGAAAGGAATATCGGCAAAGGGCAGCAGGACGATGTCCCGCTAACGCCAGTCGCCCATATGAATGCCAAGGCACAGGTTGAAATTACGTTAAATAGAGAAGGGGAATTTGTGGATGCAAATGTGGTCGATAAGAAGGATTCCGTGACATTAATTCCGGTTACGGAATCGTCGTCAGGCAGAAGCTCCGGCGTTGCTCCCCATGCATTATGTGATATGCTCCCGTATATTGCAGGGGATTTTCCAGAATATTGTGAGGATGAGAAGCAGAAAAAAAATGCCGGGGAGAAGTTCAAGGCATTTTTAGAAAATTTAGAAAAATGGGAAGAGTCCGAAGGTTCTCACCCGAAAGTGAGGGCAATTTATCATTATCTTTCGCAAGAGATGACCATATCAGACTTGATTAAGGCAGGTCTGGTGGAATTGACGGAAGAAGGAACATTTGAAAAGAAAAAAATCAGCGGGCAGCCTTATGATAAAGTGCTTGTAAGGTTTCGGGTATTTGACGGCATACAGGAAGAGGATTGCACTTGGAAAGATGTCTCTTTGATTGAGGCTTATACGAAATATTATTTAAAAGGGCAGCGGGGAAAGAAAGATATCTGTTATTTTACGGGCGAAGAGAGGACTATTTCCACGAATCATCCCAAAGGCATTGTGGCATCTGATTACGGTGCAAAATTAGTGTCGGCAAATGACGGAATTGGTTATACCTATCGTGGAAGGTTTCAGAACTCGGAGCAGACATATGCATTAAGTTATGAGGCATCTCAGAAAATACACAGCGCATTGACATGGCTGGCCAAGAGACAAGGCGTATATGTGGGAATTCAGGACAAGCGAATGTTTATCTGCTGGAATCCTGACGGAAAGAAGCCGCCGGATCCGTTTGCAGAATTAGGGCTTTTTGATGATGAAGAGGACGACGATTATACGGAGATTTCTTACCGTAAGCAGCTAGGAAAAACATTTAGGGGATATCAGGAGCAGTTTGAAGAAACGGATTCCATCATCGTCATGGGGATGGAGGCGGCAACAACGGGGCGGTTATCCGTGACATATTATCATGAACAGGCAGCAACGGATTTTCTGGAACGTATTTTTTACTGGGGAAGGACCTGCAACTGGCAGTATTTGAAATTTAATGAGAAGAAACAGCCCTATTATGCTGTCGAGACGCCGATTTTTCGCAGAATTGTAGAGTGTGCATTCGGGAGAGAGAATGGGAATTTTATTGAAGCGAGTGATAAGGTCCTGAAGGAGCATACCCAGCGTCTTCTGAAATGTATGCTTGAAAATCAGCGGGTTCCATATGATATCGTACATGCCCTGGCAATCCGTGCCTCTACGCCGATGGCTTACACAAGAGGAAACCGGGAACGGGTATTGTCTACGGCATGTGCATTGATCAGCAAATTTTACTACGAAAAAAATAAACAAGGACAGGGGGAAAAAGAGGAGATGAAACTGGATTTAGAAAATCACGACAGGAGTTATTTATTTGGAAGGCTTTTGGCAGTATGTGAAAAGGTTGAGAGAATCACGTATGACAGAGGGGAATCCAGAGAACCGAATGCAATCCGCCTTCAGTCGGCATTTGTGAACCATCCCATGCAGAGCTGGAAAATATTAGAAGGATTGTTGATCCCGTATTTCCAGAAATTGCGCCCAGGCTCCAGAGAATATTACAAAGGGCTGATCAGCAGCATTGTGACTTCATTTCGGGATGAGGATGCAGTGGCGTTAAATCAGGAGTTAAAAGAGACCTATTTATTGGGTTATTACCTGCAGAGAGCGGAATTGAATAAGAAGAAGGAAGAAAAAGAGGAGGAACAGGAGAATGAGTAATTTACAGAATAAGATTGATTTTACAGTATTGATTAAGGTGGTAAATGCGAATCCTAATGGAGATCCGCTGAATGGAAACAGGCCGAGGACAACGTACTCAGGACATGGAGAGATATCGGATGTATGCCTGAAAAGAAAGATCCGGAACCGTTTTCAGGATATGGGAGAGGAGATTTTCGTGCAGTCGGCCGACCGCAGCACGGATGAATGTACTTCGCTAAGTGAGCGGGCTTCCGAGAATATTGCGAAGTATGAGTCCAGTGATGATTATGCCAGACAAGCATGTGAGAAATGGCTGGACGTGCGCACGTTCGGACAGGTATTTGCATTTAAACCGAATAAGGATAAAAAAGAAAAAGAGGGCGTCTCCGTGGGCGTGCGAGGTCCGGTCTCTATCCATCAGGCAGTCAGTTGTTCTCCCATTGACGTCAACAGCATGCAGATTACGAAGAGTGTCAACAGCGAGCCGGAGAAAGGGAAGAGTTCCGATACGATGGGTACGAAGCATTTTGTGGAATTCGGATTGTATCGTATGAAGGGGTCTGTAAATGTACAATTAGCTGAGAAGACCGGATTTTCAGAGGAAGATGCAGATAAGTTAAAGGAAGCGCTGCGGACACTGTTCATAAACGATGCGTCTTCGGCAAGACCGGATGGCAGTATGGAGGTGGTTTCTGTTTACTGGTGGAAGCACAATAATAAGATCGGGCAGTATTCGGCGGCAAAGGTACATGACTCTTTGAAGATTGCGTTGAAGGAAGGTGTGTTAGCGCCGGCATCTGTGGATGATTATGAGATTAGGATCGAGGATCTGCCGGAGCTGCAGCCAGAGGTGATTGAGGGCATATAGGAGAGATGTATCAGGAAGATGATTATTTGATGTTATCCGGGCTGCAGCATTTTGCATATTGCAGAAGGCAGTGGGCGCTCATACATATTGAACAGCAGTGGGCGGAGAATGAACGGACTGTGGACGGACAAATCTTCCATGCTGTGGCGCATGACAAGGGGCGGATTGAAAAGAGGGGAGACTTGCTCATTACACGAGGGCTTCCGATTAAGTCTGCGCAGTTAGGAATGTCGGGGATCTGTGATGTGGTGGAGTTCCATAAGTCTGCGGAGGGCGTTTCACTGGCTTCCTATGAGGGATTGTGGCAGCCTTATCCGGTGGAATACAAAAAGGGCCTGCCCAAACTGAATGAAGCGGATGAGGTGCAATTGTGCGGGCAGGCGATCTGTCTGGAGGAGATGCTGCTCTGCCGTATCCCGGGCGGGAGTTTGTTTTATGGAGAGAACCGTCGGAGGAAGGCGGTGGAATTTACGGATGAGCTCAGGCAGAAAGTATTTGATATGGCGAAAGAAATGCATGATCTGTGGGACAAGGGATATACGCCGAGAGTGAAACCGCAGAAGGGATGCAATGCCTGTTCTCTGAAAGAAATATGTGTGCCGAGGCTTGGAAGGGTAAAATCGGTTTCTGCTTATATCGAAGGCAGTCTGTCGGGGGAATAATGGTATGAGAAAATTGTTGAATACATTGTTTATCACAACAGAGAATGCTTTTCTATCACTGGAAGGGGAGACGGTCTGCGTAGAGATTAATAGAACGAAGGCCGGGCAATTTCCTCTGCATACATTGGAGAGCATTATTTGCTTTACCTATAATGGGGCAACTCCTGCATTTATGGGAGCTTGTGTAAAGCGGGGAATTCATCTGGCATTCTTTAGCCCGTTTGGGAAATTTTTATGCAGGGTGGTGGGTGAAAACCAGGGGAATGTATTGTTGAGGAAACAGCAGTATCGGATATCTGACGGGAAAGAGGATAGCTGTCTGATAGCGAGAAATTTTATATTGGGAAAGGTATTTAATTGCCGTTGGAGCATTGACAGGACGCTGCGTGACCATTCTCTCAGGGTAAATGAGGAACACTGCCGGAACGCAGAACAGTATTTGTCGAATGCCATGGAAAAGATAAGGTGCGCAGAGGATCTGGACTCGCTCCGGGGCTTGGAAGGCGAGTGTGCGTCGGTGTACTTTGGAGTGTTTGATGAGCTTATTTTGAATCAAAAAGAGGTGTTTTTCTTTCGGGGGCGGAATAAACGTCCGCCTCTGGATCGTGTGAATGCCATGCTGTCTTTTGGATATACTTTGCTGGCAAATGATTGTGCGGGAGCGTTGGAAGGGGTGGGTCTGGATTCTTTTGTCGGTTTCCTGCATCGGGATCGTCCGGGAAGGAAGTCTCTGGCGCTTGATTTGATGGAAGAAATGCGGGCCGTGCTGGTGGATCGGTTTGTTTTGACCTTGATTAATAACCGACAGATCAGGGAGGAGCATTTTCGGATATCGGAAAGCGGAGCCGTGGAGTTTACGGATGATGGAAGGAAGAAATTTCTGACGGCGTGGCAGGAGAGAAAACGGGAGCAGATCACGCATCCTTATCTGCAGGAGAAAATATGCTGGGGGCTGGTTCCCCATGTACAGGCGTTATTGCTTGCAAGGTATTTGCGGGGGGATATAGACGGGTATCCGCCGTTTTTGTGGAAGTGAGGGATAGTATGCTTGTGTTGATTACATATGATGTGAATACGGAAGACGCCAAGGGAAAGAGCCGGCTGCGCAAGGTGGCGAAGCAGTGCGTGGATTATGGACAGAGGGTGCAGAATTCGGTGTTTGAATGCATTGTTGACCCGGGGCAGTGTAAATTGCTGAAGAATCAGTTGCTGAAAATCGTAGATTTGGATAAGGATAGTTTGAGGTTCTATTATCTTGGGAATCAGTATCAGAATAAGATAGAGCATTATGGTGCAAAGAAAACGGTTGAGCAGGAAGGGGTGCTGATTTTGTAGTTGCGAAGGGGGAGTATACATAGAAGTCGGGGAGGGTTCGCACTGGAATGGAATGCATGGATGGTGAGGAGAGGGGAAGAGATACGGAAAATAGGGAAAAGTTTTGTTAATAATGAACAAGTATAGACGAAGTTGGGACGGGAAATTTGTCTGTATTTGCGGTCACTCCCTGTGCGGGAGTGTGGATTGAAATCGGACGAATGGCTATACGGTTGGCTGGAAGAACGGGGGAAGACCAGGAAGGATCCAGGTCACTCCCTGTGCGGGAGTGTGGATTGAAATTGAAACAGGAAGCGGACGCCATGCGTGAGCAGTTAGTCACTCCCTGTGCGGGAGTGTGGATTGAAATTTGATATCTGAGCACATGGCTCCATGGATAATTGTCACTCCCTGTGCGGGAGTGTGGATTGAAATATTTTTATCTGCAAGGCAGACCAGGATAAGGAAGGTCACTCCCTGTGCGGGAGTGTGGATTGAAATTCCAATC
>CAJULU010000013.1:69570-69779 GCA_910587575.1 uncultured Dorea sp.
GGTGATGTCACTGGCTAGTCACTCCCTGTGCGGGAGTGTGGATTGAAATAAGACAAGTATGCCCTGCCTCCCTGCATCATCGACGTCACTCCCTGTGCGGGAGTGTGGATTGAAATTCTCAACTGCAACTGTCTGATTCTGGATGAACTGGTCACTCCCTGTGCGGGAGTGTGGATTGAAATTGGATATCTGCCACAATGGCGTCAATT
>CAJULU010000014.1:0-6249 GCA_910587575.1 uncultured Dorea sp.
GCTGAAAGAAACAACTGCATATCAGGCAATGGAGCGGATCGGCATGCTCTATAAGATAGAAGAAATGATCCGCAGAAAATCGCCGGAGGAAAAATATACCGAGCGTCAAAAGCAGTCAAAACCGCTTTTAGATGCCTTGTTTGAGTGGCTGCATTCTCTGGAGAATGCCGTAGACAGGTCATCGAAAATATGAGAAGCAGTTTTGTACACGATAAACCAGGAGCGATACTTAAGAAGATACTTAGACGATGGGCATTTGAGTATTGATAATACGGCCGCTGAGAGAGCCATTAAAAACTTTGCAGTAGGACGCCGCAACTGGCTGTTTTCCAAGAGCATCAAAGGAGCAGAGGCCAGTGCAACCGTATACAGCATAACAGAAACGGCGATCCTAAACGGACTCAAGCCCTATGATTATCTGACCTATCTATTGGAAAAGATGAAAGATCTGGCTCCATTTCCAACAAAAGAAGAGATTCTTCCACTATTGCCATGGTCTGAAACAATACCGGCAAACTGCCGTACCAAACGACCAGAGGGCACATCCACTTAGCAGAAACTGTTAGGTGGATTTTTTTGTCAAAGTGCGGATGAATCGCTATTCATCTTTAGGAAATATTTTACCAAAGGTATAGATTTATGAACAGGTACGGATTATTTCCTGCTTACGAAGAAAGATCTTCTTCCTTTTTTCCAGCCGGCTTTTAGCGTTTGTAAGATTTCGGATGGATCTCTTCCATTTCCGGTTCCGCCGCATTCGGATCTGCTTCCCGTTCTGCTTCATTGAACAGATTCATCTGTGTATATCCGTCCGCATACTTTTCACTGGAGGAACCAAACTGTTTCCGCCGGGCAAGCGTCAGCCGGTCAGAAAGCAGCGCATTCATGAACTCCAGCTCCGTGAAACCGCAAGATACCGTTTCAGGCTTGTCTGCATGAAAGCCTTGGAAAAGAATCGGATCCAAAACTGTATGACCGTGTCCAATATTGGCATTGCCAGCGTGCTTTCCGACCCGTTTGGGAAAACGGGTACAGAAATCATGTCTTATCTTCTGGCGCATACCGCAGAATCCATAGATGAAAAAGCTGTCCGCAAACTGATTCGCAAAGGTGCAGCATACCTTCAGCTTAGTGCTGGCAAAATATCAGATAGAAATGCTGGTTTATAAAGGGCATGTAACCTCCGGAGTGACAAAAAATACAGTAACAATGCTGGAGGCAACAGGAAAAAATCCGTTCAGAATACTGCCGGCAGGAAATGAAAGCGTTGTCTGGGTCGATCCGAACCGGGTTTTAACTGAGTCTGATATATCCGTTCGATAAAATGGAATATTCCTCAGAACATGTCAGAAAGGAAAGTAGTTCCTAAATGCATAGTGCTGACAAGAAGAATAAACTGTTTACTACAAGGATTGTGGTCAAAGCACATGCCGGGCTGAATTTTTATCGGAAGAAAACGGAAGCGTCAGCCCTAAAGCAGGTGGAAAGCGACCATGCACGCAAAAAATCATGCGGAAGTGAGGCGATCGAAATGATCACATTCTGGCAGTCAGTGATCACCTCGTCCGTCCGCTTTGCTACTTTCAAAAATTTTTGCATTTATATGGCTCAACACATAAAAGGAGTACACTACATAGTTGATAGCGAAAGTCCTTTATTTTCCGTTTATGTATCCACACCCGATATCAACTACCACCGAAACTTCAAAGTGGTCTTTGAGGCGCTTATTTTGGATTTTCGCCTTCCGAAGTAAACATGGAATGCTTCGCTAAGAGCCTAAAATAATGGACTTACGAGTTTATCCATTGTAGCAATAGGATTGATGTCGCCAGTTCTAAGTAACATATTTATCCATTTACATCATCCTCTACAAAGTAAAAAAATCGACTTCTTTTTGAGCGAAAAATTTTTTTATATTGGTACGAGTATCGCTTGCCTTTCCGTTGACTTCATGAACTGAAATAGTCCACTTAGCATTAGGAAAGCGTGTATCTAACTTTCTAAAATATTCTATATCTACTTCTCCAAGCGAATGTCCAAGAATTACTATATTATCGAAATCATACGGTTCTATAAACTCTTCAAATTCATCAATTTCTAAATATTTAGTCCAATCTTTTTTGCACTCATTATATTTTCTGACATATTCTGACATGTTAATTTCTTTAAGATTTGGATAGGATGAATAATCATGTAATGTTTCTGGGCAATAGTCACAGTTTTTACGTTCTTTAGGAGTTAAATTATTGTATTCATCACACTTTTTTTGATATTCTTCAAATTCTGTATCCGTCGCTATAAAGTCATCTGATTCAAGCTCTGTTATTTTCGCTTCTTGATTTCCAAAAAGCAAGTCCGTGTGACCTAATTCGCCATGAAGATACAAAATATCATCTCTATTTACATGATAAATATGCTCTAGAGTATGTGTGTAATTAAAAGTTATAAATTTAGGATTTGTCGAAGCTGCTAACAGTGCTTCAATAGCGGAATTTCTATTTTTGCTAAAACTCACCATATCCACTTCTTTTAGTAACTCCTCTAAAAGAGATAAAAACAAATTATACAAATTGTCAAAGTTAAACTCTTTATATCCATAATCTAGGGATCGATAAATCGCTTGTGTAATAGCATAGTCATTATTTTCCTCTTGCATTAGAACATCCCCTTTCATCGGATCTCCACCTACAGACATACTATCAGCCATATCCTGAGTTTCTCGAATAATATTCATGAATCCCTGTATAAAATAGTCATCTTTTGTTCCTACATTGTATTCAAACGATGACCATAAATCTTGATTTCCAATAAAAAGTTGATTATTAATCTGCCCATAAACCTTGTCATCCTTTTTTGAAATATATTCTTTTAAGTGAAAATAGCTGGTACTTAGGTCATGCGCTAAATCAAAACCATTTCCAATAATAAATAAAGTCGCCATATTTTCTCCTCCTTTTAAAATCGTAATTTTAATCCATAGTCTAATTTTATTCTCACAATCCGACCTTTACTTTCTTTCGTCTAATCTACAAGACTTTCGCATATACCATAAGGTTCGGTATATTCTTTTTTACATCTTTTACATATTCTTGGAATTCTTTATTAAAATTTCTTTATCCATATGGTTCTTATTCCACAATATGTCACAAAAGATACGTCATAAATACGGACTTGCTGAAAATCAATTTCCCTTTTCGTTGCGAGAATGGAGCAGTTCATCCTCAATCCGTTTTTTCAAAAGCAGCCACAGGCTCCGCAATATTTTGGAAATGTTTTTCCAAGGTCATTGGTATACTATAGCTGTGCGGTCTTTCCAGCATTGTCAGCCCTCGTTTTTCGTGTGTTTATAGATATCATGAGGCAAAAACCCCTTTTCGTACCAGAAGAAATTTCATCACTGTATAATCCTATCATAAAATCTATGTATTTACAACTCAATTCCATTACATGGGGACACAAGTAGATTTTAGTCTTGCTACCCGTTTCCATTGTTCCGCTTTTCTGCTTTTGGAATAGGCTGTTCGTCCTCTTACAGCCCTCCTCGAATATCGTCCAGTCTATGCAATTCGTCACGATTCTGATGGTGTCATCGTTGATTTCCATACCGTAAGAATCTCTAATGACATTCTCGGCGGCCTGGTATGAACATTAGTTTTGAGCCCAATAGACGTAGTGAAGTATAAGTGCTGGCAGCAATCGTTTTTTTGAGCGGAAGCTCCATGAAATAACCAGACCTTATGTTTAAGCTCTGCCAATGGCGTTTTTTCCGACCTGTTCCTCAAGAAGTCAATATCAAACAAAAATGTACAATACAAACTTCCTAAAGCCCCGGAATAAATACATGAGTAGTACTGGTTTGTAGAAAATGTAAAAAAGTAGCGAAACATATCGAATTTTTTTAAAAAGTGTGATAATATATTAAATGGTTGATCAATGGTAAGGAAATAAGAGAAGTGAATTCTCTTTATTTGTTTACCATTTTTTTGTTAAGGAATTGAAGATGTGGGTGGTGATGGAGTGTGAATCTGATAAATTATTTTGTTATATGTAGTATTTCTAAATATAATAGGCAGACATAGAGTTTGTCGTACATCTTTTAGATTTTTTATGCTATTAATATGTCTTTTGTTTCAGATAGATTTGAAAGTATCAAAATGCATATAAATGAAAGTTACAAGAAGATATTTAGAATATAAATATTTGAAAGGCGGTTAATATGTTTTATTCTGTTGAATTCGTAGGTATGGTCATCAGTTCTTTGATTGCGATAATAGCGCTATTTTTAACGATATATGCAAATAGTATTGCTAAAAAAGCTAATGAGTTAACAAAATGTGCAGTGGAAGAATCTGAAAAAGAAAATTTCCCACTTGTTAAATTTGTAGATAATATAGAAGTTGCAAATAAAGATTATGATACTTTAGGAAATGAGATTATATTTGATTTAAATTCAATGATATTTGATGGAAATACAATGGAAAGGGATGAGATTCCGTGCATAATTGCAACATTAGAAAACATAGGGAATGGAATATTAACAGGGATAGAAATTGAGAAAATACTTATTTGTAATAGAAATAAGTTGACGATAGATTACAGGTATGAGGATTTTGAAGAAAATATTGATATCCTTTTTTACGAAGAGTATGAAGAAAAAAACAAAATATTTCAAGATATGGTCTTATGTAAAGGGGAAAAAGTTGAAATAAATTTTTTTATAGACAGGCCTGTAAAGATGAAAGAGATAGATGAATTAGATTATGATTTGGTGAAAGAACAAATAGAGGAATTTTTTGAAAGAAATAGGTATATAACGATAGTTATGAGCATAAATCTTTTGTCAATAAATGGCTCTCAATATAAACAAAAATCAATTATTGGTAGTTTTCGTGATAGAAAATGTACATTCAATTCTTTTAGCTGTACTGAAAAAGATAAAATATTTAAGGATAAGTATAGAGAAAAACAATAAAACGAATGTCTGTTTTTTGAGCAACGTGTGTTGTCGTAAAAGGATGGGATTTTGAGATATCCTGGGGGTATTAATATTGATTGAAATTAGGAGGAAGGAAAAGGGAAAAAGGCATATTAGGATTCACTTTACGGATTCTGTTATGATTCTTTTAACTTTATTACTTGTATTAATTAGTTTTATTTTCTCAGAAAGTTTTATAGTATATGATGATTTGAAAAATGGACATAATAGCTACTTAGTCAGACAATTCTTCTTTTGTCTGATTGGTATATGTGCAATGTTTATCATCTCAAGAATAGATTATGATATATATATTTAAGGTATACATCTCTGTTATATTTTATTGCTTTGGTATTAAATGTATTGATGATTTGTGGTTGGGGATATACGAAAGAGATATTTAGAATAGGAATGATTCATATAGATGTTCCTAAGTTTACCATTTTTGCTGTTACACTCCATATTGCTAAAGGATTAGCATTAATAGAAGAAAATCCTTATTTTGAACGCTTTGTTTATAGTATGCTGCCAGGGTTTTTGTTGTTGAAGCAATCGTTGTTTTCCAGATTTTGTGTATATTTTTTGATCCTTATTGTTCTTTTTTATATAAAGAAACCTACATTTGCAGCCGTAATCGGTGGCAGTGGATTTATCATGGCAATAATATTCATGTGTTATAGGGGGATGTTGATAGAAAAAATCGAATTATTGCGGAATCCTTTTTCAGATCCCTGGAATTATGGATATGGTGCAATACAATCCATGTATTCAATTGCATCAGGTGGTATATTTGGCGTAGGAATCGGAGAGGGATTCGCTAAATATTTGGTTCCTAATCTCAAGACAGATTATGTTTTATCTGGAATTGGACAAGAGATTGGTATTTTCGGTGTGGTTGCAATTTTAGTGATACTTTGCGTGTTTTTTGCTCGTGGAATCGAAATTGCATTATCTGCATATGATCATAGGGGATTATATTTAGCTATAGCCTGCAGTGTCAGATTTATTATACCTGTTTTTATACATGTAGGTGTGACGACGAATCTGCTTCCGGCAATGGGGGTTTCTCTTCCATTTGTGAGTTATGGAGGCAGTTCAATTCTTTGGTTTTTTTGCTATGAGGGAATCTTATTAAATATTTCGCAGCTTAACCGCAATAATTAACTGGTGACTAGAATGAGAAGAATTTTTATTGTAATTACGCTTATATTTTTGGTTTTTCTAATGATTCTTGTTGTTATTAAAAAAAAAAAAAAAAAGGGAGAGACAAAAGA
>CAJULU010000014.1:6259-6504 GCA_910587575.1 uncultured Dorea sp.
TATAGTTGCAGCTTTTACTCGTGACTGGTCTCCATGGAGTATTATAGCAGCATTACTGAACCTGGAAGCGGAGGAACCGCTGGCGGCTTTGATTATAGACAAAGTATTGGTGGTGGTGGTATTCATTATCTGTTGTGTGGTTGTTTGTAAAACACATTCCCAGTGGAGCGGAGAAATCAGCCGCCGTCAATATCGGTTGAATATGCAGGAGATGAACGACAGCAGTCTTTCCCGAGATTTCGCTG
>CAJULU010000014.1:6514-40671 GCA_910587575.1 uncultured Dorea sp.
TCTTTGATGAAACAGAATTATGAATTGAAGAATTATCAGAAATTTTTAGGAAGTACAGCGTATGAGGAGAATTATATTACAAATGAACTTCCATGGCATATTGAATTTGCCAGGATATTTTCTATTATGTCCAATCAAGTCAGTATTCATCCAGGGTCAGACTGGCATGCTTCTAATCATTGTTTTATATCACCATATGCTGAAAAGTATATGATAGCAATTTATTGCTCCATTGAAATGCCAGGAGTAAGTGAAGTGGCACAGTTCCTGACGTACATTCATCAGTTTAACCAGAGATATTCGTCTCAAATAATTGCAGTGAAAAATAATCCGGGCAACGTAAAGGATTATACAGTTTTCCAAGACATTTTAGGAATTCAATATATGTTTAAAGACAATATGCTGGATAATCTGGTTGATTTTACGGAGTATTTTAGGGCAATTGATACACTTTATAATCGTCCGCTCCTTCAGGGAACCAACCAAAAATTAGAGGATGTTTATGTGGAACCCAATTACACTATAGGCCAAAACTTTAGTGAAGTTCAATGTCAGTTACATAGTTATGTGGTCAAATGGCTGCTGGAAGACAGCTGTCGCCAGCTTGCATTACTGGGGGATTTTGGGCAGGGAAAAACACTTTTTGCAACTTATCTGACATATCTCATGATTAAGCTCAAGTTTCACCGTATTCCGATTCTGATCCATCATTCTATGATTTGCTTGTAGCAAAGTATTTTTGGGGAAAAGAATTGAAGTTGCACGACTCAGCCATGGTGATATCCAGATCGTTATCACTACATACATCATATAACGTCCGATTAAAAAAAGATTTTGTAATTAGAAAACTTTTGGCGGAGTTAATCGCATCTAAAATTACAATTAATTTGACAAATGAAAGCAGCAGGACAAAGTGTCGTATGATTTTTGACCAATGTTATAAGGTCATTATGCGAAAACATTTGAAGAGTACTCCTCAAAAATTGTTTGTCCGATCCCTAAGGAATACTAGGCTCATTGATTTATACCGTGACAGTGCGCAGGAATTTTATTCTGGTATTTCAAAGCCCGCTTATGATGTTTATATCGACAATTCCTTTCAGATAGATTGGTTCATGTTTTTTTGCATGTGTGGATTGGTTATTTTGATCCTTATCAGTTATTGGAAAAAGAAAAACAATAAGGCAGAGTTCGTTCTTTTAACATGGTATTATATATGCAAGGATAATTATATTCCGGAAGAAGTAATCTGCAGTTTTATTTCAGGGAAATTTGCGGCATCGTTTAAATCATATATACAAGAATGTAATTTTGCAGAGATTCAGAAGAAATATACAGATAGGTAATGCTTTTGATTTTTTGCTGAAAAACAGCAAAAGTATAAAGAGGAGAAGAGCAGCTACCGATGAATAAGCATTATTGAACTTTTTACTGTCCGGTATTTTTAGTAAAGAAGTAAGGTTTGTAAATGCTAGGAATGAACTGTACTGATAATTTTAGTGAGCATCCTCATACCCAAAGCGTTCTCCAAAATTTATATGAAATGGATGAAAATGCAAATGCATCAGTAAAAGATTAAAAAGATTGTCCAGAAGAGTTCGGCATAAATATTTAAAATTGCGTGATATTGACGAAGTGATAAGTGTATAATGTAAAAAAGTAGTGGAATGCAGACAATCCGTGAAAAATACGGATTGCCTGCTTCCAACCAGAAACTTTTAGACGATTCCTTATTTTTCCGGTTGAATAATCTCTGGATCCGGGTCATCAATCCCCGCCTGGATTTCCAGAAGACGAAGGTGACTGAGCAGATCATTTTTGGAACGAATGGGAAGGCTGACGGTTCTTCGATTTATAACCTGCAATTGTGGTCCGGGCCAGGTTCGTCTGTTGTGCGACATAATCCTGTATAGGAAAAATTAAAAACTGCTTTTGTTAATTACTTTTATATGATACAATCGGTATATAGAAAGGATGTGATTATATGGGAATGGCAGAATTCGAGTGTAGAAAAGATGAAAAGATTAATGGAGTGATTTATAATATGTCGCCAACTCCTGCGTATCAGCATGGAATTATTAACAGTAATATTCATACGAAGATAAAGATGGGATTAAAAGATAGCCTATGTCTCATATTTATGGAAAACTTGGATTTTCAATATCATCCAGAGATTAATGATGATTATGTCTGCCCAGATATCATGTTAATTTGCGATCGGAAGAATTTGAAAGGAAGTTTCTATAAGGGGACTCCTAAGTTTATTGTGGAAACAATGAGTCCATCATCAGCAAAAAGAGACAAGACAGAGAAGAAGAACATCTATGAGAATGCTGGTGTGGAAGAATACTGGATTGTATCACCCCAGGGAAAATCAATCGATATATATTATTTGGAAGATGAGAAATATGAGTTGGAGTATAGTTATATATTACAAGATGATCCAGAGGAGGAAGATTATAACGCAGATGCGGAGATTTTATTAAAGGGATTTCCGCATATTAAGATGACTCTGGCTGAGATTTTTGAAAATGTTGATGAGTAGGAAAATTGAAAATATAGATTGTTTAGTGCTAAGGCTTGTGTGAACGGATATTACTTTGGAAATGTCATTCCAGATCAGTGGAAGGAATGCAGACAATCCGTGAAAAATACGGATTGCCTGCTTCCAACCAGAAACTTTTAGACGATTCCTTATTTTTCCGGTTGAATAATCTCTGGATCCGGGTCATCAATCCCCGCCTGGATTTCCAGAAGACGAAGGTGACTGAGCAGATCATTTTTGGAACGAATGGGAAGGCGCCGGTAGCGGATTAAGAGTTTCAGTGCGTCTTCCGGCATGGTTCTGGCTTCGTCTGTGGTAATATAGACCGGCTCATCATCGGAGATTAAGTAATCAACGGTTACATGGAAGAAACGGGCGAATGCAAAAAGCTTTTCATGGGAAGGCTGGCGGTTCTTCGATTCATAACCTGCAATTGTGGTCCGGGCCAGGTTCATCTGTTGTGCAACATAATCCTGAGTCATATTGTTAATATGCCGTAGTGCTTTGAGTTTATCGGCAAAAGCCATGGGATCTTCCTCCTTTGTATATAGATATTGTTACTCCTTCTGGAATATTTTACCAGATGTTTCGATAAAGAACATGAATTGTTCCGAAATGAAACGATATTTTATTTTTTCTTCAGAGAACAGTGCATTGCGTAGAAAGAAACAGACAATCCATGAAATATGGATTGCCCGCTTTCGAAACATCTAAAATACCGGGGGAGTGTGAATCTGTTTACAAGACCCCGCCGTTTTGGAAAGAGCCTAAATCTGGATATGTTCAGGGCATTTTTTGAGATTGGGGCGGATGCATCCCTGTTTGAAGGGCTTGATATTGCCAGACACACAGAGCTGTGCAGGCAGCATATGGGAAAGTATCCGGTTATTTCAATTAGTCTGAAGGATGCAGAAGGCGGAGACTTTCAGACTGCATATGGCAGTTTAGGAATGGTGATCAGCGAGGAAGCAGAACGGTATAGTTTTCTAATGGAAAGCGATAAGCTGGTCCGGTCAGAGAAAGCGAAATTCCAACGGTTAATGGATGGTGATTTTGACAGGAAAGAGTTCCTTGCCGGCAGTCTGAAATTGATGACGAGGGTGCTGTGTAAGCATTATGGAAGACCTGTCATAGTGCTGCTTGACGAATATGATGTACCTCTGGATAAGGCATATCGGAATCATTATTATGCTCAGATGATTCAGGTGATCCGTTCTTTGTTCAGCCAGACATTTAAGACGAATAGATATGCAGAATATTTTGGCTTTACTGATGATGAAGTCAGGAGGATGCTGGAGTATTATGGAGTTGATGACCGATATAAGGATATGAAGGAATGGTATCATGGAATGCTGCTTGGCCTGCTGAAAGCGGAAGGAAGCTGGGTTGCAAAATCCAATGCGGAGTCAGGATTGGGATATACGGATATCAAGCTTACGATTCCGTCCAGGAAGACGGGATGTGTGATTGAAGTGAAGTATGCAGAGAAAGGGGCGTATGATTTTGCATGCCGTGAAGCAATGCGTCAGATTGAAAATGAGAGATATGCGGACGTGCTTAAACAGGAAGGAATACAGACGATCCACAAGTATGGGATTGCTTGTTTTGGAAAGGCCTGCAAGGTTGCATATAGCGAAGAGGTTGTGTGAAAAGTTCCGGGCATAAGACGGAAGTCCCCCTCACCTGCCAGTGGCAGAGCGAGGGGGACTGGATTAATCAGCATTACTTTCCGTGTCAGTCTTTTTTTCTTCTTCGCTGGCCTCAGTCTGTCCGGCCTCTGCGTCTGTTTCAGCCGCCGTCTCAGCTTCCGTCTTAGTCTCAGCCCCGTCACCGGCTTCTTCCCCGCTCTTTGCTGCAGAGTTCAGGGAAACGTACTCACGGTCAGATACAGGCTTGAGATCACTGTCAAGATCGAAATCATTGTCTTCGAATTCATCATCAAATTCATCGTCTTCACTGGAATCTTTTTTCTTTAAATAATACACAAGGCCTGCAATCGTTCCGCCGGCAGCCGCCAGCCCCATTATACCTTTGACCCATTTCTTCATGATAATTATAACTCCTTTCAAATGATATTCTGATATATATCATACCACACATTGCATTATTTTTCCTCTAAAATAATCATAAAATGTATGTAAAAGTATTTTAATTCTTCGTGAAACTGTGCTAAACTGTAGGATATTGTATTTTTCGGCAAAAAAGGAGAGGATGTGCAATGAAAAAGTATGAAGCGCCGGCTACTGCTAAAAAAGGGCTGTTCCGTATCATTTTCAGCAGAACGGGGATCATTCTTCTGCTGGTACTGATACAGTTCGGGCTGATGGTGTCGTCCGTTTATTATCTGAGAGAATATCTTCCTTATATATATGGAGCGCTGATGATCCTGGAGGCAGTCGTGGTAATCTATATTATTAATACCAAGGGGAATCCCGCCTTTAAGATGACGTGGATGCTCTGCGTCCTGGTATTTCCCCTGATCGGCGTGCTGTTCTACATCTTTGTGCAGATGCAGGTGGGGACCAGATTCATGCAGAACCGGCTGTCCACCCTGCGGCTTGAGACTGCGCCCTATCTGCAGCAGGATCCGGAGATTGTGGAACATCTGCGGGCGAGTAAGTCTGCCAATGCCCAGTTGTCCCATTATCTGTCCAGGCAGCTGGGATTCCCGACTTACCGCAACACGGAGATCCATTATTATCCGCTGGGAGAATTCAAGTTCAAGGCCATGCTGCAGGAGCTTCAGAAAGCGCGGAAATACATTTTCATGGAATATTTTATCGTGGAGAAGGGATATATGTGGGGCAGCATACTGGACGTTCTGAAGAGGAAGGCGGCAGAGGGCGTGGAAGTCCGGTTTATGTATGACGGGATGTGTTCCATTTCCATGCTTCCCTATAATTATCCAAGGCAGCTTGAAAAGTGCGGGATCCAGTGTAAAATTTCCAACCCCATCGTGCCTTTCCTGTCCACCACCCAGAATAACCGGGATCATCGGAAGATCTGCGTGATTGACGGAAAGGTGGCATTTACCGGGGGTGTGAATCTGGGAGATGAGTATATCAACCGGAAGGAGCGGTTCGGCCACTGGAAGGACACGGCGGTCATGCTGAAGGGGGACGCAGTGCAGAGCCTTACCATGATCTTCCTGCAGATGTGGAACGTGGAGGAGCGCAGGCCGGAGAAATATATGCGGTATCTGACGCCGAAACGGTCTGAACTTCATCGGGGGATGGGGTATGTGATTCCCTATGGGGACAGTCCCTTTGACAATGAAAACGTGGGAGAAGAGGTGTATTTCCATATTCTGAACCATGCGAAGAAATATGTACATATCATGACGCCGTATCTGATTCTGGATAATGAGATGATTACCACGCTGACCAGGGTTGCCAAAAGCGGAATTGAAACTGCGGTTATTATGCCCCATATTCCGGATAAGTGGTATGCATTTGCAGTGGCAAAGACATACTATAAAGAACTGATCGAAAGCGGCGTGCAGATCTACGAGTACACGCCGGGCTTTGTTCATGCCAAGGTGTTTGTGTCGGATGACGATACGGCGACAGTGGGGACGATCAACCTGGATTACAGGAGCCTGTATCTGCATTATGAATGCGGAGTGTTCATTTACAATAATCCCGAGGTGGATAAGATTGAGGCGGATTTCCAGCGGACGCTGGCAAAATGTCACAAGGTGACTCTGGTGGAAGTGAAGGAGAGGAGTATGCTTACGAAGGTCACGGGACATGTGCTGCGGCTGGTTGCGCCATTAATGTGACAGGTGATTGACAGGTGGATAAAAATTGCATTTTACAGGAGTGGAAAAATATAGTATAATGCTAAGTGGTTTTAAGACTCATGTAAATGAAGTTTGCAATAACGCAGGAGGAATTGATATGGTAAAAGCAGTAGTTGGTGCCAACTGGGGAGATGAAGGCAAGGGAAAGATTACGGATATGCTTGCCGAGAAGGCGGATATCATCGTAAGGTTCCAGGGAGGAGCGAATGCCGGTCACACGATTGTGAATGATTATGGGAAGTTTGCGCTCCATACCCTGCCGTCTGGTGTATTTTACGATCACACAACGAGCATAATAGGAAATGGAGTAGCCCTGGATGTCCCGGTACTCTTTAAAGAGATCCAGTCTATTGTTGACAGGGGAGTTCCGAAGCCGAAGATCCTTGTATCGGACCGTGCCCAGATGGTGATGTCCTATCACAAGAATTTTGACGCATATGAGGAAGAGCGGCTGGGCGGAAAGTCCTTTGGTTCTACCAAGTCAGGGATTGCTCCGTTTTATTCAGATAAATATGCAAAGGTCGGCTTTCAGGTCAGTGAACTCTTTGACGAAGACTTATTGAAAGAGAAAGTAGCAAGGATTGCACAGCAGAAGAATGTGCTGCTTGAGCATCTTTACCACAAGCCGCCTGTCAGCCCGGATGAACTGTTTGCGGAACTGATGGAATACAAGGAGATGATCGGGCCTTATGTATGTGATACCGGGCTGTATCTCCACAAGGCTCTGAAAGAGGGGAAGGAGATTCTTCTGGAAGGGCAGCTTGGCTCTCTTAAGGATCCGGATCACGGGATTTACCCCATGGTTACGTCTTCTTCGACTCTGGCGGCGTATGGCGCTATTGGCGCAGGAATCCCGCCTTATGAGATCGGGAAGATCATTACAGTCTGTAAGGCGTATTCCAGCGCCGTGGGCGCCGGGGCGTTTGTCAGTGAGATTTTCGGAGAAGAGGCGGATGAACTGAGAAAACGGGGCGGAGACGGCGGAGAGTTCGGGGTGACCACGGGACGCCCGAGAAGAATGGGATGGTTCGACTGCGTGGCATCCAGATACGGGTGCAGGATGCAGGGAACCACTGACGTGGCATTTACCGTGCTGGACGTGCTTGGTTATCTGGATGAGATTCCGGTCTGCGTGGGTTATAAGATTGACGGGGAAGTTACCACGGAATTCCCTACGACCCACCTGCTTGACAAGGCAGAACCAGTGCTTAAGAAGCTGCCGGGATGGAAGTGTGACATCAGAGGAATCAGAAAATATGAGGAACTGCCGGAAAACTGCCGTAAGTATATTGAATTTGTGGAGGAACAGATCGGATATCCTGTCACAATGGTGTCCAACGGGCCGGGAAGAGAGGATATCATTTATCGTGTCAGTCAGTAATAAAGGATAGTGGAAATCATGAAGATAAGGAACTGTAGGTCTTTTTCCGCAAGGCGGCGGAGAATGGATTTACAGTTCCAGACAATTAAGGCGGAAGAAAGGCGTAAAATATGTGTGGAATTTGTGGAATGATCGGAGAGACGAAAGATAAGGAGCAGGTACTTGCCAGAATGATGAGGGTCATGGAACACCGGGGACCCGACGGCGGGGACACCTATGTTTCAGACGGTGCGCTGCTGGGATTCCGAAGGCTTAGTATCATCGACCTGGATACCGGGATGCAGCCCATGCTGAACGAGGATGGGAGTATGGCCCTGGTGTTCAACGGGGAGATCTATAATTACCAGGCTCTCAGGAAGGTGCTGAAGCAGAAAGGGCATGAGTTCCGTAATTTGTCAGATTCAGAGGTGCTTCTTCATGGTTACGAGGAGTATGGGAAGGAACTTCTGGGAAAATTAAGGGGAATGTTCGGCTTTGCCATCTGGGATGACAGGAAGAAGTCTCTGTTTGCGGCAAGAGATTATTTCGGGATCAAACCCTTCTACTATGCGGTGGTGGATCATACGCTGGTATTTGCTTCGGAGATCAAATGTATCCTGGAGTATCCCGGATATCGGAAGAAAGTGAACGAGGCTGCGCTGGAACAGTATCTTTCTTTCCAGTATTCCGCCCTTCCGGAAACGTTTTTCAAAGGAATCTATAAGCTGCTGCCAGGACATTATCTGACGTACGTTAACCAGGAACTGAAGGTGGGGCGTTATTTTGATCCTTCCCTGGATCCGGGGGCAAAGGAAAGCGAGCGGTCCATGATCGCAGAGACGAAGAAGGTCATGAACCAGTCGGTGCAGAGGCATCTGATCAGTGACGTGGAGGTGGGAAGCTTTCTTTCCAGCGGTGTGGATTCCAGTCTGATTGCAGCGTTGTCTAAGTGTAACCGGACGTTTACGGTAGGTTTTGCCCATGAGGGTGATAAATATAACGAGATCACCTACGCAAAGGAACTGTCTAAGGAGATCGGGATCGAGAACCGGTGTAAATATATCAGCAAAGAGGAGTTTAAGGAGGCGGTTCCGAAGGTCATGTACCATATGGACGAGCCGCTGGCGGATGCGTCTGCGGTGGCGCTCTATTTTCTGGCACAGGAGGCCTCTAAGAGTGTGAAGGTGGTGCTGTCGGGGGAAGGTGCGGATGAGATTTTCGGCGGATACAACATTTATCTGGAGCCAAAGGCCCTGGGATGGAGCCGGTGGATTCCCCTTGGGGTGAGAAAGAAGATTGCCGGCGCCGCAGAACGTCTTCCGAAGCATATGAAGGGGAGAAGTTATCTGATCCGTGCGGCCCGCCCCTTAAGTGAACGGTATATCGGAAATGCCTATATCTTTACGGCGGATGAGCGCAGGCAGATTCTTAAGAGAAAGAAAGGCGGGCCTGAGCCTAAGGAGCTGCTTAAGAAAGAGTTCGACCGGATGAAGAATCTGCCGGATTCTGACCAGATGCAGGCTCTGGATCTGTTGTACTGGCTTCCGGGGGATATCCTGCTGAAAGCGGACAAGATGAGCATGGCCCATTCCCTTGAGGTGAGGGTTCCCTTCCTTGACAAGGATGTGTTCGAGGTGGCCCGCCGGATTCCTCATTCGCTAAAGACGAAAAAGTATACCACTAAGTATGTGCTGCGGAAGGTGGCGGATGAGTATCTGCCGGATCAGGTGGCCCGCAAGAAGAAGCTGGGCTTTCCGATCCCGATCCGTAACTGGTTCAGGGAGGAAGACTGGTATCGCCAGATCAGGGAAGCGTTTACAGGAGAGACGGCTTCCAGGTATTTCCATACGAAGCGTCTGGTGCGTCTTCTGGAAGAACACCGGGCGGGAAAGGAAGACAACAGCAGGAAGATCTGGACCGTGTATGCGTTTCTGGTATGGCATCAGGTATTCTTTGAGTCATAGAAAGTTAAGATTGTTTAACCTTTCTTTTAGAATTCTGCCATAACATGGACATATTTACCTGTTATCCTGTTTATAGTTTCATAAAGCAAGAGGCTGCCGGATCCGTTTCTTTTTTTCGGCTGAAGGCATAATTTCTGTCATATTATGGGAGGGATACCCATATAATAATAATGAGGGATCAGGCGGCCCTTTTGGTATGAACAGGATAGGAGGTATTACAATGCAGCAGAAAAAAGAATCGAACCATACAGAAGTAATCTCAATCGAGGAATACCTTACGAAGAGAAAAATGATCAGAGATCTGGATAAAAGCCAGAGACGGGGAGGGATCCCGGCGGAGAATCAGGCACTGGCACTGGTGTCCTGTTTTGTGGGGAATTAAGCGTATGCGGCGTGTCTTTACATACTGGGCAGGAGACCGGCGGATCATAGATGTGGGAAAAGGGGCGGGCAGCGATTAGCCTGCCCCTTGCATCTGAGGCGGTATCTGCAAGGAGGATGAGACCGGCATCGTAAAGGGTGTCTGGCCTTTAGGGGAAATCAGGTGTCTTCCCGGTGGCTTTCATCCCTGTTCCCGCCTGAGAGCCTGTATACCAGTGCGAATGCATAGAGCAGTACGGGGAGGATGATGGTACAGGCTATGGAAGCTTTCAGGAGCCCTTTGGCGGCGGAATGGTCGGTCAGTGCAAAGACGAGGGTCGCCGCATACATGGCAAAGAGCAGGAATGCACCCAGAGCAGCCAGAATCCGCCGGATTCTGCCGTGTTTTTTATTTTTCATAAGAATCCTCCTTTACATCTTTACAAGACTTTAGTATATTATATAAGTGGCAGGAAAAAAATGCAATACAAAGGAGCAGTATATATTATGAGCGGTACATTATTAGAACAATGGAGAGATGTTGCCTACGATCAGAAAGCAGGCGCACAGAATCTTCAGAGATTCTGGGACGAATATTTTGAGATTGAGAAAGGGATTTACGAAAAGCTTCTGGCCGATCCGGATGAGGAAGTAAAGGGAACCGTGAAGGAACTGGCAGAGAAGTATGGCCAGGACGTGATGACGATGACGGGTTTCCTGGATGGCATTAATGAGAGCCTGAAAGCCGAGAATCCGATTGAGACGATGGACGAGGATACGGTGGTCAGTCTTGCCTTTGACCGGGAGAAGCTGTATAAGAATATGGTGGATGCCAAGGCAGACTGGCTGTATAATCTTCCGCAGTGGGAGGCAATTTATTCTGAGGAAGAGCGGAAGAAGCTCTATAAGGAGCAGAAAGAGTCCGGCACGGTCCGCAAGGAGAAGAAGATCGGGCGGAATGACCCGTGTCCGTGCGGTTCTGGTAAGAAATACAAGAAATGCTGCGGAAAATAGGATTGACAAAGAGGAATCCCGTGCTATAATATTTACTATGAAAAATGTTGAACACGCTGACGAGACGAGTAAGCTGGGAAAGGGATGGCAGAGAGAGAAGCCGCAGGCTGTAAGCTTCTTATTCCGGAACCTTCTGAACACTACCTCTGAGTGGCTGCAAAACAGCCCGGTGATTCCGTTATCATCGTGAATGAAGTGGTTCTGGCGTATTTGCCGGAGCAATCGGGGTGGAACCGCGGGAATGCTCGTCCCTTACAGTGATATCTGCTGTAGGGGGCGTTTTTATGATGCCTGGTTCCTGCCCGCATTACCGGCAGCCGGGGAAGGGAAAACAGCCCTGTGTTTCGGGAAAGGAAGGAGGATGATTATGGGAAAGCAGAATGAATGGGAACCATACCGGCACAAGGTTCAGTATTATGAGACTGACCAGATGGGAATCGTACATCACTCTAACTATATCCGGTGGTTTGAAGAGGCCAGGACGGATTATATGGAGCGCATGGGAATGGGATATGACCAGATGGAGGCCCGGGGCATTTTAAGCCCGGTGCTGTCTGTGGAGGCGGATTACCGGCAGATGGTCCGTTTTGGAGAGACGGTGACGATTGAGACATTTATCAAGGAATATAATGGTATCCGGCTGACAGTAGGGTATGAGGTATATGACCAGGAGAATCAGAGGATCTGCTGTCAGGGCATAACGAAGCATTGTTTCCTCGACCGGGAAGGGAAATTCCTTTCCCTGAAGCAGGCCTGCCTGGAGTGTCACCAGATGTTTGTCCAGGGGCTTGAGGATCACGAGAACCATGAGGAACGTGAAGACAAATCGTAAAGATTACGGGAATAAAATAACAAGATAAGAGAGGGCATGGATTATGAAAATCACATTGAAAGACGGTTCTGTCAAGGAGTATGAGGGAAGCAGGCAGGTTCTTGATATCGCAAAAGATATCAGCGAGGGCCTTGCGAGAGCTGCCACCAGTGCAAAGGTGAACGGCGATATCGTGGATCTGAGAAAGGAGATTTCAGAGGACTGTGAACTGGAACTTCTGACATTTGATTCTGAGGATGGAAAGGGTGCGTTCTGGCATACCACTTCCCATATTATGGCCCAGGCTGTCAAACGTCTGTATCCGGATACGAAGCTGGCAATCGGGCCGTCTATTGACAATGGTTTTTACTACGACCTTGACCGGGAGATTCCGTTTGCGGCGGAGGATCTTGAGAAGATTGAGGCGGAGATGAAGAAGATTGTGAAAGAAAATCTGGCGATCGAGAGATTTACCAGGTCCAGGGAGGAGGCCATCGCATATTTTAAGGAAAATGGCGAGCCTTACAAGGTGGAGCTGGTTGAGGATCTGCCGGAGGGCGAGGAGATCAGTTTCTACCGGCAGGGAGAATTCGTGGATCTCTGTGCAGGACCGCATCTGATGTCTACGAAGAATGTGAAGGCTGTGAAGCTGACAAGCCTTGCGGGCGCATACTGGAGAGGCAGCGAGAAGAATAAGATGCTGACCAGGATTTATGGGATTTCTTACCCTAAGAAAGCGGATCTTGAGGAGTATCTGCACAGGCTTGAGGAGGCGAAGAAGCGTGACCACAGGAAACTGGGGCGTGACCTGGGATTATTTATGATGTGTGACGAGGGTCCGGGGTTCCCCTTCTTCCTTCCGAAAGGAATGGTGCTTAAGAATACGCTGATGGAATACTGGAGGGAGCTGCATAAGAGGAATGGTTATGTGGAGATCTCCACGCCGATAATCCTGAGCCGTCATCTGTGGGAGAATTCCGGGCACTGGGATCACTATAAGGACAATATGTATACAACGGTGATTGATGAAGAAGATTTTGCCGTGAAGCCGATGAACTGTCCGGGCGGGATGCTGGTGTATAAGTCTGAGCCCCGTTCCTATAAGGATCTGCCGCTGCGTGCGGGTGAGATCGGACTGGTTCACAGGCATGAGAAGTCCGGCGCTCTTCATGGGCTGTTCCGTGTACGCTGCTTTAACCAGGATGATGCCCATATTTTCATGATGCCGGAGCAGATCCGTGATGAGATTAAGGGTGTGGCAAGGCTGATTGATGAAGTGTACAGCCTGTTTGGATTCAAGTATCATGTGGAACTGTCTACACGTCCGGAGGACAGCATGGGAAGTGACGAGGACTGGGAGATGGCGACAGAAGGACTTCGGGGCGCTCTTGACGATCTGGGGCTTGACTATGTGGTCAACGAAGGTGACGGCGCTTTCTATGGGCCGAAGATTGATTTCCATCTGGAGGATTCCATCGGCAGGACATGGCAGTGCGGGACGATCCAGCTGGATATGCAGATGCCCCAGAGGTTTGATCTGGAGTACACGGGGGCGGATGGAGAGAAGCACAGGCCGATTATGATTCACAGAGTTGCCTTTGGCTCTATTGAGAGGTTTATCGGTATCCTGATCGAGCATTTCGCAGGAGCGTTCCCCACATGGCTTTCGCCGGTGCAGGTGAAGGTTCTGCCGATTTCGGAGAAGCATCTGGATTATGGAAAGAAGGTATTTCAGGAACTGGAGGCTGCCGGTATCCGTGCAGAGATTGACGAGCGTGCGGAGAAGATCGGGTATAAGATCCGTGAGGCGCAGATGAATAAGATTCCGTATATGCTGGTCGTGGGCGCAAAGGAAGAAGAGCAGGAACTTGTGGCGGTGAGAAGCCGGTTTGCGGGAGATGAAGGACAGAAGGGAATCCGTGAATTTATTGCGGCTGTGAAGGAAGAGATTGCGGGAAAGACGCAGAGAGAAGTTGTGAAAGAAGATTAAGACAGCCATTAGAGGAGGAAAGAGCAGACATACTATGAAAAAAAGAATTTTAATACTGGTTTTGGCCGGAATGTTCTGTTTCACGGCCTGTAACCAGGGTGCAGACGGTCCGGCAGAGGAGCCAAAGACGCAGGAAGAAGAGAAAAAGGATCCGGAAGAAGAGAAAAAGGACGAAGAGGAAACAGAAGACGAAGAGTCGGGGGACACACAGTCGGGAGACAGCCAGGAGCAGAAGACGGACGAAGAGACGGAAGTTCCTGCAGAAAAGGTGAAGATCAATGTCTATAACAGTAATGATGATGCCACTGCATTTATTTCCAATGAGACAGAGATTGAGGCCCGGACACCGGAGAAGGTAATGGAGGCGCTTGCAGACCAGGGTGTGGTTCCGTCAGATGTTCAGGTTCTTCATTTTGAACAGTCCGTGGTGGACGGAGCGGATACGGTTCTGCTCGATGTCAACGGGGCATTTGCTTCTTATGTATCATCCATGGGAACCACGGGAGAGTATTATGTGATCGGAAGCGTCTGCAACACATATCTGGAAGCATATGGCTGTGAAAAGATTAAGATTACCGTAGAGAATGGAACGCTGGAAAGCGGGCATGCAGATTATCCGGGATATATGACAATGTATCAGTAGCCAGAAAGGATATAGATCTGCCCCGGGCAGGATCTGGCCAGGTACGGGTCTGAGTACGGCGGTCCTGCTTCCGGGGCAGATCTGCTGCCATAGGGACAGAGGTGTGCGACTGGAGATTTATGGGAGCAGAGGTTCGGTTTCGCTGTCCTCGTCGTCCATTCCCTGGTCTTCGATTCCGTCCCGCATTTCCAGAAGCTGAAGATGTCTTAACATATCTTTTTTGGAACGAATGGACAGACGCCGGAATCTCCTGAGCAGTTCCTGTGCATCATAGGGCATTGTCCTTGATTCATCGGCCGTGATGTAAGAGGGTTCTTCGTCGTCAAGAAGATAATCAATGGTTACGTGAAAAAGGTTAGCGAACGCTGACAGCTTCTCGTGGGAGGGCTGTCGGTTTTTTGTTTCGTAACCGGCGATCGTGGAGCGGGCAACGTTCATGCGTTCTGCGACATATTCCTGTGTCATGTTTTTTTCGTGGCGCAGGGCCTTGAGTTTTTCTGCAAAAGCCATAGCAGAATTCCTCCTTTGTATGTTATGATATGGTATATTTTACCAATGGTTGCAGTAAAGAAGATGGTTTGTTCCGGTTTGGGACGGTTGTGTTCCAATATGAAACGAAAGGAGCCCGAGATGAAAAAGGCAGGTTATTATTCTTCCGGCGTATTTGCCCGCATGGCCAATGTAACCCTGCGGACGATCCGCTATTATGATAAACAGGATATTCTGAAACCGTCGTTTGTGAGCGGGGCCGGAGCCCGTTTTTATACGGACAGGGATTTTGTACGGCTTCAGCAGATCCTTCTTCTGAAATATCTGGGATTCTCTCTGGAAGATATCCGTGAGATGCTGATTGATGATACAGACTATCATTTTATGCTGAATTCGCTGAATATCCAGCTGAAACTTGTACAGGACCGGATCGAGCAGATGCAGCATGTGGAGGAGGCAATCCGGGAGACCTCTGAGGCAATTCGGAAAGATCATACGATTGACTGGAACCAGATGCTGAATCTGATTCATCTGACAGGGATGGAGAAGAGTCTGAAGAACCAGTACCAGAACGCTTCCAACATTTCGGCCCGGATTCATCTGCATCATCTGTATTCCCAGAATCAGAAAGGGTGGTTCCCCTGGATCTATGAACAGCTGGAAATCTGTCCGGGGATGAGGATTCTGGAGACTGGCTGCGGGGACGGAACCCTGTGGATGGAAAATATGGACAGGATTCCGCAGAATGTGGAGATCATGCTTTCGGATCTCTCGGAAGGGATGCTAAGAGATGCGCGCAGGGCAGTGGGGGCGGAGGATCACCGGTTCTCTTACCAGGTAGCGGACTGCCAGCGGCTGCCCTTTGAAGATGGCAGTTTTGATCTGGTGATAGCAAACCACGTCCTGTTCTATTGCGGGGATATCCGGAAGGTGTGCTGCGAGGTGCTGCGGGTGCTGAAACCAGGCGGAAGATTCGTATGCAGCGCCTACGGGCAAAACCACATGAAAGAGGTAAGCGCTCTGGTGCAGGGATTTGATGACCGGATTGTCCTGTCGGCAGACAAATTATATGACAGGTTCGGGATGGAGAATGGCGCCGGCATTCTGTCAGAGCATTTTGCCAGGTGTGAGTGGATACCATATGAAGACTGTCTGGTAGTGCCGAAACCGGAACCGCTGATTTCATATGTCCTGTCCTGCCATGGAAACCAGGGTCAGTATATTACGGAACGTTATAAGGAGTTCCGGGCCTATGTGAAACGAAAGACGGACCGGGGATTCCGTATCACGAAAGAAGCGGGCTTGTTTCGCTGCAGGACCATTTGAAGCCTTTGCTTATCATAACTGGATTTGGAGTAAGAGAAAAGAATGAAAAGAGTACGATATTTTGATTTGCTTAGAGTTGTATGTTTTTGTATGATTATCTGGTACCATATGCTGGTAGAACTATGTAATGACGGTATGCTTGCACTTGAGGATGTCAGTCCCTGGTTTGCGAATGCAAACATACATATAGGGACACTTTCCGTTGCCGTGTTTTTTATGCTGTCAGGAGCCAGCCTTACGATCAGTACAAGGGGGCAGATTCATTATAAGCAGTTCTATGTGAAAAGAGGATTAAGATTGCTGGTTCCGTTTTATTTTGTTAATATCTGTTGCTTTATCATACGCATGATCCAGGTAAAGAGTTTCTCTTTGCTTATCACCGGAACGGCTCCATGGAAGATTTTTCTGGGAATTACGGGAATAGACGCATGGCTTGGATTATACGGGGTATCAAGCTTCAGCCAGGGGATCGGAGAATGGTTTCTTGGCTGTCTTGTTATTCTGTATGCAGTCTTTCCGTTATTGAGAAAACTGATGAACAAAAATGAGACTGTTTTTCTGGCTGTTGTGGCCTCAATCTATATAGTGATGATCTATCACTATTTATCTCCTGTACCTGTTCATCAGAATATTCTGGTAAAAGGCTGTGAATTTGTTTTTGGTATGTATTTAGGAAAGTATTGGGAGAAGCTGGATAAAAAAATATTAATCGTATCCCTGCCTGCCGTGATGTTCTGTTTTACGAGCAGCACTCCTCTTGTCATAAATGATGGACTTAAAATCACGATATCTGCACTTGCGTTTTTCGTTACATTTTCGTTTGCGGAAAATATTTTGCAGAAGAGTACCTGTGTTTATCCCGTGATTCGTTTCCTGAGTGGTTGTTCTTATGAATTATTTTTAGTTCACCATATTGTGATTATCAGCCTTACATCTGCTGCAGGCCGGTATGTATGTAACAAAATGAACTTATGGATTCTGTTTATTGCAGAGCTGGCTGCAATGGCGGCTTTTACTGCACTGGTAAAAGTCAGTTGTGATTATTGTATTCTTCGTATGAAGCGTATCTTCGGAATAAACGGATAAAATCTGGAAAAAATGAAAAAAAATACTTGTAGGTGACCTAGCGTCACCTTTTATAATGTACCTGTATTCAGAAATCCGCTGTATATATTTATGGAGAGAATGCATATTGGCAGAATGAAAAAAGAGAATTTTATAAACACTACTAATATGAAGAAGGAGGTTTCACATGAAAGGAATTATATTAGCAGGAGGTTCCGGCACCCGGCTTTACCCGCTGACCATGGTGACGTCAAAACAGCTGCTTCCCATTTATGACAAGCCGATGATCTATTATCCCATGTCCGTGCTGATGAATGCAGGAATCCGGGAGATCCTGATTATCTCCACACCCCAGGATACGCCCAGATTCCAGGAACTCTTAGGCGATGGCCATCCGTTCGGAGTGCATCTGTCATACGCAGTCCAGCCAAGCCCCGACGGGCTTGCCCAGGCATTTATAATCGGGGCGGATTTTATCGGAGACGACACGGTTGCCATGGTACTGGGAGACAATATCTTTGCGGGCCATGGACTGAAGAAGCGGCTGAAAGCAGCCGTGAAGAATGCAGAGTCGGGAAAGGGCGCTACGGTATTCGGATATTATGTTGACGATCCGGAACGCTTTGGCATCGTGGAATTCAACCATGAAGGAAAGGCGGTTTCCATTGAGGAGAAACCAGAGAAACCGAAGAGCAACTACTGTGTGACAGGTCTGTATTTCTATGATAATAAGGTGGTGGAGTATGCGAAGAATCTGAAACCCAGCGCCAGGGGAGAACTGGAGATCACGGATCTGAACCGGGTATATCTGGAGGCGGAGAAACTGAATGTGGAGCTTCTGGGGCAGGGATTCACCTGGCTGGATACCGGAACCCACGAGAGTCTGGTGGATGCGACGAATTTCGTGAAGACGGTGGAATCCCACCAGCACCGGAAGATCGGGTGCCTGGAGGAGATTGCCTATCTGAATGGATGGATTACGAAGGAGAACGTGCTGGAAGTGTACGAGATCCTGAAGAAGAATCAGTACGGGCAGTATCTGAAAGACGTACTGGACGGAAAGTTCCAGGACGGTCTGTACTAAACGGAGTATTCATAAGGGAATATCAGATGAATACCGGATGAAGAAAGCGAGGAGAACGAATATGAATATCATTGTAACCGGCGGAGCCGGATTTATTGGAAGTAACTTTATTTTTCATATGCTGGACAAATATCCCGATTACCGGATTATCTGTCTGGACTGTCTGACTTATGCGGGGAATCTGTCTACCCTTGAGCCGGTGATGGACCGCCCGAATTTCCGGTTTGTGAAGGAAAGCATTACGGACCGGGAAGCCGTGTACCGTCTGTTTGAGGAAGAGCACCCGGATATGGTGGTGAATTTTGCGGCAGAGAGCCATGTAGACCGTTCCATTGAGGAGCCGGAAGTATTTCTGGATACCAATATCAAGGGAACGGCGGTACTGATGGATGCCTGCCGGAAATACGGGATTACCCGTTACCACCAGGTTTCCACGGATGAAGTTTACGGAGATCTGCCGCTGGACCGCCCGGATCTGTTTTTTACGGAAGAAACTCCGATCCATACCAGCAGCCCGTACAGTTCATCCAAGGCGGCGGCTGATCTGCTGGTACTTGCATACTACAGGACCTACGGCCTTCCGGTGACGATCAGCAGGTGTTCCAATAACTATGGACCGTATCACTTCCCGGAGAAGCTGATTCCGCTTATGATAGCCAATGCCCTGAATGACAAGCCCCTTCCGGTCTATGGCAAGGGAGAAAATGTGCGTGACTGGCTCTATGTGGAGGATCATTGCAAAGCCATTGATCTGATTATCCATAAAGGACGTGTGGGGGAAGTTTACAATATCGGCGGTCACAATGAGATGAAGAATATTGATATCGTAAAGATCATCTGTAGGGAACTGGGGAAGCCGGAGAGCCTGATTACCTATGTGACGGACCGTAAAGGACATGACATGCGTTATGCCATTGACCCCACAAAGATCCACGGCGAACTGGGATGGCTGCCGGAGACGAAGTTTGCGGATGGCATAAAGAAAACGATCCAGTGGTATCTGGACAATAAGGAATGGTGGGAGACGATCATTTCCGGAGAATATCAGAATTATTATGAGAAAATGTATGCGGACCGTTAGGAGGAAATGGTATGAAAGTATTTGTAACCGGCGTGGCCGGACAGTTAGGCCATGATGTAATGAATGAACTGAGTCAGAGGGGATATGAAGGGACCGGCAGCGACATTGCAGAGAAGTACAGCGGTGTAGAAGACGGCTCACCGGTCACTTCTATGCCTTATGTCCAGCTGGATATCACGGATGCCAGGGCCGTGGAGGAGAAGATTGCCGAAGCGGCTCCGGACGTGGTCGTACACTGTGCGGCGTGGACGGCCGTGGATCTGGCTGAGGACGAGGATAAGGTGGACAAGGTGCGCCTGATTAACGCCGCAGGTACGGAATATATTGCCAGGGCATGTCAGAAAGCAGACTGCAAACTGGTCTATCTCAGCACGGATTATGTATTTGACGGTCAGGGAACCGAACCCTGGAAACCGGACTGCAAGGATTATAAACCGCTGAATGTCTACGGAGTGACGAAACTGGAAGGAGAGCTGGCGGTATCGGAGCGGCTGTCAAAGTATTTTATCGTGCGGATTGCCTGGGTATTCGGCAAAAACGGTAAGAACTTTATCAAGACTATGCTGAATGTGGGAAAGAATCATGACCGGATTACCGTGGTGAACGACCAGATCGGTACGCCTACTTATACTTTTGACCTGGCAAGACTGCTGGTAGACATGATTGAGACGGATAAGTACGGATACTATCATGTTACAAATGAAGGCGGCTATATCAGCTGGTACGATTTTACAAAGGAGATCTTCCGTCAGGCCGTTGAACTTGGACATTCCGAATATTCCGAAGAACGGTTAAGCGTTGTTCCTGTAACTACAGAGGAGTATGGGATTTCCAAGGCGGTAAGGCCCTTTAACAGCCGGCTGGACAAGAGTAAGCTGACAGAGAATGGATTCACTCCTCTGCCCACCTGGCAGGATGCACTGGCAAGATATCTGAAAGAAATTGAATTCTAGCTGAGTACGGAAAGGATAAGAGTATGGGACAGATAAAAGTGGAAAAGAATGCAGGCGGAATTGAGGGGCTGTGTGTGATAGAACCCGCAGTTCACGGAGATGCCAGAGGATATTTTATGGAAACCTATAACCAGAGAGACATGGAAGAAGAAGGGCTTACGATGACCTTTGTGCAGGACAACCAGTCCTGCTCGTCCAAAGGCGTTCTGAGGGGGCTGCATTTCCAGAAGGAATTTCCCCAGGGGAAACTGGTGAGGGTGATCAAAGGCTCTGTTTATGATGTGGCGGTTGACTTAAGGAGAGGCAGTAAAACCTTCGGGAAATGGTTCGGAATTGAACTTACGGAAGAGAACCGGAAACAATTCTACATTCCGGAGGGATTTGCACACGGCTTCCTGGTTCTGAGCGACATCGCTGAGTTCTGCTACAAATGTACGGATTTCTACCATCCCGGAGATGAAGGCGGACTGGCCTGGAACGATCCGGAGATCGGGATTCAGTGGCCGTCTCTTAAGGGTGAGTATCAGGGCAGCCCGTCGGCCGGCGGATATCAGTTAGACGATGGAACGAAGCTGATTCTGAGTGAGAAAGACCAGTTGTGGGAAGGGCTGAAAGATACGTTCCATTTTTAAAAGAGTTCAGATCATGTATACCCAGGGGCGTACCGTGCTGGCTGTCCCTGGGTATACAGAGATATTCACATACATAACGTCCGCTTATTTTCCCCAGATCTTCCTGGTAAACCAGTCTTTCGCATAGGAGAACGTATACCGGACCAGTTCCATTTCAATCCGCACATAATGTCGCAGATGACGCATCCGGAACGGAACCTTCTTAAGCGTCTTCCGGTTTTTCAGTCCCTCCAAGATCCCGTCTTTATAGTCCTTCCCGAATCCGATCTTCACAAAAAAGGCATATTTCAGCAGATATCCGCCAAGAAGCGGCAGGAAATTGAGCAGCAACTGCAGCAGGGGCATATTTTTATAGTTCAGATAAATATTGTTTCTTGCAGACAGCTTTACCTTAAAAGAATTGTATTTTGAACCGCTTGTCCCGCTTCCGACATGGTATACCAGCGCCGTGGGGCAGTACAGATTCCGGTATCCGAAGATTCTGGCCCGGTACCCCACGTCAATATCCTCAAGGTAGGCAAAATGTTTCTCATCGAATAACCCGATCTTCTGAAACACCCGGCGGCGGTAGATGGCCGCTCCCGCACAGGCGCTGAACACTTCATCCGTTTCCGTATAATTGGAAACAGGACGTCCCGTTCCCCGGCATACGCCCCACCCTGTCAGCGTATAGAGATCCCCGGCGCTGTCAATCAGTTCCGGATGATACATCTGGATCATCTTGCTGCTGACAGAAAAGATTCCGGGAGACTTCTCAATAGTACGGACCAGTTCTTCCACGTAATGAGGATCGGCAGCCGTGTCATTATTCAGAAGGATGACATAGGGGGTCCTGGAATGCCGGATTCCCACATTCACTGCTTTGCTGAATCCATAGTTCCGGTCAAGGGCAATGACCGCGGTTTCGGGGTAATGTTCCTTCACGTATGCAGCGCTTCCGTCCGTGGATGCATTGTCTACGACCAGGATCTGAAAATCCTTAAATGTCTGCTTTTTCAAGGATGCAAGACAGGGATCCATGAAGTGGCATCCATTATAATTCGGGATAATTATCGTAACTTTCATATCTGCAGATCCGCCTTTCCTGGGATGAAATCTATCGTTTTATGAGGATACATTATAGCAGAGTTTTGTGAAATATGCCATAAATATTAATGAATTGTTAAGAAAAACTGCATATTGACGGGTTGTCGATCCGGGCATTTTATTGTATGATAGGATATGATTTAGGTGGTGGATACGAGTGATTAAGAACAATCAGAAGTTGCTGAATACATTACATGTGGCGCTGGATGCGCTGGCTGTTATTTTTTCTTATGTGGCTGCATGGCATATCCGGTTCCGGAGCGGGATCTTTGAGGTGGGGCCATGGTACCTTTCTTTGCAGGAATACATGAGAGTCCTTATTTTCCTGGTGCCGGAATATCTGCTTCTCTATTATGTCTTCCAGCTGTACACGCCCAAACGGGTACAGGGCAGACGGCTTGAGGCATGGCGGATCATACAGGCGAATGTCATTGGCATTATGGTATTCATCCTGGTTCTGTATCTGGCAAGGGAGCCGGATTTTTCCAGAAACATGATGTTTATCTTTTTCTGTATCAATGTGTTTGTGGAGATCGTGGGAAGGAATATTCTGCGGGAAGAGTTAAGGAATATCCGCAAAAAAGGATATAACCAGAAACACATCCTGCTGGTAGGATACAGCAGGGCGGCTGAGCAGTATGTGGACCGGATCAAGGCGAATCCGGAGTGGGGATATATTGTGAGAGGAATCCTTGCGGATAACAGGCCGAGAGGAACCGAATACCGGGGCGTAAAGGTGCTTGGAAGGACGGAGAATCTGACCATCGTGCTTCCGGAAAATAAGCTGGATGAGATTGTCATAACCCTGGGCCTTGCGGAATATCATAAGCTGGAGCATATTGTAGGGATGTGTGAAAAGTCGGGCGTACACACGAAGTTTGTCCCGGACTACAATAATATCATCCCCACGAAGCCCTATACGGAGGACCTGCTGGGGCTTCCGGTGGTGAATATCCGCCATGTGCCTTTAAGCAACGCACTGAATGCCCTGCTGAAGAGAGGGGTGGACCTGTTTGGCGCCGTCACGGCCATTATTATTTTTTCACCTGTCATGGCGCTGACGGCAGTGATGATCAAGCTGACTTCTCCCGGGCCGCTGATTTTCAGACAGGAGCGGATCGGATTCCAGAACAGGCCGTTTATGATGTATAAATTCCGTTCTATGGTTGTGCAGGATGAGAAGAAAGAAAAAGGGGGATGGACAACGAAGGATGACCCAAGGGTCACGGGCTTCGGCAGGTTTATACGAAGGACGAGTATTGACGAGCTTCCGCAGCTTTTTAACGTACTGAAGGGGAATATGAGTCTTGTGGGCCCAAGGCCTGAGAGGCCTCAGTTTGTGGAGAAGTTCAGTGAAGAGATTCCGAGATACAGGGTGAAGCATCAGGTGCGTCCCGGACTAACGGGATGGGCCCAGGTGAATGGATACCGGGGGGATACTTCCATTCGCCGGCGGATTGAATTTGACCTGTATTATATTGAGAACTGGACCCTGGGGTTTGACTTTAAGATTATATTTCTGACATTTTTTAAAGGCTTTGTCAGCAAGAACGCATATTAGCCTGTAGGGGAGAAATGGTATGAATAAGAAACGAAACGTGGAAAATAAGAGGAACATGGATAGAAGGAGAGGTGACAGAAACAGGGTATCGCCAAAAGAAAAGCAGAAGAAAAAGCGCAGGAGACGCAGAAAAAGAATCGTGCTAGTGTGCGTGGAACTGCTGCTGCTGGCAGGACTGTGCATTGCCGGATATGGAATGCTCAAACTGGGCAAACTGAACATTAACATACTGGATCAGGATAAGCTGGAGGTCTACAAGGACACAGGACCTTATACGAATATCGCCTGTTTCGGACTGGACTCCAGGAACGGGGAACTGGAAGGCGGGGTACAGAGCGACTCCATTATCATAGCAAGCATCAATAATGAGACCAATGATGTGAAGCTGGTTTCCGTATACCGGGATACGTTGCTGCAGCAGGAGGACGGCACCTATGCCAAGGCCAACGCTGCATACAACAGGGGCGGTCCGGAGGCTGCCATCAGTCTGCTGAACCGTAATTTTGACCTGGATATCCGTAATTACGTCAGTGTAAACTTTAACGCCCTGGTGGATGTGATCGATGCCCTGGGAGGGCTGGAAATCGAACTGACACAGGAAGAGGCGTTTTATACCAACGGATATGCGGCAGAGACTTCCCGGGTAGTGGGACAGGAGATGGTCGATATTGATGAGGTGGCGGGAACGCAGCTGCTGGACGGGGTTCATGCGGTAAGTTACGCAAGAATCCGTTATACGAAAGGAAATGATTTCAAGAGGACGGAACGGCAGAGGGAGGTGCTTCAGAAGACGGCCGAAAAGGCAAAAGAGGCAGATTTAATAACGCTGAATAAGATTGTAGACAAGGTGTTCCCGCAGATATCTACCAGCCTTACCCTTTCGGACATGCTTGGTTTTGCGGCCAATATCATGGATTATAACATCGTGGAGACCACCGGTTTTCCCTATGCGCTGACAACCAGCGAGGAGGTCCGGGATCACTCGGGGTCATACGTGGTACCAATAGACTTTGCAGGCAATGTGTCACAGCTTCACAAGAATATTTTTGCGGAGGACTGGTACGAGCCATCGAACAAGGTCCGTCAGATCCATGATGACATCATCTATCTGACCGGTATTACGGAAGATGCGACGGCCATGCAGACGAACTTTGAAGGAGAGTAAGATGAGAAGACGCGATGAGATTATAATGGAATATGGCACCTATATGCTGGTATACTTTGTGAGTTACATTGCTTCTCTGGCCCATCTCCATTATATTTCCGGGATTCTTCTGATTCTGGAAGCAGTCTATCTGTATCTGCACTGGGTGAGGGAATCCCAGAATGTGACAGAACTCCGGGCGCTTTTTACTCTTGCCTGGGTCGGCGGGCAGGGGATTGCCTGTCTGAAACTCAGCAGACTTCAGACGGACTGGAATTATCTGACCTGGATCTGCTTCTTCCTGGTTTATATCGGGTTTGGAATCGGGTATGAATGGGGACGGAAGTATCGTCCGGACGAGAAAAAGGAACCAGACAGGAATAAGGTGCAGGCAGACCGGCTGTTCCTGTGTATTGTAACGCTGGCGTTGGCATCGGTCTTGAGTCTCCTGTTTCAGAGGACGGGTCTGGGCGGGATTTCCGGAAGCTGCAGTCTGATTCCCGCAATTACCGTTCTGTATGGAAAGGTAAGCACAGGAAGCGGGTGGAAAGAGAAGACGGTGCTGGTTCTGGCGAATGTGACTGCAATCGTCATACCGGTTCTGCGTATGTCCAGATTTCACCTTTTTTTCGCCGTCTGTTTTGCAATGGTTACATATATTATGGTGAACCGCAGGATGCGGATACGGACGATGGCGGGGATTGTGCTGGCGCTGCTTCCGGTCTATGTGGCGCTGACGGTGTTCCGCTATCATGATACGGTTTATCTGAACAGCGTATTTGAGATGAAATATGGGCGGATGCCGATTTTTATTACACAGCCCTATATCTATGTTGCGAATAATTTTGAGAATTTTAACTGCATGGTAGAACGGCTTACGAAGCATACGCTGGGAGTGAGGATGCTGTCTCCTTTTTTTGCACTGACAGGGCTTAAGAGGGTATTTCCGCAGCTGACGGTTCCGGTTGTCTATCTGACGAAACCGGAACTGAAAACACTTACCATGTTCTATGATGCGTATTATGATTACGGAGCCATAGGCGTGTTTCTGTTTGCGGCGCTGACCGGCGTGGCGGCAAAGTGGGTGATGCGGATTGTGAAAAAAAGTGAAAATCCGGTTGTCTATCTGTTCTACGGCCAGATGGCGGTGTATCTCGGACTGGCATTTTTCACAACCTGGTTCAGCAATCCGATCATATGGTTCTGGCTGATTCTGACAGGAATGATGTACTGGTTTACAGGACATGATAAGAATAAGAAAAGGAATGGAAAGCAGGAATGAAGGAGCGAATTTGTGCAGATGTGGTGATACTGACCCACCGGCCGGATGAACGGTTCATGGAAATATTAAGAAGGCTTGGTAAGCAGGACTATCCTGTGGGCCGGATTCATGTGATCAATACAGAGTCCGGCCGGTTTCCACGGGAGGCAGAGTCTCTGCCCGGAGTTTCCGTCACGCATATCCGGCCGGAGGAGTTTGACCATGGTGCAACCAGGGATCTGGGATTTGCGCTGTCGGAGGCTGGGATTGTGGTATTTATGACACAGGACGCCCTGCCTGCCGACAGAAAGATGATCGGGGAACTGGTGAGGCCCCTTCTTGCTTCCGGGAGTATCGGCGTATCCTATGCCCGTCAGCTTCCGGCAAAAGGGTGTGGTGAGATTGAGCGTTATACCAGGAAGTTCAATTATCCAAAGGAAAGCAGGATCAAAAGTCAGAGTGATCTTGAGGTGATGGGAATCAAGACGTTTTTCTGTTCGGATGTCTGTGCGGCATACCGCAGGGACGTTTACCAGGAGATGGGCGGTTTTACGAAGCGGACCATATTTAACGAAGATATGATTATGGCGGCCCGGATGATAAAGGCCGGATATCGGGTGGCATATGCGGCAGAGGCAAAAGTGTTCCATTCCCACAATTATTCGGGACGTAAGCAGTTTCAGAGAAATTTTGATCTGGCGGTTTCCCAGGCAGACCATCCGGAGATTTTTGCGGGGCTTTCTTCCGAGTCGGAGGGAATCCGGCTGGTCATGAACACGGCAGAGTATCTGCTCCGGAGAGGGAAATGGTATCTGATTCCGGAGCTTCTATATAAAAGCGGGTGCAAGTATCTGGGGTACAGGGCGGGGCGGAATTATCGGAAAATGCCGCTCTGGCTGGTGAAAAAATGTTCGGCCAGTACAGGATATTGGCAAAAACCGTAGAAAACCTGTATTTTAAGATTGAAGTTTCTGTAAAAATGCGGTAATATATTGAAGAATGTTAGCGTAGGTTAAAAAGAAAAAGAAAGGACATTGGAGAATGGCAAAGGAAAGGAATCATTACAGGCGCGGGCGCCGGTCTAAAAACCGCGGTTTTGCATCCTGGTCCCTGGGAAAGAAGCTTGGAATTATTCTGGGCGGTACCATGGCGCTGGTGGCGGTAACCGGAGCTGTGATCGTGGCGAGCAAGCTGTCTAAGATTGACAGACAGACGCCTACGGCAGATGCGAAGGAACTGAATGTATCGGAAGAAGCCAGGGAAAGAGGGACAGGTTATCTGAACGTAGCGTTATTCGGCGTGGATTCCCGGAAGAATGAGCTTGGGAAAGGAACCAGGAGCGATGCAATCATGGTTGCAAGCCTGAACCGTGAGACGTTAGAGATTAAGATTTCTTCTGTGTTCAGAGATACTTTGCTGGAGCAGGACGATAAATCCATTGATAAAGCGAATGCCGCATATTCCTACGGTGGGCCGGAGGAGGCGGTGGCCGTGCTGAATAAGAACCTTGACATGGACATTGAACGTTATGTGACGGTAAATTTTGACGCCTTGATTGATGTGGTTGATTCTGTGGGAGGAGTGGAGATTGACGTTACGGAGGAAGAGGTCCAGTATGTCAACGGATATTCCACGGAGATCAAGAAAGTGACCGGCAAAGATTCACCGGATATTACGGGTCCCGGCCTTCAGGTTCTGGACGGAATTCATGCAACCGCCTATACAAGAATCCGTTATACGGCGGGAGATGATTTTAAGAGGGCTGAAAGGCAGAGGACTGTACTTACAAAGATTGTGGAGAACTTACAGAAAGCTTCCCCGGCGCAGCTCAATAAGATTATTGACAGTGTATTTCCGCAGGTGGCAACGAACTTTACCATGGCGGAGATTCTGGACTATGCCAAGGATGCCTTTGACTACAAGCTGGTTGAGACGACCGGATTTCCGTTTGACAAGACAACGGATGAACTGCTGGATGTGGGAAGTGTGGTCATTCCGGTTACGCTGCAGAGCAATGTAGAGCAGCTTCACAAGTTTTTCTATGGAGACGGGGAAGCATATTCGGTATCTTCTACGGTAGCGGCGATCAGTGACAAGATTGTGGATAAGGCGGGAGACCGTAAGGCGGATACGAATGAGGCGACCCAGGAAATCATGAACCAGCCGGACGACGAGGATGATGATTACGATTACAAATATAACGGCGGTTCCTCCAGCGGAAACCAGAACAGTTACGGAGGATCGTCTTCCGGCGGAAGCGGCGGAGGAACATCTTCGGGCGGAGGCGGCGGAGGTTCATCTTCCGGCGGAAGCGGGTCAGACAGTGGCTATGACGATGATTATGGCGGAGGCGGGTCAGACACGCCGGACATATCAGATCCAGATGACTCTTCAGGAGGAGGCTACGAGGAGTGATATGTGAAATGATAATCTAAGAAAATGAGGTAACTTACATGGGAAGATGGAAGAAGATACTTTCTTTGTTGATGATAGTGTGTATGCTGTGTCCATGTGCGGCGCTGGTTGTTCATGCGGCATCCGCAGAAGTACGGTTTTCAGACCCTTCTACAACGGTGGGAGCTGAGGTGGAGATAGCGGTAAAGGTCAGTTCGTCTGATGATATTCAGACACTGAACATGACACTGGCCTATGATGCGGATAAGCTGAGGTTCATCAGCGGTGACAGCGCCAGCGGAGGAAGCGGTACGATCACCATGAACTGTGACGGCAGTTCCATAGACAATGGGTATACGCTGAAGTTCCAGGCCCTGGCGGAAGGAACCGGGAATGTTAAGATATCGCAGTCTTCGGGAACGGATACGGATGGTTCAGAACTGGATATCACGGAAGGAAGCTCGGCGGTTACGATCGGTCCAGGGGATCCTTCCCTGATCCAGCCGGAGGCTTCGGAAGGACAGGGGACGGCCGGCGCTGCGGCAGCGGACGGCCCCCAGGTAGAGATTGAGGGGGCGCAGTATACCGTTACCAATAATTTTTCTGACGCATTAATTCCGGAAGGGTTTGAGAGAAGCGAGATGCTGCTGGAAGGACAGACCTGCCAGGTTGTGCTTCAGCCGATCAGTAATACGGCGGCGTTTTATCTGACTCCCGCTGCAGGAGGCGACCCGGATTTCTTCATCTATGATGGCGACAAAGGTTCGTTCTTTCCCTTTGAGTCCGTGAGTATTTCTTCAGACCGTTATATCGTGCTTCTGAGGAATGACGGAACGGTGAATCTGCCCAAGCGGTATCAGGAGACGGTGCTGACGCTGAACGGAAAGGAATTTCCGGCATGGCAGGATGTGGACAAGGCAGATTATTATGTAGTGTATGCCTTGAATGCGGACGGTCAGAAAGAGATGTACCAGTATGATACGGTTGACAAGACCTATCAGAGATATGTGGAGCATATAGCGGAAAAGAAGGAGAAGAAGAGCCCCAAGGGATGGTGGAACAAAGTTCTGCAGTTTGTGTCAGATTTCCTGGATATTGTGCTGATTATCGGGCTTATGCTGATGCTTGTGCTGATTGCATTTCTGGTTGTGATCGGCGTGAAGCTTCACAACCGTAATCTGGAACTGGACGATCTGTACGATGAATACGACATTGATCCGGATCGGGACGATCCCCCGGCGCCAAAGGCAAAGAAGCCGGCACCGGCGCCTGGAAAGGGAATCCGGGCTGCGGTGAAAAGGAATGCGGATGAACCGGCTGTCAGGGTTCCGGTGAAAACCATGAGTCTGAAAGAGGAGGATCTCTTTGACGACTATGATGATCTGGATGATGACGACGATTATGATGACTATGATTCCGATGACTATGATGATGACGATGAATTTGATGATGAATTTGACGATGATAGTTATGACGATGATGGTTATGAGGATGAAGAGGATGACTACGGCAGTAGTTCCAATGATATGATTGACGATCTGGATGACCTTTTAAACATACAGTCCCAGAGAAAACGGGGACAGAAGAAGGGAGATACGTTCCAGGTGGATTTTATTGATTTAGATTAGGATGTCATTGCATTAATTTCGGAGAAAATCAGTGTTGCGCAAAGGAGGCGGATGCTGACAATCAGAGATTAATGCAATGTTTTTTATGAGATGGGAAAGGAGCAGGGGAACATGTGTGGAATTGTAGGGTATATTGGAAACAGGCAGGCGGCGCCCATTCTTCTTGACGGGCTTTCAAAACTTGAGTACAGGGGATATGATTCGGCAGGCATTGCGGTTTACAGCGAAGGTGAGATTGACATGATCAAGTCAAAGGGGCGGCTGAAGGTATTGAGTGAACTGACCCATGACGGGGCAATGCTTCCGGGAACCATGGGAATCGGCCATACACGCTGGGCGACTCACGGCTCTCCTTCGGATGTGAATGCCCATCCTCATTTTAATGCAGATAAAAGTATCGTAGTGGTTCATAACGGTATTATTGAGAACTATCTGAAGCTTAAGAAGAAACTTATGAAACGGGGATATGAATTCGTGTCTGAGACAGATACGGAAGTGATTGCCCATCTTCTGGACTATTATTACCAGGGGAACCCGCTGCAGGCAATTACGAAAATCATGCACCGGATGGAAGGGTCTTATGCTCTGGGAATTATGTTCAGGGATCATCCGGATGAACTCTATGCAGTGCGCAAGGACAGCCCGCTGATTGTGGGCCATACAGAAGGCGGAAGCATTATTGCTTCGGATGTTCCGGCGGTGCTTCGTTATACCCGGGATGTCTATTTTATCGAGAATGAAGAGATTGTCCGTATGACGGAAGAGTCCATGGAGTTTTTCAACGTGGATGAAGAAGAGATTGTGAAGGAGCCTGTACGGATTGAGTGGGATGTGAATGCTGCCGAGAAGGGCGGGTATGAACATTTCATGCTGAAGGAGATGTACGAACAGCCAAAGGCTGTCATGGATACTTTTTCTCCAAGGATTAAGGGGAACCGGATTGAGATTGAGGAACTGGGGATGACAGACGAGGAGATCTGTAAGATTCATAAGATCATGATCGTTGCCTGCGGTTCGGCCTCCCATGTGGGACATACCAGCAAATATATCCTGGAAGGGCTGTCAAGAATCCCGGTAGAAGTGGATATGGCATCAGAATTCCGTTACCGGAATCCCATTCTGGATGACCATACGCTGGTGATGGTCATCAGCCAGTCCGGCGAGACGGCGGATACCCTTGCGGCGCTCCGTGAGGCAAAGAAGATGGGGGCAAGGGTGCTTGGAATTGTCAACGTAGTGGGAAGTTCCATTGCGAGAGAGGCGGATAATGTGATGTATACCTGGGCGGGCCCGGAGATTGCGGTGGCAACCACCAAGGCATACTCGGCACAGCTTACGGCCATGTATCTTCTGGCCATGAAGTTTGCACAGGCGAAAGGTCTGCTTACGGACGGTGAGACGGAGAAGATGATTGGAGAGATGAAGGCACTTCCCGCCCAGATTGAGATGATTCTCAACAACCGGGAGAAGATTCAGAAATTCGCCAACCGTTATCTGGCGGCCCGGGATATCTTCTTTATCGGGCGGGGGATCGACCATGCGATTTCTATGGAAGGGTCCCTGAAGCTGAAGGAGATTTCCTATATTCATTCAGAGGCATATGCTGCCGGTGAGTTAAAGCATGGAACCATTTCTCTCGTGGAAGAAGGAACCCTGGTGGCCGCAGTGCTGACCCAGAAGGATCTTTACAAGAAGATGATCAGTAACATGGAAGAAGTCCGCACCCGGGGCGCTTTCGTGATGGCGGTCACCGTGGAAGGCAACACGGAAGTCGAGAAAGCGGCGGACTACGTGATCTACATACCGGAGACGAACCGGTATTTTACCAACTCTCTGGCGATTATTCCATTGCAGCTTTTTGCTTATTACATTGCGGTCGGCCGGGGCTGTGACGTGGATAAGCCAAGGAACCTGGCCAAATCAGTGACTGTAGAATAGGTGGCCGGTCAGAAGATAAAAAAAAACGAAAATAGTGCGGGACTTCCCGCACTGTTTTCCCTGTGTGCCAGGTGGGTGCGCATGCTGGCTGACTGGCCGGAGTTACTCTGACTTTCTGACCAGTTCATCCAGAGAGTGGAAGGTATACCCCATGTCTTCCCATTTCCCCAGTAGTTCATCCAGTATTTCCCCATTGGTGCTTGAGGTGCTGTGTAACAGAACGATAGCTCCAGGATGGATGCGCCCCAGCAGTTTGTCGAATGCTTCTTCATGCGAGGGCTGGTCATCCTGGTACCAGTCAACGTAGGCAAGACTCCAGAAGAAGGTGTGATATCCCATGTCCTTTGCCATCTTCAGATTGTCGGTACTGTATTTGCCCTGGGGCGGACGGTAATAGCGGGTCATCTCTTCCCCGGTAATCTCCTTGTAGAGGTCTTCTACGTCTTTCAGTTCTTTTTCAAATGCCTCCTTTGTGGAAATCTGTGACATATCGGGATGGTGGTAGGTGTGATTGCCTACGGTGTGCCCCTCCTTGTGCATACGTTTCACCAGTTCCGGGCTTGTGGAAATGAAATTTCCTACAACGAAGAAGGTGGCGCTGGCCTTATGCTTTTTTAAGGCATCCAGGATGGGTTCCGTGTTGCCGTTCTCATATCCGCAGTCGAAAGTCAGATAGATCTTTTTCTCATCCGTGTCCTGTGCATAGTAGGCGTCATACTGTCTGAGTTCCTCGATCGTGGCGTTTCCCACAGGGGTCTTTCCCTCTTCCTGGAAGCTTAAGCCCCAGTTATCGGCGGCAGGCAGGATGGCAGATGAGACGGGATAGGAACCGGAAGGCGGGGCGCTTTCGAGAGGAAACTGCGAGGCAGCCAGACGTCCGGCAAAATAGGAGAGGACAAAAAGAAGGGTGACTGCCAATGGTCTGATATATTTGTGAAAGGGTTGCATACACACTCCATTTGAGTTTGTTATAGTATGTATATGCATTTCCTTGCAATGTATGTGAAAAGAGTGTAAAATTACAAAGAACGTTTTAGACAAATTCAATCGTAAGGAAAGAACGGGGTAAGGCGATGAAGAATACCAAGGTGAAGGAGAAGCTTCAGTGGATGGCAGCAGGATTCCTGGCCGCCCATCTGTTTTTATTCTGTGTCATGTTCCGTGCGCCGAAGAAGCGGTGGGAGCAGGACAGCTATGACTGTGCCATTGTCTGCGGCTGCCGGGTGAAAGAAGACGGGACACCTTCCGACACGCTGAAGGCAAGGGTGGACAAGGCTGTGGAACTGTGGAAGGAGAAGAAGGTGAAATATCTGATCATGTCGGGCGCTGCCGTTCACAGTGAGTTCGTGGAGGCAGAGGCAATGAAACGGTATGCCATGGAACTTGGCGTGCCGGGTGAGTACATTCTGGAGGAGAAACAGGCGGTCAGCACCTACCATAATCTTCAGTATTCCTGTCAGATGATGCGCAACTGTAATTTCCGTGACTGTGTGGTGGTGACAAGCGGCTGGCATCTGCGGAAAGCGGATCATTATACCAGACAGAAAGGAATGCCCTATGTGATGGCGGCGGCTGAAAATCCGGGAAAACAGAAAGCGCTGGAAATTTTATGGCTTTATGTGCGCACCAATGTGCATATGTATCTGAATATGTGGAGAGGGTATTATTGACAGGGAATCCTCTGAAAAATGGCGTTGAGAGATAGAAAGTAATGAAGAAAGAAAGTCAAGGGCAGATATGCCCCGAAATCCATTATCGGAAAACAGAAAAAGGAATTGTGATCACGGGCTGTTATGGGACGGACGGACAGGTGGTTCTTCCAGACGAGATTGACGGTATGACCGTGACAGGGGTCGGGGACTATGCCTTTGCCGATCATCGGGAGAAAGAAGGGGAATCACTGATATGGAAAGCCGGGGATGTATTCCGGGACAGCACAAAAGTAAGGATCAGCGGCGGCTTGGTGACAGAGATCTGGCTTCCTGCACAGGTCACGGAGATTGGAAGATATGCATTCTACCGGTGT
>CAJULU010000014.1:40681-44617 GCA_910587575.1 uncultured Dorea sp.
AAAAGTTGGCTCTTACGGACAGCCTTCTGGAAATCGGCGGCGGAGCATTTACCGGCTGCTGTCTTACGGAAGTGGAGATTCATTTTCGGATAGGGGAACAAAGCTGTCTGAAATCCATTCTGGACGAGATGCGTTTTGCCATCCAGGCAGAACTCTGGTATTCTGCCGGGGAAGGTACAGAGGAGAAGGCGCTGCTTCTATTCCCGGAGCATTATGAAGAAGCCGTGGAGAATACGCCTGCCAGGATTTTGTTTACCCAGCATCACGGAGCGGGCGGTTATTACCGGCAATGCTTCTATGACCGGAAGCTGGATTACCGGAAATACGATGAGCGGTTCCCTTATGCGCAGGCCTTAGAGCAGCCGGAGACGGCAGCCAGACTGGCGCTTGGCCGTCTGCGTCATCCGTTCCGGCTGACGAAAGAGGCAGGGCAGGAATATGAAATCTATGTGAGGGAACATCTCTGCCAGATCATGGAGGATCTGATCGGGCAGGCGGATCTGGAAGGGATTCACTTTCTGTCTGTGGGCGGATTCTTTACGGAGACTGCCCTGGACTATGGGATTCACAAAGCATCGAAGGAGAGAGAGACAGAGATCTTAAGTATGCTGATGGATGAGAAACACCGGCGGTTCCCGAAGAAGCGAAAGAGTTTCCAACTGTAGTCAGGACTGGCAGAAAGGAAGGGTATGGAGAAAAGCTTAACCACAGGGGAAAAACTGGATATGGTGGGAAGAAAGATTCTCTGTGCATCCCGCAATGAGCTTTATCTGAAAATGCGGTTCCTGGATGTGGCCTTAAGCAGCCTGGTCTTTGTGATGGACTTGGGGGCTGATGGGCTTGGGACGGATGGCCTGTATCTGTACTATCAGCCCCGGTTTCTTGGCGGGCTTTACCGGGAAGACCGCGTGAGGGTGAACCGGCTGTATCTCCATCTGGTGCTTCATGGGATTTTTCACCATCTGACAAGGCGTAAGGGGCGTAAGGAGCGGCTCTACGGACTTGCCTGTGATATTGCGGCAGAATCCATCATTGACGGTATGCAGTACCGGTGTGTCCTTAAGAGCCGGTCACTCAGGAGGAGGGAGACTTACCGGAGGCTTAGGGAAGTCCTTAAGGTTCTGGCAGCGGAGAAGGTGTACGGCGTTCTGGAAGGATGGGAACTGACGGAGGAGGAACTTGTGCGTCTGGAAACGGAATTCCGGGTGGACGACCATAGTTACTGGCCTTCGGAGGATGAGAGGAAGAAGCAGGAAGAGATTGAAAACCGTTGGCAGGACGTCAGCGGGCAGATGGAGACAGAGATGGAGACATTTTCTAAGGAACTGTCATCGGGTGCGGGAGATCTCATTGGCCAGCTAAAGGTGGAGAACCGGGAACGGTTCGATTACCGGCAGTTTCTTCGGAAATTCTCGGTGCTGCGTGAGGAGACGTCGGTAGATGAGGATTCTTTTGACTATGTGTTCTACACCTACGGGCTGTCACTGTACGGGAATCTGCCCCTCGTGGAACCGTTAGAGTGGAAAGAAGTACGCAAGGTAGAGGAATTTGCGGTGGTGGTTGATACCTCTATGTCCTGTTCCGGTGAGCTGGTACGGACGTTTCTGGAGGAGACCTACGGTGTGCTCAGTGAAAACAACAGTTTTTTCTGTAAGGTGAATATCCATGTGATCCAGTGTGACGACCAGGTGCAGACTGACCGGAAGATTACCTGCAGGGAAGAGCTGCAGGAGTACATGGAGCAGCTGGAACTGCGGGGCGAGGGCGGTACGGATTTCAGACCGGCATTCGAATATGTTGAGGAATTAATGAGGCGGCAGGAGTTCGGACAGTTAAAGGGGCTGATTTATTTTACGGACGGAAAGGGGATCTATCCGGCTAAGGCGCCGCCTTTTCAGACGGCATTCGTGTTCCTGAAAGAAGACTATGAGGATGTATCCGTCCCGCCCTGGGCCATGAAGCTTCTGCTGTCAGAAGAAGATCTGGCACACAGGGAATCAGTGTCATGAAAAGGAGATTCAGTTATGGATATCAAACGGGCAAAACAGGAGATTAAGGATTCTGTTGAGGCGTATCTGCAAAAAGGAGAGGATGGGAGCTACCTTATGCCGTCCGTCCGTCAGAGGCCGGTTCTGCTGATGGGGCCGCCGGGAATCGGAAAGACCCAGATTATGGAGCAGATTGCCAGGGAATGCGGAATCGGGCTGGTGGCTTATACGATTACCCACCACACCAGGCAGAGCGCCATCGGGCTTCCATTTATCCGTGAGAAACGGTATGGGGACAGGGAATATTCTGTCACGGAGTATACCATGAGCGAGATTATCGCCTCTGTCTACGAGAAGATTGAGGCAACGGGGATTTTGGAGGGAATTCTGTTTATTGATGAGATTAACTGTGTCTCGGAGACCCTTTCGCCGACCATGCTGCAGTTTCTGCAATGCAAGACGTTCGGCAACCAGAAAGTACCGGAGGGGTGGATCATTGTGGCGGCAGGCAATCCACCGGAATATAACCGGTCGGTGCGGGATTTTGACATTGTGACCCTGGACCGGATCCGCAGGATTGACGTGGAAGAGAATTATGAGGTGTGGAAGGAGTATGCTTACCGGGCAGAGATCCATCCGGCCATTATGGCCTATCTGGAGATCCGGCGGGATTATTTCTACCGGATTGAGACCACGGTGGACGGGAAGGCATTCGTGACGGCCAGGGGATGGGAGGATCTGTCGGAGTTCTTAAAAGCCTGTGAACGGATGGGAAAGCGGGCAGACCGGGAGGTTGTTCACCAGTATGTGCAGCACTGGAAGATTGCGAAAGATTTTGCCGGTTATCTGGAATTATATGAGAAATATAAGAAGGATTATGGGCTTCATCGGATTGTGGAAGGACAGTACGGAAAGGATACCCTTGAGAAGCTCAGGTATGCGGCTTTTGACGAACGGTTCAGTGTGGTAAGCATGCTGATAGGAGAACTTGGCGGAAGGTTCCGGGACAGATGGGCAGAGGAAAGATTCGTGACGCTGCTGTATGAATCTCTGCTTCGTTATAAGGAATGTGGAGATCTGAAGCTGGCCCTTTCGGAAGCGGCTGCAGAATATGAGAAACTGCGTAAGGCAGAGCAGCTTACCCGGATGGAAGACGGAATCTGGCGGAAGGTTCTGGAGACCCTGGAAGGGTATGTACAGGCTGTGAAAGCGGAACATCTGACGGGAGAGGAAGCGTTTGCCCGTATCCGGGAGATGTTCGGGCAGGAGACGCAGGAGCGGGAGAAGAGGATCGAAGAGACCTTGTGTGCGCTGGAACATGCCTTTGACTTTATGGAGGAGGCGTTCGGGGACAGCCAGGAGATGGTGGCTTTCGTGACGGAACTGAACACCAATGAATACAGCGTACAGTTTCTGAAAGACAATGAATGTGAGAGGTACTACCGTTATAATAAAAAGCTGCTGTTCGGGGAACGGCAGGAGGACATTCTGAAGGAACTGGATGAGGTGGAGCAGGAGTTAAATACTGCCCTTAAGGATTAAGAATACAGGAAAAAGAAGGAGGAAGAGAAGATGTTGCTGGTGTATTATCCAAAATGCAGTACCTGCCAGAAGGCGAAAAAGTGGCTGGAGGCGAAAGGAGCGGAGTTTGAAGAGCGGGATATTAAGGAGAACAATCCCACGAAAGAGGAACTGAAGGCATGGCACGATAAAAGCGGGCTGCCTCTGAAGAAATTTTTTAATACCAGCGGAATGATTTACCGGGAAATGCAGTTAAAGGACAAGCTGGCGGATATGACGGAGGAAGAACAGTATGAACTGCTGGCAACGGACGGCATGCTGGTGAAGCGGCCCATTCTGGTAGGGGACGGCTTCGTCCTCACCGGCTTCAAGCTCCAGGAGTGGGAGGAGAAGCTGGGATGATTGCCCGCTTTGACTTCGCCCCCCT
>CAJULU010000014.1:44627-45998 GCA_910587575.1 uncultured Dorea sp.
GAAGCGGCCCATCCTGGTGACGGATACAGCCGTTGTGACGGGATTCCGGGAGAAGGAATGGGAGAAGTTATTATGAGTGTGAATCAGAGTGGGATGGAGAGGTTTGGACAGATCGACCTGCATCTCCATCTGGATGGTTCTTTGTCTGCGGGAACTATCCGAAAGCTTGCACAAAGGGAACATGTGGCGCTTCCGGCAGACACGGACGAGGGGCTTCGTTCTTTTCTTACGGCAGAACCCGGCTGCGAAAGCCTGAACGAATATCTGAAATGTTTTGATCTTCCGCTGGCGGTTCTCCAGACAAAGGAGAATCTTTCCCTGGCGGCTTACGAACTTGGCAGGGAACTGGCACAAAAGGGGATCTGCTATGCGGAGATTCGTTTTGCGCCCCAGCTTCACACCAGGAAGGGGCTTACCCAGGAAGAAGCGGTGACGGCAGTTCTTTTAGGGCTTCATAAAGCAAAAGAAGGGCAGGAGGGCTTTGCTCTGAGAGCGATTCTCTGCTGTATGCGGGGAGAAGGGGTTCATGAGGCGAACCGGGAGACCGTGAGGATTGCTTCCCGTTATCTGGAGGACGGCGTAGTAGCGGCAGATCTGGCGGGTGCGGAAGCTTTGTATCCCACCGGGGATTTTGCGGAAGAGTTCCGGTATGCCAGGAGTCTTGGCGTGCCCTTTACCATCCATGCAGGTGAGGCGGCCGGGCCGGAAAGTATCTGGAGGGCCCTGGAACTGGGCGCCGTGCGCATCGGACACGGGGTGCGGGCGGTGGAGGACGATAGGCTTATGGAGGAACTTGCCCGGAGGGGAACGGTTCTGGAGATGTGCCCGACCAGCAATCTGCAGACAAAGGCAGTCAGAAGCCTTTCGGAGTACCCCCTCCGGGAGTATCTGGACAGAGGGATAAAAGTGACGGTGAACAGCGATAACATGACGGTGTCAGACACCTGGGCCGGGAAGGAATTCGCGTTGCTTTCGCGGGAATATGGACTTACAGAAGAGGAAGCAGGAAAACTTCTTGCAAATGCCAGAAAGGCAGCATTTGGAATGTAATACATAGACCAGGAGGTAAGAATCATGACGATCCAGGAAATGAAACGCAGAAAACAGGAGTGGGGATATACGGATTTCCAGATTGCAGAGCTGTCCGGCGTTCCGCTTGAGACGGTACAGAAGATCTTTGAGGGAGAAACGAAGAATATAGAGTACAGGATCTGGAATGCAGTGGAGAATGCATTCCGGGAGAAAATGGTGGTGATGGAGACGGCGGCTGCCTATGAGGTGAGACATAAGCCGGGTTCCTATACCATTGAGGATTACCGGGAACTGCCGGACGACCAGCCGTTCATAAAATTAAAACTGCCGTGTCCCCAT
>CAJULU010000014.1:46008-69459 GCA_910587575.1 uncultured Dorea sp.
GACCAGAGGGTGGAACTGATTGACGGATATTTCTACGACATGGCGGCGCCTACGACCTTCCACCAGTTGATGGCCGGGGAGGTCCACAGGCAGATTGCAAACCATATTATCGACCGGAATGGAAGCTGTATGCCGTTCATTTCTCCTGTAGACGTCCAGTTAGACAGTGATGAAAAGACCATGATCCAGCCGGACGTGGTGATTGTCTGCGATTCGCACAAGATTGTCAGAAGGAATATTATCGGAGCGCCGGATTTCGTTCTGGAGGTGGTGTCGCCGGGAACAAAACGGCGGGATTACATCGTCAAGCTTGCCAAATATGAACGTGCAAAGGTCCGGGAATACTGGATTGTGGATCCTTATACGAAGAAGGTGCTGGTGTATTTCCTGGAGGGGGAAGGTGAGATTACCATCTACCCCATTGATGCCAGGATTCCGGTCCAGATTTTTGGCGGTGAACTGGTGCTGGATTTTGGCAGGATTGCCCAATGGGCCGAACGGGACTGGGACGAAAGAGAATGAAAAAGAGTATACGAAAGAAAGGGGCAGGTTTGCCATGGGAATCATAGAACTGTTTCTGATTGCGGTGGGGCTTTCGATGGATGCGTTTGCGGTGTCCGTCTGTAAAGGCCTTGCCATGAAGAAGTGTACATGGAGGAAGTCTGCCCTTGTGGGGGCGTATTTCGGAATCTTCCAGGCAGGAATGCCCCTTGCGGGTTTTTTCCTGGGTGTGCAGTTCCGGGATGTGATTACCTCGGTTGACCACTGGATTGCATTTGTCCTCCTTGGACTGATCGGGGGGAATATGATCCGGGAGGCGTTGGATCAAAAGGGATGTGACTGCTGTGAGGAGGCAGACGAGGCACTGGATGTGCGTACCATGCTGGGGCTGGCAGTGGCTACCAGTATCGATGCCCTGGCGGTGGGGGTGACCTTTGCCTTTCTGAAGGTCAGCATTGTGCCGGCAGTCTGTTTTATTGGCGTGATAACGTTTACTTTATCTGTGGCAGGTGTTAAAATAGGCAATATATTTGGGACAAAGTACCAGGCAAAGGCAGAACTTCTGGGCGGGATGATTCTCATTCTGATGGGCCTTAAGATTCTGTTTGAGCATCTGGGAATTCTGAATCTTGCCGGCTGATTCGTATGCCGGCAGGGGAAATCTGGTTAAAAAGGAGATGAGAGAGTTTATGAAATGGAATCAGTTCCGGCTGACAACGACGACAGAGGCTGAGGACATTGTCAGCAGTATGCTGATGGATCTGGGAATCGAGGGTGTGCAGATTGAGGATAAGGTGCCTCTGACCCCTGCGGACAAGGAGCAGATGTTTGTGGACATCCTGCCGGATCTGCCGGAGGATGACGGGAAGGCGTATCTGACCTTTTATCTGGGCGAGGAAGCAGATCAGGGGAGTATTCTTGGGAAGGTGAGAAAGGAACTGGAAGAGATGCGCTCTTATCTGGATGTGGGAGAATGCACCATTGAAGAGTCACAGACAGAAGATGTGGACTGGGTGAATAACTGGAAGCAGTATTTTCACCAGTTTTATATTGATGACATTCTTATCATTCCGTCCTGGGAGAAGGTGGAAGAAAAAGACGAGGATAAGCTGATCATCCACATTGATCCGGGAACCGCTTTCGGGACGGGAGCCCATGAGACCACCCAGTTATGTATCCGTCAGCTGAAGAAATACGTGACGCAAGGAGCGCAGGTTCTGGATGTGGGATGCGGCAGCGGAATCCTGGGCATGCTTGCGCTGAAGTTGGGGGCCGGCCATTCGGTAGGGACGGATCTGGATCCCTGCGCCATTGAGGCAACGAATGAGAATATGGAGGTCAACGGTGTTTCAAAGGACCGGTATGAGGTGATGATCGGAAATATGATTGATGACGAGGCAGTGCGAAATGCGGTCGGATATGAGAAATATGATATTGTGGCGGCCAACATTCTGGCGGATGTGCTGGTGCCTCTGACACCGGTGGCTGTCCGGCATATGAAGAAAGGCGGAATCTATATTACCAGCGGAATCATAGACGTGAAGGAAGAGGTTGTGGTCAGGGCTTATGAGAAGGCCGGGTTAAAAGTCCTGGAAGTGAATCATCAGGGTGAATGGGTGTCTGTGACAGGACAGAAGAATTAAGGTCTGGCCGGACCGGAACGGATGTGGGGAAAAGATGCAGCATTTTTTTGTGACGCCTTCCCAGGTGAAGGATGAGAGAATCTATGTGGAAGGCATGGACGTGAACCATATGAAGAACGTACTGCGGATGCGGTGCGGTGAGGAACTGATGGTCAGTGACGGCAATAACCGGAAGTACCGGTGTGCGGTGGAAGGATACGCAGAAGAGCAGGCTGTTCTGCGGATTCTGGAAGAGATGGCCGTGGATACAGAACTGCCTTCCCGGATTTTTCTGTTTCAAGGGCTTCCCAAACAGGATAAGATGGAACTGATCGTACAGAAGGCCGTGGAACTGGGGGTGTACCGGGTGATTCCGGTGAGCACCAGACGCTCAGTCGTGAGGCTGGACGAGAAGAAGGCCGGGAAAAAGGTGGAGAGGTGGCAGCAGATTGCCAGAAGTGCCGCAAAGCAGGCCGGGAGGGGCCTGATTCCTGAGGTGGCTTCTGTGATGTCTTACCGGGAGGCGCTTGAGGCTTCGAAGGAATTAGACGTGCTTCTGATTCCCTATGAACTGGCGAGGGACAGGAAGAAGACGAAGGAGATCATAGGAGGAATCCGGCCGGGGAAGTCGGTCGGGATCTTTATCGGGCCGGAGGGCGGTTTTGAGAAGGAAGAGGTGGAACTGGCGCTGGAATATGGGGCGGAGGCGGTCACTCTGGGCAGGCGGATACTCAGGACGGAGACGGCGGGCCTTACGATGCTGTCTGTGCTCATGTTCCATCTGGAAGGAGAATGTGTGACCGTATCAGGGGAAGACACATATTCTATATAATAAGAAAATATAAAGCAGGAAGTGAAAGAATGGGTGAAGTATATTTAGACAACTCTGCAACGACCCGGGCATATGACGATGTGGGAGAGCTTGTCAGAAAGGTGATGTGTGAAGATTATGGGAATCCCTCTTCCATGCATGCCAAAGGCGTTGCGGCTGAGCAGTATATAAAAGAAGCCAGAGAGACATTTGCGAAACTTCTGAAGGTACAGCCAAAAGAAATCGTCTTTACGTCCGGCGGCACGGAGAGTGACAATCTGGCTCTCCGGGGCGCTGCGGCGGCGAACCAGAGGGCAGGGAAACATCTGATTACCACGGCGATCGAGCACCCGGCAATCATCAATACCATGCGCCATCTGGAGGAAGAAGGGTTTCGCGTGACCTATCTTCCGGTAGACCGTTACGGAAGAGTGAAACTGGATGCGCTGCAGGAAGCATTATGTGAAGAGACGATTCTGGTTTCTATTATGTATGTGAACAATGAAGTCGGTTCCGTCCAGCCGGTTCAGGAGGCAGCAGGAATTGTAAAGGCATATAACCAGAAGATTCTGTTCCATGTGGACGCAGTACAGGGATTCGGCAAGTACCGGATCTATCCCAGGAAGCTGAAAGTAGATCTCTGTTCCATCAGCGGGCATAAGATTCATGGGCCAAAGGGGACGGGGATTCTGTATATCGGGGAAAATGTAAAGATAAAACCAATCGTATTCGGCGGCGAGCAGCAGAAGAATGTACGTTCCGGTACGGAGAACGTCCCGGGGATTGCGGGGATTTCCCTGGCAGCCAAGATGATTTACCAGGATCTTGACGTGAAGGTGGCAAGGATGAGGAGGCTGAAGCAGCGGTTTATCAAGGGAGTAGGCCAGATTGCGGAAACTACGGTGCATGGGCTTTCTGACGAGACGTCTGCGCCGCACATCATCAGTGTGGGATTCGCAGGAATCCGAAGCGAAGTGCTTCTGCACGCCCTGGAGGAAAAAGGGATCTATGTATCCTCCGGATCGGCGTGCTCGTCGAATCATCCCCAGGTCAGCGGCGTTCTGAAAGGAATCGGGGCAAAGCAGGAATTTCTGGATGCCACACTGCGATTCAGTATGTCTGAATTCACAACGCCGGAGGAGATCGACTATACGTTAGACACCCTCTATAATATAGTCCCGAAGCTTCGCAAATATACCAGGCGTTAAGGAAAAATTGATCAAATAGAAAAGAGAAGAGCAGATGAGATATCATACGTTTTTAATTAAATACGGAGAGATAGGAATCAAAGGAAAGAACCGCTATCTGTTTGAGGACGCCCTCGTCAGACAGGTGCGGTTCGCACTGAAGGACGTGGACGGACGGTTTGAAGTCCATAAGTCCCAGGCAAGAATCTATGTGGACTGTGAGGGAGATTACGATTATGAGGATACGGTGGAGCATCTGAAGCGGGTATTCGGCATCGTGGGAATCTGCCCGGTGGTCCGCATGGAGGATCGGGGATTTGAACAGTTGAAGAAAGATGTGGTGTCCTACATGGACGAGGCGTATCCGGACAAGAATCTCACGTTCAAGGTGGAGGCCAGACGTGCGAGAAAGTCCTACCCGCTGACTTCCATGGAGATCAACTGTGATCTGGGGGAGGCAATTCTGAATGCATTCCCCGGGACGAAGGTGGACGTGCATCATCCGGACGTGCTGCTGAACGTGGAGGTGCGTAACGAGATCTATGTCTATTCCCAGATTATCCCCGGGGCCGGCGGAATGCCGGTGGGAACCAACGGAAAGGCCATGCTGCTGTTATCGGGCGGGATTGACAGCCCGGTGGCGGGATATATGATCTCCAAACGGGGGGTGGGCATCGAGGCGGTCTATTTCCATGCGCCGCCTTATACCAGTGAGCGGGCGAAGCAGAAGGTGGTGGATCTGGCGAAGATCGTCTCCCGGTATGCCGGGCCGGTGAAACTGTATGTGGTGAATTTTACGGATATCCAGTTATCTATCTATGACCAGTGTCCCCATGATGAACTGACGATCATCATGCGGCGGTATATGATGCGGATTGCAGAGCATTTTGCGAAAAAGGACGGTTGCCTGGGACTGATTACGGGTGAGAGTATCGGACAGGTGGCAAGCCAGACCATGCAGAGTCTTGCCGCAACCAATGATGTCTGCACGATTCCGGTGTACAGGCCGGTCATTGGGTTTGACAAGCAGGAGATCGTGGATATTGCAGAGAAGATCGGGACCTATGAGACGTCAATCCAGCCTTTTGAGGACTGCTGTACCATCTTTGTGGCAAAGCATCCGGTGACGAAGCCGAATGTGGAAGTGATCCGCAGATCGGAAGAACGCTTAAGTGGGAAGATTGAGGAACTGATGGAGACGGCGCTTCAGACGGCGGAGCTGATTGAGGTGAAACAGAGTGTATGAGGAGTGTATTGCCGGAGGGTGGTTTTGTAAAAGTTGTGATGAAAAGGGAGAACCTTCATGGAACATTTTATTACGGAAATCTGGATTGATAGCTTAAGGCATTTATCGGATATTAAGATTGAACTGAATCGTGAAAGGCGGACAAACTTACTTCTGACAGGGAAAAATGGATCTGGAAAAACGACGGTATTAAATGCACTAAAAAAGTATTTGCGGGTAGTCAATAATGGTATGATTGAAAATATAGAAGTATTATATCCACAGGCAAAAAAAGCTGCACTGGAAAGGATAAAGCATGCTGTAACTGAGGACGAAAAATTTCATGCAGAAAGCGAATATCTGTCATATACTCAGATGATTGAAGAGTATGTGGAGGGAATTTACATTACTTTTAATGAAACGGACGGAATAGAGAGATCATATCAAAAGGGGAAGTTTTTAACAGCATTTTATAGCGCAGACAGAAAAACAGGTATTGAAAAGCAGGATGGTGTTGAAAATGTGGTGTTGAATACCAGCTATTCTTTAGACTCAAATCCAGGGGCTATTTTGTTAAAGTATTTAGTTCACTTAAAAACACAGCAGGCTTATGCAAGAAATGAAGGTGATTATGCAACGCTGCGCCTGTTAGAAGAGTGGTTTGAACGATTCGTAAGAGCTTTAAGAGTATTGCTGGATAATCCGGATATCCAGTTAAAATATGATTATAAAACGTATGATTTTGAAATTATTGAGTCAGACAAGAAATCCTTTGGGTTTGATCAGTTATCAGATGGCTATTCGGCGGCAATACAGATTGTTGCGGATCTTATCCTTCGAATGGAACAGAACTGGCTGCAGAAAGGCAGTTTAAGTTCTTATGATACAGAAGGAATTGTGTTGATAGATGAGTTAGAGACTCATCTTCATATCAGCTTACAAAAGACTATTTTACCATTTTTGACAGATTTTTTTCCAAATATACAGTTTGTTGTAGCTACACATTCGCCATATGTGTTGAATTCTGTTGAAAATTGTGTGATTTATGATCTGGAAAACAAGATTCGTATGGAGGATATGTCAGGTTATTCGGCAGAAGGAATCGTAGAAGGGTATTTTTGCGTGGAGTCTTATTCAGAGCGTCTGCTGCAAAGAGTAAAGAGATATGAGGAGTTAGTGAATTTGAAAAATCCAACGGATGAAGAACGTGCAGAGAGGGCAAAGATTCTTGTGGAGATGAAGCGGGTGCCAGGTGATCTGGCACGGGAGGCGAAAGAAGCATTTGACGAAATAGAGAGCAGAAGGAAACGGTATGATTAAATATAGCCGAAATGATACGGATAAAGCGAGAAGGGCCATTGCAGTGCTCCGGAAGGCGAAAGCTTCTAATGGAAGCTGTAATACACCTGAAGTCAATGCGGCACTGGCTGAGATGTTTCATGGCAAATGTTATATCTGTGAAAGTAAAGAAGGAATTTCATCATTTCAGATAGAGCATCTGAAGCCACATCGGGAAAATGCAGATCTGAAGTATGACTGGAATAATTTATTCTGGTCTTGCGCACATTGCAATAATATTAAAAATGCAAGATATAATCCGATTTTAGATTGTACTAAGGTAGAGGCTGACCGGAAAATTGCTTTTCGGAAAGAAGGATATTTTGGAAGAGATGAAGAATATCTGTTTATTGCGTTGGAAGAAAGTGAAGAGATAAAAAATACAGTGGATTTATTATATGAGGCATATTATGGAAATACGCCTCAGAAAAAATTAGAAGCAGCAAACATCCGGCGTACTTTGCGTCGTAATCTTTCGGATTTTAAGAATCTTGTTCGGGATTATGAAGAGGCAGAAGATTATGATAAGGAAGATATCAGATGTGCAATCTGCAAAGAGGTGGGAGAAGGGGCGGCTTTTGCGGCATTTAAGAGATGGCTGTTATGGGATCATAAGGAAAAGTATCAGGAATTACTCCGCTATTGCGGGCTGTGATTATGCTATTGGCACGGTGGAGAGGCTGGAAAAGATAAAGATACAGACAATCATAAAAGGGCAAGGCTTTTAGTCAGCCTGCCCTTATGTTCCCCAAAATCTGGTATGGGTATCCCTTACTAAAAATCCAGGATTCTCCTATTCACAGATATAAGCCTTAAGCGCTTCCAGAATCGTATCAATCTCAGCCGTATCAGCATGGATATTCAAGTCGATCGGCTTGGAAAGATCCAGACTGAAAATCCCCATGATAGACTTCGCATCGATGACATATCTCCCGGATACGAGATCGAAATCATGGTCAAACTTTGTGATATCATTTACGAAAGACTTTACCTTATCAATAGAATTCAAAGAAATCTGAACCGTTTTCATTGGACTAAACCTCCCTTGTTTGTTTTCGTGTTCTATACTTATCTTAAGAGTAAGCGCAAGAAAAGTCAAGGAACATTTTGCCAAAGTTCACAAGTATTCTCGCGGGGGTATTCCGGCAATCTGCATAGAAGAAAAACAGGTCTGGACGGCAAAGGGCGGTGAAGCTTCTGTTATTCAAGTGAAAGAAAGGAATTACTGTAGATATGAAAAAAGCAGCGTTACATAATCTCGGATGTAAAGTGAACGCATACGAAACAGAGGCAATGCAGGAACTTCTGGTCCGGCATGGATATGAGATCGTGCCGTTTGAGGAGAAGGCAGACGTCTATATTATCAATACCTGCACAGTCACCAACATGGCAGACCGCAAATCGAGGCAGATGTTACACCGGGCAAGAAAGAGGAACCCGGAAGCCATCGTGGTGGCCTGCGGCTGTTATGTGCAGGCCAGGGACGGGGAGATGGATGCGTGTGTGGACATTGCAATCGGGAATAACCGTAAGAAGAATCTGATCGAGCTTCTTGCAGACTATGAGACCTGCAAAGAGGAGAAGGAGACAGATCTGATTGACATTAATCATACAAATGAATATGAAGAACTGCATCTGGAACGGACGGCAGAGCATACCCGCGCCTATGTGAAAGTGCAGGACGGCTGCAACCAGTTCTGTACCTATTGTATGATTCCCTACGTCAGAGGACGGGTCAGAAGCCGCAGCCGGGACAGTGTGCTTGAGGAGATCCGGAAACTTGCGGATCATGGATATAAAGAGGTGGTGCTGACCGGAATCCATCTTAGTTCCTATGGGGTGGATACAGAAGACAGCCTGCTGAATCTGATCTGTGCGGTTCATGAAATTCCGGGGATACAGAGAATCCGTCTGGGTTCACTGGAACCGGGAATTATTACGGAAGAATTCGTAAAGAGGATTGCCAGTCTTCCCAAAATCTGCCCTCACTTTCATCTGTCTCTGCAGAGCGGCTGTGATGCCACGTTAAAGCGGATGAACCGACGCTATACTTCGGCAGAATACTATGAAAAATGCGTGCTGCTTCGGAAATATTTCTGCCGTCCTGCTCTGACCACGGATGTGATCGCAGGCTTTCCGGGAGAGACGGAGGAAGAATTTGCACAGTCCAGAGCATTTATCGACAAAGTAGGATTCTACGAAACCCATGTGTTCAGATATTCGAAGCGGGAAGGAACGAAAGCGGCAGTCATGGACAACCAGGTGCCGGAAGAGGTGAAAGCAGCCCGCAGCAGTGAACTTCTGGAACTTGGCAGACAGAAGCAGGCAGCCTATGAGGAATCGCTGATTGGAACGGTACAGGAGATTCTTGTGGAGGAAGAGATTCTGATCGGGGGGGAGCGTTACCAGACAGGACATACCAGAGAATATGTGAAGGTTTTACAGAAATCAGACGAAAACAGGGTGAATGAGATAGTAAATGTAGAAATTGAGAGTCGTTTACAAATAATTCATTGAATTTTTCCAATTAATAGGTTAGAATAACAATGAAGTATTTTTGGAGGACGTGAGTATATGAGAGATTTAAGCAGCACACAGTTTTTTCAGGTAGAAAGCGGTCCACAGATTCAAGCAAAAGATATACTTGAGATTGTGTACAGGGCATTAAGTGAGAAGGGATATAATCCGGTGAACCAGATTGTGGGGTATATTATGTCAGGGGATCCGACATATATCACAAGTTACGATGGAGCAAGAAGCCTGATCATGAAGATGGAACGGGACGAACTGGTGGAAGAGATGCTTAAGACGTATATTGAGCACAACAGATGGGTATAATCTATGAGAATCATGGGACTGGACTATGGCTCTAAGACGGTAGGCGTAGCAATCAGCGATGCTCTGGGCATTACCGCCCAAGGGAAAGAGACGATCTGCCGTAAGGAAGAGAACAAGCTGCGTAAGACCTGTGCGCGTATTGAGGCGCTGATTAAGGAGTACGGGGTGGAGCGTATCGTGCTTGGGCTTCCGAAGCATATGAACAATGATATTGGGGATCGGGCGGAACAATCCATAGAGTTTGGGAAGATGCTCACCCGGCGGACGGGTCTTGAGGTCGTGATGTGGGACGAGCGTCTGTCTACGGTAGAAGCGGAACGGACTTTGATTGAGAATAATGTGAGACGGGAAGACCGCAAGAAGTATATTGACAAGGTTGCGGCTGTTATTATATTGCAGGGATATCTGGATGCTCTGGCGGCTGGGAATGCGGACGGCAGGAAGGATTCTTGAGGAGTTTATAATGGAGAAGATAAGATTCAGGTCGGAAGAGATTCCGGAGGAAGTGGATTTTTTTGTGCTGGAACAGACGAAGGTGAACGGTGTATCCTATATTCTGGTGACTGATTCGGAAGAGGGGGACGCAGAGTGCCTGATTCTTAGAGAAACGTCAGAGGGAACATCAGCAGACAGTGTCTATGAGATTGTTGAAGATGATGTGGAACTTACGGCAATATCAAAAGTATTTGAGGAGCTGCTCGATGATGTCGGGATTGAAAGGTAATATACTATGTCCATCAGTAAAGAGAAGTTTAAGAAAATGCTGAAAGAAAAGGGTCTTAAAGTAACCAACCAGCGGTTGCTTGTATTAGAGGTACTCGCAGATCATCGGGATAAGCATATGACTGCGGAAGACATTTACGAACTGGTGAAGGAAGACTATCCGGATATCGGACTGGCTACCATTTACCGGACTGTGCAGTTGTTACGGGAAATGCAGTTGGTGGATCGGATCAATCTTGATGATGGGTGCCTGCGCTATGAGATCAGCGATATGTTTGATGGGGAGACAAAGCATCATCATCATCATCTGATATGTAAGACATGTGGAAAAGTGGTTCCGTTTGAAGAAGACCTCTTAGATGAACTGGAGCGTCTTGTTGAGCAGGAGACGGGATTCTGCGTGTCAGACCACGAATTAAAGTTCTACGGACAATGCCAAGAGTGCCTGAAAAGGCAGGATCATAGAACGGAGACGCACGTGGAGGTGTAAATTTGAAGAGAGAAAACAATGGAAAATTGCGTATCATTCCGCTGGGAGGCCTGGAAAAAATCGGAATGAACATCACTGCCTTTGAGTATGAAGACAGTATTATTGTCGTGGATTGCGGTCTGGCATTCCCGGAGGATGATATGCTGGGGATTGATCTTGTGATTCCGGATGTAACCTATCTGAAGGAGCATATCCAGAAGGTGAAAGGGTTTGTGATTACCCACGGACATGAAGACCATATCGGGGCGTTATGCTATGTATTGCGGGAGATGAATCTTCCAATCTATGCAACAAAGCTTACGATGGGAATCATTGAGAGAAAATTAACAGAGCATAATCTGCTTCGCAGTACGAGAAGAAAGGTTGTAAAGCACGGACAGTCCATCAACCTTGGACAGTTCCGGATTGAATTTATCAAGACCAACCACAGCATCCAGGATGCGGCTGCCCTGGCGATCTATTCCCCGGCGGGAATCGTGGTGCATACGGGAGACTTTAAGGTGGATTATACGCCGGTATTTGGGGATGCCATTGATCTGCAGCGGTTTGCGGAGATCGGTAAGAAGGGAGTTCTGGCCTTGATGTCAGACAGTACCAATGCGGAACGCAAAGGGTTTACCCAGTCAGAGAGGACGGTGGGAATTACCTTTGATCATATTTTTTCGGAACATCAGAATACCAGGATTATTATCGCCACCTTTGCCTCCAATGTAGACCGGGTGCAGCAGATTATCAATTCAGCCTGCAAATATGACCGGAAAGTGGTGGTGGAAGGCCGCAGTATGGTGAATATCATCCAGGTTGCCCAGGAACTGGGATATCTGAATGTGCCGGACAAGACGCTGATTGAGATAGACCAGCTAAAGAATTATCCGCCGGAGAAGACGGTGCTGATTACGACCGGAAGCCAGGGGGAATCCATGGCAGCCCTGTCCCGTATGGCGGCGGATGTGCATAAAAAGGTGACCATTATGCCGGGGGATACGGTGATTTTCAGTTCCAATCCGATTCCGGGCAATGAGAAATCGGTTTCCAGGGTCATTAATGAGCTGTCGGCGAAAGGGGCGGACGTGATTTTTTCCGATGCTCATGTATCCGGTCATGCGTGCCAGGAGGAACTGAAGCTGATTTATTCTCTGGTGAAGCCTAAGTTTGCAATTCCGGTACACGGAGAATACCGTCATCTGAAGGCAAATGCGGGAATTGCGACAACGCTTGGAATTCCGAAGGAGAATGTATTTATTCTTCATTCCGGGGACGTGCTGGAGCTGTGCTCTAAGGAAGCAAAGATTGTGGACAAGGTACACACGGGAGAGATTCTGGTGGATGGCCTTGGCGTGGGCGACGTGGGAAATATCGTACTGCGTGACAGGCAGCATCTGGCGGAGGATGGAATTCTGATTGTGGTTCTGACACTTGAGAAGGGAAGTAACCAGTTACTTGCCGGTCCGGATATTGTGTCCCGGGGATTTGTCTATGTCAGAGAGTCAGAGGGACTGATGGAGGAAGCCCGCAGTGTGGTAACAGAGGCGGTGGAAGACTGTCTGCTGCATCAGCGGAATGCGGACTGGAGCAAGATCAAGATGGTAATCCGGGATACCATGAATGAGTTCATCTGGAAGCGTACCAAGAGAAAACCCATGGTGCTGCCGATTATTATGGATGTATAAGATTGTCTGGAAAGGCTTTTGATAGTTGATACTGTCAGAGGCCTTTTTTTGATTCATAGATAACAGACAGGTCAGGTATCAATCTATTATTTATTGCATATATTGTATAAACAGTATAAAACAGTTGACAACACTTCTAAACTGTTATATACTGTTTGTAAAGAAGGAGGGATGAAATGAAGTTAATCATTAATCATTCTTCCATGCAGCCAATCTATGAACAGATTGTGGAGCAGATTAAGAATAAGGTTATGCATGGAGAACTGAAAGAAGATACGGCGCTCCCGTCAGTACGGACGATGGCGAAAGAGCTGAAGGTCAGTGCACTGACTGTGAAGAAGGCGTATGACGAGCTGGAAGAGGAAGGCTTCGTGGATACGGTTCACGGAAAAGGAAGTTTCGTGGCTTTTGCCAATCAGGGACTGCTGCTTGAGGAGAAGAAGAAGGAAGTCGAGGCGGATTTAGAGCGTGCGATTCGAAAAGGACGAAGCTGTGGAATGACGGATTCGGAGATTCAGACGTTATTCCAGATTATTCTGGAAGACTGAAATATCATCCGGAGGAAGACATGCGGGGAAAGAGACTGAAAAGAAGTCTGGGGAATGAGAAACAGATAGGAGGCTTGGCAGGATGTTGAGATTGAATAGAGTAAGGAAAGAGTATAAGGGATTTCAGCTGGAATGTACCCTGGAAGTGCAGGAAGGATGCGTGACCGGGCTGATTGGTAAGAACGGTGCGGGGAAGAGTACCACGTTTAAGGCAGTTCTGGGACTGGTGAAGACGGATGGAGGCAGCATCGAGATTTTCGGAAAGCCGGTACACGAGATTGGGAATAAAGAAAAGGAGGACATCGGTGTGGTCATGTCAGATGCGGGATTCAGCGGTTATCTGACGGTCCAGGATCTGATTCCTATGCTGAGAAGCCTGTACCGGAATTTTCAGGAAGAAGAGTTCCGGAGCAGGTGCAGAGAGTTCCGGCTTCCTATGAATAAGAAGATTAAGGAGTTTTCCACAGGAATGAAGCGGAAACTGCAGGTGCTGGCGGCGCTTTCGCATGAGGCAAGGTTATTGATATTAGATGAGCCCACCGCCGGTCTGGATGTGGTTGCGAGAGATGAACTTCTGGATATGCTTAGGTCGTATATGGAACAGGAAGGACGGGCGGTTCTGGTCAGTTCTCACATTTCCAGCGATCTGGAAGGGCTGTGTGATGACATTTATATGATTGATGACGGGAAGATTGTACTCTATGAGGAAACGGATGTCCTGTTAGACAGATACGGAATCCTGAAGGCGACGCCAGAGCAGTTCGGAAGGATGGAAAGGGAACACATCCTGCGCCATAAGAAAGAAGAATTTGGCTATAGCTGCCTGACAGACCAGAGGCAGTTCTATCAGGAGAAAGGGAACGATTGACGAACTGATTATGATGATGATACGGGGTGAAAAGTAATGAAAGGTTTATTTATGAAGGATCTGAGATTAATAAAAGGACAGAAGCAGTTCTCTGGCGTAATTCTGATCATGATGGTGATATTCATGACGGCATATACGAATTTTGCATTCGTCATTTCTTATTTTACCATTATGATCGGGATACTGACATTGACTACCATTAGCTATGATGAATTTGAGAATGGGATGGGGTATCTCTTCACGCTTCCTGTGAGCCGTAGGGAATATGTGGGGGAGAAGTATCTGTTCAGTATTGTGACCACATTGCCGGGGCTGGCGGCGGTTTCTGTTTTCTCGTTTGTATTTTCCAGAATCAGGAAGATTGATTTTCCTGTGGGAGAGTGGGTATTATCTGCGGTGGCCGGTTTCCTGCTGGCTACAGTGGTTCTGGCTGTCGTAATACCGCTGCAGTTAAAGTTCGGGACTGATAAGAGCAGAGTTGCGCTGATGCTTGTATGGGGAGGCGGAATTCTGGCGGTATATCTGGGCATAAAAGTATGTGAGGCTACCGGCATTGACTGGAAGGCGGCGGCTGACTGGGTCTGTGGGCTGAAACCGGTGGTTGCGCTGACGGGGATTACGGTGATATGCGGGATTCTGATGATAATTTCGTATCTGTTTTCCCTGAGGTTTATTGAGAAGAGGGAATTTTAGAGGGAATCCGGGAGGAAAAGACGATGAAGTGGAATATGATCGTTGATATCAGTAACATTGTATTTGATATCTGTAAGATTATCGCATTATTGAGATTTGCATATTTTTTGATTGTGGAGCGGGGACAGATGAAGCGGAAGGGTTGGAACAGGCGGAACAATATCGGGTATTGATTTTATCGATAAAAGTGGATATACTGTACTGGTACGTCTTTATTGGAACAAAAGAACAGGTGGAGTACAGTATGGATTACGAATTATTGTTGAATGAGATTATCAATATTGGGAAAGAGATGATTAAAAGCGGTGCGGAGACGGACCGGGCAGAGGACAGTATGTACCGGATGCTGGAGAGTTATGATCTGGAGCAATGCAGTGTCTTTGCAATTCAGAGCGACATCCAGATAACGATCAAGCCTAAGGGCGGGCATTTTATCACCCAGATCCGGAGGATCCATATGACGGGCTTTCATTATGACCGTCTGGATTATCTGAACAATTTATCCAGACAGATCTGCAGGGACACGCCGTCAGTGGAAGAGATCCGCAGGAGATTCGATGAGGTGATGAACCGGAAGCCCCTGCCCTGGTATCTGCAGTTTGCGGCGCCGATTCTGGGAGGCGTGGGTTTCGGGGTATATTTTGGCTGCGATCTGCTGGATACGGTGGTTGGGATTATTATCTGCGGGGCGATAGAGGTTTATCTGGGAAATATGCTGAACAAGAAGGAGCATAATCTTGTGGTATACAATCTGATTATTGCATTTTTATCTTCTGCGGCAGTCCTTCTTTGTGGCAAGGCGGGCTTCGGGCATCACCCGGACCGGATTGTACTGGGGCTTACCATGGTGCTGATCAGCGGACTGGGAGTTGCCAATGGCATCCGGGATGTGCTGAAGCGGGCCTATCTGTCGGGAATTGTGAATATTACCAACGCCTGTCTGGGTGCGGTTGCAATCGCCTGCGGAACGGGGCTTGCCATGCTCATTTTCAAGGGGGATATGTATGAGATGTATATTGCTCCCAGCATTGCGGTTCAGGTGATTTCCTGCGGAATAGCAAGTATGGGATTTGCGCTGGTGTTCAAAGCGGCAGTCAGGCAGTCGGTTTATGCGGGGATCGGCGGGGCAATTAACTGCATTTTTTATGTAGTGGTGCTGAATCTCTGGGGAAATGATTTTGCCGCAGTGATGGCGGGATCGGCGTTCGTGGCTGCCTATGCGTTTGTGATGTCCAGAGTCCACCGGGCTCCGGCAACGATTTTCCTGACTACGTCCATCATGCCGGTGATTCCGGGGGCTTCCCTGTTCTATATGATGCATGGATTTGTCCAGGCCGATTATGACCTTGCCTCACAGCAGGCGGTTCAGCTGGCGAAAACCTGCCTGGCGGTAGCGTTTGGGTTCCTTCTTGTGGAAATTGTGACACGCTATGTGGGAGAGTGGAAGGTTGCCGGGACAGGGCGGTAAGGAAAAGAGTGAGGACAGGAAAATCGGAAGAAAGATGGACGGAGAATGAATCGTGGATAGAAAGAAAAATATCAGATGGAATACATTGCGTATTACGGCAGTCGGTTTTTTAGGAGTGATTCTGATCGGAGGCGTGCTTCTGTATCTGCCCGTCAGCAACACCCGGCCAATTGCATTTATGGATGCACTGTTTACGTCGGTGACGTCGGTGTGTGTGACGGGGCTTGTGACGGTGACGCCGGCCACGCAGTTTACAGTCTTTGGAAAGATGATATTGCTGCTGTTGATCCAGATCGGAGGACTGGGAGTCATCGCCTGTGCAGCGCTGTTCTTTTTTCTGCTGCGCCGCAGGATCACCCTGCGGGAGAGAGTGGCGCTCCAGGAGGCTTATGGTGCGGAACGGCTGGGAGGGATTGTAAGGCTGGTGAGAAAGATCATCCTGGGAACCCTTTTCGTCGAGGGCTGCGGAGCATTGCTGTATGCTTTGCAGTTTGTCCCGGAGTATGGTCTGGTGAAAGGAATCTGGTACTCGGTATTCCATGCAGTCTCAGCATTCTGTAATGCGGGAATAGATATTCTTGGGGAAAACAGCCTTGCGGATTATGCAGTGAATCCGATTGTAAATATTACAACCATACTTCTGGTCATTTTAAGCGGTATCGGATTCACCGTATGGTTTGATGTGATTGGGAATGCCAGAAAACTGATTCACCAGGAGGTTCCTGGAAAATGGTGGTTTACGAGGCTTAGGCTGCATTCCAAGCTGGCGGTTCTGACCACGCTGATTCTGATTACTGCAGGAACGGTCTTTGTCTTTGCTGCTGAATATGGGAACCCGGATACTATCGGCGGTATGAACTTCGGGGAGAAGCTGATGGCTTCTTTATTCCAGTCCGTGACCACCAGAACGGCGGGGTTCTATACCTTTTCCCAGGACGGGCTGTACGGAGAATCGAAGTTGTTCTGTGCCATACTCATGTTTATCGGCGGTTCCCCTGGCGGAACAGCGGGCGGAGTGAAGACCACAACCTTTGCCATGCTGTTTCTTTCCTGCCTGACTTTTGTGAGGGGCGGGAATGATACGGAATGTATGGGCAGACAGATATCGGTAGCGAATTTCCGGACGGGATTCTGTGTGGTGATGGTGGCGTTTACAGCATTTATAGCAGGAACCATTGCAATCCTTGCGGCGGAGCCGGACAGCGTCCCTCTGGTCAATGTGATTTATGAGGCGGCATCAGCGGTGGGGACCGTGGGGCTTACGGCGGACTTAACGCCGGATCTTTGCCGTACAAGCCAGATCATCCTGATGGTCATGATGTATATCGGAAGGCTTGGGCCTCTTTCGCTGGTGCTGACATTTGCGGGAAAGACCCATCCCAGAGATAAAGTACGGCGTCTGCCTCAGGAACAGATTATGGTTGGATAATGAAGGAGAAGAATGATGAAGAAACAGTTTGTGGTATTGGGACTTGGAAGTTTCGGTGCGAGTGTGGCGGTTACGCTGCAGAAGCTTGGATGTGACGTGGTGGCGGTGGATCAGGATATGGAACTTGTCACGGACATTGCGGAGAAGGTGACTTATGCTATGCAGGCGGACATTGAAAACCCGAAGCTTCTGGAGAGTCTGGGATCGAAGAATTTTGACGGGATGGTGGTTGCTTCATCGGAGAATCTGGAGGGCAGTATTCTGGCAACGCTGGCAGCCAAGGAGATGGGGATTCCGTATATCCTGTGCAAAGCCCATGATGAGAGGCATGCGAGGGTGCTTCGGAAGATCGGGGCGGATGCGGTAGTATTCCCGGAGGAAGAGATGGGAAGAAAGATTGCGAAGAACCTGGTTTCGGCCAATCTGGCGGACTGGATTGAACTGTCGCCGGATTATAGTATTGTGGAGACTGCCATTCCGAAGAGATGGATCGGGAAGACGCTGAAGGAACTGGATGTACGGAGAACCTATGAAGTCAATGTGGTGGGGCTTAAGGAGGAAGAGGAAGGCCGTGTGGAGATCACGCCGGATCCGGATCTGCCGCTTAAGGAAGGGATGATTCTGATGCTGATCGGGGCCAATGAGGCGTTGGAGAGGATATAGAATCTTAATGGGTTTTTTAGATTCTTTCGATATCTTTAATGGATTGAACACATTTTAGACATATTTTACGTTTATACTGGAGTACAGATAGTTGATAAGGATATCAGCTATCTCCCCCCTCAATAAAGCAAAGCGCCTGGGGTCTTACCTCTGGCGCCGCACTTTAACTCTCATTCCTTTAACTACTATAATAACAACGAAGCCCGTTATCCCTTGTGGATGGCGGGTTTTCGCTGTTTATAAAAGGGGTGCTGTATGTTATCATGAGGTCAGTACCAGACTTTTACCAAACTTGGATTTCACTTGAATTTCTGAGTTAAAACTACAGTTGTATTTTAGAAAGAATCTGAGAGAAGAAACGTATATTGGCAGATGAATATGGAATGAAAATGACTACTGAATTAGAAGGGAGAATCCGGATTATGTGTAATTTGTCAGAGAATATTAGAGAACGGGAAAGAATTGAGGTTTATCTATGGGATATACGGAAACTGAATATAAAAAAGCAGAGAGTTTATTATATGCAAATGTTTAAACGTATGGTGTTAAATAGAGATAAATGAAAAATATCCAGAAAAGCAAGAGAGTTGCACTAACTTGCCCCCTTATCATACGGATTTGATGTAGAAATTGATTATAAGGTCGAATTAGAAAAAGTCAGAGAGGAATAATATGCGATTATTCATTGATACAAAATTTCTGGCAGTTGTGTTATTAGGCAGTGATATCGTAAAGAGGACATTGTTTGGAATAATTTACCTGTAGGATAGAAGCGTAATCTATCCTACAGAGTTTTTATCAAGATTTCTATGTTGATTTTTATAATCATATGATTGATTTTGGTCAAAGGGATTTGTATAAAGGTGTTTACAGATGGCTCTGAGATACCACATAATTGATAAGAGCTTGTTTTGGAATTTTCCAGTCCCTCCCCTCTTTATACCCTTTTAAATTGCCTGGCGTACAATCCGGTATGCCTGGGTCATGCCAATCCGCAATAGTTCGGCAACTTCTTCTATCGTCAGGATATCGTCATATGGTTCAAACATTCTTATCCCTTCTTTCCTTGGAATTGTAAAGTTACTGTCATGTCCGGATACATGGCCGACAGATTACCCTGGATATGTTTCATGCAGTCCTGCATAATCTCGGCTGTAAGGACGGAAGCCTCTGGATGGTAGCTGAACGCATTGACTCCAAAATGCAGATGTGGGGCATTGTCTTTTGAACTTTTGGATGGATAATGATAAGTCCCAGTAGGCGAATAGGAATGCCCGCCCCGTTCCATGTCCAGACCGTATAATACCTGGTAGCCTGGGGAGAAGTATTTTGCAATCCATACAGCCATTGGCAACAGCCAGTTAAAGTCTTGATGACGTGCGAAGGTAATGCAGAAATGCCATATTTTCTGAGGGTTCTTTTGTGAGGAATAACATTCACTCAGTTTAAATTGTTCTATGATTGACAAATCCTGGTTACAGGTAAAGCCATAACCGCTGACACATTCTTTTTGTGCAATATAACCCAATACCCTTTCATATACATCGTCATTGCTGTAATCCCCGTTAAAAACTTCTATGCGAATATCAGACATAATTTTTTATCTCCTTTCCGATAAACTGCTTAGATTTGATTGTTAATTCGTCACTGGTAAGCAGGCTGTTTATAAGTTGGTTTTCTTTTAACGAATGTTCAATCAGTTGCTCATGGGATGGACTCTTTTTGTCATTAAGGATTAAATCTTCTAAATAAGCTGAGGCGTTTTTACCTGCCTTTTGTGCATTTTTATTCAGCACTTCTTTTGTCCCTGAGTGGAAACGATAGTCTCCACGTTCTGTTTTCTTCATGTTTTGTAGACTCCTTTCAGATTTTATTAATTTCATGTAAATAACGGTATATTTTGTTATTTTTAATCAATAGTTATAACATAAAAGTAATGAAAAGAAGATATATCATATATACGATATTTAGATAAAGATATATAGATATAAGGATAAGTAGTAAATAGATAGTAGTAATAGTATAAGTAGATAAAGATATTGTTGATAGTGTGCTGGTCGTCCCCCTGTATATGGGAGACGGCATTCCAACAGGTAATCAGACCATTGTGTATACAGGGAAAGCCTTATATTATGGGGCTTTCTGATTTTTTACATGAAAAAATTGTACACACAAACAGGTCTATATGATTACCATCGGCAATTAAAAGAATGTTGTTAGCTACTGTTAAAATTTAATATTTGATAATGGATTCTGGTGAGTTCTGTTTGATTATAACAGTTACAGAGTTTGTTTATTGACAATAGATTATGATATGTAATTGTAACGGTTAAGGAGTTCAACTGTATATTATTTTAATGATATCAGAAAACCGTAACAGTGAGATTCTGTTTTGGTTTTTGATGTCGATTGTATCTGTATGGTTGCAGTTTTATTTAGCATTGGAGGCAAGAAGATGGTGAGAAGCAAAGAAAGGGTAAATAGGGCACAGGATAGGGCATTAGAAAGTCTGGATTATGTCATGAATTACTATGAGACTCCGGATTTTGTAGAAGTGACAGGCAGTATGGGCGGAGACATGATTACTTACAGAGTCTTTGACGACGGCAGGATGTATGTGAAATAGGGGAATGATATTAGGAAAAGAGCCAGGGCAGAGAATGTTCTGGCTTTTTGTCTACGTGCCGCCAGAAAAGATAGAGGGGGAGAATTTCAGATTATGAACAAGCCAATGACAACGGAAGAACTATTCCGTAAGATTCTTGACATTTTAAAAGACAAGGGCAGGTTGCCGGACATTCTGGATTACAGCCTTGCAGATGGGAACCCGGTTCCAATCACAACTTATGAATTTGAGTTGAGAAGCAATCTTAATTATGGAGACAGCGAAGGGATTTATCTTGATTTATGGATTGAGTATTTTAACAAAGGGAAAAAATGTCAGCACGGCCTCGGTACATTCAAGACGTTATATGAAGATGAAAAAGCCATGCACAGGATGGCCGGGCTTCTGGCGGATTTTATAGTGGAAGAACATGCTTACGTCAATGGGAACCTGGATGATTTTACCTGGGAAGGGGCGGATGTTTATGTGTTAGATGATGAAGGGAAAAGGCTTCCATGGGGATATTCCTGCAGCAGTATGGAGAGAGCCTTGAAAAGAAAAGACCAAATGCTGGAAAAGTATCACCAGGTAGTGGTAAGGGACAATGCGACACGGAAGGAGAAGCGGTATCAAAAACCGGAGAAAAAGCCAAGGTGCAAGGATGAATGACAGATATCTATGGTTTAGGGTGTCCAAATCGGACACAATTTTTAGTATGAAGGTTAAAAATATTACGATAGGATTTCTATCAGAATGTTGATAGATGGATTTGGAACATAAGTTATTGAATAATAGATGTTTTTGGGAATTGTGAGTATATTCCCTCTTGATGTCGCTTTAGATTCTTTAAGAGTCGATTCCAAATGCCTATGTCATAGTATCATGCACAAAATCAGTCAAAGTATTGGATTGTAATGGGATATGATTTCAATGATACATGTAAAAGTACCAGAGTAGAAAAGTCTGGATTTTTGCTATGTTTATTACAGAGGAAATCTGATAAAGGCAGTATCCAAGACATGTAGCCATAGGGAGGATAGCGGCTATTAGAGATTTTAGGACAAAGGGAGTGAAAATGTCAGACAAGAGATAGGAGGGAGAAAATTTGGGCAAGAGAATGGTTATCTGCGAGTTCTGTAAAAATCTGATAGAGATTGGTGACGGTGATTTCATCTGCTGTGAATGTGAAGAACCCGTAGTCGTAATCAGTAAATTCGTATCAACTAATGATTATCTTAAATGCGGCAGCCGAAAATTTAAAAGGGGAGGAGGGGAACGAAATCACTTGAACAGGAAATAAAAAAATGATATTATGAAATCAGATAACAAGCGGGGGACTGGATATGGGAAATATATATGACGGGGCATTCCGTACAATTTTGAATGATTGCAGGAAGTTCATTCTTCCGGTAATCAATGAGATATTCGGGGAAGAGTATACAGGGAGTGAAAAAATAGAATTTTTCCCGAATGAACATTTTTTAGACCAGCAGGACGAGGCTGACAAGGAACGGATTACCGATACGAATTTCCGGATTTGCGGAAAAACAGTAAAGAAATATCATCTTGAATGCGAAAGTAGCCTGCCGGACGGTAAGATTACAATTCGTCTTTTTGAGTATGACGCACAGATTGCGTTGGATGAAGGCGAGGTTACGGAAGAAACATTGACGGTCACATTCCCTAATACGGCGGTTCTGTATCTTCGGACATATAAGAGAACTCCGGATAAGATGAAATATGTGATTGTCACTCCGGGCGGGACGGTAGAATATGATGTCCCAATCATGAAAGTGCAGATGTATTCATTGGAGGATATTTTTGAAAAGGGATTATTGTTGCTGATTCCATTTTATATTTTCTCTCATGAAAAGGATTTCTCTGAGTATAATAGCAATGAGCAGAAGTTAGAGGAATTGAAGGCAGAGTACAGAGATATCCTGGAACGGCTTGAAGGACTGGAACGGCAGGGAGACATAGGGGCATTTGACAAACGGACGATTATCGAACTTTCGGGTGATGTGATTCGGGAGATTGCACAGAAATATGAGAATGTGCAGAAAGGAGTAGGTGATATTATGGGCGGGGCTTTAATTGAGACGGAAGCAAGAACTATTTTAAATCAAGGAAAAAGTCAAGGTATAAATGAAACAAAAAAGAAAACAGCGCTGAGAATGCTGCAAGATGGAGAACTGCCGATTGATAAAATTGCAAAATACGCAGAGCTGGATGTCGAGGATGTGGAACAACTTGCGGGGGTTCATATGGTTTAAGACAATAATTATAGTTTAATAGTTATTTTTAACGCTATCGGAGTAGGTCTGATAGCGTTTTTTCATGTGCAGATTTATAAAAAATATGTAAATGGAAAGTTTATCAAATATTAATCAAGGATGGTGACGAATGGTATGAAAACAATCAGTCTGCTAAATTTAAAGGGCGGGGTTGCGAAAAGTTTTACTTCGGTAAATATGGCTTATGAATTGTGGCGCAGGGGAAATCGGGTCTTATTGTGGGATAACGACAAGCAGGGGAATCTGAGCAAGGCATTTGAACGGTATGAGGCAGAGCAGACTGCACCTGCCGCAAGGATACTTAGTGGCGATTTGCATAATCCGGAGGAATTGATACAGGTGACAGCTTATGAAGGGATAGATATTATCACGTCGAATCTGTCATTGTTTGGTGCGGCCTGGAATCTGGTGCGAGAAGGCGGAGAGGATATGACAGGGAGATACCGGAGATTTGTAAAAGCCGGTATCAACAATCAGA
>CAJULU010000015.1:0-38557 GCA_910587575.1 uncultured Dorea sp.
CTCAGGTTATTAGTCAAATCCCCTCCCCCTTTTATGCTGATGAGCCACTCTCAAAATATTTACATGGGATGAATGCTTCGCAAACGGAAGCTGCGGATACCTTTCGGCATAAGAATATAGATTACAGAATACAGTATTGTCTATCCATTTTTTATAGACTAATTTTATCATTTAATTACTTCATTTTCAAATATATTGATTCGCCTTTTTTCGACAAATATCTTTCACTAATAATGTCAAATATCGTCTAATATAAATGGGCATACTCTGAAAATCAGAAAATATGCCCAGACTTATTCCTCCTGTTTCTTTGTGTGTATAAGGGCATGCGCCGACTATACGTGAGATTTATGGTATTTCGTCCCCTTTCACACAAATCTGCCCCAACACCTCCCTCATCACCCGTTCCACGTTTCCGCCCCAGATCTTATCCAGCTGCCCCTCCGGCACACCGGCCTTTCTAAGGGCCTCCCACAGCCGTTCCATCTGGGAGACATCCGGAATCTCCAGTACCCCTTCGGGATCAAATCCATCGAAATCCGTCCCAATGGCCGGGAATTCGCTTCCGCCCATTCGGATCATGTGTAAAATATGCGCCGCCATCGCATCCACCCGGGAATCCCCCTGGGCCACATGGGTCTCCTGCGCTTTCCCGGTTCCCAGAAATGCACCGTAGAAATTCAGTCCCGCAACCCCTCCGGTTTCCGCCAGGCTCCGGATCATCTCATCCGTCAGATTACGCGGATGGTTACAGAGTGCACGGCAGTTAGAATGAGATGCAGCCACCGGATTCTTTGTATATTTCAGCACGTCCCAGAAAGTTCCGTCTGAAGCATGGGAGACATCGGCAATCATGCCCAGTTCCTCCATTCTTCTGACCACATCAATCCCAAAAGGCTTAAGCCCCAGGCTCATGGCAGCGCCATCCCTGCTGTTGGGATGCCCGATACAGTTCTCATAATTCCACATCAGCGTCATGAGCCGGATTCCCCTGTCATGCAGCACATCCAGCCTTTCCATCTCCCCGTTTAAGATACCGCCCTCTTCTACCGTAAGAAATGCCGAGATCTTCCCCTCTCCTGCGTTCTGCTCCATCTCCCCAAAAGACCGGGCAAGGGAGATCTGTTCCGGGTACGTCTTTATCTGACCTCCCAGATATGTAATCATTTCCTGCGCTTTACGGTAACAGTCCTCGTATCCCCCTGCGTCCCTGAAGTCGTTCAGACAGGTAAAACAGGCAAAAAACTGTGCCTTAGTCCCCGCCGCCTTCATGAACGGGATACTGACGCTGCAATGGTTTTCCATCAGATTCCCGCCTTTATCTATATCCATCAGTTTCCATAACGTGTCACAATGCATATCAATCAGTTTCATATCTTCTGCCTCCGTTTCATATCTTCTACAATAAGTATATACTATTTCAGCAAAAATGTATCCCTTTTTAAAGGAGGCTTTTCATGAAACCAATCATCGGAACCGTATCCTGCGGATACAAAGACCAGCGTCAGTTCGTACCACAGACCTATATTGAGGCAATCGAAAAATCCGGCGGAATCCCCGTCATTCTCCCCTGCACACAGGCGGAAGAAGCATATGGCTGCTACGGGAGGCAGTGCGACGGATTCCTGTTCTGCGGCGGAGGCGATGTAACGCCCCTTCTGTTCGGAGAAGAATTAATGACCAGTCAGGGAGCCACAGATTACCGGACAGACCAGTTCCATATCAGCCTGATGAAATACCTGCTTTCTCTGAAACTCCCCATCCTCGCCATCTGCCGCGGTATGCAGATTCTCAACATTGCTCTCGGCGGAACCATTTACCAGGATATTTCTCTGCGCTGGCCCGTCTCCCTAAACCACATGCAGCTATCCTCAGACCGGTCAGATCCCTGCCACAGGATTACCGTCTTAAAAGATAGCATACTATCTGATATTTTCAATGAGAATGAGAATGTAAACAGCTTTCATCATCAGTGTGTCCGTAATGTAGGAAAAGACTTGAAAGTATCTGCAGTGGCATCTGACGGTATTATAGAGGCAGTCGAATCGGACCAGCTTCCTTTTATAGTCGGGATACAATGGCATCCCGAATGTATGTGGAACACATCCCGGTCCATGCGGGAGCTTTTTTCTGTTTTTATTGAAAAATCAAAAAACGCCAAAAATTTGCAGTATATTTCATTAAATCTGCGGACACAATAATCGTGTACAAACCGTGCGGAGGCGGCATAAGCAAGTCCGCATGACAAAAAAGGAGGAAACAGACATGGCCGATTTATCAGTACTCGACTTACAAAACCTGCGTCATCTCATCGGAGGTTACACCACCTGCCACTGCAAGCTGCAGGATTATGCATCCCAGGCACAGGATCCCGAAGTAAAGAAACTGTTCCAGGATGCCGCAAATTCTGCAATGAAGAACAAGCAGGATTTAATGAAATTCTTATAGGAGGAAAGCAGACATGTTAGATGAAAAGACAATGGTAAGCGACGCCCTTACTGGCGTCAACGGCGAACTGACCCGCTTTGGCGAGATGATTCCCCAGACAGAGAACAAGGAACTGAAACAGTGCTTAAAGCAGATCCGGAATGAATGTGAGATGTCACAGGAGAAGCTTTATCAGGTAGCAAGAGAGAAGAGCTACTATGTCCCGGCAGCAAAGGCTTCCCAGCAGGAAATTGATCATGTGAAGTCCATTTTGAGCGGAAGCTCTATGAAATAGCCAGACCTTATGCAAATTCAAGAAGGCAGAGGAAACACAACAGACTGTTTCTTCCGCCTTCTTGAAATAAACTTCCTGCAACAAGCTGCGAGGTATCCGCCCCAGCTTCGCTTCGTCTGCTGCACAGAAAGCCGCATCCTATTCATAGCATACTATCTGTTTTTCTCTTATTTTCCCATTTATTTGCCTTTCTGCTTTATCATAGTTTCCCAGATCTTCATTTTTTACTTTATCTGGTTACTTTATCCCGCAGTAAAACAGATGGATGGAAAAATAACATACTTCTACAATAAAAATAGAGAACTTTCACTATAGAAATCCAGTATTTTTTTCATAGCATACTATCTTTTATATCCCCGCCAGCAAAAACTGTTCTGTCCGCATGCGATTTGCCAGCCATCTGCTTCTCCCTACGCACTCCGTTCAAACTGTGAGTTATAAAGTTCCGCATAGAACCCGCCCTGGGCCAGCAGTTCTTCATGGTTCCCCTGCTCAATAATGTCCCCGTCCTTCATAACCAGAATCAGATCTGCATCCCGGATTGTAGACAGCCGGTGTGCAATAATGAAACTGGTTCTTCCCCGCATAAGGTTATCCATGGCCTTCTGGATCCTTACCTCGGTACGGGTATCCACGGAGCTGGTCGCTTCATCCAGAATCAGAATCCTGGGATCCGCCAGGATTGCCCGGGCGATGGTCAGCAGCTGCTTCTGCCCCTGGGAAACATTGTTTGCCTCCTCGTTCAGTTCCATATCATAACCTCCCGGAAGCGTCTGCACAAACCGGTGGACGTAGGCTGCCTTCGCCGCCTCTTCCACCTCCTCATGGGTGGCATTCAGTTTCCCGTAACGGATGTTGTCCTCGATACTGCCCTTAAACAGCCAGGTATCCTGCAGAACCATCCCGAACATTTCCCGAAGCTCACTGCGGTTAAAATCCCGGATATCATGGCCGTCTACCTTAATAGAACCAGCATTTACGTCATAGAAACGCATAACCAGCTTCACCATGGTGGTTTTTCCTGCTCCCGTAGGGCCTACAATCGCAATCTTCTGTCCAGGCTCCACCTTCGCACTAAAATCATGGATAATGGTATGATCCTTGTTGTATCCAAACCGCACATGATCGAACTCCACCCGTCCCTCAAGTCCCTGAATGGATACCGCATCCGGCACCGTCTGGTCTTCCTCCTCTTCCTCCAGGAACTCAAACACACGCTCAGAAGCCGCAGCCGTGGACTGAAGCATATTCGCCACCTGGGCCACCTGCTGGATTGGCTGGGTAAAGTTCCGCACATACTGGATAAATGACTGGATATCGCCAACCTCAATGACATCCTTAATGGCAAGCCAGCCGCCAAGGATGACCACTGCCACATAGCCCAGATTTCCCACAAACTGCATGATAGGCATCATCATTCCCGAAAGGAACTGGGATTTCCACGCAGACTCATACAGAATATCATTGTCCCGGTCGAACTGCGCAATGACATCCGCTTCCTTATTAAATACCTTCACGATGTTGTGGCCGCCGTAGACCTCCTCCACCTGGCCGTTTACATGTCCCAGATATTCCTGCTGGTTCTTGAAATACTTCTGGGAGTGTTTCACAATCACTGAGATCAGTCCCACAGAGACCGGAAGGATCAGAAGCGCAATCAGCGTCATTAAGGGGCTGATACTCAGCATCATAACCAGCACACCGATGATCGTCGTCACCGAGGTAATCAGCTGGGTCGCACTCTGGTTCAGACTCTGGCTTAAGGTATCCACGTCATTGGTGATCCTGGACAGAATCTCTCCGTGAGGCTGCCTGTCAAAATAGTTCATGGGAAGGCGGTGAATCTTCTCCGAGATTTCCTTACGCATACGGTAAGTCAGCTTCTGGGAAACCCCTGTCATAAGGTATCCCTGGATAAAGGAAAACAGCGCACTGCATACATACAGTCCTAACAGCAGAAGCAGGATTCTTCCGATTTTGTCAAAGTCAATCCCCGCTCCGCCCGATATTTTCCCCACCAGGCCATTGAAAATCTCCGTTGTGGCTCTTCCTAATATCTTGGGCCCTACAATATTGAAAATAGTGCTTCCCACCGCAAAAATTCCTACAAACAGAAGCGGAATCTTATACAAGGCAAGGTACGCCATCAGTTTCTTCATCGTCCCCTTAAAATCTCTGGCCTTCTCGCCCGGCATACCGTGCCCGCCGTGGCCCATTCCAGGTCCTCTGTGTCCCATACCCCGTCTGGCCATATCAGCCCACCTCCTTCATGTCCTGTTCCAGTTCCTTCTCAGATAACTGGGATGATGCGATCTGGTAGTATTCCTCGCAATTCTTCAAAAGTTCCCGATGGGTGCCCTTTCCGACCACCTTTCCGTCATCCAGCACGATAATCTGCTCTGCATGGAGAATCGTACTGATCCTCTGGGCAACGATGAGAACCGTACTGTCATTCGTCTTTTCCTTCAGTGCGCTGCGAAGCTTCACATCCGTCTTATAATCCAGCGCTGAAAAACTGTCGTCAAAAATATACACATCCGGGTTCTTAGCAATGGCTCTGGCAATGGACAGCCTCTGTTTCTGCCCGCCCGATACATTGGAACCTCCCTGGGCAATGGGACTTTCGTATTTCTTCTGTTTCTCTTCAATAAAATCTGCTGCCTGGGCAATCCTGGCCGCTTCCTCCATCTCTTCTTTGCTGCCCCCGGGATTGCCGTACAGAATATTCGATTCAATATCACCGGAGAAGAGGACTCCTTTCTGGGGCACATAGCCAAGCCTCTCCCTAAGTTCCTTCTGGGAAGTCCTGCGGATGTCGATGCCGTCAATCGTTATCTTCCCTTCCGTCACATCGTAAAACCGTGGAATCAGGTTCACCAGCGTGGACTTTCCGCTTCCCGTGCTTCCGATCAACGCCGTTGTCTCTCCTGGTCTTGCCGTAAAGGAAATGTCGTGAAGTACATCCTCCTCCGCTCCCGGGTAACGGAAGGATACATGGTCAAAACTTACTTCCCCTTTTCCGTTTTCCCCGAAAGGAACCGGGCTCAGAGGATCGTGGATCAAGGTGCTGCTGGTCAGAATCTCATCCACACGGTCTGCAGAAACCGCAGCCCTTGGCAGCATGACCGAGATCATACAGATCATAAGGAATGACATGATAATCTGCATGGTATACTGGATAAATGCCATCATGTCTCCCACCTGCATGCTCCCATCGTTGATACTGTGCCCGCCTACCCAGACGATCAGCACGGCGATTCCGTTCATGATCAGCATCATGAATGGCATCATAAAGGTCATGGCCCGGTTGACAAACAGGTTGGTTCTGGTCAGATCTTTATTTGCAGCGTCAAAACGCTCCTCCTCGTATTTCTCCGTACTGAACGCCCGGATAACCGCCAGTCCGGTGAGAATCTCCCGGCTCACCAGATTCAGACGGTCCACCATGCTCTGCACCACCTTGAACTTCGGCATAACCACGGCAAAGAGGACAACTACCACCATAACGATCAGTCCCACCGCAAGTGCGATAATCCATGACATATCTACATTGGTACGGAATACTTTGAAGATTCCGCCTGCTGCCATGATGGGTGCATATAAGACCATACGCAGAATCATAACCGTCAGAAGCTGGATCTGCTGGATGTCGTTGGTACTCCTGGTAATCAGAGAGGCTGTGGAGAACTTGTCGAACTCGCCGTTCGAGAATCCTACCACCTTGCGGAAAACGTCTTTTCTCAGTTCCCGGCCGACCCTCGCACCTACACGGGATGCCATCAGGCCCACGATGATACTGGCAGTCATTCCTAGAGCGGCTAACGCCAGCATCTTCAGACCTGTCCGCAGGATGTAGCGGGTCTCAATCCGGTCCGTGTCAACTCCGGTCTTCTCGTATGCATTCTGAATATAGACGGCAGCGGACTGTTCTACCATGGTTTCCGGCATGGCGGAAAATTGTTCTTCCAGTTCTGCTACGATTCCATCCCTCTGGGAGTCCTCCATCATCCCAAACATCTCATAGATGGTCATCTGGCTGAAATCCGGCATCCCGGCTTCCATCTGTTCCGCCCATTCATCCGGTATCTGCTGACTCTTCATCTGCTCTTCTGTCTGACGGTCTGTACCAGCCTTCATCTGACTTTCCATCTGTTCTTTCATCTGCTTCTCTATCTCCATGGTGGATTCGCTTCCGGAATCAAATCCGGCGCACAGAAGCATCGGTTTACCGAGAAGTTCTGAGAGTTCTTCCATTTTCTCCCCGTCTTCCTGCACAGACTCCTTTAATGCCATGATGACAATTTCATCGTTTTCTTCATAATCATAAGGTTCCGAAGGACTGGAACTGACCTCATAAGCCTTTTTCACCGTCTCCTGCTGATCCGACGGGACAAACAGCAGCAGATGACGGAAGTCTTCTTCGCTTAACACATAAGGTATCTTCTCATCAATCCCCTTCTGCTGTATTCCCACATTGACAATGTCCGACGTATAAGTGGGCAGTGACAGGTCGCAGTATGCCTGCACCATCAATACGCAGAAAATCGCCAGAACCGCACCGGCGTAGGGTTTTAAAAACTTGAATAATTTTCGCATATCTCACCTTTCCTTTCCAAAATCATGCCAGAAATCAGAAGGCCTGCCCCATCGGCGGCCCTGTCTTCCTAAGGATGGACTTGAAATCCATCCCCTTAAAATCCTTGGATTCCAGCATATTTTCTCTCATGGCAAGAAGCAGCCTCCGAAACAGCAGGCGCTCTTCTAACGTAAATCCCTGGTACAGAATCTTCTCCATCTCCTCCATGACGGATTCTAATCTTCCAATACAGTCCTGCCCCGCTTCTGACAGACAGATCCTAAGAATCCGCTGGTCACATTCATCCGGTTCCTTTCGGATATAACCAAGTTCTTCTAATTTTCTCAGTGTTACCGTCATGGACGGCGGCGTGATTCCAATCTTTTCCGCAAGCTGCCGCTGGGAAAGCCGTCCGTGACTGTTCAGGATAAACAGAATTCCTGCCTGACTTGGGTTCAGATTCAGATTCTCCATCCGCCTGACCGCATGGTATCTGCTGAGATGCATGAGTTGATGCATCAAGATAAAGGCAGAGGCCTCGTCTATATTTTTCACAGAATCCCTCCTTCATTAGTTTTCTAACAATTAGATTAGTCACTTTTACTATATAAGTCAACATATTTATGTTTTTTTAACATTTGTTATGGGAAATTTTAGGAAAATTTCATTAGATATCTAAACAAATATCCGGGCTATAATGTATCTGAATCAAGAATAATCGTAAACGGCCCGTCATTCACCAGGCTGACTTTCATATCTGCCCCGAATCTCCCACGTTCCACCACGGAAACCTGTTCTTTACACTTTGCAATAATATACTCATACATCTCCTCCGCCATATCCGGCGCTCCCGCCTCTATGAAACTGGGACGGTTCCCTTTCCTGCAGTTTGCATACAGCGTAAACTGGGAGATCAGCAATAATTCTCCGCCCACCGTCTCAAGTGACAGATTCGTCTTTCCCTGTCCGTCTTCAAAAATCCGAAGGCCCAGCATCTTCTTTACCATCTTGTCTGCAGTCTCTTTCGTATCGGAATCACATACGCCAATCAGCACCATAAAACCTTTTCCAATCTTACCGAGAACTTCCCCGTCTACCTTTACGTCACTTTCCAATACTCTCTGGATTACGAATCTCATCTTAAATAACCTCCTGTTTTCCAATAAAAAAGACAGCCATAAAGACTGCCTTTTATCATTTGTAGCTCCCCCAAAATGCCGGTTCCTGTATTTTGACTCCTAGCTATCTGCTAGGTGGGTGTCCGCATCCGCTTTTCTGCCTTCCACTGCATACCTTGGAGGCCTGGCATATTACGGAGATATAAGAGTCCCGTTTAAAGTTTTGTAGGTTCAAAATTACAAGATTATCGTGCACCCCAGGTTTCCTAAGGACTATTATACTCTATTATTTCACGTTTTTCAACAATAAATACATAAAATTCTATAATTCGAAAAATGACGAAAAATGTCCGAATTGTCTTGACCAGACCGCACATTATCCCTATGATGAATATAGTAAGAAATTTCTGAAAGAAGGGATCTTTATGCATATCGCAGATTTACACATTCATTCCCGCTATTCCCGGGCCACCAGCAAGGACTGTACCCCGGAATTTCTGGATCTCTGGGCCAGGCGCAAGGGCATCGGAATCGTAGGAAGCGGTGATTTCACACATCCGGCATGGAGACAGGAACTGGGGGAAAAACTGGAACCCGCCGGGAACGGACTTTATGTATTAAAAAAGGAGTACCGGATCGAAGATCCCCTTCTTGCAGACACGGTACAGCCTCATTTTGTCATTACCGGGGAAATCAGTTCTATTTATAAAAAATATGATAAGGTGCGGAAGGTTCACAGCCTGATCCTCCTGCCCGGTCTTGAGGAAGCGGAAACCATTTCTCATAAGTTAGAAGCGATCGGCAACATCCACTCTGACGGAAGGCCTATTCTTGGCCTGGACTGCCATGACCTTCTGGAAATCCTGCTGGAACTGTGCCCCACATCCGTCTATGTGCCGGCCCACATCTGGACGCCCCATTTTTCACTGTTCGGTGCATTTTCCGGTTTTGATTCTGTGGAAGAATGTTACGGCGACCTTTCCGGCCATATCCATGCCATGGAAACCGGGCTTTCTTCAGACCCGCCCATGAACTGGCGCATTTCCGCCCTGGACCGTTACCAGCTGATCTCCAATTCGGATGCGCATTCTCCTGCAAAGCTGGGACGGGAAGCGAACATTCTGGATATCCCCTTATCCTATGAGGCAGTCCGGGAGGCGGTTCAGACGGGGAAGGGTCTTGCGGGAACCATCGAATTCTTTCCGGAAGAAGGGAAATACCATTATGACGGCCACCGGAAATGCGGAATCTGCCTTGCACCCCTGGAAACGGAAAAATACGGGGGAATCTGCCCTGTCTGCGGACGGAAACTGACCATCGGCGTATCCCACCGGATTGAGCAGCTGGCGGACCGGGCAGAAGGATATGTAAGAAAGGATGGAGCATATTATGAAAGCCTGGTTCCGCTGCCGGAAATGATCAGCGCTTCTTCCGGATACTCTCCTGCAAGCGTCAAAGTCCAGCGGGAATATGAGAATATGCTGAAAAAGCTGGGACCCGAATTCTCGATCCTGCGGGAAATCCCCCTGGAAGAAATCCGCAGTGTATCGGGGATTCTGATTTCAGAAGGCATCGGAAGGCTGCGGGAGGGCAAAGTGACCAGGATTCCAGGATTTGACGGGGAGTATGGCATCATCCGTCTGTTCACCCCGCAGGAGGCTGACCGGCTGAGCGGACAGCTAAGCCTGTTCGACGGACAGAACGGGCTTCCAGAGGCAAAGCCATCCGGTCATTCTGATTGTTTACAGAACTCCAGGGAGCCGGTGGCACCATCCAGTCTGCCCGGAACTTCCCAGGCTGCTTCTGCCGGTTTACAAAATCCAGAGAACAGCAAAGGGGTACATTCTTTCCAGAAAGATGCGGCCAATGAAAACCAGCGCCTTGCCATCGAGTCCATCGGCCGTGTCACACTGGTAACGGCAGGTCCCGGAACCGGAAAAACCCACACCCTTATCTCCCATCTTCTGTATCTTCTGGAGACAAGACGGATTAAGCCCTCCTGGATTACAGCGGTCACATTTACCAGTCATGCGGCAGAGGAAATGCGGGAACGAATCCGAAGACAGACAGGAAAAGGGACTACTGCAAAGAAGCTGACCATCGGAACCTTTCACTCCATAGCCTGGAAGCTTCTGAAAGAAAACGGCAGTACCGCTTCACTTGCGGCGGAAACCCAGACAAGAGACCTGGCGGAGCAGATCATAAAGGATTTTTCGCTGAAAATGACCGTCTCCCGGTTTCTCACGGAGATTTCCGAATACAAAACAAGACCTTACCATCCCGGTTTCTGCGGGGAAAGCGAGCGTTTCACCCCGGAGCTGACACAAGCCTTTGAAGCGTATCAGAAGTGTCTCAAAGAAGGAAATCTGCTGGATTTTGACGATCTGCTGACAGAGGCCCTTCACATTGCAGAGGACAGATCCTTTGATTGTTTTGCCTATCTTATGGTGGACGAGTTCCAGGATATCAGCCCCCTGGAATACCAGCTTCTAAAAGCCTGGAATCATGGGGGAAAAGAACTGTTTGCCATCGGCGATCCCGACCAGTCCATCTATGGGTTCCGTGGTTCGGATGCAGGCTGCTTTCAGCGTCTCATTGAGGAAACACCTGGAATCCGCCAGATTACGCTTGAGGAAAATTACCGCTCCACTCCTCAGATCCTTGCTTTTGCTTCCGGCATTATTTCCAGGAACCCGGGCGGATGGCGGCATTTAACCCCCAACAGGCCAGACGGCGCCCCTGTCCGGGCTGCCGAAGCAGACAGCGCCGCATCTGAAGGGATCTTCATTGCCCGGGAGATTAACCGGCTTGTGGGCGGAATCGGAATGCTGGAAGCCCAGGAGATCCTTCACGAAAACAAAAGCCTCGGTTTCGATGATATCGCCGTCCTGTACCGGACACACCGTCAGGCAGATATTCTGGAAACCTGTCTGAAAAAAGAAGGGATTCCCTATATTGTCTCGGGAAGGGACGATTACCTCATGGAACCAGCGGTGCGGGGCACAATCTGTTTCTTTCAGAGTCTGCTCCAACCCGAAAATCTGCCGGCAGAACAGACTGCAAAGAAACTGTTATGGAACGGCCAGCTGCCTCTGCTCTATGAAACAATGGCCGAAAAATACCTGCCTCTGCTAAAAAAGAAAAAAGCAGTGAAAATCCTGGAAGAATGGAGCACGGACCTGCAGCTTGAAAACAAGAAGTCCATACAGAAGCTGTGCCGGATGGCCGTCTTCTACCCAGCAATGGCTGATTTTATCCATGCACTGGAGTTCGGTGTGGAAAGTGACCTGAAACGCTGCGGAAGCAGACACTACAAATCCGGCGCCGTCACCCTGATGACTCTGCACGGCTCAAAAGGGCTGGAATTTCCGGTAGTCTTCATCTTCGGAGCCAGAAAAGGCCTGATTCCCTTCGAAACCGGAGACCATGCCTCTAATGTTGAGGAAGAACGCCGCCTGTTTTATGTGGGTGCCACCAGGGCTCGGGAAACCTTAATCCTCACCGCCTCAAGAGAAGAATCTGCCTTTCTGAAAGATCTGCCGGACGGACTGGTGCAAAGAGAACAAGTAAGGCCTGGGAAAAATGAAGAGAATGGGAAGCAGATGAATCTGTTTGAATTTATGAAATAAGATCCAGAGCTTCCCTGTTACCGCATGGCCTTATCTTCCAGGATCAGCCTCCGCAATGCTCCTGCCGCCGTACGGACAGCCATATCTGTATCATGCACCACCGGATTGTCAAGTCCTTCCCTCTCCCTCTCCTGGTTCGCCACCACCAGGAAACAGGAACCGGCCCTGACCCCCAGGCTGGCTGCCACCACGAACAGCGCAGCCGATTCCATTTCCGAAGCCAGACATCCCAGCCTCTTCCACGCTTCCCATTTATTCAGCAGTTCATAGCTGACCGGTTTCGTTTCCGGTGAATGCTGCCCATAAAATGAATCCTTACACTGCACCACTCCTGTATGAAAGTCTGCGCCCACTTCCCTGGCGGATTCCATCAGCGCATTGACAATCCGCACATCTGCTACTGCCGGGAACTCCAGCGGCGCATATTCCCTGCTGGTGCCCTCCATCCGTATTGCTCCGCTGGCTATCACAATGTCTCCGCTTTTTACCCTCGTCTGCATACCGCCGCAGGTTCCCACCCGGACAAAGGTGTCTGCACCCGACATCACCAGTTCCTCCATCGCTATGGCCGCAGACGGGCCTCCAATTCCTGTGGATGTCACACTCACCTTTTCCCCTTCCAGGTATCCCGTATAGGTAACATATTCCCTGCTGTCTGCAACCAGCTTTGCATGGTCGAAATACTTTGCAATCTTCTCACACCGCTTGGGATCCCCGGGGAGAATGACATACTTCCCCACATCCCCTCTGCCCACCTGGATGTGGTACTGCTTATCCGGATCTTCTGAATACTTCATAACAAACTCCTCCTTTCCAGACAAATCCTATTTTTTAAGAAATGGTTCAGAAAAACTATGGTTAAAAAATTCTATCAGCGGTCCCATGAAAAATGCGGTGATCAGCGTGCCAACGCCAGGAAGCAGGCCAGACAATGTTCCAGTCAGTACACAGAGCAGGTCACAGGCAATCCGTACGAATCTGAACGGAAAGTTCCATTTCTGTGCTATGACGATTGGTATTGCGTCATAGACCGACACTCCAAGATTGGAAGTCATATACAGCGAAGACGCAAAACACATCACCAGGACGGCAAAGGCAAGAAATGCGATCCGCACCGCCAGATCCGGCTCCGGGACGAAACGTGTGATCACTGCACTGGAAAAATCTACGATATACCCTGTCAGAAACATATTCACCAGGGTTGCCACGCCCATATAGCTTCTGGCCACAAACAGGTCTATAACAAGCATGATTCCGCACAGTATGGTATAAAAAATACCATAAGAAACATTCGTACTGAAGAAACGCCCCCATACCCCCTGGGCAAAACACTGGAACGGGTCTACTCCGAACAGGGAACACTTAAAGAACCCGACCGCAACCGCACATAACGTGACGCCAGCCGTTGTCATTACAACTCTCTTTTTAAATTTTTCCGGTAATTTCATAATCCATCTCCTTTGCAGTCTTTCAAACAGTAATTAATTTAATACACACTCCATTTACTGTCAAGATAAAATCTTCCAGAACTATTGAAATTCTTTCTGTTTTTCTGTAAACTAGTATTATATATGAATCGGATTTTTTTATAGTAAGGAGAAGGCAAATGAAAAAAGCAATGAAGCAATCCAAGCTCATCACAATTCTGAACGGCATATCTATCTTTGCTCTGGTTTTAATGGCAATACTGCTGCTCATTTATGCCAATGCCAACAACCAGCTGACTGACGAGAATAAGGCAAGGTATGACCTGACCCATAATGCCAATCGTTTTATGGACGGTTCCTCGTATCTGACAGAGGAAGTACGTGCCTATGCGGCAACCGGGAATCAGGTTCATTACGATAACTATCAGAATGAGGTCAACAATCTGAAGAACCGTGAGGCAGGCGTTTCTGCCATGCAGGAGATCGGCATCACTGCCGAAGAACAGGGTATGATTGACCAGATGTCTACTCTCTCCAACGATCTTGTACCGCTGGAAGAGAACGCCATGAAGAACGTACAGGAAGGGGATCTGAAGGAGGCGCTGGATTATGTGTATGGAGACGAATACACTTCAACCATCCTGCAGGTCAACGAACTGAAGGAAGAATTTCTCGAGGCCCTGGAGACAAGGACTTTCAAGTCAATCCAGAAACTGAACGTGCGCTCCACGATTATCCAGATCCTGCTGTTTGCGGCGCTGGTTCTGGTTATCATCATACAGCTGGTCGTTATGTCCGTAACCCGCAGACGTATTCTGAAGCCCATTATCGCAGTCCGTGACCAGATGGGCGAGATCTCCAGGGGGAACCTCTCGGCAGAATTTCCGCTGGAACCGGATACCTCCGAGATCGGCATGCTGGTTGACTCCATTCACGAGACGAAGAATGTACTGAAAAAATACATCCACGATATTGATTCCAAGCTGGCACAGATGGCCGAGGGCATTATGAATCTTTCCATTGATACTGATTACATCGGGGAATTCCTGCCTATCCAGAATGCGCTGCGGCAGATTCTGGATTCTCTCAATTATGCTCTTTCCCAGATTAACCAGACTGCAAGGCTGGTGTCTGATGAATCCGAACAGGTGGCTTCTGATTCCAGGGTTCTCTCAGACGGCGCCATTGACCAGGCCTCTGCCATTGAAGAGCTTTCGTCCAGCATTCAGTCCCTGTCCGGCCAGGTGAGCTCCACCTCCCAGGACGCTGACCAGGCACGGAAGATCTCTATGGATTCTGCAGATCAGCTTACCGTATGCAGCAGACAGATGGAGAAACTGACGGATGCCATGGAGAACATTTCAGAATCCTCGCAGCAGATCAGCGGAATCATTAAGACGATTGAGGACATTTCCTTCCAGACGAATATTCTGGCGCTCAACGCCTCCATAGAGGCAGCCCGGGCAGGCACTTCCGGGAAGGGCTTCGCCGTTGTGGCTGACGAGGTGCAGAGCCTTGCCAACAAGAGTTCAGACGCCGCCAAGAATATCACAGAACTGATCGAGCGTTCCATGGAACTTGTCAGTTACGGAACGTCCCTGTCCGGTGAAACCACCCAGGCTCTTTCTGTCGGCGTATCCGGCGCCCAGAGCACTGCGGAACTGATACAGAAGATTGCAGATTCCGCTCAGCAGCAGGCATTGTCACTGGAACAGCTTACGGCCGGCGTGGAACAGATTTCGGTCGTCGTCCAGACCAACACAAATACGGCGGAAAAGTCCGCTTCATCGGCAAACGAGCTTTACCGGCAGGCAGGGGAACTGACACAGTCTGTACAGAGATTCCGGCTGCGTTAAAGACAGGCCCTGCATACAAGATCATAGAAGCACATACCAGAGAGGCTGCTGCATAAGGAAGTATTCTTCCTGTATGCAGCAGCCCCTTTCTTAAATAATATGATATGTACCGGCTTTTTAAGAACGCTTGCCCACATGGTAATCGGTTTTCATCATATACATGATACTCCTTGAAGCAACATCCACGATAATGAACCCGAATGCAATCGCCAGGCAGGTAGCAAACAGAACCATCATTTCCCCAAAGGCCAGGCTGATATCTTTGCTCACACATCCATACATCATATAGTACAGGTTCGGTCCCGGAATCAGAGGAAACACTGAGGCCGTAAGGAAGATCGTGGACGGCGCCCGGTTAATCCTGGACATGATAAAGGCATAGAATGCCACGAATACCGCCGCCACCAGCGTTGCCAGAAAATTACTGGGACGAAAGGCATAAACTACGATGTAAATCCCCCAGGTGAAAAACGCACCGATCCCCGAGTACAATACCTGTCTCCCTCTGATCTTGAACCAGAATGCAAATCCAATACATGCCACCGTACAGGAAATAAGCTGGATCGGTATGTTATGATTCAGAATAAATCCTTCGGAAGCCGCCCCGTCCAGAATCATGATGGCAAGGGCGATCCCGAAAGCAATTCCCGCCGCCCCCAGCATGGAATTCATGATGTGGAGCGCACCGGATATAAAGTCTCTCTGCAGCACGTCCCGGATTCCGTTGGTCACTCCCAGACCACTGATCAGCAGCATAACAATCCCGATCATGACACGGTCGGGATGGGTTCCGATCCCAAGACGGACGGCCGCCAGGATGATCATCTCTGAGAGGAAAGCCAGGATCATGTTATATACCAGAAGATTACTCTCCCTCTTTCCAAGCCACTCTCCCACAACCACGATCATCAGGGACACGATCAGCGCAACGATGGCATCCGTAAAATTGCAGCCGAAGAACACCGCAAACCCTGCGCCGCCCATGACGCCTGCAAAATATTTGATTGCCGGATGCTGCGCTTCCCGGTCCATGACCTCCTTAAACTTCTCCCGGAACTCCTTCTCATCCGGCTGACTGGCACAGACATATCTGGACAGATTATTCAGATAATCCAGACGGTCAAAATCAATGTCTGTCGATTCTATATGCCGAATCTGCGTGATGATCTCTCCCTCCGGCGTCTCCACCGTGATCTGCAGATTACTCGGAATCGCATACACGTCATATCTCTTGAAGCCGTAGCTTCTGCACATCCGGTAAAGGCTGTCTTCCAGGCGGAAATTCTCCGCACCGCTTCGCAGCATCTCCTCTCCTACATCAAGGATCATCTGCACAATCCTGGTATAATCCATGATAACATTCCTCCCAACAGATTAATAATTATCCCGATAAACGGTATTACTTTATCACAGATTCTTTTCAGATTCAAGTGCAAATATTTACACAAAATAATGAAATTCTGAAAACAGAATTTTATTGTGAACCTGCCGTGCAAGTGGTATAATCTTTGTATAAATGTTATTTGGGATTGTCTGGTTCCTTCATTGGGGAATGCAGGACCAGATATATTGATACAGATGTCTATATGAGTAAGAAGAACTATCACAAAAGGAGTAATGCAAATGAAAAAAGCAATGAAGCAATCCAGAATCATCGCCATCCTGAACGGAATATCCATTCTTGCCCTTGTTCTGACGGTAATCCTTCTGCTGGCATATTCAAAAGTGAACCAGCAGCTCAGCAGGGACAACGAGGCCCGGTTTAATCTGACCTATAACGCCAACCGGTTTATGAATGGCTCCGCCTATCTGACCAACGAAGTACGCGCCTATTCCGCTACCGGAGATCAGGTACACTACGACAACTATTTTAACGAGATCAATAATCTGAAGAATCGTGACCTGGGGGTTGCCGCCATGCAGGAGATCGGCATCACCGATGAGGAGCAGGCCATGATCGACGAGATGTCCGCCCTGTCGAACGACCTGGTCCCACTGGAAGAAAACGCCATGGAGAACGTGCAGGCAGGCCAGCTTCAGGAGGCGTTGGATTACGTGTACGGCAGTGATTACAGCACCGCAATCACCCAGATCAACGCCATCAAAGAACAGTTTCTGGACACTCTGGATACAAGAACCGGAGAAGATATCCAGAAGCTGAACCAGCGTTCCATGGCCATACGGCTGCTCATTATCCTGTCCATGGTTCTGGTAGGATGTATACAGCTTATCGTCATGTACGTCACAAGGAAACGGATCTTAAGCCCCATCATCGCCGTGAGAGACCAGATGAGTGAGATATCCACAGGAAATCTGTCGGCGGATTTTGCCCTGGAGTCTGACACTTCCGAGATCGGAATGCTGGTAGATTCCATCCATGAGACGAAGAATGAACTGAAAAAATATATCCATGATATTGATTCCAAGCTGGCACAGATGGCAGACGGCAAGATGGACCTGACCATTGACAACGATTACCTGGGCGAATTCCTGCCAATCCAGAAGGCTCTGGGGCAGATTCTGGATTCCCTGAATCTGGCGCTGTTTCAGATCAACCAGACTGCGGGACTTGTTTCCGATGAATCAGAGCAGATGGCGTCAGATGCCCAGATCCTTTCCAACGGGGCTACGGAACAGGCTTCTGCCATTGAGGAGTTGTCGGCAAGTATCCAGGAGTTATCCGGACAGGTGAAATCTACCTCCCACGATGCAGATATAGCGAGAAACTCTTCCATAGACCTGGCCGGACAGCTTCAGTCATGCAGTAAGAAGATGGAAGAACTGACTTCTGCAATGGAAGATATCTCTGAATCCTCACTGCAGATCAGCGGTATCATTAAGACGATTGAAGACATTTCCTTCCAGACGAATATCCTGGCGCTCAACGCCTCCGTTGAGGCGGCACGCGCCGGTGATCTGGGCAAGGGATTTGCAGTTGTTGCTGACGAAGTACAGAGCCTTGCCAATAAGAGTTCTGTTGCAGCGAAGGACATTACAAAGCTGATTGGGACTTCTCTGGAACTGGTGAAGCACGGGTCTTCTCTGTCGGGCGATACAACACAGGCGCTTTCCGTTGGCGTGTCAGGTTCCCAGAATACCGCTGAACTGATTCAGAAGATTGCGGATTCCGCCCAGCAGCAGGCCATGTCCCTGGAACAGCTTACGGCTGGCGTGAATCAGATATCTGATGTAGTCCATACCAATACCGTAACCGCCGAGAAATCCGCTTCCACAGCAAGCGAACTGTTTAAACAGGCCGGAGAACTGAAGAGATCGGTTCAGAAGTTCCAGCTTCGCAAATAAACAGTCCGTAAATAACCAGAAAGTCTGATCATCTCGAGTAGAAAAGGGCCGCCGGGAAATACTTCTGTTAAAGCAGTATTTTCCGCCAGCCCTTCTTTTCTTGTACAGAAGGTGGACTTCTATTTATCATTCACAGGCATACCGGATCCCCAGAATCTCCCGGATCCGGTCCAGCAGTTCCATCACGGCCACGCTATTTGCAAGCGGCATCTCTTTACATTCGGTTTCTCCATGTTCTATGGCTCTGCGGCATGCCTCCACTTCATATTCATACCCGGAAATCTGAGGTGGTATCTCATACTGTTTTACCAGATTTCTGTCAAGATCATAGGCGCTGACTGCCTCGCAGTTATTGATATTCTCTACCTGGAGATATCCCTTATCCCCATAGATGATTCCCCGGCGGTCAGTGAGCGCCTGCATATTGGAGTGCAGAACCGCCATACGGCCATCCTTCCATTTCAATGTAATACTGTTCTGCAGATCCACGCCCTGGCTGGAAAGGACTGCATCTGCCGAGACCTCCGCATAGTCGTCTCCAAATGCCATTAGCGCAAAATTAACCGGATATACGCCCAGATCCAGTAATGCCCCTCCGCCAAGTTCCGACCGGATCAGGCGTTCCTTGTCCTTGATTACATATCCCAGGCTGGCAGTTAAGGAAGTAACCTCTCCAATGATTCCGCTTTCTATGGCTTCACGGATGATTGTCCTGGAAGGCATATACCGGGTCCATATGGCTTCTGCCAGAAGCAGGTTCTTTTCCTTTGCAAGCCGTACGACTTCCTTTGCCTGAGCGCTGTTGATCATAAATGCTTTCTCACAGAGTACATTCCTGCCTTGATCAAGGCATAATTTTACATGATCATAGTGATGGGAATGAGGCGTTGCGATATACACCAGGTCTACAGACGGATCGGCAGCCATCTGCCGGTAATCTGCGCAGGCTTTCGGGATCTGGTACTGTTTTGCAAAAGCCTCTGCTTTTTCATAACTTCTGGATGCGACTGCATATATTTCCGTTCCTTCCATGGAACTGACGGTTGCCGCCATCTTATGGGCAATGCTGCCTGCTCCTAAAATTCCAATTTTCATCTTTTCATCCTCCAGTATGTTGATCGGTTCTACTACATCAGGCTCCATCTGTATCTTATTTGTATGGAGAGAATCACTATCTTTTAATATATTTATTCAAATCAATCATCAGTACATTCAGACCCATATTGCGCGAGTAATCAAATCTGTCAGCAAGGGATGCTATCATTTTGATGCCGAACCGCTCTTCCCCGTCCGAATCATCCGCCGCATTCAGGTAATCCAAAGGATCAAATGCGGATCCATTATCACGCATGCGGATAATGACAGACTCCGGTTTATCTAAAACCAGCACGTCGAACCATTTCTTCTCCCCCGGTTTAAAAGCGTGCTTCACAACGTTTCCGGCCATTTCCTCTATGCACAGGGAGATCTCATTGAGCATTTTTTCATCAATATTATGATTACGCCCTAATTTATAAATATTCGATGAAACATCCATGACTTCTTCCATGCTGTTCCCAATGGAAAGCTCCAGTCTGTCTTTCGGATTTCCTCCAAAATCTTCTTCTAAAAGCATATAGGAAGAAATCTTTAAAGAAAATTTCCCGTTTTTATGGGTAACGTACAGCACGACCGTAATCAGCGTAAATACTTCCCCCAGAAGAAATGCCGTCCAGACACCGGTACTGCCCATAGGCTTAATCAGGATAAATGCCATGATTACCGTAAATACCAGGCTCTGGAGTACGCAGATTAATATGGCCAGGCCCGTTTTCCTGGTACTTTGATAGAAATTCATCAGTATGGTATTCAGTAAAGCCACCGGCATTCCCACTGCAAACAATCGTACTGCCATATTTGACATTTCCATAATATCCGGCTCTGTAACTCCCAGCGCATTTGTTAAAAGCGAAGGGAACAGAAGCAGTACGGCTGCCACGATTCCGCTGAGAGACAGCCCGATCTTCAATGTTGTTTTCAAGGTATCCCTGAGGGCCGTCCGGTCCTCCTCCCCATAGAACATGCCTACTACGGGAATGACCGCCTGCCCCATTCCGACGATCAATGCGCCTACGATATTATTCGCCTGCGTCCGCACATTCAGCGCCGTAACTGCGCCAACGCTGACAGCCGTTACCAGAAGATTATTCAGGATCATTACTTTTAAGGTATCACTGATCCGGCTGATGGCCGTTGGAGCCCCGGTAATGATAATGGAGGAAAGTTCTTTTCCCACACCCTTCACCGGTACCAGTTTCAGAGTTTTATCTCTTTTTAAGAAATGGGTACAGCCGACCAGGACCGCAATATAATAGCTGACGGCTGTAGCCAGCGCCATGCCGAACATCCCTTTATGCAGTACAAGCACCATGACAAGATCCAGTGTAATATTAACCCCAGACATGGCTATGATGCACATCATCGGAAGCCTGGGAGAACCGTCAATACGGACAAACCCCATCAGCGCCGTCATCATGATCGTAGGAAGGGCTCCTAAGAAGTAACCGTATAAATACTGTGCGGTCAATTCTTTCAATACTCCCTTTGCCCCCAGAATGTCCGCAATCTGTTGTGTGAAAATCAGACCGCCAACCGTAACGAGTATTCCAATGAGAAATGCAAAGAACATGGTAACGGTAAAAATACGGCAGACCTGTTCTTTGTCCCCTCTGCCTACGGCCTGCGAGGCCCTTGCAGTCCCTCCCCCCGAGCATATATTTCCAAAGGCGGAAAGAAGCAGGCTCACAGGCCCCACGACTCCCATTGCACCCAGTGCGTCCGACCCCAGGTATCTTCCGACAATGATATTGTCAATCAGCATTCCTACGGTCGCTGTCAAAGCGGACAATATGGAAACCGTCACAAAAGAATAATATAACTTCCGTACAATATAATCATTCTTCATTTCCTATTATATTCCTTCCTTATTGTCCGGCCGCCTGTCTCTTTAACGCCGTAGTCATTGCATCTAAGGCATTATCCTGAGAGATGATATAGCCCAAAAAACGCCTGATATGTTCCAGGTTATCCACAACGCCGCATTCGTCGATTTCTAAAAGGGACATATATGCGATCGCCGTACGATAAGTAAGAAACAGTTCCAGATGATCCCAATAGTGCCCGTCACATTCCTTATTCAATTCATAGCCTGTCTTAAAATATGGAAGGATGTCTTCGTAAAGCACTTTTCTGCAGTCTTCCCCCGCCTTATACCCCATCAGGAAACAAGCCTGGACAAAACTGGCCACATCATACATATAGTTGGCATAAGTACAGCCGTCAAAATCGAACAGCCAGATATTATTTTCTTCTACAAAGAAGTTATTGATATGAAAATCTCCGTGACAGATTCCATATCTGCCCAATTCTTCCGGCAGACTGTCCACCTCCTTCTGGACGGCCAGGATCCGTCCTTCGATTTCGGGCGGTATGTGCTCTTTGACTCGGTTTCTTAACTCTTCAAAATTATCGCTCATTTTTTTACGGCTGTATTGAATCCCCAGCTCTCTTTCGTTAGAACTAGCATGATGGATTGCTCCCAGCAGGTCGCCGACACAGATAAAGAACATTGGTTTCATTTCCGTGGTCAGCTTAATATTCCCCCGGGCTGTCCGGAACATGCTGGCCCGGTATAATCTGCCGTCAATTTCAAACTCTTCAAGAAAAAACCCGTTCAGCGATTCATTGGGTTCGCAGATGGTCTGCTTAAACGGCTTTAAGTCGTCCACCCACATCAATTCGCTGAGTATCTCTTTTCTGGTCTTTTTGGGAGATATGCTCACACGGATCATATATGGTTTTTCCCGAAAAATAAACGCATAATTTTGAGTGGAATAACGGCATACCGCCTCTTCAATATCTACCCCGTACCGTTCCTGCAGAACTTCACGCATCTTCTGTTTCAATTCTTCATTCATCTTCATTTTTGTTTCTCCTTTTTTGCAGATTTTTTCCCAGATACTCAACAGGTTACTTTTTCCACTTTCAGAACGTCAAGCAACTTCCGAATGGCACGCCCGGCTATATCCTCAAAATCAAAGCCGGAAAGGAAGCTGACCGCTTCCTCGGTCTTTTCCTTCGGCACATTGTAGATGGCCAGCGTAGTTTCCAGAAATACCCGCATTTTTCGCTCCATGGTGAAGTACAGGTCGCAGGGCCTTGCCATATAGCCCCGCATGATGCTGCCGGAAGCAATCTCACGCTCGAAAAAGTCCCTTTCCTCCCAATCGGGGTTATACGCCCCGAACAGCTCTGACAGCCTTTTGGCCGTTTTGCGGTAAATCAGGTCGGAGGTCGTGGGCAGGGTGTAGGCTACGGCAACCATCTCCCGCACTTCCTCCCGGCTTTCCGCCATATAAAGCTGCAAAGCTGCTTCTACCGTAAAACTTAAAACAGGGTCATGGATTTCCCCGACAATCAGATGGCTGGAAGAAAACGTTCTTTCCAGAACATAAGACACCAGAATACATAAGAGATTTTCCTTATTCTTGACTGCGAAAAATACAGACCCCCGGTTGACCCCTGCACGGGCAGCGACTTCTACCATTGTCGTCTTCTCATAGCCTTTCTCCCAAAACAGCGTTGCGGCTGCATAAAGGACTTTATCCCGGGTACTCATTTCTTCCTGTGCCGGCAGATTATTTTTTGACATTTCTTCTCCCCTTTCGCCGTATAACATGTTCCTATGCCGTAGCATAGTCTTATAAACACAGTATAGAGGCTGGACAGCAAAAAGTCAATGCTGTTGGCCATACCAGGAAGGTTACCATTATATTATAGATAAGGAAAGCCTCTGCCACTGTTGCGTGGGAAAGGCTTAGAAAAACTGTTTATCAATTTCGTTTTGTTAAAAATTCGCTTCAAGTTTCTGAATCAGTTCCAAATTCTTTTTCTCATATTCATTGAATGCTGAATCGGGAACTTCTGAAACCTGCGGGGTATACCATGATTTATTCCCAAAGTATTCCTGTAGTTCTGGTGTTTTAAAGATATACCCATGACGGGCATACAATTCATTTCTCGCCAGATACAAAGTATGTGCGTCCATACTGCTCAAGTCATTTACCGAATAGTAACGGGTTGATATTTCAGATAAGATATAATCCCCTTCTTCCTCCCAACAATCCAATGTTTTAAATGTATAACCGCCCCATATGCTTTCGGGGTTAGCAGTCATCGTAATCAAAAAACTAACCGTCCTCGAAATCTTCCACCCTCTCTGAAATGCAATATTCCCTTCTATCTGAATATCATTTTCTGACACCTGTCTGGCATTAGTTATCTCCACATTGTCTACGCCGCTATCCCCCGTATCACCAAATGGCAGTACGATATTCGTACCTTCTATATTCATTCTGCTATTATCATATCTTCCAATGGAATCCATTAAATATTTTTTTGCTATTTCTTCCGCAATAATAAACTGAGGATAACTCGTCATTGTATATGTATATTTACTGATTAACCTATCATTATTTTTTTTGTTATATCCATCAAAAAACAAAGAGTATAACAAAAAACTATGACACAGATTTGAATCGTCAAACTCCATCAACTTTTTTCTATCTTCCCAATTATAAGAAAAATGTTCACTCCATCCTAACAATTCTACAAACAGTTCTAACTGCTCCTTTACAGATGGTTCTAATGAAATTATAGTATCAACTTGTCCCGGCTCATCATCCTGTATTGTATCTTCTGCTGATTCTACATCTTCTACCTTTCCTACTTTTTCTTTTTTGTCACTGCTATCCTGTTTCTGAATATCAGCTGTCACCGGCTCTGTTGTCTCTGGCGGTTTCTGCATGAATCTTACCCCCACAAAGACCACAAGACCTATGATTGCAGCACTGGATACCGCAGCTACAGGAATTACCCACTTTTTAGGATTTACACTTTTATATTCTTTTGATGGCTCTTCCAACAGTTCTTTTGGCTTCGCAGGACGTTCTGCATGACTCTGTTCCATATCCAAATGATTTCCGCAACAAGGACAAAACTTACTATTATTTTCAATCTCTTTGCCACACTTCCGGCAGTACATTTCATTACTCCTCCTACTTATGTTATTAATATCAAATACAGTTAATCCCCATCAAGAAGTACTCCTGACCTTATTGACCATAATTCTGGATTTCTTGTATTAAGCCTCCATATGTCAAATCAGCCTCCAATGGCTGAGTATATATATTTTTTAATGTATAAACCGTAGAATGTCCTGCGCCACCAATACTGCCAGTCGCACATAATTCCTCTCCGCTATATGTAAAAAATCTTCCACCAAGTATATTTTCTGTAACAGAATTTGTCTGTGGATTGTATGCGTATAACATACCGCTTCCCGCAGAGTTCCAACTTCCAAACGAACAAATAACCTCCGGAATACCATCTTTGTTCATATCCCATAGTTTAAATGCCACATATGTATCATAGTTTTCTTCTATGCTGCTTTCAGTATATTCCCCACCAGTTTTCTTATAAGCGTACTTGGGATTAATAGCATTAATAAATGCCTGTTTCCAGTCTCCGGTAGTTCCAGCTGCGTTCCGGGCATCCTGCCGTCCCCAGCTCTTGATTTCTGTCAAGGTGTAGCCGCCCCATATACTGTCTGGGTTCTTCTTCATAATCACATCAAATTCTGCCGTATACAACTCAGTAACAATAGAATCCGCTTTATATTCATCAATACCAAATACCTCAATTTCTTCATCGGATATCTGCTGTACCCTGGTTATTTGAGGAGTTTCATTATAAACCACACTAATAGGTGCTGTATCTGCAATATGCACATTACCATCAGATAATTCATCCCACTCTCCCAATTTATATTCCTGATAGTTAATAGAATTTTGTAGATACTGGTCCAGTATCTCTTTAGGAACAATCCACCTGCTGCCAGTTCCATACTCAGCGTCACCATTTACCAAAGAACCGCCATTTACCAAAGAACTACTTAATGCCAGCGTATGTACCACAAGTTTTCTGGCAATGTCCTCATTTATCGCATTATTATGGCTGAATATTCCCCCCTGACGTTCTTCCGTAATATCGATAGAACCCATAAGATACAGCAAATCCCCAATTCCCTTCATTTCCTCCTGGTTCAACGTAATATCAACTGGATATTCCGGCTGTTTTGGTTCGGCAGATTCCACGGTTTCTACAGTTTCTACTGAGTCCACAGATTCTTCCTCCTGTTTCCTGGCATCAACACTCACTTGCTTCGTTGCCTCAGCAGGTTCCTGCATGACTCTTACCCCCATGTAAACGGCCGTACCTATGACTGCAACACTGGAGACCACAGCCAAGGGAATTAACCATCCTGGGCGGCCTGCCACTTTCTTTTTCTCTGTCGGCGGTTCTTTCCCTCCGGCAGTGGTATGTGTACCAGTGTCAGAATTCAATTCTGGTTTGCCGGGTGCAGGCAGGCTGCTCTGATCCATTAATATTTCGTTACCACAATAAGGACAAAACTTACTGTCATCCTTGATTTCTTTGCTGCATTTTCGACAATACATTCTCCCATCCCTTCCCAAAGGCTATACTCAGATTTTCTATATTTTCCCTTCATGCACATACTTTATATAGTATCTCTTAAGAAATGGCCAAATTAAATCTTAAGATTTCTTAAGAAATTCCATCCAGCAACAAGGGCAGTATAATATTTTCCTCTACATTCAAGTTAGGAAAAAACACAAAAAGGCTGATAGCTGCTACAATTAAAATAATAAGCTATCAACCTTATAACCTTAAGAGATAGGAAATAAAAATAGAAGTTATACGAGAGTGGAAAGAAGATTTTTTACTACAAAAGGGAGTGTAGGGAAATGACTGCGTATGCACCCTCCCTGTATACCATAAATCTTCCGATATCACAGTGATACAGGATATGCAGATGTCATTTCCCGACCTCTCCCTTCAAAATATATTATTTAATGATTGCTCACTTGTTTGCAATTGCCGCCTGAGCCGCCGCAAGTCTTGCAATCGGCACACGGAACGGTGAACAGGATACATAATCCAGGCCAATCTTATGGCAGAACTCTACGGAACTTGGATCTCCGCCGTGCTCGCCGCAGATACCGATGTGAAGAGCCGGATTAGAAGGCTTGCCCAGTTTAATCGCCGTCTCCATCAGCTTGCCGACACCTGTCTGGTCAAGCTTCGCACACGGATCGTTCTCGTAGATCTTAGCGTCATAATATCCCTCCAGGAACTTGCCGGCATCATCACGGGAGAATCCGAACGTCATCTGCGTCAGGTCATTGGTACCGAAGCAGAAGAAGTCAGCTTCCTTCGCAATCTCATCTGCCGTAAGGGCAGCTCTTGGAATCTCAATCATTGTACCAACTTCATACTCAAGCCCGATTCCAGCTTCTGCAATCTCTGCGTCTGCGGTCTCAACCACGAATTTCTTCACATACTTCAGCTCTTTGATATCACCGATCAACGGAATCATGATCTCCGGTTTGATTGCCCAGTCCGGATGAGCTTTCTTCACATTGATTGCCGCACGGATGACAGCCTTGGTCTGCATCTTTGCAATCTCCGGATAGGTAACCGCAAGACGGCATCCACGATGTCCCATCATCGGGTTGAACTCATGAAGAGAATCAATCAGAGTCTTAATCTGCTCAACAGTCTTGCCCTGGGCGTCAGCCAGTTTCTTAATATCTTCTTCCTCGGTAGGAACGAACTCATGAAGCGGCGGATCTAAGAAACGGATGGTAACCGGATTGCCTTCCAGCGCTGTGTAAAGAGCCTCGAAGTCTCCCTGCTGATATGGCAGGATCTTCTCAAGAGCTGCTTCTCTCTCTTCAACGGTATCAGCACAGATCATCTCACGGAATGCAGCAATTCTGTCTTCCTCGAAGAACATATGCTCTGTACGGCAAAGACCGATACCTTCTGCCCCAAGCTCAACAGCCTTCTTTGCGTCAGCCGGTGTATCTGCATTGGTACGAACCTTTAATCTTCTGTACTTGTCCGCCCATGCCATGATTCTTCCGAATTCTCCTGCAATCTTAGCATCAACGGTAGGAATGATTCCATCGTAGATGTTACCTGTGGTACCATCAATGGAAATGGCATCTCCCTCATGGAATTCCTTTCCTGCCAGCGTAAACTTCTTATTCTCCTCGTCCATCGCAATGTCGCCGCATCCGGATACACAGCATGTACCCATTCCACGTGCAACAACGGCTGCATGGCTCGTCATACCGCCGCGGACGGTCAGGATACCCTGTGAAGACTTCATACCGGTAATATCTTCCGGTGATGTCTCAAGACGTACAAGAACAACCTTCTCTCCTCTTGCATGCCACTCAACCGCATCTTCTGCCGTAAATACAATCTTACCGCAGGCAGCTCCCGGAGATGCTCCAAGACCCTTGCCCATCGGTGTTGCAGCCTTAAGGGCAGCAGCGTCAAACTGCGGGTGAAGCAGTGTATCCAGGTTACGGGGATCGATCATTGCAACCGCCTCTTCCTCTGTCCTCATGCCTTCATCAACAAGGTCGCAGGCAATCTTAAGGGCAGCCTGGGCAGTTCTCTTACCGTTACGTGTCTGCAGCATGTAAAGCTTGCCATGCTCAACCGTAAACTCCATATCCTGCATATCTCTGTAGTGCTTCTCAAGCGTCTCACATACCTGCTTGAACTGAACAAATGCTTCTGGGAATTTCTGCTCCATCTCGGAGATGTGCATAGGCGTACGGACACCGGCAACCACGTCCTCGCCCTGTGCGTTGGTCAGGAACTCACCGAACAGACCATTCTCTCCTGTAGCCGGGTCACGGGTAAATGCAACACCGGTACCGCAGTCGTCACCCATGTTGCCAAATGCCATGGACTGTACGTTTACAGCGGTTCCCCAGGAATACGGGATATCGTTGTCACGACGGTATACATTGGCTCTCGGGTTGTCCCAGGAACGGAATACAGCCTTGATGGCTCCCATTAACTGTTCCTTCGGGTCAGACGGGAAGTCCTGTCCGATCTTTTCTTTGTACTCTGCCTTGAACTGTCCTGCCAGCGCTTTCAGATCGTCAGCCGTAAGCTCTACATCCTGCTTTACGCCCTTCTCCTCTTTCATCTTGTCAATCAGTTCTTCGAAATATTTCTTACCAACTTCCATAACTACGTCGGAATACATCTGGATAAATCTTCTGTAGCAGTCCCATGCCCAGCGCGGATTGCCGGACTTCTCTGCCAGGACCTCAACAACGTCCTCATTCAGACCAAGGTTCAGAATCGTGTCCATCATACCAGGCATGGATGCCCTTGCACCGGAACGGACAGAAACAAGAAGCGGGTTCTCTTTGTCACCGAACTTCTTCTCTGTAATGGCTTCCATCTTCGTAACGGCTTCCATGATCTGCTCCATGATCTCGTCATTGATCTTTCTGCCGTCCTCATAATACTGTGTACATGCCTCTGTCGTAATCGTAAAGCCCTGCGGTACCGGAAGGCCTAAGCTTGTCATCTCAGCAAGGTTCGCACCTTTACCTCCAAGAAGGTTTCTCATGGTTGCGTTACCTTCTTTGAACATATAAACCCATTTTGCCATTTGTCATGACCTCCTAATAACTATATATTTTTCTAAGTCGCATATAATATTTTACTGGTTTTACCAGTATTCGTCAAGTATTTCCAATTAGTTTACAGACGGAATTTCATCTGTTCCTGCTCTTTTCAGTTTACTTTCTGCGAATTTCCTTATGTCCTCATAACTGTCGTACAGGCATTCCTTTAAAATCTCTTCCGTCGCCATCCGCCTGCGGCTCATTTCCTTAAGGGCAGAAAAACGGCAGCAGGAACACAGGGTATGTTCATAGATATATGGCAGCAGTTCTCTGGGGAAATGTTCTGTCCCGCCCCTTTCCGACATTCTGAGGACTGCCATATAAGGTCCGTGCCACGGAACGGTTTCTTTCAGAGTAACCGGAAGAGCGGTTACCAGGGAAACCAGAATGTCATGGTCTTCCTGTCTGTAATTGTTGGAAAGCATATAAATCACATCTTCGGTATGTTCCTTCCGGCTCAGAAGTCTTGCGGCAAAATCATGCACCTTGTCATCTGTGATATATTCCAGGGCCGAAAATGCATTTTCACTGAGGCTGTCATTTTCTGACTGCGCATCCTGTATGACAGCCTCTGCATCCAGAAACACGGAGCAGGTTCTTCTTCCCAGAAGCCATAGGAGCCGGGAACGTATGGACGGCTCCGTCTCTTTCCGGTAATATTCCGCCAGCTGTTTTACCTCGTCTTCCCGGCCGTCCTTTAACAGCATTGCCGCTGCCATGACAGGAAGCGCCCTTCCCACACGGCCGCCTGCCTTAAGCGTCTTATATATGGATACCGCCGTCAGATCTTCCATCATTTTCCGCTGTTTTCCGGCACATTCATTTTTCCAGTAGCTCTCCTGCTTCCTCATGGATTGAAGCCAGGCTCTGATTCCCCTTGAAGTCTTTGCTTTCTCCTTCAGGATTCTTCGGAGGGCTGTCTTCCCCCGGCGTTTCTCCCCATACCACTGAAACTCTTCAAAATTCCAGTATGTAAACATTGGTTGATCAAGAAACAGGATTCCCAGATCCTCCACCGTCTGAAAATACCTTTCGTCCCATTCTTCCTGCGTCTTTGCAAGGTTCACCACTGAGATGCAGAGATGTTCAAAATGGTCGCACAATGGCAGCGTGCCGTCTGGCAGCCGGCGTTTTGTCTGCTTTAAACTCATATACAGCAGGCCGTAATAATCCCTCAGGATTCCGGCCGCAGACAGATTCCCGTTCCTGGCTGAAAGTTCCAGAAAACCACAGGCATACAGAAAGCCCCAGCGTGGATCTGCAATATTTCTGGCAAGATAAGAAGACGCCGCCTCCACGAACGGACTCTCATCGGGAAAGCACTTCACCATTTCGTACAGGTAATGGCTTCTGGTTGTCTTAAGTTCCTGGACGCAGCAGCCCAGGCCGCATTGCATGGCGCGCTTAAATTCTTTTTTCGTCATAGACACATTTCTCTCCCATCGCCAGAAACTGCCCTACTGCTGCAGATACTCTATAAACTTTGCCGCATTCTCCATGTTCTGGCTGTTGACCGGAACCGCAACATAGATCTTGTCATAAGATGTCATGTCCTCCTGCTCCAGAATATTGCCGGATGAAAGCAGCACCCCGTAATCACTCACGGCCTCTCCATAGTCCGCCGCCTTCTCTCCGAGAAATTCTTCCATGTTCAGAAATCCGTCCTGGACGGCGTACTCCTGGAAAACACTCTCGGAACATACCAGCACGTCCACCGCATTTGCTCCCATTAAGGTTGTCAGGGCAGTCTTGCTGGTTGCCCCTCCTTTATCATCCGGAATATTGGCCCGGACACGCACCACTCCGTCCTTCTCCTCAAATCCTGCGTATCGGGCAAATGATTCCTCCAGCCATTCCGCTTTCTGGCTGTCTCCGCCAATCACAACCGCATTCAGAAGAATCTTCGTATGCATTCCCTTATACATCGACACCCCAAGGCATATGACACCGGCCAGAATCACCGCAGCGAAGAGCCAGGATTTGTAGTACATCCACAGATATTCCAGCTTCTTTCCAAACGACATACTGCTCCAGGTCTCCTTAATGATGTCCTCTTCCTTTCTGACTTGTTCTTTGATTACTTCTTCTCTTACATCTTCTTCTCTTACATTTTCTCCTCTGATGTCTTTTTCTTTCATATCTTTTTCTTTGATATCTTCTTCGTTTATCCCTTCTTCGTTCATTTACGCAGCCTCCTGTAAGCTCAAGATCTCCCAAGAATTGAAAATCTTAGTGATAATCTCTTATCTTATAATGTCTTTCTGACTCTGCAGGGATTTCCATAAGCCACAACATTGGCCGGAATGTCCCTGGTTACGATGCTTCCTGCACCGATTACAGTATTCTCCCCGATTGTCACTCCAGGCAGAACAATCACTCCTGCACCAAGCCATACGCCGTCCCCGATACGGACAGACTTGTTAAACTGCAGCCCCTTGTTCCTTAGTTCTGCTTCCAGCGGATGCCCTGCGGTTGCAAGCGTCACATTCGGACCAATCATGACGTGACTGCCGATATAAATATCTGCATCGTCCACCAGTGTCAGATTGAAGTTCACATACACATTGTCCCCAAAATGTGTGTTCTTTCCCCAGTTTGCCCTGAACGGCGGCTCAATCACGCAGTCTTTCCCCAGATCTCCCAACAATTCCTTTAAAATCTCCTGCTGCTTTTTCCGGTTGGAGGGCCTGGTCTGATTGTATTCAAACATCAGGTCATTATATCTCCACTGCACTTCAAATAAGTCTGCATCGGAAGCATCATATAACGCTCCGCTTTTGATAACCTCTTCTGTAACCATATTCTTTTTCCTTTCCTCATCATCTATCTCTTATTTCTCTATTGGACAAAGTCCGCCTTCCCTTCCGGGTATTTAAGCTTTATTCTAACATGAGACCAGACAAATAGGCAAGCGGCAGAATTCTGGCAATCGTATTCCATACAAAACCCCCCTGTTAGATGAACTCATTTCTTTATTGGAACCAACGGTTTCTGCTTCCTGGCAAGACCGTTATGGCGAACATGATTTCTTCCTATTTTGGACGGGGAATGGATAGATTGTAAGAATTATTCCCAATATATCTCACGAATCCAGAAAAGGCTTCTGGGGGATCTGATCCGAGATTATCCCGGTGCAGGAATTAATGATTCAGCTGCGGTGTGGGATACACTGAATCAGATTCTGGAATTCGAGGATAATGTAAAATTCATCTTTCACAGACAGTTCGTGACGGACACGGATAAAGCTGCATTTATTGATTTTATCAGCAATCTCCTAAAAGGCCAGCCCTATGTGGAGCTGGCGTATATGACGGGAATCCTGCCGATTGCCAAATATTCCAGCGGCTCGGAACTGAATATGTTTCTGGAATACACAATGGCGACAAAGGTAAAATACAGTAAATATTTTGGATTTTCGGATAACGAAGCAGACACTTTGTATGAACGCTATCTGAAGATTACAGATCAGCGAAAATGGCCGGGTATCGATTCCATACGCCTAAAGAGATGATCCGGCAGATCAAAGACCGGAAATACGCGCTTCGGTTCAAAGGCCGGCTTGGAGAGCCTTCCCCGTATACGGGACGGATTCTGGCTTTAGGGATTGCTTACGATAAAAAGGATAAAAGACATTCCTGTAAAATAGAAATATTGGATTAGGGAACCGGCCTGGCACGCTTTTTAAAGAAGCCAGGCCGGAACCTTATTTGCAGCACTTTTTGAATGCAGTTATGGCATATGGCAAAGACTCACTCTGCCCTGTATCTGATCTTACAGCTTTTCTTATAACAGGCAATTCCATATTTATGGATTAGCTGCATACCATCCTGCCTTAGGATTTCGGCATACCTGCCTTTTTCAATCTGCTCCATCGCCTCCTCGCATGCCTGCTCATATTTGCCATTCTCTGCATATTTTACCTCAATCACGCATCCCACCCTGGCCGCTGGAATTTCCAGCCTGATATCTGTATATCCGATCCCCGACTCCGCATTCGATCTGACACTCCAGCTTCCTTCGGCCTGCAAAAGCCCTAACAACATACCGTGATAGAAATTTTCTTTCATTTCTTTCCTGACATAGGTATCCCTGACACTGATGGCTGCTGACATAAACTCATTAAATAGCTTCTCTACTTCCTTGCAGCGTCCGGCTTCCAGAGCTTCACAGAATTTCTTCCATCTGGACGTATCACTCGTAATCCTCGCCTTGAACCAGGAACGGATTCTTTTTTCATAAATCCCACGCACTTCCCGGTTCGGAATCACAAGCTTGTGAACTCCATTCTCAGGCCTGGCGGCATCCGTCAAATATCCCGTGGCAAAAAGCACACTCCACAAATAGGTCTGACGCACTTCCTTGTCTTTGCTGTCAAGATCCGTATATGTCAGTTCTGGAACCAGCGCCTTTTCTACCGATTCTCCGGATATCAATGACTCTATCTGGCTTTTTGTCGTCTCTGTAGCAGTCTCAAGAATATCCTGGACAATAGCATTACTGCTGCTATTCTCCCAGTGCGCTTCCATCGGCGCATCTTCTGACTCAAGTAATTTGTCACACTGATTAATCACATCCCAGGGACAATATACTTCCACCTCTCCAAAACGATACCCGTCATACCATTCCCTGAACATTTCAAACTTTTCTTCCAGGCCATAATAAAGAAGCAATTCTCTTACTTCATCTGCCGTAAATCCGAAATAATCTGCATAACCCACGTCAGATATGGTTCTTACCTTAAAATTATTAAGTCCTGTAAAAATACTCTCCTTCGCAATTCTCAGGCATCCTGTAATGACAGCAAAATATAAATTTTTATTCGTTTTCAAAACCTGGCTGAACAATGACCGGATAAGCGTCACCATTTGCTGGTAATAACCTTTCTGATACGCCTTGTCCAGAGGAACGTCATATTCATCAATCAGAACGATTACCGGATTTCCATAATGATTGGAAAGCAGCTGCGTCAACACCCTCAGACTCCTGTGAAGGTCAGCGGCTTTTCCGAAATCTCCATTCATCAGCCGGCTCATCTTTCCTTTTTCAGACTCCATCAGCCTGTCGCTCTCCAGAAGAAACCCTAACCTCTCTGCTTCCTCGCAGATCACATTCCCCAGCATATCGTACGCCGTCCGGAAATCTTCGCCTTCAACGTCCTTCAGACTGATTGATATGACCGGATATCTTCCCATATACTGTTCACAGAGTACAGTATCCCTGGAAATCTCCAGTCCTTCAAACAAAAGGGGATCCGTACCGATTTCAAAAAAGCTCTTCAGCATGTCCATATTCAGGCTCTTTCCAAAACGCCGGGGCCTTGTAAATAAGTTGACGCTTCCCCGCGCCTTCACTAAATCACGGATAAAACCCGTCTTATCTACATAGTAAAAATGATCCTTCTTAAAATATTTAAAAAATTCAATTCCAATCGGAAGCTTCTTCCTTTCCATAAACCTGCATCCTCCTTGCTGACAGTATAGCAACTTTGGGATGTTGATTCAATGGAATTTAGAATTTTAACTTACGGATATTCCGGAGTATTTCCCCTTCCATATGCGGCATATTGATAAATGCTGATGTTTTCTATGGATGATATGGTTCCCCAGGATCATATGCTGCGCCTGATTGACAGGGCGATCGACTGGACTTTTATCTATACCCAAGGGCACACCGAAATTCAGGCCCTACGGGCGGATGGACTTCGTCCATTAAAGTATGAAAAATGGACAGGACAAGGTTCAGACGAATATCTCCCCATCGGATATCTCAACAAAAAGCCATGAAATCACACGTGGATCCGTATACTTCCAGAGATATTTATTTATACTTCCATACCATAGTATGCCATCATTCTCCTGCATGCCTCGTTTAACGGAACTTCCGGCTTCCACCCCAAGGAACGTATCTTATCCGAACATCCACATACTACAGCTACCGCCTGCATAACAGCCGGATCCTTTTTTCTGGTTTCCATGTTGAAGCTGATGTTGATGATTCTATCCCTTACACATGACGCCATAGTCTGAGCCATCTCCAGCACAGAGGCTTCGCAGGCCTCCGAGCACAGATTGTAGGCTTCCCCGGTTCTCCCCTCCAATAGCACTGTCAATATACCGGTAACAGCATCGGTTATATACAGAAATGTCCTGCGCGGAGATCCATCCCCTTTCAGCATAATCTCATTTCCCTTAAGCATCTGCGATATAAAATCAATATGCAGTCTCCCATCATCCAGAGCAATTCCTCCGGCTAAGATCTGTGACGGTCTTACAATGGTGCATCTGATATTTTTATCGGAATAACAGGCACATAACGTCTCTGCTGCCTGCTTCGCACATGCATATACATTATGTATATTCAGATGGTTCAGGACACCCGCACAATCTTCGGAGAAACGTCCGCAATTCGGGACACTGCCATAAATATCAATGCTGGAGAGCAGAAGAAATTCGGCTCCTTTCCTTTCCGCAAGATTCAGCATATTTTCACATCCGATTACATTTGCATCGAAAGTCGCCACAGGATCTCTATATCTGTCGGCAGCGCCCGACGGGCTTGCCCCATGGATGATGTAATCCACATTCCCATTATACTGTACCGGCATGCGGACATCCTGCAGAAATAATTCAAAATCATCTCTTTCCCTGTATCTTAAAAATCGATGGTATGCCCGCTCCCTGTTACGGCACATTGCAATCACCCGGATTCCGTCTTGATACAGATCATTTCTTTTCAAAAGTCCATGCACGATATACTGCGGAACATACCCATTTGCACCTGTGATCCAAATGGTTTTCCCTTTCAGCTTCTCCCAGTTTATCGGAGAATTTGCAATGGTCTTTGCATCCTCGATCCATATTTTTTCAGCAGTTGTCATGATATCCCGCCTCCTGCTTCACAAACAACGGATAGAGCGCCTGCACAATGGCCAGGTCCTCCGGGAAAGTAACCTTGACACAGTACCGGTCTCCAAGCACCATCCCACATTCAACCCCGATATTGAGCACCAGTTCGCTGTCTTCATTAACCTCTATTCTCTCTTCATCCGCCAGATATGCTTTATGCGCCTGTTTCAATATACTATATCGGAAAATCTGCGGTCCCTGCTGGATGAACAGCTTCTTTTTCTGCAGAGTGCGGTTGACATTTTTCCCATCATTACTAAAAGTGATTGCATCCGTCGCTTTAATTACGGTAATACACGCCTCCCATTTTTTCAGTGCGCCATACAGCTTGTCCATGGTAACCTGAGAGACAAAGGGACATACCGCCGTCATAATGATCACCGTATCTCTCGGCTTTGCGGGAAGTATCATCAGACCATTGTAGACAGACTGGTATCTTTCATTTCCTGATTGTGCAAGAAACTCGAATTTTGTAATCTTATATTCCTCTGCCCAGCTCCTCACCTGGTCATGATACTGCTTTGGTGCCACCACACAAATCGAATCCACATTTTTATTTATCTGTGCCGTTTTCATAGAATATACAAGCATCGGGCTGTTGGTAAGTTCCACAAACTGCTTTGGTACATTTCCATGAAAACGCCCTCCTCTGCCTCCTGCAAGAATAATCGCATAATTCATATTTATCCGCTCCCAAACATTCTATAATAGTCTCTCAGAATCACTTTCTCTAAAATCCGCAAAATAATTTATATCAGATCCGCTATATTTATTGCTCTGTTGAAAAAGGAATCCTCTGCCTTCATTCCCAGAAAAACGCGGTCTGCTATAGTCATCTTATGTACCATAAAAAGCAGAATTTCATCTAACTTTTTATGCACTCTTCGCTCTGCCATGGGACAAAATCTCAGATAATTCCTGAAATATTCACAGATGCCGTCCTGCGCATCCTGCAGAAAGTCAAGGTCTCTTTGTTTTCTTGTTTCTTCTGCATATACAGGAGTCCCGCACTCGTCAAACTCCAATACGGAAGGAAACGGGGATGTGAGGATTGTTTCCAAAATATCATAATTTTCAAAAATCGCTTTACTGTCCGGTTCACCGGCTTTATAAAATGAAATAATATCCAGGCGGCTCTGCTCTGTGCTTTCATCTTCCAGCCGAAGAAAATAAAACCCTTTCAAATAATTTTTAAGTATACGCTGCATATAAACCTGGCTTGTCCCTTTTGCGGCAAAGTCAAAAAAAGCAATCTCTCCGTCCTGTATTTCTAATGTATCTATATATTTTTTGTTCCGTTCCCGACATTTTTCCGATCTTTTTATTATTTCTTGTGAAAAATCCATTAAACGGCCGTTGACCAGTCTTGAATCTTCTTCCTCTGCAGAAACCCCAAATCTTTTCCACAGTTGTTCCCGCAGCGTCCCATTAAATTTGATTTTCTCCAGATATCGAATATCATGGTAATCTTTCATCCCGGTGCGGACTGCTGCGGTACGGGAAGTCAGGAAATAAATAGAAGAGTCATTTCCTGACAGAATATCATACAACTTTTTGATTAAATACCCATCTCTTGCGCAGAAAAAAATATTCTGCAAGCCGTCCTCACAGATATGGCGATATAGCCAGATAACAAAATCGCATATCATCGGTGCGAAAAAAAGATACGCTGTATCACCGGCAGAAGTGATACGGATTTTTCGATCCGCCTCTTCAAACTGGAATGGACTGTTAAAGATCCGCGCCGTAAGCATTCCCGCTTTCAGTCTGTCCGAAAAAGATTCTATCGCATCCCACATTCCCAGATACCCGCCGGCTTCCAGCAGGCCGATACCACTGTATAAATGACAGGTCTCTATTCCGTTTTTCTCTCCATACTGTATGTCTGCAGTCTTATCATCACCGATATGCATACATCGTGCTGCTCCCACCGCTTCCTTCAACACCTGAAAGAGCCCCTGCGTCTTGTCAGTATGGTACATACAGGAGGCTATGATACCCTCATATTCCATAATACCGCATTTTTCCAGAAATACCGCCAGCTGCTCTTTGGTATAATAGGTGTCCGATACGATATAAACTTTCTTGTTCCTTCGGACCGCCTCCCTAAAAATGTCACAGACCTCTTTTCTGGGGATAATCAATTCGTAATCTATCTGTCTCTCCAATTCAGCCAGTGTTTCCGGAGACATCTCCAAAATGCCGCAAGAATCCTGCAAACGGGCATAAATCTCAAGGAGGTCAGGCGACTGTCCCGCCAATGCCTTTTCGCTGGAAAGACGCTTCTTTGAAAAGTCTTCTATAAAAATCCCCTGCTCCCTCAGTCTGAAATCCATCAGGTCAAAAACATCTTCCGGGAATAAAACCTGACGCATCAATAACGTATCAAACAGGTCAAA
>CAJULU010000015.1:38567-57012 GCA_910587575.1 uncultured Dorea sp.
AACTGACTACATCATTCTCTTCAATTCTTTTCAGAAGTTCCTGTTTTGTTATCCCCTCGATATGCTTTAAGTCATAAAGAACCTTCTCCACATATCCCAGATCATTTCCGCGTACATCAATCAATGCGATCTGATTTTCCCTGCATACTTTTCCAATACGCTTTGCAATCGCCCGGCAGGGACCAGGTCTCGCCGCAACCAGAATCAGTCCAACATCTTCCCCCACAGCGTAATCTAAAGAGATAATCGGCATCCCGTAGAGCATACCCTCCTGTTTATAGCCGTCAAGCAGGCCGATGATCTGAAATTCCGGCAGCATCTCCGACAGTATCCGTCCGGTCTCTTTTCCCAAACCATAGACAGCGATTTTCTGTTTTTTATATGCGGAAAATAATTGTTTTAGATTGGCCATATTTTACCTCCGGCAACTGTGATGAATATAAATTCCAAACATCTGTTAGTTATGTCATATTATGACTGGTAAACTGAGTCGGTAAGGTAACCGATTTCTATCTGTGTGCTTAGCTGCGTCAGTTTTTGCATCGTTGCGATATTCATTTCCAGCAGCCTTTCTGCCTCAACATCCATATACATAGAAGATTCATAATAATTCTCCTGCAGATTGGAAGAAAATCCATCAAACCCGGCAAGCCATATCTGTTTTACACCTACTTTTTTCAGAAGATTAATACACATGAGCCCTGCATTATCAGAAATACACTGCTCCTCATTTAGATAACTTGAGTAATTAATAATATATTTATTTTTTGCTGATACTGTAGAAATATTGGAAGTTACTATAATATTTATTTTCCCGGATATTTCCTTTCCTAATTCCTCCATGCTCTTGAAACGCTTCATATTGCTTACAAACATCATATCGACTGCCGGATTAGATGGAATAAAATTCACACTTGCCACAAAATAATCTTTACTCTTCAATAACTCTGTAATCTTTTCTTCATTTGTTTTTAGCGATTTTCCCGGCGCAAGCAGCAATACCGGCCTTTCTGCAATGCATTTTTTCAACATCTCTAAAACGGCACGGTCATCTACATGGTGACTCATATAATGGAGATATTCTTCATTGATATATTCTCTGTCAAAAAGCATCCTGCGGCTAGCATCCAGGTGATTCAAAACCGCATAAATATCCTGGACATGCAGCGTTTGACGATTCAGCAGGAACGAGGCATAGTTTGGATGGCAGCCTGTCACAGAAGCTATATAATATGCCGCATCATACCCCCATTTGTACTGAATACTGAGAGGCCGGATATACTCATCAATAACCTCCAGTATTTCAACATTGTCATACTGTAGCCCAAAATTCGAATTAATATATTGTGTTACAAGTTCTGTATTCAGATTCCCAGCCCCGCGCCCCATCCCAAACACAGACACATCAATAATCAGCTTTCTCGACATATTCAGCTGCATTAATTCCTGGGCATTTGAAAAAGAGAGCTGGAGATTATTATGTGAATGAAAACCGATTGCTATTTTTTTATCAAGGTTATGATCAACCAGATAAAACATTCTGAGCAAATCATTCTTATACATGGTGCCCAAAGTATCCACCATATAAAATGCATATGGTTTCAGTCGATTTATCCTCTCGATCAGTTTCAACAGCGCAGCATCCGTATACGTCATTGTTCCTACGGGCTGCATAAATACTTTATATTCCTTTTCCATAAGCTGTCTGGCAAGTGTAAATGATGGTTCAATCTCATGCTCATGAAAAGTGAGCCGTATACCATCAATGGAACTTCCGTCAAATCCTTCAATCTCCTCAATTGATATGGCTCCGTATTGTATCATTGCCACATACATCAGATTGGGATTTTTCCTTCCAATCACATTTTTCACGCTGTCAATACTTCCAAACAGCGATTTATCTTTGTCAAACGCATCGGATTTCAAAAAGCCGCATTCAATAATATCAATAGAGGCTTTCGATAACTTTTCGACTATATTTTTCATAGTCTGCTCGCCGAAATGAAATCTATTAATATAACCGCCGTCTCTTAATGTGCAATCCAAAATACTGAGCCCGTTCATTTTTGTTTCTCCTCGCTTAAAATATCATTTCTCCTGTTTTCCGAATGAATAAAATAATCGTTTAAATCTGCTTTTCGCCAAACATTTTCACCGCATCAGCAAAAATAAAATCCTCTGGATCATTGATATCACATGCTTCTATTTTTGAAACAGGAATTAAATATGGCATATCTCCCACTCTTCTTTTCTCTTTCTTAATTAAATCAGAAGTATAAATATACATACCACAGGTTTCTATATAAAATGGCTTTAAATCTTGTGTACGCAGAATTTGTTCCGGGCTGAAATTCAAGGGATGATCATCGACCCAAAGAAATTCCTGCATTTTTCTCACCGCTAATGCTGAATCATATTTCCCGGATTTTACCGCCTCAATTCCTTTTTCAAAGTTTTCCTTTTTTATAAACGGAGCCGTAGCATGTGCAAGAACATAGATATCTGCGGCAATCTCTTCTGCAAAAGAAGTCAGCACCTCATTAAAACTCGTAGACGATAAATCAAGATATGTATCACGCTGTAGATAATATATTCCTTCAGGTAAAAATTTTTTTATTTCCGGATCACTGCAGTATACATAGATTCCGTCAAGACCTTCTACCAGTTTCAACGTTTCCAGTATGTAACTGATCAGCGGTCTGCCATTGGAAAATTTTTTTGTATTTTTTCCGGGAAGCCGTTCGTTGTTCATCTTAACTGGTACAAATGCTATTATTTTCATTTCATCCTCCATATACAATCTTAAAAAATTCTATTTCTACTCGATGCAGACAATCATAATGTTGTCTTTGCAGGCAGTCTTCTATAATTTCGCTCGACTTTGGATAAAGCTGCTCATAATAGGCTTTCATTTCGTTTAAATAATAAAATGCTTTTTGCTTTTTTCCATTTTCCGCCAGACATTTTATCAGAATGTAAAACGCTTTAAACCGATTATTTGACATATCAGATATTTCCTTAATATACGCCCTATGCAGAGATAACCGCATATATTGCTCTAAATCCTCAATAACCGCCGCACTTTCTTTTCTCTCATATTCCACAAAAGCACGGAATAAATAGTAAGCGCCAATGCTCTTCTTCGAAAAATTTATAATCTCATCATATTTTTTCAAATTATAAAAGGCATTCAGCAAAATTCCACTATCAATATCATCCGCCATCATAGCTTCCGTATTTTCGACAATACATTCATCACGATATAGATACACATTTTTTATCATTTTCTTAAAGGTAGCATCTGTATGATATGCACCTTCCCGGATTTCTTCTATACGTCTAAACAAAGATTCTACATTCAATGGCGCATTAATATGATAATCAATTAAACTCAACATACGCTGCAAGAGACACCCCGTATACCTACTAAATACCACCTTATCCCAATTAAAATTTACGGCTTCCTGGATAACGCTTTTATAATCTTGATAGGCACATTCGCAGATTTGAGGAAACTTCTGCATTTGGTAATATTTCTTATATATATATTCAACCATTTCACATATTTTTTCTGCTATGTTTTCTTTTTCAGCCAGCAAATAGCGGAAATAGGAATCTGAACATTTCACCCCTTGCGGCAGAACTTCTTTTACAGCCCGATAATCAACAACAGCCCCTGAATCCGCCATATTATCCCTAATTCTTTGAAATGTTTTCCACCTGACATCATAAACATCCTCACTTGGAAGACCGTCCAAAACTACCAGACCTTTTCCCAATGCATACGCTCCCACAAAGGCTGTCGTATACATACATAAAACCGTACTGCTTTGTTCAATTAACTCCGATAAATCCTTATGTTCTTGAAGCATAATAAGATTTTCAGGAATTTTTCCCCCTGACACATTCTCTATCATATCGCAAAGCTGAATGCTGTTTTTATGAGTAATCACTTGATCTTCCGGCAGAAATCTGGGCTTTATCCACAATTCATAATCCCAAAAACTTTCACAAATATCCAGCAAGGTTCTTGCAAGTTCTCGTTTCCCTTCCTCCCCAAAAGGATAATGTCCACTGTCAATAAAAAGAAATCTCCTGTGTTCTATATCTGGTGTCCTGACACAGTCATACTTAGGTTCGCCAATCTCTATTCTTGAATAGTTCAGATATTTATCATATATGGTTGCCGTACTAGCCAGGGACGGTACAAAACAAAAATCCCCTCCCCATTGCACCTGCTTATCAACCAGATAATTTTGTGTAAAAATCGGTTTATGCGCAGATAAAAGATTCTTATTTATCAATCCACTGTTAGCAACGGAAGATGCAAACACAATATCAAACGTATGAATCATATCCTCTGTCAAATCATCCAGTGGAAATCTGAGGATTCTTTTATCAAAAAATCTCAAAACACTTTTTTCATAATATAGCGCATAAATAATGACTTCATGACTCTTTTTCAAAAAAGCATTCGCAATCTTGGCAAGTGAGACATTTGCTGAGTCTTTTTCTGTAATCATTAATATTTTCATACAGCAAAATTCACCTTTCTAATATGTCAAGTAGATTATGCTCAAAGGCTTCCATAGAAAAATATCTTTCATATGTTTCCCTTGCCTTTTTTCTGACCTCTTCTAATGATTCTATATTGGATATTACAAATTGTAATTTTTCTGAAAGTTCATAGGTATTCTTATTTTGAAATAAATACCCATTTATGCCATCCTCTATATAATGTGCCATGCCTGTTCGGTCTGATATAATACATATTTTACCATTCATCATTGCCTCAACCGCTACTACCGGCATAGAATCCCGTCTTGATGGACACACCAGAATGCTGGATTGCTCATAAATTTCTTTCATCTCCTCTCTGGTTTTTTCTCCCTTATAAATGACATTATCCGTAAAATCTATATTACAAATAATTTTATTAAAATATCTTTCATTCAGAATTTTTCCTATTATCCAAAATTCACATTTCTTTCTTGTTTCTTCCGACAGACCTTGAACTGCCTCAACAAACAGATCTTGTCCTTTCACTTCGTAAACAGAGCCTACGATCAATACTATTATCTTTTCTTTATAACCAATTTCTGGTTTTCTCTCATCCGGGATACCATATAACAGATTATTCACCTTTTTTCTTTTCCAGCTTTCCAGTCCGGCAAATGTATCCAAAACTCTTTTCCCAACACCATAGACTTCTAAATTCTCTGAAAAACATTCAACCAATCCGGCCTCATCCACTGTGCTGCATCTTTCATCTGATTCATGTATCCACCAAATACATTTTGTTCTTACATTCCCAACGCCATAGACAAGTTCTTTTATCAATGCTGTATTAATAATAACCACATCGCAGACGGCAGCCAGACTCCATAATTCCAAATTATATTTTGTCATATATGTATCATGCAGTACATACATCTCCTCTTTAGAAACTACTTCAGCCAATTCTCCGGTCATCGGTGAAATAAACGTGGCTTCGTATCCATTTTTCTTTAATATGAGAGCCGCATAATATAACACAAGCGGTGCCCCCGTAAAATCCATTTGATTAGAAATAAGCAGTGCTTTTTTCCTCTTATTGCTTTTATATTTTTGGACAATATATGCATACTGCTCTTTTAATTTTTTTCTATCCTTCACTTCATATATAAATCTGTCCAGTTCATGATACGATATCATATAATCAGATGGCACATCCATCATAAGAAGCTGTTCTTTCATCTCTTCCCATGAATCACTCATCAAGATGATTTTGTCATACTGCAGGGATTTTATTGTTTGCGGACTGACAATTTTAATTCCGTTCAATTCGGTTCCACATTTTTCGTGATTATTATCCAGAAGCATGATGGTTGGAATCTTCTCTATTTGCTTGTAAAATCTCCGATATATTGCACCCGTTCCAAAAATCAAAATTCCGTACTTAAGGTTATATTCTGACATCTTTATTCACATGTCCTTTCTGATCAGATCTTCTACAGAGATACACCTTGCCGATGTATAAGTTCTTAGTTCTTTTTTGATTTTCTTATAGTCCTGTACAGGAGTAATAATAATCACCTCTTCATTTGTAAAAGAATAATCTGACATGGTATTTCTATCAATATATCCTTTAAAGCATGGTTCACCTTGCAATTCCAATTCCATCACATATCCCAAAGATCCTTTTCCATATATCAGGATATCCCTATCCATCTTTATCATCTTTTCATTGAGCGTATTATTTTTAAAATGTTGATTTGATGCCTCAACCAGCAGATTATAGTACACCGTACTTTTCGCTTTTAGTCTTTCTTCCGGTATGTCATTACATAAACTTTCAATAATGCCTGCAATAACTTCTTTCGGTTCACCCAGATATTCATATATCTGGTATCTCTTCCTGGTCTTGTGATTATATAATAACTGCCGTAAATGAGATAACAGCCATCGACCGTCCTGAAACAACTGAGGCGTGACAATGTAATGCGTCAATAGCCAGAACAGCACTTTATCATTATTCTCCCTTTCTTCCATGTTCAACGGAGCATAGGAAACATCGGCACAGAAAAACCTGCTAATATATCCCGCAAAATATTTACCAATCGTTAAATTCGGTATATCCCACAGCAATGTCTGCATACCAATCGTAGAAGTCAGATTAATTACACCATCAACTAAACCTAACAAAAACTGTGATGAAGAACTATACTGTAAAAAAGATTCATGATACAAAAAATTAGGATATTTTTTCCTAAGGTATCTTATTGTCCCCGCATTCAAAACATTATAATCCGGATGTGTAGAGACAATAACGCCTACGTCTTGAGGAACCATATCCATCACGTATAGCAAAACATCCATCTGCGACTCGAAATCTATCTCAGCATCAATATTAGAAAATCCCGAAAATTGTAAGGCAAGCAAATAAAGTTTACTGTATTGCTCCCTCCATCCCTTTACTATGTCTGTATATGGATTATGATTCATAATGCAACATTTTACTGCATTTTTTAGTTCTCTTATAAGTTCTGTATATTCCTTTTTCCATTCAAATTTTTGAGAAATTTCTGTCCAATATTTACCTAGATATGAACCGCAATTCATTCCAAGGATGTCAAAGTACATTGTCTGTGGAAATGGTTTTCTGGAGATGAAGCCGACTTCCGTATACAGCATTAGCGCTTCCGGAAAGCACTCTTCCAAATAAGGCGCATTATCTCTGGATATAATGATATCCGGCTTAAAATCTACACACTTTTGTACCAATGCCGTATGGTAGTCCATACATTCCGGCCTGTCTTTTCTTTCATGGCAATATTTAAAATATTGTCTCAATACCTGACGGGAATCCAGCTCCCCATAATCCAGCATTTCCTGGCGGGTTAAAACATAGGTTTTTACTCCCTCCATTTTTTCATAAACAAAAAACGGAGCCTCTCCCATCAAAATCGCAATATCAATATCCTGAGATGCACCCTGTAATTCTAATATATATTCTTTAAAATAGCTTGTAAGAAAGTTTGTATATAGCCATGGATTATCCATTTCAATCAGCAACTGAACACAAAATAGTATTCTCACTTTTACTACTCCTATTATTCATATTTTTTCAAATCATCAAAATAACCAATCGACACCAATTTTATTCCCTTATGCTCATATAACTGCCTGTAAATGGACAGATAAATTTCTTTTCTGGTTGTAGGAAATACATAGAGTGGATTTTTAAACTCATAGTCTACAGGATAAATCTTGATTCCTCCTATAGAGGCCCCATGTATCATTTTATCATTATCTACAATACCAAGTACACACTCCAGTTCCCCGGCAGCCGCAAGAAACCGCAAGACTAATCTTGTCATAGTGCCTGCCTGTACCAGCACAATACCTTTTGCCCCCTTTTCCCGAAGTACCCTTCTGGTAAGGCAGATCATGGAAAGCTTCGTGTACCATCTTTTTGTAAAAGCATTTTGCTCACAATAAAATAAGGGATCCTGAGCAATCACGTTTAAGCCGGAATACCAATACACACCTCTGCCGCGGTATTTTCCATAAAATTGAAGCAAGGGTGTTTTTCTATATTTCTCTATCATTTCATCGCTGAGTATTTTTGTAAAAGTATTTGCTCCAAAATTTTGGTCATACTCCAGATTTTTCAACTGTTTCACTTCTTCTATCAATGGAAAACTATGTAAACGTCCTATGATCTGACATAATCCCTCACTGCTTTTCACCGCCTTTTTTAGAAACGGCTTTTGTTCTGCCATGGAAAAATATACATTCTGAAAACTAACAATTCCTCTCTGCAACTGCTTCATCGCAGAAACTTGCCACGGTGGATATTTTATTGCTTTAGTTATCGGATTGATCTTTTTCCGGCATACGACATAATCAACTGTAGTCCCTTCTTCGCAGAAAAAGGCTAATTCCATAAGCCTTGCTGATAATTTGCTGAATGTATCCGCACAGCTTCCATAATTTCCTACAAATCCCCGAATATCGCAGCCCTCCGTTACATTGTTTCCGGCTATCGGATTGCATACCAAAAGCAAATGTATAATATTTGATAAAATACCTTTTTCATCCAACAGCCTGTCAATGGCATTTTGCATGCTGCCGCGCCATCCGACATCTACGGTGATACATTTTTCCTCCATTCGCATGTCTGATAAATATTTCAAGATATTTTTGACATTCCCCTGGTTCCTCTTTCGGATCATATCGATCATTTCCGACGTCTCCAGATATTCAATTAATAAATCATACATACTCTTCTCGCCGCCAGATATCTCTTTCAGGTCGCTGACTGCATAATCCAGATATTTCCCATATTCCCCTATCTGATCCTCTATCTTAAGGATTCTGAAAAAATCATTTACATACAGGTTATATGTATCAGCCAGATACTCTATTTCCTTTGCCGTAATATTTCCAAACAAGGATGTAAAAACGGCGAACCTTGATATATACAGCGGTTCAATATCAAATTTCTTTGTTCTGTACCCGGCCGCATTCTTCAGCAATTTTGTAAGGAATGCTCCCTCCCTCATAAGCGGGCGTATGACAGAAATATTGTTTTGTTCCGCAACATCCAGAATCCATTCCGCTCCATAGGTCATAAAAGGTCCGTATATCATTGCTCCCTGATCGAACCAGAAATGATTCTTCTCATCCATTTCCTCCGTATTGCCATAGCCTGCCGACGCCATAAGACGAAGCGGAAATATTTCTTTACATAATACAGAGTTCATTTCATTCTCCATGTCCAAAAAAGGAAATTCGTAGATTGCGTCACTGATCCTTCCGTAGTGATAACTATGGATGCCCATATAATGCGAAACCCCGACGTCACTATAATAATTGTCTCCCACATGGAGCATTTCTTCCGGTGATATCTGAAAATCAGACAATACCGCCTGATACAGAGACATGTATCTTTTTGATTTTTTATATTCCGATGAAACGTAAATTTTATCAGCCAGAGCCTGGTCAAATCCGTTATGGTACAATATCCGTCTGATCTGATCCGAACTAAGATACATATCTGAACAGAGAATCAGTCCACAGTCATAGTTTTCTTTGATATGTACCAGCAATCTATATATTTCCGGATTTAAAAAGCAGTACTCTTCTTCACACTGTAATTCTAATTCTTTCAGTTCCTCTATTCTGAAAAGCTTTGGAGATAACTTTGCATAAATATCATCCAACGTCACTTCATAGTTTCCAGATGTTTCGAAAGCCAACCTCTTCGCCTTTCTTTCTGCTTCCTGCCTTGCACCGGTCCAGTCCTCTTCTTTCACGTATTCCGGAAAAATTTCTTTCTTTTTCCGATACATTCGCGCAAACACATCCACCGGTTTTATACACGTCCGAAACAGAAGTGTATCAAAAATATCAAAACTGACTACACGAATTTCTCTATTTTGTTCTAATATGTTTATGACATCGTTAAATACCATTCTTCCGCCTCCAGATTCCATGTGGTATCACATATTCCGGCACTAACTGCTGACACCTGTTAGTTTTCCAGATCGGTCTGTTTCCAATAACGCCTGTCCGCAATTGCGTCCGGGTTGCATTCATCCAAGTCATATGCCACATTCTGCTTGATTATCCTTGCCGGATAGCCCATCAGCAGACAGTTATTCGGATACTTTTTCCCCACAACTGAATTTGGCGCAACAATGCAGCCCTCTCCAATAACTGCGTGGCCTAACACAACACTACTTTTTCCCAGCCATACATGATCTAAGATTCTGACTCTGCTGCATGCCTCATATATGTGCGGATGATCAATCTGAAAGACCGGATGGCTGTCCCCGCTCAATATCGTCACGTCCTGTGAAAATCCACAATCCCTGCCTACAGTCAGACTGCTTCCATGATTTACTAATATATATAAATTTTTATTCACTTTACAATTGTGCCCAATATAAATTTCGCTATCGAAATAGCCCAGAATGGAGGCCCCTTCTCTCGTTTCCATAGAGTAAATCTTAATTTTCGTGTTATGAGTCATTGCAATTCTGGCTTTTTTCCCAAATGTACTTTTTTCCATCACAGCTTCCGCATAGTCTTTGATTTTTATTTCTGTCTCTTTTAAACATACCTGTTTCAGATCCAGGACAGAATGCCTATGCGCTATGATATCAGATACCTGCCCTATTTTACTGTTAAAAATGCACGCCTTTGCCGCATCACCTACCGCAAGTTTTATGTCTTCTTCCAACTTCGTTTTTTCAATCTGCAGGCTGCCTTTTCTGTATACGAATATCTTCTTCGCTTTACTGTATACCTGCTCCATAGACAATGCACTGTAAGCTGTAATTTTACATATTCCACCCATCACACCATCAGCGATCGTACATATAGAATGGTGCGACACCTCCAGACTGCTTCCATCTTCCAGCGACATAGCGCTAATGGCTAAAGATGAACTCTGCTGGATATTCATCGTGCATACGTTGATCGTACTCTTCCCGTCAATAGCAAGTCTGCTTCTATTCACAACATTTATATTGTTAAGTCCATATACTGAAACATCTCTTAAACTGACCTCCGAGCCATTGGTCAGATAAACCGTCACATTGTCTTTTATATAAACACTGTCATCAATATCAAGATGATTGTTTTTTCCCATTAACGTCACTTTGAGTTTTGAAGCTTCACACCGAATATTTAAAACATTTCCAAAATCATCCTGATAGACGCCATCTTTCACTTCCGGTTCTATAGGCGTCCGGTTCAGCCAGCAAAAATCGGAAATTTCTGTATAATTCTGTTCATATAAATACTCCCTGACGTCCTCATCATACCGCCCCATGGAAACCAATACGAAAAGAGAGTCCTGTTTTCCTTCTAAATATTCCACATTATGCACCGGAAGGCCACACAAAATCCGTTCTTCCCCGCCCAGGTATGAATCGACAAAACCTTCTATCTCATAGCCATAACTGTTCAGTAGCCTGGCCATTTCTTCTCCCAGCGCACCGGCGCCCCATATGATAACTTTTCGGTCTCCTACGGTTTTTGAATTTAAGAAACAACTTTTTTTGCACATACGGCCTCCCTGTAAACATTCATATTATGTCTTTAAAAATGTTCTCCACTTTCGATCATTTATTTCGGATGAATCTTTCAATTTATCGCAGGACAGTTCCCTATTTTTAATCACATCAAGAAAAACCGAAAGTGTCTGCCGCACAATGCTTTTTGGAAATACTGTGTATAATCTTCATCATTAAATTGTAGTTCAAACTCCTCATGCTCCCATGTGTCAAGATTATATTTATGCCATTTGTAATTCCACCATGTATGGAAGACAACCGTGTTTCCATTTTGTTTCAGCGCTCCGACTTTAACGTCCCGCAGCTCCTCCGAAAAATCCGAAATCATCCCCTCCAGATTTTTTTCAATGCTTATTTCCCCACTTTCCAGATCTGCAACATAAAAATGGTCCGCCGTCTGTGGAGTCAGATATACTCTTGATTTCCAGGAAACGGGACTTAAGAAGGAAATCCACATAAAACTTTTACCTTCATAGGGAATCTGCAGTTTTCTTATTCCATCTTTATCCGGATGCCACAGACATAAATAATATAGATTTCCTTTCCTACCAATAAAGCATAGCCTGCCCTCTGCCTGTGTCACTCCTTCTATACTGTCCATTTCACCCGGTGGAAAGACAAATTTACATTCCAGCGTTTCCAACTCTACATCTAAAAAAGCGCCGCAACAGGCCATTGGAACCAGAAGTCTCCCTTTTAGACGAACATAACCGTCTCCAAAATAAAAGTCGGTATTCTCTTGCGATAGATACATTTCTGCGTCTTCGGCCCAGCCACATAGATAATTCATTTGTTTTGTTTTAAGATTTAAATTAATCAAGGCCGGATAACATGCTCCTAAAATAAGCACATGATCCCCATATGCATATCCTCGGAAAAAGTTAAATGCCGGATTATATATTTCCCTGCAGCCTCTGTCAGAAACGTTAACAGGAATGTAAAACATATTTTTATCACTTAACGAATATACAACAATATCTTTTGCCGCAGATGGTATACACACGATATAATCCCCGGATAAAATACCGGAATAATACCATCCGGATTCATATATTGGATACTTTTCAATAAGAGCTTCTATCCTTCCTGCCTTTTTTTCTTTTTCTACATACAGCAGAGCATTATATTCCTGAGAAATAATCCAGACTGCTTTTTCCGTATCAATCCAATCTCTGCATCGGATCCTATGCGTCATTGTTCTGCTTCACTTTCTTTTTATTTTTTACTCAATCATATAATAATTCCGATAAAGTTCTACATAAGCCGGATCAAATATCGTGCGCAACAGTTTCTCCTGCTCTTCTTCATTCAATGACATAAATAAAGCGCTCGGATTTAATCCCTGATGGAGATTATAACGGCAAGAATTTCTGATGTTCTTTCTGATGTGGTTCCATTCATTCGGTGTTTTCCTCTTACTACTTTTTACACATCCTGAAAATTTCCCGTCTGCCGCTATCGGAATCTCATGAATCGTTGGAAATTGTGTAAAAATATGTTCTATTACTTCTTTATCCTCCACAGAGGATATTGTCTTAAAATTCCTGTTAATCTTATTGGGTACGCTGCCATTATGATAACGGATAATATCTCCCGGCGTAATTATTCCATATAATCTGTCACCGTCCGTCACGTATAATATTTCATCCGCATAATTCAAAAAATGGCACTCTGGGAAATGTGGAATTCTTGCCAGTTCTTTTATATCAATGATTGTCCGGATATCTTCCCTGTCAATAAACTGATACGGAATATGGTCATTTCGCCTGGCCAGAATCAACAAAATCCTCTGTTCAATTTCGACTGAGCCTTTTTTTTCTGCAAAGAATTTTCTGACTTCTTTGTTAAATCCGCCTTGTTCCCTGGCGCTTAATTCTTCATACTTCGGCCATCTGGATTTAATCCATGCCAGATAACTTTCTACGTCATATATTTTTTGAAATCTTATTTCGTAACATACTGGCGCTGTAAAAAGTCCTGTACTGTATATATAGGACGAATATTCCAACTTTCTTTTTTCGAAAATATCATTTGAATTATCTGATAAGGACAGGAAATATCTTTTCTCTAAATTTTGTAATTCTCCGTAATCGCCTTCACCACGTATACCAAATGTCATATTCCAGAACAATGCTAATGTTCCGCCTTTTTTTAACAGTTTTGCCGCTTTCGGATATGCGATTGCAGGATCAATCCAATGAAACGCCGTTCCTGAATAAATCAGATCGTAAGTAACGTCGGTTTCATATAACTCAAATGTAGCCTGAAATGTTTTAATATCTCTTTTATCCTTATATTTTTCTTTTAGATATTTTGTCTGTTCCTCTGTAATCTCCAAAAGATCAATATGGTACTCAAGGAAACCATCCGTAGCCGTGCCTGGTCCGGCTCCAATTTCTAAAAGACGGCTATCCGGGTTGATTTTAGAAAAAGAAACAATATCCTTAAACATTTCTCCCGGATACGCACGATTGCTTTTTTCATAGTCCATGATTACCTTGCCATAATACTCTTTATTTTTCATATTCTTTTGTGGTTCCTTCTTTGTTATTATTTTCATCTGTTTTCTGTATCAATTCATATACTGAAACAACGTTATTAAATTCTTCCGGACTGATATACTCTAACGGAATAGATATACCGAAGCTTTCCTCCAATTCCTGAATGAATGTCAGTAATTCGAATGAGTCCAGAAAACCGCCCGATATCAGGTCATGCTCTTCCTGAAAATCTTTTCCCTTTATGGTTTGAAGAATCTTTATGATGTTTTCTTTATTTTTCTCCATTTTTCTCTCCTATCAGGCTTCCTGCAACCATAAAAAATGTACCTGCTCCAAAAGCCGGAAGCATCGGCATCAGATCAAACGGCTGATCTAATATGTACCAGGCGACTGCCGTTGCAAGCCCTGCCACAAAACTCAACATTCCGCCGGTCGCATTCGCCCTCTTCCACGCAGTTCCAATCATAACAGAAGGTGCCATGGCAGCTCCCATAATGGTCACCATCCGCACTTGAATCCATAAAATAGCATCTGTGTTTAAGAAGGTTGTAATGATTGCCAATACTCCTATCATCCATGTACTAATCCTTGATACAAATAAGATCTGTCTGAATGAAGCATTTTTATTGATTATCTTTTTGTATATATCATTTGATACTGTTGTTGACGCCAAAAGAAGAATGGAATCCGCAGTAGAAATACATCCGGCTAAAATTGCCGCAAATATGACCCCGCCTGTTACCGGATGTAAAAAATCCTGAATCAAAATTCCTGTAACTTCATCTTGGACTTGTATACCGGGTTTTGCGATAATCCCTGCCAGACCAATCAACAATAAAGGAATATCAAACAGCAGAAACAATAACAGGCACCACATCTGGCTTCTTTTTGCTGTTTTTTCATCTTTTACCGCAAAAAATCTGGTTACGAAATGCGGCACGCCATAATTTCCAACACCCCATGTAAAAATCCAAGACAATATCATAGGAATACCGATGCCCATAGGATCCATATAGCCGGAATCTATATTGTATAAAGCCTGCTGCATACTAGAAAATCCACCGATTTTACGCAACATGCCAAAAGCCATAATCCAGACACCTAAAAACATCACCAAAGCACAGAACGTGTCCGTCCATGCCACGGAAACCATCCCTCCGGCGCTTGTCAATACGATCAGCACAACACACAATATAACTATGCATGGCAGGGTTTCCCATCCGGTTATGATCTTCAGCACTAAAGTTCCTGCCGCCACCTGTGCGCATAGCATAAAAACAGATGATATTAATATCAGCACAGAGGCCATAATTGACTCTGTTTTACAAAAACGGACTTCCAGATAATCCGGTAATGATACTTCTCCCACTTTTCGAAGTCTTGCCGCATAAAAGAAAACCGCAAGAATAGAAGTAAGAAATGTACCGCTGAATACCCAGATGCCTCCCCAACCATTAAAATAGCAATATCCTACATAGGATATAATCGATACCGAGCTTACGATCGATGCAAAATATGTACCGATACTCGGGAGTGTCTCCAGTGAATGCCTTGCGATAAGCCAATCTTCATCATTTTTTACTTTTTGTGAAGATATCATTCCTATCAAAATAACTATTGTGAAAAATAGAATTACGATAATGAGGTATGGCTTATACATCTTCACTGTACTCCTCATATAATGTATTTAATTTTACCCGGTCTATCTTTCTGTTAATAGTCCTTGGGATTTCTTTCAATTCTATATAAATATCCGGAATCATATAATGCGGTATGATTCTTTTCATGTTTTTCTTTAATTCCTCATCCGCTGCGTCACCACTGTAAAACAAGACGATTTTTTCTTTATTCCGGTCATAAATACACGCTGTATCTCTTATTCCGTCAAGAGCGCCCACCGCACACTCAATTTCTCCCGGTTCAATACGATATCCATGTCTTTTAATCTGAAAATCTCTTCTCCCCAAGAAGATTAATTCTCCCTGCTCATTATACTTCACAAAGTCACCGGTTTTAAAAAGTGTAATGTTCTTCCCTGATCTGTCACAAAACAGGACAAATTTTTTTGATGTTTCTTCTGCATTATTATAGTATCCCACTGCAAGCTGACTACTTTTAACACAAAGTTCCCCCTTTTCTGTACTGCTTTCATTATTTTCATCTATCAGAAAAACTTCTGCCTCTTCTATCGCAAACCCTAATGGCAGACGATCCTTATCTTCAAATTCACGATTAACTTTATAAAATAAAATTCCGCCGCCCAATTCACTTGAACCATACGCATTCATAAAATCTGCGTTTGGCAATGCCCTTTTCCAAAGCCGGAGATATTTTACCGGCATCGGCTCCCCGCCAAAAGCCACAACCTTTATATGCGGAAGAATCACATCAGATAATGCGCCATATTTCGCAATCAGGCACAATGCAGGTGCGATCCAGTCAAGAACCGTAATCTTCTTGTCTTTGATAAATTCAACAAGTTGTTTCGGAGCAAAAAATAATTCTTTTGGAATAATATAATCGGTTGCTCCGTTTTTTAATGTACAAAAAAAATCCGCAAGATAACCTACAAAATGAAACGGAAACTGGTTGGCAAATATATCTGATCCTTTATATCCGAGATGATCTGTTCTTGATTCCGTTGCGCTTATGACACCACCATGGGAAAGCATCACACCTTTCGGCGTTCCGGTTGAACCCGAAGTAAAAATCACCTGCGATAGATCCGATGACAGAATTTTTTTCTTCCGCTCCTCTATCTGTTCAATATCATATGGATCTTCCAGCAAATTCTCATAAATTAAAATGTCATTTTGCCCCGGAATTTGACCGCATTGCTTTCTGTGCCCCGCATCCGTAATGATAGCGGCAGGAGACAGTACGGACACAATCTTTTTAATCCTTTCTGCGGGCATATCCATATCCAATACAGTATAAAAATTTCCGCTGCACAGCACACCCAGCATTGTTGAAATACATTGGATATTTTTCTCCAAATATATGGCAATCGGATTTTTCGCAAATCCCTTATTGATCAATTGACATGCTATTTTGTATGTTCGATCTTGTAGTTCTTTATAAGTAACAGACTCATATTGATCAATATATGCCGCTTTTTGGGGATATTTGTCTGCGTTTTCTTCCAAATAATCTGTAATAATCTTTGCCATATCTGTTCCTCGAAAAAAATCATCTTGACATCTTTTTACATATACTCAGTTCAATATCATGCAACAGGATCATATCTGATTCAATATAATCCTGCTGCATTGCTAGTACATCATTGCATTAATTCTTGAGTAATCAGCACTCGCTATCCGCGCCATCTGCACGCCTGCTAACCTAGATGTAGCCCGCTACACCGTCGGTTAGCAGACGCACAGCTGACACGAATATCAAGCACTATTACTTCAAGATTAATGCAATGATGTACTAGTTATTTATAAACTGCACGAAATAAGTCCACCTGTACCTAGTCCATAGTTAAAGTCACTACCTGCGTTTTCTGCTTTCCGGCTTTATCTACATAGACAATCGTTGCATCCACATCACCGCTGAAAAACGCACTGTACTTAGCGTCAAAAGTAATTACTGTATTTGTTCCACTAACCGCAGACGTTGCTTTCGAATAATAATTTCCATTATCTTTCATTGCATCAAAAGTACCGGACGAATTCTTCATGTTAATGCTGATCACTTCTGAAACGTCTGCCGTCACATACTGTACAGTACCTTTCGCTGTGCCTGCGGACATATCCGTTCCAGGCGCTGAATATAAGCCGAAAGTACAATTCTTTTTAGCTTCATCGTAATTAGAGGCAGTAACGCCGTTAATGTCATATTCGATCTTAACTGATGAAATATCAGTCTTGGACCAGTTTGCTTTGGCATCTTCCAGTTTACCGATGTATCTGAAAGCTGTACTGTCGCCTGCAGTACTCATCTCTCCATACACATATTTTTTACTTGCTCCCAGAGCAGTGCCAGCAGTAGCAGAAGTAGCTACGGTATAGTATGTGCTATTAGCATCCTTAACATTGCCTGTCGTTCCTTTTGCAATTCTTGTCAACACATTACCATTAGTTCCAGCGCCAGTAGTTGCCTCATAATATACGTCTCCTGCATCTACTAAAGTCTGTAAAGCAGTATCATTAGCCGCTGTTGCAACAGTCAGTTCATAATATTTCGCATATGATGGCACTTCTGTTGCCGTATCTTTATCAAGAAGCTTATAGGATGCATTTCCCGAGCCTTTCGCAAGATAAAATTCCTGACTGGCCGCTTTGCTAGCCGCATCGAAGGTCTCTACATTGCCGCTGGCTTCCGTCAGATCGCCGATATCCTTGCCGCTCTCTTCAATATACTTCTCGCTGCTTG
>CAJULU010000015.1:57022-68770 GCA_910587575.1 uncultured Dorea sp.
AGCTTCATAATCTGTTCCGTCTAAGCTTGCCGCTACTGCCAGCCATGCTGTTCCGTTTGCACTTGGTGTCGCCGGATTCACATCGCTTACTTTTGGTACAAGTGCTGCAGTTGCAGTTGCCGTAGACGTTACGCTTACGTTAACCGGAACCACACTCTTATTAACCATTGTAAAGGGCTCAGAATAAATCTGTGTACCTTTATCTACAGTCTCAAACTGATCCACAGATATTTCCAGAACCGTAGGCACCTCTACCCTGATTACGGCATCCTTGTCAGAAACAGTTACATTGACTGTTCCATCTGCCGCCATAACAGGCATGGCCACCTGTGCTGCAACAAGAGTACTTGCAGCGATTGTTGATAATAACCTTTTTTTCATTTTTTTGTCCTCCTTTTGAACGTTTTATTGTTTTTTATAATCCCTATAGATGCCAGGGCACCTACAGAAAATTATCAGACATTAGTTTTCTACGACAATCGTCACTTTAAATCCTGCGCTGCTGAAATCCGTGTATGTACCATCGTCCTTCTCGTCCAGCAGGAACACATTGCACGTTGCCGCATATGTCCCGGCTTCCAGATCAACATCCAGCTTAAACGGCGGAAGTTCTGCACCAACAGGCATTACATCTGTAGAAAACACTTTCTCCCCTGTATCGTCCAGTACGATTTCGCATCGAATCGGTTTCGTATTGTTTGGAGAGTTTCCCAAAATTGCATCTTTTGTTTCCGAGGAGCCGTCAGCAAACGTCCACTGGTTATTCATGTAAGTTTCAAAATATCCCTCGCTGACCCTCTCACTCATTTCCTCCATAATCTGTTTATAATTTCCTTCATTCATGGACTCCTCTTCTCTATGAGTCAGAAAATAAATGATGACGGCGGCAATGATAAGGATTAACACAACGATAACAATAATAATCTTTTTCTTCTTTTTCGGTTTTATCTGTTCCTGCGTTTTTTCTTCTTTTTCGATTTTATCTGTTCCCATTTAGTCCTCCGGTTTTAAAATTGTTCCATCTTCTGCAGACTCATTGATACCGATTTCCGGTTCTTCTGCCTCAGCTTTTTCAACTTCCTCAGTTTCTTCTATATCATCAATTTTCTGCCTGTCCAGACCGGCCTTGTCTTTCCTCTGTAGTAAATCATTTTCTGGTAGTATGTTTTTTTCTTCCGGCTCTGCCTCCCATGAATATACAACGTTGACTGTAATGTCGCTTCCCGTCCAATCAACAGGCGCATATTCGTTCACTTCTCCCAAAAAACAGAACGACACTTCTTCCCCCGGTTCAAGATCTGTTTCATACCGGGAATCTTCCTGAGACAGAATAATTTTTTCTCCGTCTCCAAAGACCATCTCCATATAAAGCGATTTTTCATCACCGGTATGAATCCTTTCCTTATCTGTCTGGATATGGATCTCTTCCGTCTGCGCATTACATGTTAGTTCTGACAAAACCAGATGTCCTTCTGTTTCCCCGCAGTTCTTCACGATATACTCGTTTGAATAGATCTGCTCTTTTCCATCCATTTCCCAAGGATCCATGACAATTTCGATTTCCTGCGGAACCTGCAGGGAAAGCTTCTCTTCCGCTTTACCGTCAGCCTCATCCCCGTAGCTTTCTGATGTTCCTTCCTCTATATTCAATTCCTCTTCATTCGTTATGTCTCTTTTTGTTTCTTCTGTTACAGCATCATCTTCTGATAACGTTTCTTGTGTTTCTTCTGTCTTTTCTGTCTCTGACGCCTCATTTTCTGCTGGAAGTTCCTTTGACGTGTCTTCCGGCTTCCTTTCCAGGCTATCCATGTTTTCTTCCTTGATTTCCTCTGCTTTCACCGTTTTATAAAAGCAAGGGCTGGCTGCCAGCGTCAGTGTCATCACTAAAACCATCATTCTTTTCATGATTTTCCACCACCTTTCCTCTGTAGTCCGGTTTGCAGACTCTAAAAGCAATGTAAGTTTAAATCCTGCTATTTAAATAAGGCACATTGGTTGCCCTCTTAGGGCAATGCCGGATACATCCCTCCGGCTTCGCTCCCTGCTACATCATGCTTTGTTACCAACCGCAGGCTGATGATCTGCCTGCGCCTTGGCGCATTTCTCTTGCTTTGTCACTAATCATGTTCACAAGGTCCTGGCATACCCAATACGCAGTTTCCCGCCTTCTAATGCCGTCCGTTTTTTTATATCATGAACGCCCTCTCAGTCCTTCCGGTAAAACCCCGGCTCACCACCAGGATTTATCTGAAACAGCTGTTCTAATGACCCATCAATCTGTCCTGTTTCTCCCTGATTTGGCAAATTTATCTGGGAGAATATTCCCCTCTGGGATTCAGCCTGCCATCCCCCTGCCCCCGCTTCTTCACGTTCCGGGCCGTATTCACCTTCTCCTCTGTCCGGTATCCGCACGCCGGGCATACAAACTCTCCTTCCGCCTTCTTCCCCAGCTCCCCGCATTCACTGCACTCCCTGCTGATATCCTTTCCCAGCACTTCCACAATCACCACGGAATGCTCCCGGCACTTCTGTTCCAGCCTTTTCCGGATATATCCCCTCTGCCACTGGGCCATGGAATGGTTGATCTTCTTATTCCCGCCCCCGGCCCGGGGCTTCGGCAGCTTCACCAGATAAATGACCCGGGGTTTTTCCTCCCTCAGAAAACGGTTCAGCTCCCGGTTGATATAGCTGTGCAGTCCTTCCTCATATCGTTTTTTCTTGGCATAATACTTCTTTCTGCCCGGGTTCTCATTCCGGTTGCGGTTATAACTTCCCGTCTGCTCACGGATCCAGTCCGCATAGGCGATCTGGTACTTCCCCAGTTCTTCCCCGTAGCAGTTCCCCTCATCCGTTGTCAGCATGGTGTAAAGTCCGGCCGCCACTCCTACCTGTCTGAGATAATCCATATGACTCTGGACCGTCACATGAATCGGTACCTGAAGTTCAACACTGCGTTTTTCTGGAAACAGTTTGATATAGATCTGACTCTGATACCGGTTATTATCCGTCAGCGGCACAAAAACACGTTTCCGTTTTTCCTTTATGGAAATATAGATCCCATGGTCTGCATACCGGTACGCCCGTTCTGCAATGGTGAATCCGTCCGCCCTGTCCGTATGGAGTTTTACATGATGCTTTCTCACCTGCCTGCACAGATACTTATGGAGCCTTTCGGTATCCACCTGTGCAGCCACCTTTTCGTACTGCTTCTGCACTGCTTTCGGCAGTTCCACGGGCTTCTGGTTCAGCACTTCCCCGAACGCATTGTTTACTCTCATCAGAAACCGGAGATAATGCTTATCCTCTTCGGAGAACCCTTCATTCTGGTTTAACAGTTTCAGAATCTTCGTCTTTGTCCGTGTCCACTGACATTTGATGTCACCCAGGGCATCGAAAACCGCCAGATAGAAATACACGGATGGCATTCCTAACGTTTCCCGAAACCCACTGGCTGTCATCTCATTCTGTACCGTATAGCCTGGATAGAGTTTGGAAAGGCTGGCAATCCCACCGAAACGGGCATACACGTAATTCTTCACTTTTCCATAATCTGCGGCAATCTCCAGAAGTCTGCCCATATCAGTCTCTGAAACGGGTTCCTTATTATACTGGCGAATGGTCTTACATACTCTGTCCATCGACATATCACACACCGGCTTCATTACCCGGGTTGTCTCCAAAGGTCTTCCATGTAAGCTTTACACCGGCTCCATGGAACGCATCGGCTTAAGACGGGTAACTGGCCGGATCCTTCCTCCCTGTATACCGCCAGGGTTTGTGGCGAGTACGAAATCCCGGGCATTACGAAATACTATACTTTTTCGTAATGGAATTCCTGGAAAAATTTTTAGACAAATATTACAAAAATTAGGGGTTAAGTTTATTGACGGATTGTCGATAATATATTAGAATGGTTAAGAAATCAACGGGAAAAAGCCATTACGAAAAAGTATACTTTTTCGTAATGGCTTTTTAATGGCTTTTTACCATATATCTGCCGTTTTATCGGGCTTATCCAGCGGTTAAGTACAAAGTACCCTTAATGGACTTCGTCCATTAAAGAATAAAAATGGCGCATCCCCGCAAAATCACGGGGAAGCGCCATTTCCCACTTACATACAATTCTTAAGCATGAAAAAATATCATCACATTCCCTGATCAGAAACCAGTAATCTCTCCACCAGCTCCCGCATCTTCCCTGCATCACATTCCAGGGTATGCAGCACCTTGGCATCCAGGATATCCCGGATCGCCTGGGGCATATCCACACCGGACACCCTCTTAAGCTCTTCCAGCAGCGCAAAATCCTCTTCCGTCCCGTACTTCCCATCAATCGCAGTCATAACGCTCCTGGCAAATTTATACGGACTGGCCGTGGAGGCAACCACACATTTCCTGGTATCTGCGCTTCTGTCCCGGTACTGCCCGCAGACACAGGCCGCAACCGCCGTATGGGGATCCATCACATACCCCGTCTCTTCGTAAACGCTCCTGATACTGGCCGCAGTTTCTTCTTCCGTGGCAAATCCAGCCTCAAAATCCTGAAGCTTTGAAGCCATCTCATCCGTAATCGAATAGCTTCCGTTTCCTTTCAGTCCCTCCATCAGTTCCTTCGTCTTCCCGGCGTCTTCCCCGGTAATCAGATAGATCAGACGTTCCAGATTACTGGAAACCAGAATATCCATAGAAGGAGACGAAGTCAGCACGAACCTGCGGTTCCTGTCATAAGTACCCGTTCCGAAGAAATCATACAGCACCTTGTTCTCATTCGATGCACAGATCAGCTTCCCAATGGGCACACCCATCTGTTTCGCATAATAAGCGGCAAGAATATTTCCAAAATTCCCCGTGGGAACCGCCACATTGATCTCTTCCCCGTCTGTGATCTCTTCATTCGCCAGCAGTTTCGCATAAGCATAGACATAGTAAGCCACCTGGGGCACCAGACGTCCGATATTAATGGAATTGGCCGATGAAAACTGATATCCTTTTTCTTCCAGTTTCTTTGCAAGCTCCTGGTCTTCGAATATGGCCTTCACTCCGCTCTGGGCATCGTCAAAATTCCCATGAATGGCAGCCACTTCCACGTTGCTCCCTTTCTGGGTCGTCATCTGAAGTTCCTGTACCCTGCTGACCCCGTTTTTCGGATAAAATACGATAATCCTGGTCCCTTCCACGTCTGCAAAGCCTGCCAGAGCAGCTTTCCCCGTATCCCCGGAAGTTGCCGTCAGAATTACGATCTCATTTTCCACATGATTCTTCTTCGCAGCGGTGGTCATCAGATGAGGAAGAATGGAAAGCGCCATATCCTTGAATGCAATCGTAGCCCCGTGAAACAGTTCCAGAAAATAGGTGCCGCCCACCTTCGCAAGCGGAGCAATCTCCTCTGTATCGAACTTTTCGTCATAGGCCTTTTCAATACAGCTTTTCAGTTCCTCTTCTGTAAAATCCGTGAGGAACTGCTTCATTACCGCATAGGCTGTCTCCTGGTACGTCATATCTTTCAGCGCATCCATGGGCACATCAAGAACCGGCAGCTTCTCCGGCACAAACAGCCCGCCATCGGGAGCAAGCCCCTTAAGAACCGCCTCTGACGCACGCATCCTCAGTTCAGAATTTCTCGTACTCTTATAACGTAAATCCATCTTCTTCTCCTTCCAGCTGCCCTCTACCGCTTACTGTTGGTATATTTTACAAGTCCGCCTGCTGCAATCAGCTTCTGCATGAATTCCGGGAAAGGCTGCCCCTGAAACTCGGTTCCCCTGGTACGGTTATAGATCTTACCGCTGTCGAAATCCACCTCAACCTCATCTCCGGCTTCAATCCCCCTGGCCGCCTCCGGGCATTCAATGATCGGCAGTCCGATATTGATTGCATTACGGTAGAAAATCCGGGCAAACGTCTCTGCGATCACGCAGCTTACCCCAGCCGTCTTCAGACACAACGGCGCATGTTCCCTGGATGACCCGCAGCCGAAATTCTTATTCGCCACAATCAGATCCCCCGGCTTTACCTTATTCACAAACTCCGGATCAATATCTGCCATGGCATGGCTGGCCAGTTCCTGTGCATCAAAGGAATTCAGATATCTTGCCGGAATGATTACATCCGTATCCACATTATCTCCATACTTAAATACATGTCCTGTCGCTCTCATGATCTGCCACCTACTTTCTCTGGATTCGCAATATATCCCGCAATCGCACTTGCCGCCGCAACCTCGGGGGAGGCAAGATAAATCAGAGAATCCACGTGCCCCATACGTCCCACAAAATTCCGGTTCGTCGTGGATACGCACTTCTCTCCTGCCGCCATGACGCCCATGTGTCCGCCCATGCAGGGTCCGCAGCTCGGCGTATTGACCGCACAGCCCGCATCTACGAAGATATCCAGAAGCCCTTCTGCAATACACTGTTTGTAGATCTTCTGGGTTGCCGGAATGACCATTACACGCACATCCTGATGCACGGTCTGCCCCTTCAGGATCGCCGCCGCCTTACGCATATCCTCCATACGTCCGTTGGTACAGGATCCGATCACTACCTGGTTAATCTTAACCGGCTCCATGGCCTCAATCTCATCAATGGTCTTGGCATTTCCCGGCAAATGAGGGAACGCTACCGTTGGACGCACCTGTGCCAGATCAATCTCAATGACTTCGTCATACTCGGCATCTGCATCCGCTTCGTAGACCTTATATTCCTTCCTGGAATGCTCCTTCATATATGCCTCGGCCTTTGCATCCACCGGGAAGATCCCGTTCTTGGCTCCCGCTTCAATGGCCATATTCGCCATCGTAAAACGGTCGTCCATGGAAAGATTCTCGATGCCGTCGCCGGTAAATTCCATGGATTTGTACAGTGCGCCGTCCACACCGATCTTTCCGATGATGTGGATGATGATGTCTTTGCCGCTGACATATTTTCCCGGCTTTCCCTTCAATACAAACTGAATGGCGCTGGGAACCTTGAACCAGAGTTCCCCTGTGGCCATTCCCGTTGCAATGTCCGTCGTACCGACACCTGTGGAAAATGCCCCTAACGCTCCATATGTACAGGTATGGGAATCTGCCCCGATGATACACTCTCCACCCACGACAACGCCTGCTTCCGGAAGGATCGCATGCTCCACGCCGGATTTTCCCTGTTCAAAATACCAGGTTAATCCCTGCTCCCTGGCAAACTCTCGGATGGACTTGGAATTCTCTGCTGATTTGATATCTTTATTCGGTGTAAAATGATCCGGCACCAGGACTACCTTATCCTGATCGAATACCTTCTCTGCCATCTCCTTAAAAATCGGCAGAGCCATCGGCCCTGTAATATCATTCGCCATCACCACGTCAAGCTTCGCTTCAATCAGCTGTCCTGCCGCAACAGAATCCAGACCGGCATGGGCAGCCAAAATCTTCTGCGTCATTGTCATTCCCATCTTGACAACCTCCTGTTCTTCTTATATTTCAATTTTCCATACGTGGTATTCTACCACAGATACTCTTTTCTGACAAGGATTCCTGTTATCTAATACGCCAGGATCAGCCACTGTAACCGACTGGTTCTGCAGCGGATCCCAATCTCATGACTTACCAGATGCCGGCCTTCACCTTCTCCATATACGGCTCCTCATTTCATTGAACATCTCTTTATGAAGCCTTGACTCCATCTTGGGAAATGCATCGATCAGACGCCTGGTGACCCGGGTGCTGCGTCCCGCAAGTTCCATATATTTCCCCTTAAGATCCGCATATTTATTCCGGAGTTCTGCCAGAGGCGCTTTCTCATCTTCGGGATAAAGCCTGGCCTCAATCTTCTCCTCCACCCGGTCAATCCGCTCTTCCAGATGGTCTTTATGCTCTTTTGCAACGGTATCCAGTTTCTCCCGCAGTTCCGAGACGGCTGTATCCAACTGCTTCTTCGTCTCTTCTGAGAATTCCATGGTCTCCATGACGTTCTCATGGATATTGACGCCGATCATATCGGAAAGCTCCCTCAGTTCTGCCGAAATCTTCTCCATGGTCTCCAGCTTTTTATTCAGCTTCAGAATCTCACTGGTGGTCACATACAGATCCGCCGCAAGGGCGATTCCCAGTACCGCTGCGATGATAATCCCCGCAGTCACCGGAATCATGGCAGCCACCTTATAGACAAAGGGATGAATCACCCGGACGATCAGTACGCAGGCAACACCCCAGGCAAGGGAGAACAGCAGGCAGACATACCCCCCGATATTCAGCGGCTGGTTCGAATAATCCCACCATTTATGATGAAACAGCTTATCCATCAGATAGCCTGTCACACCTTCGATTGCCGTCACCAGAACCGTGGACACCACATACAGGGACACAATCGTCCCCTCCATCGGTTCCAGAAGCATTACCACCGTGCCGATTCCTACGCCATAGACCGGGCAGATGGGGCCGTTCAGAAAGCCTCGGTTCACAAATTTTTTCTGCCTGGTCGTTGCATAAGCCACTTCTGTACACCATCCGACAAATCCGTATATAAAAAAATATAAAACAAAAAAGTATATCTGCATCTTTTTCCTCCGGTACTGACATTATTCTTTCACGACTAATAGTATACTTCACATTGCCTTCTTCGTCAAATGGTGATATGATAGAGTTGTAACTAAAATAAATAGACAATGGAGAACTGATGGAAGGAGAAGTCTGAATATGTATGAATATTTCGACTTCAATTACGAAAATGCCATCTTTGAATGGGATGATGAAAAAGCAGCCGCCAACTTCCAGAAGCACGGAATAAGATTTGAAACTGCTTCCAAAGTATTTGCAGATGAAAATAAACTGATACGATATGATGAAGAACATCCATGGGAAGACAGATATGATATTTTAGGTAAAATAGGAAAAATTCTCTTTGTCGTATGCACTTTCAAAAAAGGAAATGTGGTGCATATTATTTCTGCCAGACGGGCAACAGAGCCTGAGAAAGCGAGGTATGAATATGGCGAAAGTTATTATGAATAGTTTACCGCCCCAATTAACTAAAGAGGAACTGGCTGAACTCGAAGCAGCCGAGAAGCTACCAGTAACTTTTGACAATGACAGCCCGGAAATGACGGATGAAAAGCTAAAACAATTTCACCGGATGGATACGGTAACTGTTAAACTTTCCCCCAATAATATGAAAAAAGTCAAGGCATTCGGTACAGATTACTCGAAAATCCTCAGTCATTTATTGGATCTGGCGCTAAATGATACCGAACTCGTAAAAAAATGCATACCGAAGGGTACACCATGATACATGCCCTAAAGTATGTAAAAGAAAGGCATTCCCGCAGCAGGCACCATAGCACAGGAATGCCTTTCTTTATTGCCTTCTTCGTCAAATGGTGATATGATAGAATTGTAATAGATAATAATTATCAATAACATTTACAAGGGGAAATACATATGACACTCAAGCAAGGAAAGAATCAGCTGACTTACCGTGTGGAGTCTCTCGATATCGAACTGGCCCTGGAACGGCGCCTGGAGGCCTTAGGTCTCACGGAAGGTTCACTGATCACAATACTGAACAACGATAAGAAGGGATCCCTTACAGCAAGATTCCGCGGCACCCGTTTCGCCCTTGGCAGACGGATTGCAGACCACATTACAGTCACGGAGGTGGCGCAGCATGAATAAGACCATCTACGTAGGATTCATCGGCAATCCCAATTGCGGCAAAACCACGCTTTTTAACGCATTTACCGGCGCCAATTTAAAAGTGGCCAACTGGCCGGGCGTCACTGTGGAAAAGAAAGAGGGAAAAACCGTCTACGAAGGACAGGAGTTTAAGCTGATCGACCTGCCGGGCATCTACAGTCTGACATCCTATACAATGGAAGAAACCGTTTCCAGGGAATGTATCATGAGCGATGAAGTAGACGTCATCGTTGACGTCATCGACGCTTCCTGCCTGGAACGCAATCTTTATCTGACGCTTCAGCTTATTGAACTTGGCAAACCCGTGGTGCTGGCTCTGAACATGATGGATATCGTAGAAGAGCGGGGCATGGAAATCGACCTTCACCGCCTCCCGGAAATGCTGGGCGTCCCTGCCATTCCCGTGTCTGCCCGCAGAAAAACGGGGCTTTCCATTCTGCTGCATGCCGTTGCACACCACAGCCAGTATGCCAGACAGGGGCCGTTCATCCATCACCATACAGGCAGATCTTCTTCTCACATGCACAACCATCACGATGAGTATGCCATGGTTTACGAGGACGAGATCGAAGACAAGATTGACATCATCATGGGACAGCTTGCCAGACAGTATCCCAATATCTGCAATCCCAGATGGCATGCCATCAAGCTGCTGGAAATGGATGAGCAGGTGACGAAACACCACCCTCTTTCCTTAGAGGATGTGATTGACCGCAGCTATGAGAAAGACATCATTAACCAGAAGTATGATTTTATCGAGGAAGTCATTGAGGAGACTCTGGTAAATAAATCCGCAAAGGAAGCATCTACCGACAGGATTGATCAGATTCTCACACATAAATGGTTCGGGCTTCCCATTTTCCTTGGAATCATGGCGCTGGTATTCTTCCTCACCTTTACAATCGGCGACTGGCTGAAAGGGTATTTTGAGATTGCACTGGAGCAGATCTCCGGTCTTACTTCCAGCGGTCTGAGTGCGATCCATGTCAGCCCCATGCTTAAGTCACTGATCGTTGACGGAATCATCTCCGGTGTAGGCGGGATTCTCACTTTCCTGCCCAATATCTTCATCCTCTTCCTGGCTCTTGCCCTATTGGAAGACAGTGGATATATGGCCAGGGTTGCTTTCGTGATGGATGACATTATGAGCCGTCTCGGGCTTTCCGGGCGTGCCTTTCTTCCCCTGCTCCTGGGATTCGGGTGCTCCGTTCCTGCAATCATGGCGTCTCGGGCGCTGGAACATCCCAGAGACCGGTTTAAGACCATACTGGTCACACCATTTATGTCCTGCAGTGCAAGGCTTCCGATCTACGTGCTGTTTTCCTCGATGTTCTTTGGAAACTATGCTATGATCGTCTGTTACTCCATGTATCTGCTGGGGATTGCGGCGGCCATCACCACTGCATTCATCGTATCGAAGATTGACGGAAGCAAGGCAGAGCATGCACTGTTAATCGAACTGCCGGAGTATAAGTCACCCAATGCCCGCACCATTTTCATCTATGTGTGGGAAAAGATCAAGGACTATCTGACCAAAGCCGGAACCGTCATCTTTGTGGCTTCCGTGATCATGTGGGTAATCTTAAACTTCGGTCCCCGGGGGTACGTCACAGACATCACCCAGAGCTTCGGGTCGCTGGCCGGAAAGGCGGTTGTGCCGCTGTTCCGTCCTGCCGGTCTTGGATACTGGCAGATTATCGTTGCCCTGATTGCCGGGATTGCGGCAAAGGAAGTGGTGGTATCCAGCTGCAGCGTATTGTTCGGCATCCAGAATATTACCACTGCCGGCGGCATGGATGCCATGGTCGCCACCCTTGGCTCCATCGGATTCGGTGCGGCAAACGCCTATGCACTGATGGTATTCTGCCTGCTGTACGTTCCCTGTACCGCAACCATCGCAACCATCCACCGGGAACTGAAAAGCTGGAAACAGACCCTGGGGATTCTGGCATTCCAGGTTCTGGTAGCATGGGGGATGAGCGTAATTGTTTACCATATCGGGCTTTGCTTCTGACGGAGGCTGCCTAGTACATCATTGCATTAATCTTGAAGTAATAGTGCTCGATATTCGTGTCAGC
>CAJULU010000016.1 GCA_910587575.1 uncultured Dorea sp.
TTAAATCACGAAAAGAATTTAGAAGAAAAAGAACAATTAAAACAAGAATTAGAAAGAGAACAAAGACGCAATGAAAGAGCATTAGATAAAAAAGAAAAAAGTATTGAAGAGAAGCAAATAAAAGTTAATAAAAATATTGAAATATTAAATAAAAATAGAGAAGTTATAGACCAAACAAGAGAAACCGCCGAACGCATTAAAGATATAAGAATTGTTTATTTTGAAATGCCTGCACCTATTGAAAAAGGATTTCACAAGGGCTTTTATACAAGAGAACAAGTAGAAGAATTAACAAAAGAAATAAATAAAGCAAGAGAACAAACAAGAAGTATGGAACAAGGTAGAGAAGTAAAAAGCTTTGATGAAAGATTAGAACAGGCTTCAAAAAGAGCAAATGAAAATGTAAAGGATAAAACAATAGACAGATTAAGAGAAGAAAATGAACGCTTAAAAACCTTTGAAAAAGACCACAATTTTTGTATTTGGTTAGATAAGAATTATAATGTTAAAGAAATAAAAAAAGAATATGAAAGACAAGAAAAAGAACACGAAAAAGAATTAACTCATACTCATACACGCACATATGATAGAGATAGATAAAGTAGGCAAAAGTCAAGATACAAAAGGAAGATTTTTTGATTGCGTTTTAATCAAAAAATACTCTTTTGTGTCTTTACTTTTTTAGCAATAAAATATAATTGAAAAAAGGTGGAATAACAGTCTTTTGTTATTCCGCCTTGGGTGTAATCTTTTTTATTCAATCTTTACAGTGTCGTTTATGTAATCAATAGTTATAGTTTTATATGGTTCATTGTTTTCTATCTCATATTTGTATAAGTCAATTTTTAACTCTGTGGGTTCTCCATTTATTCGGTTATGTTCTTCCTTTACACGCTTGTATAAATCGGGGTCATTAAAATTCTTATACACAATAACATTTAAGTCGGTATCTCTACACCGTTGACCGCCTACCATTGTGTAAGACTGTGAAAAACTGTTTACAATCTCAAATTCGGGCTTTTCTGGCTCACTATGGTAAATATATACCCTTGTCACAATAAAAGCCCCTAGAAGGGCGCACAAGCCCCCTAGAATCCATTTTTTCTTGTTCCTCATAGATTTATACCCCCTTTATATTTATATAGCCTATATTATCATAAAGCCTTATAAACATAAAGTTATTTCTTATAGAGTTTTTGGCTATAATATCCATAAAGGCAAAGGGGTATACACTTATGAAGTATCTACACATAAGATTGAATGAACTATTAGCCGAAAACGGCATAAGCAAGAATAAGATTTGTAAGGATTTAGACCAACAACGGGGCAACTTCAACCGCTACTGTCGGGATGACTTCCAACGGGTAGATGCTAACCTCATTATCAAGTTGTGTGAGTATTTCGGTTGTGGTGTCGGGAACTTGTTTGAGATAAGAGAAAGAGAAGAAGAACAATAAGCACTTTTCGGGGTGCTTATTTTTTTATACATATAACATACTCAATTATCCCGTATCAGATACATATAGGATATGTATAAATGGGCTTGATTTCGGCACAATCATTTTTAAATTGTCTCGGCTTGTGTCTACCCTTCGGGGCAAAATAAAACTCATTCTACGGAAATATTCGTATAAATTAGTATAAATGTTTCACGTGGAACATTAAAAAATGCTTTAAAATCAAGGCTTTTATAAAAAGTCTTGTTCCTAGTAATGAAAGCAAATCTGCAAAATAAAATTCCGGTCAAGGTTAATCCTCTGCCGGAATCCAGGATGGCACACTCTGAATCTGCATGGTAACGCTCCATCGCCAGATCATAAAAGGCCATATTCAAAATGGCCTCCACGGTCTGCACCTGTTGTTCCTCCCGGCTGATTCTGGCAGCATGGTCGCTCTTTTGCTCCCCGTAGTTTCCAAACTGTGCATGATTCCCGCCTTCTATACAGATTTCAGCATAATCTGCAGGCAAATACGAGTTACCTTCTTCCACCTTCTCCATATTCAGGACACCATCCTCACTGCCATAGCGCAACAGAACAGAAAAAGAATCCGACTTCAGGCTTTTCATTGGATATGATGTCAGAACATATACCGCCAACAGAACCGTTCTGTCTGGAAGTCAGGTCTCCGTTGTAACCATCTGTTTCCTTATCCCTTTCTGACGATTCCCTGGCCTGCGAATACAGCCAATACTCCGAGCGTAACACTCAGTACCGTATAGATGACAGCCAGATGCATTTTCCCGTCTTTCATCAAATCTGTTGTCTCCAATGCGAAAGAGGAAAATGTAGTAAAGCCTCCGCATATCCCAACCTTCAGGAATAATACCGTTCTGGGATTCAGAAAATCTGTTTTCATAGCCAATGCAGCCACAATTCCGATCAGAAACGATCCTGCGATATTTATCATTAGTGTTTTGATTGGAAATACACAACCTTCTTTCAACGGGATCATTCCGATTAAATATCTGCAGACCGCTCCCATAAACCCGCCAGCCCCAACAACAATACACTCTATCATGACAGACACCCTTTTCTAAATCAAGATAGGTTCATTATACTTGTTTTCCAGTTCCTTTGCAATGTCTGGCTTCCACTCTCACTTCCATTGCCTACTCCCTTCCTGAAACATAATTCGGATTCTCCTTAAACGCCTGAAGCAATTCCTGCCTTGGTTCTTCTTTAAAGACCCGCTTCCAAGATTTCAACAGATTATCCGACGTAACACTGATAGATTCAATCCCAATAAAAGAAGAAACCGTCTGATTCAAAATCGCTTTTGCCGCCGCCAGCGCAATCGCCTGTCCCTGCTCAAAGGGGCACTGAGCGCTCAGCGCCTTAATCATGCCGCCCTTCGCCATATTCAAGGCGTCCGCATAATCCAAATCACTGGTTACAATGGCAATATCCGTCCTTCCAAGCTCAGTCAGCGCAGAGATGACCTCCATCGCAGGGCCGTCCCAGGAAATATAAAGCGCCTCGATTTCCGGATACCGCCGAATCAAGTCGCCCGCCTTTTTGTAGACTTCGTCCTCTTTCCCGAACCTGACCGTCTCGCACAGGTGCAGCGTCGGATATTCCTCGCTCAAAACCTGTTTTGCGGCGTTATCCCTCTGTGAGGTCGCATAAAAATCTGCCCCATGGACAATCATACCATAGTTTTTCAGATTATGCTGCCGCATATATTCCCCAAGCCCATGTCCCATGTTCTGCCCGTGGGAGTGTTCATTAATCGACACACAGGTAACATAATCGCCAGGGCGCAGCCCGTCCGGAACATTAGAAATCAGAATCAGCTTTATGCCGCTCTCCTTAATCTCCTGGAACGCCTCCGCCGTAATCTTCTGGTCTGTCGGAATGGCAATCAAAATATCCGGCTCCAACATCCTCAAACTCTCAAGCTGCCTGCACTGAAGCTGCGGGTCAAAATGGGCGTCCGTTGTCCCGATAATGGAAATATCCAGACTGTCAAAAATATTCCGGATTCCTTTCAAATGCAGCTCCATCCAGGCTTTTCCCGCATAGTGGAAAGATATCACCGCCGTCGCCTTTTTTGAACGGATACTCTGTATCTCCTCCTCCGACAACAGCAATTCATTCATAGAAGAAGCCTTTTCCCCAAAGGGCCCGCGTCCGATTCCGCAGGTGGACGAACGCACCTTTAGCTCTGTGGGCAGCGTAACGGTTTTATAAATGTTTTTACAGGCAGGCACATTGGCGCAATCCTGATTCTCAATCCTTTTCATCAGCACAGAGACAGCCCGGTTGGCAAACTCTGCCGTATCCTGCTCTACCGTCGTGAGCGCCGGCGTATGCAGGGGCGCCCAGTCAAAGCTTGCCAAACACACAATGGAAATATCTGCCGGACATGTAATATTGTGGGCATTAATATATTTCAAAAACGGAATCACCACCGCATAGTTGGCAATCAGCAGCGCCGTTGGCGCCTGTTCGCCGCACAAAAGCCGATCCAGCACGTCGAACACATCCTGTTCCTTCTGCAAGTACGGATGGATATATTCCGGCGCCTCCAAGATACCATACTCCTTAAGCGCCTTCTGAAATCCAGCCAGCCTAAGAGGCGTACGTTCCCGGTTACTCCCTAAAAAGCCTATTCGCAAAACCTGGAAATATTCAAAGAAGTATGGACTCCCATCATCCGGCTTGCCGAGAAACACAAGGTTCAGATTGCAATCGAAAACTGCCCCATGCTTTTTGGTCCGGACCAATGGCCCGGCGGACAGAATCTGATGACTACGCCCGCAATCTGGCGCAAAGCATTTGACTTGATTCCAAGTGAATATTTCGGTTTAAATTACGATCCTTCTCATTTTGTATGGCAGCAAATGGACTACATCAGACCTTTGTACGAATTCCGGGAAAAGATTTTCCATGTTCATTACAAGGATATCAAGGTTTACTATGATAAACTTAACGACGTGGGGACTATGGCGTATCCTTTGGACTATATGTCTCCGAAACTTCCCGGTCTTGGGGATGTAGACTGGGGGAAATACGTGTCCGCCCTGACAGATATCGGCTACAAAGGTTATAGCTGTATCGAGATTGAGGATAAGGCTTTCGAGGATTCTTCCGAAAGAGTGCTGGACGCACTCCGCCTTTCTTATGGTTATATGAGACAATTTGTTATCTGAAAGGAGAAAATCACATGAACCCAGAGAAAATCAACATCGGACTCATCGGCGCCGGATTTATGGCAAAGGCGCACTCCATCGCATACGCAGGTATGCCCATGTTCTTCTGGCCTGCACCGGCAATTCCGGTAAAGAAAATGATTGTAGATATGAACATAGATATTGCAAGGGACGCAAAGGAGAAGTTTGCCTTTGAGTCTTACTCTGCCGACTGGCACGACATTGTCAATGATCCGGCAATTTCGGTGGTGGATATCTGTACACCCAACAATGTACACGCCGAGATTGCAATCGCCGCCGCAAAAGCGGGAAAACATATTCTTTGCGAAAAGCCCCTTGCACTTACGTCCAAAGAGGCAGGAGAAATGTACCGGGCCGCCGCAGAAAACGGCGTGAAGACTATGGTGGCTTTCAACTACCGCAGAACGCCTGCCGTACAGCTTGCAAAGAAATATATTGACGAGGGGGCAATCGGAGACATCCTTGATTTCCGGGGAACCTATCTGCAGGATTGGTCTGCCCATCCGGACTCTCCTCTTTCCTGGCGTTTCCAAAAAAGCGTGTGCGGAAGCGGAGCGCTTGGGGATATCGGAACCCATGTGGTAGACATGCTTCGTTTTCTGGTAGGGGATTTCAAACGGGTCAACGCCAGTGCGGCGACTTATATCAAGGAGCGCCCGCTGCAATCCGGTGCGGCGGACACCCTCGGGAATCTCCGGGTAGGGCAGGACGCCCCGAAAGCGGCGGTGGATGTGGACGACCAGTGCATGTTCATGATTGAGTGTAAGAACGGGGCTTTCGGAAGTATCGAAGCAACCCGCAATGCATGGGGGCGCAATAATTATATTACTTTTGAAATCCACGGAACTAAAGGTTCTATTTATTTTAATTATGAACGCCGCGACGAACTGCAGGTTTGTTTTGCCGACGACCCTTCAGACCGCCGTGGATTCCGGACGGTATACACAGGTCCGAATCATCCGTATGGAGAGGGATTGTGGCCGATTCCGGCGTTAGGTATCGGATATACTGAGACAAAAATAATCGAATGTTATGATTTCTTCCGCGCTTTACAGAATGATACGGAGGCATCTCCTAACTTCCAGGACGGATATGCTGTGGAATTAATTTCGGATGCGATTCTGGAATCCGCAAAGAGACGTGAATGGGTTGAGGTAAAAGAGGCCGTCTAAACAAAAACAAGCATATCCCACCAAAGTTATTTTCACTCCTGAAATTGCATTTATGGATAATCAAACGTATCAATCAGAGCTGAAACAAATCGCGGAATTAGTGACTGCGATTTTGACCCAGACCCTTACGGCTGAAAGAGAGATACCCCGCCCCGATCTGGAGCAACCATTCCCATTTGGGCGTGATCACCGGGCGTCATTTGGCTCCCAGTCATTTGCGCCGGCGCAATTCGCACTATGGGGCGAAAACCCGCTGACAACCAAACATCCACGGAACTTTATGCATCCGAATGAATGTTAAACGCATGACTACTCTCTGGTTTTCTTGAAGAAAAACAGTGAACCCTTCTTTTGAATGGGTTCACTGCTTTACTAATTAGTTTTATCAAGCCATTGTATTTATACCAATACTGGCTTCTTTTTTGCAATCATAGTTTTGACCTCTTCAACGCTTTTTTCTGCCACATCTGCTATCTGCTCTATTGTATAACCTTTTTCATACATTTTAAATATAATTTTTGCTTACTATCATCCACTGGTATATTATACTCATTTTCCATGATACATAACTTTTCATTAACTGATAACTCCATTGATAATAATGTACTCAGTAAACGGTGCAACTCATACTTATCATCATGCTCCGGCAGTTCATTTGATATTCCAATCAAGACGATATCTAACAGGTCAAATCCACCTTTCCACAAATAAGAGCCTAAGAGCTTATCCTTTGGGTTCATTCCTTGAAATTCATCAACAGTCTTTACCAGGATATGCGCCAGTATAATCTTATTGCCGAGCAACTGCTTTGCTTTCTCATCATATTGGGCTTTGCAAAAGGAACGCCAAAATCAGTCGTTGCAAGTATGTTAGGACACACTACTGAGGTCAACCAGAAGTATTATACCTATGATACCTCAAATCTTGATGAAAAACAGAAGGTTGTCCAGAACCGGAACGCAAAATTCAAGTCATTCATGCAGGTGGGATAATCCCAACCAAAACCAACCAGATTTTTTCACTCCTAAAATTAAAAAATCCCCCATTTTATGGGGGATAATCGGAGTGACGTGATTCGAACACGCGACCTCTACGTCCCGAACGTAGCGCTCTACCAAGCTGAGCCACACTCCGATACTATTAATTTGTGTCTGGATGTCTTGTCCGACAAGACATCCAGCGCCCCTGCCAAGGAACTACGGATAGAGGATTTGAACCTCTACTAACAGAGTCAGAGTCTGCTGTGCTGCCGTTACACCAATCCGCACTGTCGTGTTCCTGCGAACAAATTATATTATAGCAGGTTTTTTCCAAAAATCAACCCCTTTTTTCATTTTTTTCAACTTTTTTCAATTCTTAGGATTTTCTGCCGGATACACCGCCGTTCCCAGTCCGGCGGACTATCGCAAAAACAACCTTTACATACGGTCATTTCCCGACAGCCCGCCCTCTCTTACATCCTCTGAATCCTCTCAACAGCAGCAGCCGTATTCTCATAAGACCCAAACGCCGTCAGCCTGAAATACCCTTCCCCGCTCGGTCCGAATCCTGCCCCCGGCGTCCCTACCACATTCGCACGCTCCAGCAGATGATCAAAAAACTCCCACGAAGTCATCCCCTCAGGAGTCTCCAGCCAGATATACGGCGCATTCACACCACCGGACACAGAATATCCGGCACTTTTAAGCCCCTCATAAATCGTCTTCGCATTCCTCATATAATAAGCAATCTGCTCCTTAAGCTGCGCTTTCCCGGCCTCGGAATACACTGCCTCCCCCGCCTTCTGCACAATATAAGGCGCACCATTGTACTTCGTACCATGCCGTCTCGCCCACAGGGAATGCAGCATCACATCCCCGCATTTCACATCCTTGGGAATCACCGTTGCTCCCAGCCTTACCCCCGTAAACCCGGCATTTTTAGAAAAGCTGCGCAGTTCAACCGCACAGGTTCTCGCCCCGTCGCACTCATAGATACTATGGGGCACATTCTCCTCTGAAATATACGCTTCATACGCCGCATCATAGATGATCACCGCCCCGTTCCGATTCGCATAATCCACCCATTCCTGCAGCCTGTCCTTCGTAACCGCCGCCCCGGTAGGATTGTTGGGAAAACACAGATAAATGATATCCGGAGTCTCTTCCGGAAGTTCCGGTGCGAAATCCGTCTCCTTCGTACAAGGCATGTAGATCACATCACTCCACGTCTCCCTGGCAGAATCATAGGTTCCCGTACGTCCCGCCATTACATTGGTATCTACATAGACCGGGTACACCGGATCACACACCGCAATCCGGCTGTCCCTGGCAAAAATCTCCTGGATATTCCCAGAGTCACACTTTGCCCCATCAGAGATAAAGATCTCATCCGCCCCGATCTCACAACCTCTGTCCTGGTAATCATTCTTTGCCATGGCGCTTCTCAGAAATTCATATCCCAGATCCGGCGCATAGCCGTGAAACGTCTCTGCATGTGCCATTTCATCCACCGCACTGTGCAGCGCCTCAATAATCGCTGGAGCCAGCGGCTGGGTCACATCCCCGATTCCCAGGCGGATAATACTCTTATCCGGGTTCGCCTCCTGAAACGCCGCCACCTTCCTGCCGATTGTTGAGAACAAATAACTTCCCGGTAATTTTAAATAATCCTCATTAATCCTGTACATCATATTCCCCCTCAAACACGGTAACCGCCGGTCCCGTCATATACACCTTCCCGGTCTCTTCTTCCCACTCTATCATCAGCTCTCCCCCAGGCAGCTTCACCTTCACCCGACGCTGCGCCAGCCCGTTCAGGATAGCCGCCACTGCCGCCGCACAGGCCCCGGTCCCGCAGGCAAGGGTTTCTCCAGATCCCCTCTCCCAGACACGCATCTCGATGGTTTCACGGTCAATGATCCGCACGAATTCCGTATTGATCCTTTCCGGGAATCTCTCATGGTTCTCGAATTTCGGTCCCACCTTCTCAATATCCAGATCCTTCAGATCTTCCAGAAAAACCACGGCATGAGGATTCCCCATAGAAACCCCCGTAATCCGGTATTCCATCCCGTCCACCACAATCGGTTCATCAATCACCTTCCGGCAGTCTTTTTCTTCCTCATGATCTTCCGTACATTCCCCGCCCAGCACACTCTCCTCATCTACCACGCACTCCTCCGATACTGCCTCACAGAGAATGGGAATCGCCTCCGCATGAAGATCCGGCTTTCCCATATCCACCCGCACCTGCGTAACCTTTCCATTTTCCACAATCAGATTCAGATATCTGATCCCTCCAAGGGTTTCCACGGAAATAATCGTCTTGTGGGTCAGTCCGTAATCATAGACATATTTTGCCACACAACGAATCCCGTTTCCGCACATCTCTCCTCTGGAACCGTCCGCATTGTACATCTCCATCTCAAAATCTGCCGCATCTGACGGACGGATCAGAATCAGGCCGTCAGAACCTATACCAAAATGCCTGTCACTGACTAACCTCGCCATCTCTGATGGATTTTCAACGTTCTCTTCCAGACAATTCACATATACATAATCATTTCCCAAACCCTGCATCTTTGTAAACTTCATCGCAAAGAATCTCCTTTCTGCTAACTTCTTTTTCTTCCCAGATCTTTGAAACTCCAGATAACCCGGCCCTATTCTGACATCACACTCAGCACCATTTCCGCAGTCTCCGCCATATTCGTCCCACTTTCCATGCTGCATTTCTGCAGATATCTGTGGGCCTCTTCCTCAGACATATGGTTCCGGTTCATCAACAGTTCCTTTGCCATCGTAATGGCCTTCTTCTGCACGGGACTTCGTATCTTCCGTTCCTCTTTCCGCCTCTTTTGCCGCCGTTCCACAGTCTTTACCAGCATATCCACGGTACTCACAAGGTCATACACCTTAAGCGGCATGGGCAGGCACACCACTTTGTCTGTATCGTTCCCGGCCCATTTTTCCGGCGAAGCCACCAGCAGCATTTCGAAATCTTCCGGCAGATATTCCCGAAGTTCCGTATACATCATATCCTTCAGTTTATACCCGCACACCACGATTCCCTCGTCGGCTGTGTCTGCATACTGCAGAGCCTTTGCGCCAGTGGTGCACACGCCTGTAACGTCCATCCCGTACCGGACCAGCAGATTACGGATACTTACCGCATTATCCTTACTGGGAAATACAACGATAATACCAATCAAGCTCACCCCTCCTGACAATCTACATCCGATGCAGGTATCTGCCAATCTCCCAGTCCGTAACCTGTGTACGGTAATCCGCATACTCCTTCTCTTTTGCCTGTATATATTTTCTCGACAGATCCTCCCCCAGCACATCCCTGATCAGAGCATCCTTCTCAAATTCTGCTGCCGCTTCCCGAAGGCTCCCCGGCAGAGCCTCAATTCCTGCCTCCTGCCGCTCTTTCTCTGTCATCCCGAAAATATTGCAGTCTATACTCTGAGGCGGCATCATCTCATTACGGATCCCGTCAAGCCCTGCCGCCAGACATACCGCCAGCGCAAGATATGGATTCGCCGACGGATCCGGGCTTCTCAGTTCCACCCTGGCGTCAAGCCCCCTGGCAGCCGGAACGCGAATGAGCGGCGTACGGTTTCTGGCGGACCAGGCAATATACACTGGGGCCTCATACCCGGGAACCAGCCGCTTATACGAATTCACGGTAGGATTCGTGATAAAACTGACTGCCTTTATATGCCTCATGATACCTCCGATGAAAAAATACGCCGTCCGGCTCAGTCCATTCTCATCTGCCCCGTCTGAGAATACATTCATCCCGTCCCTGCCAAGAGACATATTGATATGCATACCCGAACCGCTGACCCCGGACTTTGGCTTTGGCATAAAAGTAGCATGAAGCCCGTGGCGTTTCGCAATGGTCTTCACTACAAGCTTGAACGTCATGATATTGTCAGCCGTCTGGAGGGCCTCCCCACACTGGAAATCAATCTCATGCTGGGCAGGAGCCACCTCATGATGGGACGACTCAATCACGAATCCCATATCCTCCAGAGTCAGCACCATATCCCTGCGGGCATTTTCCCCCAGATCCATAGGTCCCAGGTCAAAATATGTGGCGCTTTCATGCGACAGCGTTGTGGGCCGCCCGTCCTCATCCGTATGGAACAGGAAGAACTCACACTCCGGCCTCACACGGAAATCATATCCCATGGCCTTTGCCTCAGACAGCACTTTTTTCAGAATATACCTTGGATCACTCTCGAACACCTTCCCGTCCGGCTGATAAACATCACAGATCAGCCGCGCCACCTTCCCCTGCTGGGACCTCCAGGGAAATATGACAAATGTATCCAGATCCGGGTACAGATACATATCCGAATCCTCAACCCTGGCAAACCCTTCTATGGATGATCCGTCAAACATAACCTCATTGTTCAGAACCTTCTCTAACTGGCTGGTGGTAACCGCCACATTCTTCATGGTTCCGAAGATATCCGTAAACTGCAGACGGATAAAGCCCACATCCTCTTCCTCCACCATTTTCATAATATCACGCTTTGTATAATGATTCATCTTATTCTTTCCTCCCTGCCATTTCCGAACCAGTCTGCAATGTACCGATTCACCGCCCGCTTCCCCGGACAGATCCGTCACATTAAAAATGGGCGTTCTCATGCCAGGATGAAAACGCCTTTGTTCTTCTCCTAGATTATAAAATAAAAACAGGCACTTTGTCAATTTGACAAAATGCCCAAGTTTCTTCCTGTATGATCCTCCATTGCTGTTCACTACGCACTCAGACAATGTTGCTACAATGCAGTCCGCCAGGAGACCGCTTTTACGGCTCTTCTTACTCCTCTTCCTCTGCCCAGCATCCGTCCTCGGTCTGAACATAAGAGTTGCCGTTATTATTGCCGCAGTTAATCCCTCTCTTGATCGGCGCCAGGAAGAATCCCTTGATTACCCCAAGCATGATACAGCACAGAATCACCAGCACTTTTTCTGCCGGTGTCCAGTCTCTCCAAAAAAAATCCTTCACACGTTCCCATATGTCTCTCATCGTCAAATCCTCCTGTCTGTCTTATTCTTCTGTCCCCTATTATATGCTATTTTGCGTCAAAATGGAAGTCATGCATTGAAAAAACGCCTGATCTTTGTTAAAATAAGTTTCAGTTCTGACTATTCACAAATGAGGTGATTACATTATGGGACTTGCGATCCCCATTGAGACAAGTGCGCGCCACATCCATCTGTGCCGCAGAGATTTTGACATCCTGTTCGGAGAAGGGAAAGAACTGACCTTCAAAGCCGAATTAAGCCAGCCGGGACAATACGTCTGCCAGGAACGTCTGGCCGTGAGGGGGCCGAAGTCCTCCTTTGAAAATGTTGCCGTTCTCGGTCCATTCCGGAAAGAGACTCAGGTGGAGATCTCCATGACGGATTCCCGCAAACTGGGAATTCCGGGCATGATCCGCCAGTCCGGCGACACTGCCGGCACCCCGGGCTGCATTTTGGAAGGGCCAGCGGGAAGCATTGAGCTGGATCACGGCGTAATCGTTGCCAAGCGCCACATCCACATGACGCCTGTACAGGCAATCCAGCTGAATGTAAGAGACAACGATGAAGTATTCGTAATTATGGAGAGTTTCGAACGCTCTCTGATCTTTGCCGACGTGGTCGTCCGGGTCCATCCGGATTTTGCCCTGGCCATGCATGTGGACACCGATGAGGCCAATGCATTCGCCAATGAGAACAATCCCACGGGAGCGCTCCTTAAACTGTTCGGCGGACGGACCTACAATCTGCAGAAATGGGCGGAAGAAGTTCAGAACGGAATCAATCGTTTTTAAATCCGATTCCCGTTATACATTCTTTGCAGTCAGCGTCTTCGCACTGACTCCTTTCAGCATCCCCAGTTTGCCGGACAGGGAACTGGTGGCCTCCCCGGGTGCGTCCAGGACCACGCTGATGATGGAAATCCCCCGCTCTCTGTACGGAATCCCCATACGTCCGACCACATACTGACGGAACTCATGGAGCAGTTCATTGACTGCTCCTGCTGCTTCCTCATCTTTCACCATAATACTGATGACTGACACTCTGCTTTCCATAGATTGCATCCTCCTACCTTTTCTTTTGCTGCCGCCCGGTGACATCCAGATAATATCCCTTCTTGTAGATCAGTTTCGACACCGGAACCATCTGATATTCTCTTTTTTCCAGTTCACAGAGCAGCCCATCCAGCGCCTCCGCCGTATACTTCGTCCCGTTATGGAGAAGAATGATCGCCCCGTTTTTCAGTTCTTTGCTTCCCAATACCGTCTCAATAATATTCTCCGCTCCGTAATCCTTCCAGTCAAGACTGTCAACGGACCACTGAATCGGATAATATCCGCACGCCTCTATATTACGGATCACGTTGTCATCATAGCTGCCATATGGCACACGGAACAGCCGCATCTCCACCTCTGTCAGATCCAGAACCTTCTCATGCACTGTCTGGATTTCCTGCCGCTGTTCCTCCTTCTTAAGCCCCATCATACTCCTGTGGGTCTCGCTATGGTTTGCAAGGTCATGCCCTGCCGCCTTGATTGCCAGAACATCCTCCGGATATTTTTCCACCCAGTCGCCTGTCATGAAGAAGGTTGCCTGAACCTCATGCTCTTTAAGAATCTTAAGGATCCTGGCCGTGTCCTCATTGCCCCAGGCAGCATCGAATGTGAGAGCCACCTTCTTTTCCTTCATCTCCACAGAACAGATCGGCATCTCCTTTCCATTAATATTCCCGGAAACCGAGGAATAGCTGGAAATATATTGAAAAGACCCCATAAGGGCCGCCGCAAGAGCCAGAAAAAAAATCCCATAATTTCTCCGCTTCTTCCTTCTTTCTGCATTCATAGACACAACTCCGGCTATACGTCTTTACTGATAGTATATGCCGCAGTTCATTGGGAAATCATTTTATTTCACAATTCGCAATTTGCAATTCATAGCATACCAGATCCATCCCTGTAAGGTCATGCCCCGCATTGCAGAATACATTTTCAAAGAAAGCCTCCAGATAGGTAAAATCCGGGTAGATCCCTTTCGTAATATCAGAATAATTACTTCTTACCAGCGCATCCCGAAAAAACACCGCATTTCCCCGGAAAGGTTCATTCGTAACCGTAATCCCCATGCTTCCTGCATATAACTGAATGAACAAGGCCGTTGTCCTTGTATTTCCCTCTCTGAACGGATGCGTCTGCCAGATACCCGAGATAAATCTTGCAAATCTCTGAATCTCTGCCTTTCCAAACGGATATTGATACCGGTAACCTCTTTCTTCCTCAAAATCATAGCTTAAATAATCCTGTATCGCATTCCAGTCCGCATACTGGACGCTTCTGCCTCCCAGAACCTCCTCCGCCTTCGTCAGATTACAACGCCTCCACTCACCGGCATCTCCTTCTGACAGTACGCCGGCAAACAATTCCCGATGGATCGATTTCAACATCACAGGCGAGAATTTAAAGGTCATATTCTCTAAGAGCCGTACCATCCTTGCGCTGACTTCATCCGCTTCCCGCTCTCTCCTGTCATACTTTCCTCCGGTCTCGTCATAATATCTTCCCACACTCTCCACGGCCTCATCTGCAGTCGTGCGTCCCTCAATATGTTCCCGGGCCACAGACTCCAGATATTGCGAGGTGGTAAGTCCGTCTACCTTTTGAAGCCCCTTGGCCATCTCCCAGTATTCACGGCGTACATCCTGGGTGGACTGCGGTTTTCTCACTCTGTAGGGAATTTCCTCATGATACATTCACATTCTCTCCCTTCCGCCATAATCCGGTTATTCCATTTCTGTGATAAAATTATACTACGTCCCTCTTTATTCTGCAAACATTTGTGGTATACTAATATACAGATACCAATATTAAAAACCTGCAAAGGAGCCAGGAGAGCCATCTCTTCTGTCATCAATACTTATGAAAAATTTCCTCCGCAACATCTCATACACACTGTTCATGCTGGCCGCCGCAACAGGGCTTGCGTTCCTGTTCTTTCATTTTGTGAAAGACAACACTGCCAACATCGCACTGGTCTATATCCTGGCCCTTATTCTGATTGCCAGGTGGACCACCGGATACCTGTACGGCATCCTTTCTTCCCTGTTCTGCGTTGTCTTCATCAACGGCTGCTTCACCTACCCGTTCTTCGAGATTAACTTTGCCATGAGCGGATACCCGGTCACATTTGTCTGTATGCTGATCATTACCATCACCACCAGCGCCATGACCACCAAACTCACCCGGCAGGATGAGATGATTGCAGAACGGGAACGGAAACTGAACGAAGCAGAGAAAGAACGGATACGCGCCAATCTCCTGCGGGCCATTTCCCACGATCTTCGCACGCCGCTGACCAGCATCATCGGTTCCTCTGCTTCTTATATAGAAAATCATGCCGAGCTGGACTCTGAGGAAAAACTAAGACTGATCACCACCATCCACGATGATTCGAACTGGCTGCTGAACATGGTGGAAAACCTTTTGTCAGTCACAAGAATCCACGGGGACAGCCATGCCGTTTCCAAAGAGCCGGAGATTGTGGAAGAAGTGGTTTCCGAGGCCATTGACAGACTGAAGAAACGGCTCCCGGACGCTTCCGTCAATGTATCCGCCCCCGACGAGATGCTGATGATCCCCATGGACTTCATGCTGATTGAGCAGGTGCTGATCAATCTTCTGGAAAACGCCCTGGTTCACTCCGGAAGCGCCCGGCCGGCAGAACTGATCATTACCAGCGGGGAATCATCGGTTACCTTTCATGTAATCGACCATGGAAAGGGAATTCCCGAGGCCGCTCTGCCGGATATTTTCAGCGGACAGTATGACAGTTTTTCTTCCTCCGATACCAGAAGGGGCATGGGCATCGGGCTTTCTATCTGCCGCACGATCATACAGGCTCACGGCGGAACCATTACCGCAAAGAATCACGAAAGCGGCGCTGAGTTTGCATTTTCCCTTCCCATCGTGTAAAGTAACTGACAGATACTGACTGAAAATAAAGGAGAACGAAACATGACTACTCCAAACTATACCATATTAATTATCGAAGACGAGAAAAATATCTCTGACTTTATGTCAAAGGCCTTAAAATCGAACGGTTACCGGATCATTACCGCAGAATCCGGCAAGGCCGGGCTGTCTTTAATCAGTTCCCAGTGCCCGGATATCATTCTTCTGGATCTGGGCCTGCCTGACATTGACGGAAATGACGTCATTACTTCCGTCCGCAAGTGGACGAGCTGCCCGATCATCGTGGTATCTGCCCGGACAGGCGAACGGGATAAGGTGGATGCCCTGGATCTTGGTGCGGATGATTACATCACCAAACCTTTCGGCACTCCTGAGATGCTTGCAAGAATCCGCACCTCACTGCGGCACAGTAACCGCATGGATTCCAGTTCTGCCCTTTATATCCGCCCCTATCAGTGCAGGGGCCTTGTGCTGGATTTTGACAAACGAATGCTGACCGTGGACGGGGAAGAGGTGCATCTGACACAGATTGAATATAAAATTGTCGCATTTCTGGCCAGAAATTCCGGCAAGGTAATGACGTATTCTGCTATCATGTCCAATGTATGGGGACCGTTTACCGGTACCAACAACCGGATTCTGCGTGTCAACATGGCAAATATCCGCCGGAAGATCGAACAGAATCCTTCACAGCCCCAGTTTCTGTTCACAGAGGTGGGGGTTGGGTACCGAATGCGGGAAGATGAGAATGAAATGTGCTAAGTTTATGTTAAGGATATCTCTGAAAGCTGTCTAATCCGTCTGGTATCTGTTAGAATAAACCATGAAGGTGGCATATCGTAATAAAGCCTCATTCATTATTCTCTCAAAAAGAGGATGCGTCCCTCCCAGGGCAGCATCCTCTTTTGTGTATCAAAGAATCTCATTCAATTTCTTTTTTAACTTCTGATCGAATGTTATAACGTCAACGCCCCGCTCACATCGATATCCATATAACAGGCAGTCCGACCTGATACAAACCTTCCAACACATAGCACACCTCAGCCATTACTTCAAGTGTTACATAACAACGTTCTGTTCTGACAACACTTTTAACTTTCTGAAACTGTTCTTCAATATCCTGTAACAGGAATCTTAGTATGGCATTCGCATCTAACAAATGACTATCCCTGGACATATTTCTCGACCGCCGCCTTTCTCCAAGCCTCCTTTTCCTGCTCAATGTAAGTCGGATTGGCATATTGATGCAAGCCGCCTGCTGCAGACTCTCTCCAGTCTTCCTCCTTCTCTATTGGTATCACAATAACTTTCTGATTCATCTGCAACGGCTGATCCACACGGACAGCCGTTCCATCATAATATCCGGTAATAGACATGACACATCCTCCTAGTCGTTGGCATTCAGCCACTCCTTCATCAGATCCACATACCTGTCCGTATCCTCCACGAAACACATATGCCTGCAGGTGCGGAACAGTTCCCATCTGGAATCCGGAATCCTGTCGTACATATATTTCGCAATATAAGGCGTACACAGATCATTGCCCCCGCTGATTACCAGCGTCGGCTCCTTAATATCCTTCAGCTGTTCCGTCACATCGTAATCCTTCAAGGTTCCCTGTGGTGTATACTCATTGGGTCCCCATCCCACAACATAAGCCTCGCCGCCCTTCTTCACGGGACGTCTCAGGCATTCCGGCGACTCGTCCGTGACCGCCCCTGCGGCATGGCGCAGCATATACTCCGTCTCTGCGGCAATATAAGCCGGGTCACTGTAATCATTGGAAGCGGTAGCCTTCTCAATGGCATCCTGCATCTCCTGAGGCAGTTCCTTAATCATACGATGCTGCTCAATCCCCCACATCCAGGAAGCAGGCAGGGTACTGGACAGAATCAGGCTCTTAAGACCCTCCGGTTTCCGGTTGCACACATAATCCAGAAGCTGCATTCCGCCCCAGGACTGTCCCAGAAGATGAATCTCGTCTAACCCCAGATGTTCCCGCAGCGCAACCAGCTCGTCAATCCAGGTCTTGGCATTCCACAAGTCCGGGCGGTTCTCCACATAGGATTCCCCGCATCCGATCTGGTCATACATCACCAGTTCACGCCCGTCTTCTTCTGCAAGCCGGTCAAGCACCTCGAAATAATTGTGGGTAGACCCCGGCCCTCCGTGCAGCAGTACCAGTGGTTTCTTATTCCCCGTCTTCTTTCCTACAATACGATAATATGTCTTATATTCCAGATAAGGCATATATCCTTCCCGAATCTCCATAATTGCATAGCCTCCTTTTAGACTTTATTTTTGTCATTATAAAGGATATTCTGACAATTAGCAATCCTTATCCACATATATGGCCAATAAGTTTAGTCCCAACTTCCGGTTCAGAACCGCAATTCCCGGATATCCTGCAGGGTCTCTTTGTACGGCCTGTCCTTTCCGAATAGCAGCGTTGTCCCTAATACAAATCCGGCGATTCCCCTTGGTGCATATTCGGTAATTTTATCCGCCCCGCAGGCCCCGTCCCAGTAGATTTCAAAATCCATATCCTCTTTCATAGACAGAAGCTTCGTTATCTTCTTGCCCACATAAGGAAGGTACATCTGTCCTGCATTGCCGGGGTTCACAGACATGACAAGAACCTTCTTCACGATACGCAGCATCTCCATCACCGTCTCTACCGAGGTTCCCGGGTTAATGGCAATCCCCGGTATCATATCCGCATCAATAATACTCTGCAGAGTCGTAGACGGATGATATTCCGCCTCCGGATGTATATAAACCGTATCTCCTTTTCGCAGATGTTTCAGAAACAGCTGGATCCGGTTATTGGGATGTTCAATCATCAGATGGACATCTAAGGGTTTTTCTGCCGCTTTTGCAATGTACCGCATATCATTCAGAGACATGGCAAAGTTCGGAACATATCTTCCGTCCATGATATCCACATGAAACGAGTCAATTCCGCCCATTTCCAGCTCCTCCACTTCTCTCTTAAGATGTCCATAATCGGCACACATCATCGATGCCATCAATTCAAACTGCATACGCTTCCCCTCTCTGCCCGGAGGCTGTCAAAGATGAATCCGGCAGCCTCTTCCTGCTTCATATCTCATAGATCTCACGGATATTTCTGATCCATCTTTTTTCCATTCCCATTTCCTCCAGAAGATTATCAATCCGTTCTCTTCCGCCAAATGCCTCCGTCCCCTTATGTGCGCGAAACACATTATAGAACGGAATCCCATACTGGACCGACAGCGCCGTTCCATGGAAGGAATCCGTACAGACCGCTTTTGCATGTTTAATCAGAGACAGAAACTGTGCAGGGCCTGCAGACTCATATTTTTCAAACTCCGCATAGCCTCTTTCCTTTACTTTATTTGACGGAATGCACACGACCTTCTGCACCTGGTATTTTCTTTTCAATTCCCGTAAAATTAACTGATAAGGGGAAATGCTCCCCAGCAGATAGCAGAAAATGTAATCCTCCTCCACCAGCCTCTGATCCGATATCTCATCCCACTCTGAAGAGCCGAGAAAAAGCGTGGGATCACTGCGCACTTTAATTTCTTTTTTCACATACTTTTTTAAAATACAGTTTCTGCGAACGTTTCATAAGCGTGATCCATCCTGTATTTACCTTCTTCCGGGCAAGAAACTGTCTGAACTCTATCCTCACTTCTTCATTTGGAATCCGAACAGTCTGTTTCTCCTCACAGTAAGTCAGATACCCCAGGTGGATCAGTAACGTAAGTACATCGTCTGCACTTTCAAATGTCTCAAAATCATTCTGGAAACCGTCAACACTAACTGGAATCTTTTCTCCCGCAATCAGCCGGGCAACCATAGCCTGCAGGCTTTCAAAATCCATGTTAATGTAGTTCTTCAAAGATTCCGCTGCCGATGTTTTTCTCCAATAGGACCGGCATTTCCCCGTTCTTAAGGCGCTCATAACCGAATAAGGGTTGTACACAGCTCCAACCCCAGGAAATTCATACCCATCATACCATGTCTTGATTTCTTCATAATCCATACCTTTTTCCGCACAGCGGTCAATCACTTCTTTTTCGGTAAATCCCACATACTCTGCGAACTCAAATGGATCAAGCATAGAGTACTCCTCAAATTCAGAAACTGCCGACTGTTTCCCATCTTTTTTAATCGGCAGGATTCCTGTCATGTAAGCTGCCGCAACGGCTTTCGGAGTAAAAGTCCCGTTCTTGAACCACCCTCTGAGCAGATTCAGATACGCCTGCTGCGCATTCTCATCATCCTTCGCTTCGCGAATCATTGCATCCCACTCGTCTATGATAAAAACAAACTGTTTCCCGTCAGGTTTCTCCGTACAATACAGTAATTCATCATTTACCGTTCTAAGCGCTGGCAAATCAGGATTGCTCCTCTGCAGGTCATCATGAATAGCCTCCATAATCATCCCCGGCACTTCCGTCAATGGCTTTTGCAATGTCCTGGCTTCGGAAATAAAGCTGGTAATCTCCAGATAGATTACATTGAAGTGATTCAGATATGCCCGATATGACTTCGAACGTGCAGCTATCTTTTTATCGAACAACCCACGAGAGTCGCAGGAACAGTCATAGTAGGCTGCCAGCATTTTTGCCGCATAGGATTTTCCAAAACGACGGGGCCTGCTAATGCACACAAGGCTGTCGTCTCCGCCGATCCTTTCATTAATCAGCCGGATCAAGCCAGTCTTGTCGACATAATTCGGGCCATCAATCCGTCTGAACGCCTGGTTTCCAGGATTCACATAAGTACCCATTTTCAGCCTCCTTCAAATTCTGTTTCACAAGTATGAACCTTGGTCTTTTCATCATAATTAATTCCAACCAGTGCCGGCAAAATATCTTAAACCTATCTCATTCCTATCACCATCCCAAGAATATACGGAACCAGCCAGATTGCCCACACCGCAATACTGAACTTGTGAAAATTCGTTGCCGACTCCTCATTATTCTTCACCAGAACAATCGTGGCCCATACCGCATGTATAATCATTAAGACAATGGCAAGAGCCCCCGTCACCCCATGCAGCGACAATTTTCCCGAAAACATCGCATTCCCGGAAATCCGCCCCATCAGAAGCGTCCCCGTTGTATCCATACAGAGTCCAAGCCAGAAGAATATCAGATGGATTTTTTACCGCTTACCCATAACGCACGCCACCAGCGCCTCCGCCGTTGCATTTGCGGCCACCGCCGTCTGCATCCCGGCGCCGGCCGCCGCACGCCTCGTCTTCTCTCCGATGCACACCGCCCTGACTGTTTCATAAGGAAATTCCTCCCCCAGCATCCGGCAGAATCCCTCTACCGTAGAACCGCTGGTAAATATCACCCCGGTAACCGCTCCGCTTTCCATAAATGCCCCAAGCATGTCCTTCCTTTCACCGGTAAATTCTGTATCATAAACAGCCAGGTCCCGGTAAGCAAGCCCCGGATTCTTCTCAATCTCCGCCAGAATCTCTGCCCCGCCCATGGAAGACCTGGCAAGCAGAATCCTGGTCCCGTCAGAAAGACTTCCTGCCAGCAGCTTCCCCAGCGACTCCCCGTCATAGTGCGCAGGCACATAATCCGCATGGATTCCTCTTTTCTTTAGTTCCTCCGCTGTTCCCTGGCCGATGGCCGCAAACCGCATATGGGACAATGCCCGCATATCCCGGCCGGATTCCATCAGAATGGCAAAAAACCGCTCCACTCCGTATGGGGATGTAAATACCAGTACCTGATACTGCAAAAGCCGGCCAAGTTCCTCCTCTATGGCCTTAAGCCGTACCGGATCTCTGACCGGAACCGTCCGTACAGTGGGCATGAGAAGCACTTCTGCCCCCAGTTCCCTGAGACGGTCCGAAAGTCCCTGATCCCGTCCTTCTGGCCTTGTGACAAGAATCTTTTCCCCGAACAGAGGCAGCTTCGTGTACCATGCAAACTCATCCGCCAGACGGCAGACTTCCCCCACCACAATCGTGGCAGGCGCCTTGACCCGCTGTTCCCTCGCCCGGAAAGCCAGCGTTCCAACCGTTGCTATCACCCGTCTCTGCCTTGAAGTGGTCCCCTGCTGCAGAATTGCCGCCGGTGTTTCTTCATCCATTCCCGCATGACGCAGGCCGTCCATAATCTCTTCCAGTGCGCCCACACCCATAAGGAAGACCAGGGTTCCCCCTGTCCGAACCAGGGCTTCATAAGGAATCGTCTGGCAGGCTCCTGCCCGGTGATGTCCCGTGACAATATGCACATCCGATACATAATCCCTGTGAGTCACCGGAATTCCGTTATAAGCAGGAACCGCAAGAGAGGAAGAAATACCGGGAACCACCTCGAACGCTATCCCTTCCCGGCACAATGCCTCTGCTTCTTCCCCGCCCCTCCCGAACAGAAACGGGTCGCCGCCTTTTAAACGCACCACTTTTTTCCCGCATTTTGCCTCCCTGATTAAAATCCGGTTAATCTCATCCTGGGGCGTTGCATGCCTTCCTGCAAATTTTCCCACAGCAATCAGTTCCTTATCCAAAGGAATCACACCCAGTACCTCTTCCCCCACAAGCCTGTCATAGACGATGCAGTCTCCTTCCTCCAGAAGTCTCCTTGCCTTCACTGTCAGCAGATCCACCGATCCCGGACCTGCCCCTACCAGCCATACTTTTCCCGTCCCAGCCATATCTGACCCCCTTCATGTTCAAACACGTTCTAAGGAATCTTCACAGTCCGCATCAGTTCCTGCGCCAGCGAAATCCCGATTTCCTCTGCTTCAGACCGTTTCCCCGATACACACAGTTTCCCGTATCTTCCGCTTTTGTCGTCATAGTACAGCCCCAGCACCCGGATCCAGGTCTCATCCAATATTTCCGCATACACGCCCATAGGCTGGGAGCAGCCCCCATTCAGACAGGCCATATATGCCCGTTCGGCGGCAACACATTCCCGTACCTCTTCGTCAAAAAATCCCCGCAGAAAACCATAATCCTCTCCTGCCCTTCCCTGGACACAGAGAACCCCCTGGCCTGCTGCCGGAACCATTTCTTTCACTGTAAAATATCTGCTGATCCGTTCCGGAAGCCCAAGCCGTTTTAAACCTGCCGCCGCCAGAATCAGTCCGCCGTACTCCCCCTGATCCAGTTTCTCAAGCCTCGTCAGCACATTGCCGCGGACCGTCTTTACCTTCGCTTCCGGGTAAATGTCCTTAAGCTGCAGTCTCCGTCTGTTGCTGGAACATCCGATGGGTCCCTGGTAATCATATTCCTTGATTCCCCGGGGCAGAACAAGTACGTCCCTTACATCTTCCCTGGGGGAAAATCCAATGATCGGAATCTCGTGTGGGATCTCCATCGGCATATCCTTCAGGGAATGCACCGACAGATCGGTACGCCCTTCCATCAGAAACGTGTCCAGTTCCTTGACAAACAGCCCTTTTCCGCCGATCTCCTCCAGCCTCCTGGTCTGAATCCGGTCGCCGGTAGTCATTACCGTCACCAGTTCTGCTTCATATCCTTCACAATACGTCTCTATATAATCCGCCAGCATCTGCGCCTGGATACAGGCAAGCCGGCTCTTTCGTGTCCCGATTCTGATCTTCTTCATCGGTTTCTCCCCATATTACCAGTATAGTCGTACAATGTGCTTCGCACCAGCCCCCGAAGCTTCACCGCCACACTCACCGCTGCCGCACAGAGAATAAAGTCCTCCCCCGCGGTCAGCAGGAAGCATTGAAACAAAAGAATCTGCCACGTAATCTCCTGGGAGATTAAGATGCGGCAGACCAGCCAGTAATACAGCACTCCGATTCCATAATACACCAGCAGTCCGGCCACAGAGACCAGAAGCAGTTTCGTGTAATTCAGAACCCGGATATTTTCACACAGCCATGCCATCCCGTAAGCGGCAACGGCAAATCCTATCAGGTATCCGAACGTGGGACGGAGCAGATAGGCCGGACCGCCCCCTGACGCAAACACCGGAACGCCCGAAAGCCCCACCAGCAGATACACCCCCACGCTTGCCCCGGCCAGCCTCCGGTTCAGCAGCAGCCCGGCCAGAAGGACGAAGAACCACTGCAGCGTAAAATGCATGGGAAATGGTTCGGTGGGCAGCGTTACCTTCATAAACGCACCGCCTGCAATCAGCGCCGCAAACAATCCGCCCACACTTAATTCCCGAATTGATAAAAACTGTCTCTCATTTAACATGATATTTTATCTCACAATGATCTGCCCCAGCACTTCGCCGATGGGAGCCGCTATGGTAAGTTCTGCCCCGACCTCTCTTGCCGTTGCGCTTTTGTTAATCACCACCAGATGTTTCCCCCGGAAATAGTCAATAAAGCCTGCCGCAGGATATACCACCAGTGAGGTTCCTCCAATCATCAGCATGTCCGCCTGGCTGATTGCCTTTATACTCTTACTGATCACCTCCGAATCCAGTCCTTCTTCATAGAGGACTACATCCGGTTTGATCACGCCGCCGCAGGAGCATCTTGGTATCCCTTCTGAATTCTTTACATAGGAGGAATCATAGAAACTGCCGCATTCCTGACAGTAATTACGGTGAATACTTCCATGCAGTTCCAGCACGTTCTGACTGCCTGCCGCCTGGTGCAGCCCGTCAATATTCTGGGTGATCACCGCCGACAGCTTCCCGGCCGCCTCAAGCTCGGCCAGCTTTAAATGGGCCGGATTGGGCTTTGCAGAAAGGAACATCATCTTCTCTTTGTAGAATTCATAAAATCCTTCTGTATTGTGCACAAAGAAACTGTGACTGACAATCTGCTCCGGTGAATAGCGGTATTCCTGCTGATAAAGCCCGTCCGCACTTCGGAAATCCGGGATATTGCTCTCAGTAGAGACGCCCGCCCCGCCAAAGAACACGATATTGCTGCTGTCATCAATGATCTCCTGTAATTTTTTTACTTCCTCCTCATACATGGAATTCCCCTCGCTTTCTATTTTTTCAACGATCTATACCCAAGGGCACACCGTCATGCATACTCAGGTATTATTATCTTTCTGCTTATCATATCCGGCGCCTATGACTCCTTCTGCCTGCGATATCCGTCAAAGAACTCTGACAATGCATCCAGTGTCTTTAACAGCACCGGCATCTCCGTCTCATCCAGTTTATCCACCACTGCCTGGGTCATCTGCCTGTGATAGTCTTCATGATGCTTATAAGCCTTGATTCCTTTCGGCGTCAGTTTCACGAACACCACCCTGCGGTCTTCTTCGCTTCTGCGGCGTTCCACATATTTTTTATTCACAAGACTATTCATGGCAGTCGTAAGAGATCCCACCGTAATGTTCAGTTTCCTGGCTATGGAAGACATGTTCCTGCCGTCACCGGTGCCGACTGCCTCAATGACGTGCATATCATTATTGGTCAGATCCTTGAATTCTTCCGTAATGATCGCTTTCTCTTCCAGTTCCCAGATCTCATTGATCAGACTGACCAGAACATGATTGATGGCTGCATACGCCTTATCCATTCCTACTCTCCTTATATGCTGATTCTGTTCTTAAATACCGTCCCGCTGCCCTCTATTATACTCTTTCTGCCAGCAGAGAATCAACCACTTCTTTCACAGTTTCCAATCGTTTTGCTTTATAAGCATATGCACCGCAGAATAACAGCGCCTCATCCACCTCACCCTTTGCCGCATGAATCAGTGCATCCGTGATACAGTATGGGATTTCTGCCGGATGACAGCTGTGAAGACAGTGATGGCAGGGGCTGTGGGGAATCTTCTCACCCGCCATGACCTTTTTCATAAACGGATTCACAATGGCTCGCCCCGGCATCCCTACCGGACTTTTCACGATAGCAATATCTTCTTTCTCTGCCTGGATGTAAGCCTCCTTGTAACGGATATCTGCATCGCACTCTTCTGTGGTGACAAATCTTGTGCCCACCTGGATGGCATCTGCGCCAAGGGAAAATGCATGCATGGCCTGTTCATGATTTTCAATCCCACCTCCAAGAGCGGCCGGAATCCGGCACTGATACTGCTCTTCATACATTTTCACCAGATCAAGAATCCGGTGAATCTCCTGGTCATAGGATCCGTCCTTCCCATACTCCTTCAGCTGCTCCCTGGTAAATCCCAGGTGTCCGCCTGCCTTCGGCCCCTCAATTACCAGAAGGTCCGGCATACGTCCGTATTTTTTCCCCCAGTATTTCAAAATGACCCTGGCAGATTTCTCTGTGGACACGACAGGCGCCAGCTTCACATCTGAATCTCCCGCAATCTTCGGCAGTTCTGTGGGAAGCCCTGCCCCGGAGATGATGATGTCTGCCCCGGCTTCGATGGCTGCCTGCACATATTCGTCATAATGACGCATGGCCACCATAAGATTAAACCCAATCACCCCCTTAGGCGCAATCTTCCTTGCCTTTTCATATTCCTTCCGGATTGCCCTCAGATTCGCCGCCTTGGTATCTGTGTCAAAATCCGGCTCCCGAAAACCAATCTGGGCGGCAGAGATTACTCCTATGCCGCCCGCTTTTGCAACCGCTCCCGCCAGATTTCCAAGGCTTACTCCTACTCCCATTCCGCCCTGTATGACCGGAACAGCTGCTTCTATATTTCCTATTTTTAATTTATGCCCGTCCATGGTTTTTGCTTCCTTTCCTACATCCGCCGGAATCTCTGATACCGATGCTCTGTCAGTTCTGCCTCCGGCATTTTCCCATACTTACTTAAGAAGCCGTCTATCTTTCCCGCCAGCCTGCCGGTTACTTCTTTCAGGTTCTCAATGGTATAAGGCGACGGTTCTGCCAGCACCTGTTCCACGATTCCCATCCGGTACAGATCTTCTGCCGTCAGCTTCATGACACCCGCCGCTTCCTTTGCCCTGGAACTGTCCTTCCAGAGGATGCTGGCAAACCCTTCCGGGGACAGGATGGAATAAATGGAGTTCTCCAGCATCCACACCTCGTCTGCCGTTGCCATGGCAAGGGCGCCGCCGCTTCCTCCCTCTCCGATAATGATGGAAAGAACCGGAACCTTTAAGCCGGACATCTCGTAGATATTTCTGGCGATTGCCTCGCCCTGCCCCCGTTCTTCCGCTTCCAGGCCGCAGAACGCCCCCGGAGTGTCCACAAAACAGATGACCGGACGGCCAAATTTCTCCGCCTGTTTCATCAGACGCAGGGCTTTGCGGTATCCGTCGGGAGACGGCATACCGAAGTTGCGCTCAATATTTTCCCTGGTATTCGTCCCCTTTGCCTGTGCAATCACGGTCACCGGAATTCCCCGGAACCTGGCAATGCCGCCTATAACGGCCTTGTCATCCGCAAAATACCGGTCGCCGTGGAATTCTATGAAGTCTGTAAAAAGTTCCCGGATATAGTCGCTCCCTACCGGACGGTCATTCATACGTGACATCTGAACACGGTCCCAGGCAGCGGCAAGCCTGTTGCCCACGGATAATTCCCCGGCGCCAAAGCTCCTGTCTTCTGTACTGGCTGCCTCCGGCTTCCTGGTTTCTTTCTCTTTCGTCTCTGCCACAAGGATTTCCGCCATATTTGCCTCTGGCTCTGCCGTCTCATGCAGCATCAGAATCCGGGAAAGCGTTTCTTTCAGCTGCGGACGCTCTACAATTCCGTCTATGAAGCCATGTTCCAGGAGAAATTCCGACCGCTGGAAGCCCTTGGGAAGTTTCTGGCCAATGGTCTGTTCAATCACCCTTGGGCCGGCAAACCCGATCAGAGCCTTCGGTTCCGCCAGGATGACGTCGCCAAGCATGGCAAAGCTGGCCGTCACGCCCCCGGTGGTGGGGTCAGTCAGTACGCTGATATACAGAAGCCCGGCGTCACTGTGCCGTTTTAACGCCGCCGAAGTCTTGGCCATCTGCATGAGGGAAATAATCCCCTCCTGCATTCTCGCCCCGCCGGAACATGCGAAAAGAATCACCGGAAGTCTTTCCCTGGTGGCCCGTTCCACCGCCCGGGCAATCTTCTCGCCCACCGCTTCGCCCATGCTTGCCATGAGGAAACGTCCGTCACAGACGCCTAACACCGTTTCCGTCCCGTCAATCCTTGCCCTGCCTGTGACGACTGCCTCCTTAAGCCCCGTTTTCTCCCGAAGCCCGTCAAGCTTTTCCTCATATCCTTTGTATTCCAGCGGATTGGGAGTTTCGAATTCCTCATCCCATTCTTCAAAGGTTCCTGCGTCCGCCACCATCTCAATCCTGCGGTATGCGTGTACCCGGAAATATCCCCCGCATTTGGGACAGATATAGTAGTCGTTTTTCACATCCTCGGAAATAATGGCGCCGCCGCATTTATTACATTTCCGCAAAAGTCCCTCCGGCACCTCTGGTTTTGCAGAACCTAACGAAATATATCCCTTTTTCCCAGACAAAAGCCTGGTCTTCTTAAACACATTGTCCAGCTTCATAAAATGTCACCCAACTCTTTTTCATGGTCCCTGATAAACTCAATATCAATGTCTCCGGAAAGATACGCCGGATGGTTTAATATCTCAAACTGATAATCCACGTTTGTATCAATCCCCTCGATAATGATCTCTCCTAAGGCGCTCTTCATCTTCCTCACTGCCTCGCCCCGGTTCTTCGCCCACACGATCAGCTTCGCCACCATGGAATCATAGTAAGGCGGTATGGTGCAGCCGCTGTAAATGGCAGAATCGATGCGGATTCCCTTGCCCCCCGGCAGATACAGATCCGTAACCGTCCCAGGGGAGGGACGGAATCCCTTCGCAGGATTCTCTGCATTGATACGGCATTCAATGGCATGGCCGTTCAGATGGATATCACTCTGGGTAAAAGACAGTTTCCTTCCTGCGGCAATCCTTATCTGCTCTTTGATCAGGTCAATGCCGGTCACCCATTCCGTGACCGGATGCTCTACCTGGATCCGGGTATTCATTTCCATAAAGTAAAAATTCCCGTTCTTTTCCAGAAGAAATTCAATGGTTCCGGCATTCTGATAGCCCGCCGCCTTCGCCGCCCGGACTGCCGCCTCGCCCATCCGCTGCCTTAACTCCTCTGACAAGGCAATGGATGGAGACTCTTCAATCATCTTCTGGTGGTTCCGCTGGATGGAACAGTCCCGTTCTCCCAGATGAACCACATTTCCGTAACGGTCGGCCAGGATCTGGAATTCGATATGCCTTGGACGCTGTACGAAGTGCTCGATATACATGGTATTATCGCCAAAAGCCATCTGGGTTTCCTTCTGGGCAGTCAGAAAACTCTGCTCAAATTCTTCCGGTGTATCAGCAGTACGCATTCCTTTTCCGCCGCCCCCAAGGGCCGCCTTCACAATCACCGGATACCCGGTCTTTTCTGCAGCTAACGCACCTGCTCCCGCATCATAGATGGGTTCCGTGCTGCCGGGAATCACCGGCACCCCTGCCGCCGCCATGGTGTTTCTGGCCTCCTGCTTGTTTCCAAGCTTTGCAATGACCTTGGAATCCGGACCGATAAATGTGATATTGCACTGCTCGCACAGTTCTGCAAACCTGCTGTTCTCTGACAGGAATCCAAAGCCGGGATGAATGGCATCCGCACCCGTAACGATGGTTGCGCTGATGATCCGGTCCATGCTAAGATAGCTTTCCGAAGAAGGTGCAGGGCCGATACAGACCGCCTCGTCTGCAAGCTTGGCATGAAGCGCCTCCCTGTCAGCCTCCGAGTATACCGCAACCGTCTCGATTCCCATTTCCCTGCAGGCACGGATAATCCGCACCGCAATCTCGCCCCGGTTGGCTATTAATACTTTTTTGATCATGTATTCCACCTATCCAATCATAAATGTCAGTTCCGCCGTGACTACCGTCTTCCCGTCCACGCTGGCAACCGCCTCGCCGATTCCTACCGGGCCCTTCTGCTTAATAATCCTTGTCTCCAGACGCACCTTGTCTCCAGGGACGATTCTGCCTCTGAACTTACACTTATTGATGCCGCCGAAGTAGGCGGTCTTTCCCTTGTTCTCTTCTACGCTCAGGATCGCAACCGCCCCGGCCTGGGCTAAAGCCTCCACCGTAAGAACCCCGGGCATCACCGGTTCCTTAGGAAAATGTCCGGCGAAGAATTCTTCCCGGTAGGTGACGCATTTGTATCCGATGGCATATTGTCCCGGCTCATAATCTTCGATGTAATCCAGAAGCAGGAAAGGATGGCGGTGGGGGATGATTTCTTTAATCTGATTAATGTCTAAACGCATAACTGCCTCCTAACAGATACGAAAGAGCGGCTGTCCGTATTCCACCGGTTTCCCGTTCTCTGCCAGTATCTCTGCAACCGTCCCGTCATACTCGCTTTCAATCTCATTCATCAGTTTCATAGCTTCAATAATGGCCAGTGTCTGCCCCTTTCTGACCGGATCACCCACTGACACAAAGGGATCTGCATCCTCTTTAGGAGCAGCGTAGAAAGTGCCTACCAGAGGAGATTCCACAATCTTCCCTTCTGCCTTTTTGCTCTCTGCACCGGCTGCCACTTTGCCTGCCTCCCCGGCCTCCAGATCCAATGTCATAATGCCTGCACCAGCCGACGGCGCAGCAACCGCCTGAACCTGCCCTTTCTTCTTTGTCAGATGCAGTTTCACGCCATTTTCCTCATATTTCAGCCCCGTCAGTTCCGAAGCAGATACCGTCTCGATCAGTTTGATAAGGTTTTCTATTTCCATATGGTTCACGTCTCCTACCCCTCATATTTCTTCAAAAGCAATGTGGCATTATGTCCGCCGAATCCCAGAGAATTTGTAAGGGCATACGTCACGTCCTTCTTAACCGGTGCGCCAACCGCATAATTCAGATCGCATTCCTCATCGGTCTGTCTGGTTCCCACGGTCTGATGAATGAATCCTTCCTGGATGGTCCTGACACAGACAATGAATTCCACTCCGCCTGCTGCGCCCAGCAGATGACCAATCATGGACTTGGTAGAATTCATCACCACGTCCTTCGCTGCTTCGCCAAGGGCCAGTTTCACCGCTCTCGTCTCAAACAGGTCATTGTAGTGGGTTCCTGTTCCATGGGCATTGATGTAGTCCACCTGGGCGGGCTTAATTCCCCCCTCTTCCATGGCCAGGGTCATGGCCTTTGCCGCACCGCCTCCGTCCTCTGCCGGGGAAGTAATGTGGTATGCGTCTCCGGTGGCCCCATAACCTGCAACCTCCGCATAAATCCTTGCGCCTCTGGCCCTGGCATGTTCCAGTTCTTCCAGAACCACCACTCCGGCTCCTTCTCCCAGTACGAATCCGTCCCGCTCCTTATCAAAAGGAATGGATGCCCGCAGCGGATCCTGTGAGGCAGACAATGCTGTCAGACTGGTAAATCCAGCGACTCCGGTCGGACAGATGCAGCTTTCCGCACCGCCTGCAAACATTATGTCCGCATCGCCATACTGAATGGCTCTTGCCGCATCTCCGATACAGTGGGTTCCTGACGCACACGCTGTCACGACATTCGTACATTTTCCCTTCAGACCTAACTGAATCGAAATGTTTCCTGCAGCCATATTGGAAATCATCAGCGGCACCATCAGCGGATTCACTCTTCCAGGTCCTTTCGTCAGGATCTTCTCATACTCACGTTCCACGACCTGCAGGCTTCCAATGCCCGAACCCACAATAACGCCTGCGCGGTACGCATCTTCTTCCTTAAGGTCAAGCCCGGAATCCCGGCAAGCTTCAAAAGCCGCCGCCACCGCATACTGGGAGAATGCCTCCATACGTTTTGCGGTCTTAAAGTCCATATGGTCTTTTGCATCAAATCCTTTCACTTCTGCCGCCAGCTTTACTTTGTAATCCGAAGTGTCGAATCTGGTAATCTCACCGATCCCTACCTTTCCTTCTTTCACGCTGTTCCAGAACTCTTCCGCCGTATTCCCTATCGGCGTTACGGCTCCAAGCCCGGTCACTGCCACTCTTCTTTTCATACTTCGCTATTCCTTTCCAGGATATGGGTCAGCCGGTCTGTTTCCAGTCCGCCTCTTACATCCTTTGCATAACATTCACACAGTATTCTTACATCACCATGCCGCCATCCACATGAAGCACCTGTCCGGTAATGTATCCGGCCTCCTCTGACGCCAGGAATGCAGCGGCAGAAGCCACCTGTTCCGGCTTTCCAAAACTGCCAAGAGGAATCTGCGCCATGGATGCTTCCCTCACCTTCTCAGGCAGGACACTGGTCATATCCGTCTCAATATATCCGGGGGCAATGGCATTTACCGTAATTCCCCTGGGTGCAAGCTCCCTTGCCGCCGTCTTGGTAAGGCCGATCACACCGGCCTTGGATGCCGCATAATTGGCCTGCCCGGCGTTTCCGGTCACTCCTACCACGGAAGACAGATTGATAATACGCCCGCTTCTTTGCTTCACCATCTGGCGGCTCACAAACCGCATGGTATGAAACGTCCCTTTCAGATTGGTGTCAATTACCTGGTCGAAATCTTCCTCCGACATCTTCATCAGAAGTCCGTCACGGGTTACGCCTGCATTGTTCACCAGAATGTCTATCTTCCCGTATTCCTTAATCACGTCCTGGATAAATGTCCCACAGTTTCCGTAATCCGACACATCGCACTGGTAAATGGCCGCAGCGCCGCCGTCTGCCTCGATCTTCTGTTTTACTTCCTCTGCCCGCTCTTTCGCCCCATTGTAATTAACCACCACAAATGCGCCCGATGAAGCAAGTCTCAGAGCAATAGCCCTTCCGATTCCTCTGGAAGCGCCTGTCACGACTGCTGTTTTTCCTTCTAACATAATTCACCCGTCACTTTCTCCATATCTTCCCAGGAAGCAATATTGTAAACCTTTACATCCCGGTTAATCTTCTTCATGAATCCTGCCAGGGTCTTTCCCGGACCGATCTCGACAAACGTATCCACGCCCTCACGGATCATGTTTTCCATACTCTGCATCCAGCGGACCGGAGAACTTACCTGTTGTTTCAGAAGTTCCTTTGTTTCTCTGATATCCTCTACCTTCTCTGCGGTTACGTTGGTCACGTAGGGAATCTGCAGAGAATGAAGGGTTACGGTATCTAACTCCTCTGCCAGTTCTTCACCCGCAGGAAGCAGGAGCGGAGAATGGAAGGGGCCGCTGACGTTCAGCAGAATGACACGCTTTGCGCCGGCTTCTTTCAGTTTTACAAAAGCTGCTTGTACTGCTGGTGTCTTACCGGTAATCACAATCTGTCCCGGACAGTTGTAATTGGCAATCGTCACGTCGCCCGGCTGAATCTTCCGGCTGTCCTGGCTGCAGGCCTTTCCTGCCAGTCCTTCAAGCACCTCTTCAATCCGGGACGCCTCAAGCCCCATTACCGCACACATCCCGCCTTCACCGGCAGGCACCGTGTTCTGCATAAGGATTCCCCTCTTACGCACCAGCCGGATGGCATCCAGATCCTCCATCCCGCCTGCCGCAGCAATGGCACAGTATTCACCAAGGCTTAACCCCGCCGTCATATCCGGCTTAAGCCCCCGCTCCATCACCGTCCGGGTCATGGCTAGGCAGGTCGTGACAAGCGCCGCCTGTGTATATTCTGTCAGGTCAAGATTCTCATTTTCCTCGAAGCAGAGGGCCTTCATATCCAGCCCCAGGGTCTCGCCTGCCTGGTCAAAAATTTGCTTCGCAGTGTCACTCTTTTCATAAAAATCCGCTCCCATGCCCGCTTTCTGGGCTCCCTGTCCCGGATAAATAAATGCAGTCTTAGACATAAAATCCAGCTCCTTTTATCAGATCATCGGTTTCCCTTACCAGTCTGTCAATCAGCTCTTTACAGGTCGTCTTTTCTTTCACCATCCCGGCAATCTGACCTGCCATCACGCTTCCGTTCTTCACATCCCCTTCTACTACGGCCTTCCGAAGCCCGCCAAGGGTGAGCTGCTCCAGTTCCTCAAAACCGGCGCCTTTATTTTCCAATTCGATATATTTTTTCGTCATGTCATTGCGCAGGGCACGTACCGGATGACCGGTGGTCCTTCCTGTCACTCTGGAATCAATATCTTTTGCACCGATAATCCGGTTCTTATAATTCTCATGAACCTGTGACTCTTCCGTTACCACGAAATGAGTTCCCATCTGCACGCCTCTGGCTCCCAGCATAAACGCCGCCGCAATTCCTCTTCCGTCTGCAATGCCGCCCGCGGCAATGACGGGGATCCCAACTGCGTCCACAATCTGAGGAACCAGTACCATCGTGGTGTTCTCCCCGATATGTCCTCCGGCTTCGCAGCCTTCTGCCACCACTGCGTCTGCGCCGCAGCGTTCCATACGTTTTGCCAGGGCAACAGAAGCAACCACGGGAATTACTTTTACGCCCGCTTCTTTCCACATCTTCATGTATTTCTCGGGATTCCCTGCACCGGTCGTCACTACCTTAACACCCTCTTCGGCTACAATTTCTGCCACGTCACCGGCGTAGGGGCTCATCAGCATAATATTCACGCCAAAAGGACGGTCCGTCAGCCTCTTCGCTTCCCGTATCTGCTCTCTTACCCAGTCAGCGGGCGCACTTGCGGCGCCGATCAGTCCCAGGCCGCCTGCATTGGATACGGCTGACGCAAGGTGATACTCTGCGACCCATGCCATGCCTCCCTGGATAATCGGGTATTCCGTTCCTAATAATCTGGTCACTTCTGTCTGCATCGCTAAAACCTCCGGCTTCCTTTATTCTTTGTGCTCATTGATGTAATTGACAACATCCCCGACCGTCAGAATCTTCTCCAGATTTTCTGTAGGGATCTCAATCTCATACTCGTCCTCTAATGCCATCACCATCTCGAACAAATCCAGGGAATCTGCCCCCAGGTCGTCCTTAAATGAAGATTCTGCCGTGATCTGCGCACTGTCAACTCCTAAATTCTCTGATACGATTTCTTTGATTTTCTCTAACATGATTCATTCTCCTTTGATTATTGTTTTTTCTTTGAATTCATTCCATTCAGAACCATTCTACAATCGCCGCACCCCAGGTCAGCCCTGCTCCGAATCCGGCCAGCACAAGCTTCTGCCCTCCTTTCAGCCTTCCCTGCCGGTTCAGTTCATCCAGAAGGATCGGGATACTGGCGGAAGAGGTGTTCCCGTATTCCTTAAGGTTCATGGGAAACTTTTCCAGGGGCTCGCCCAGACGCTTTGCCACGGCTTCCACAATCCTTTGATTGGCCTGGTGCAGAATATAATAACTGACTTGTGAAGACTGTACCTGGTTAAGCTTTAATACTTCTCCGATAACTTCCGGCACACTCTTCACGGCAAATTTAAACACTGCATGGCCGTCCATCTGCATGTAATAGGACTCATCCTGCATGGCGCTTAAGTCCCTTGGATTCCCTTCCGGCAGCCCGTTAAAGTCATGTCTGCTCTTACAGGTCAGCGCACCGCCTCTGCCGCCGTCTGAATGCGTGACAGGGAGATATACTCTGCGGTCCGTTTCTTCTGCACCCTCATTGTCTGCGTCACAGGTACGGTGTCCACAGGCTCCACTCGCTGATGATATGCTCCCGGAATCTGCCGCCCTGACCACTGCCGCACCCGCACCGTCTCCGAACAGAATGCAGGTCCCTCTGTCCTTCCAGTTCGTCAGATTCGACAGGCTCTCACTTCCGATGATCAGAGCTGTCCTGCAGAAACCGCCCATAAGGTAGGCCATTGCCGTATTATAGGCAAGGACAAAACCCGTGCAGGCTGCACTGAGATCGAAACAGGTAGCGTTTACTGCTCCCAGTTCTTTCTGAACCTCGCATGCTGCGCAGGGCAGAATCTGATTGGAAGATATGGTCGAGACCAGGATTAAGTCTACCTCTTCGGGTGAAACCTGCGCATTCTCAAGCGCTCTTCTGCCTGCCTCTGCTGCCATGGATATGGTCGTCTCTTCCCGGATGATGTGCCGCCTGGCAATTCCTGTTCTTTCCTGGATCCACTCGTCACTGGTGTCTACCATTTTGGCGATATCATGATTATTCATTGTATATGACGGTATGTATGAACCCGTCCCGCATATTGTCGCTGTCATATGAATCCCTCTGATTTGTTTTGAAATTAAATTAATTTGACTTTCAAAGTATATATCATTTTATTTTGTTTGTCAAGTATTTTGGATATCAAAATACTTGACAAATATCTGGCTGTTTGGCGAGCACAAACTGCTCAAAGCTGTATTCATTAATGACTTCAAGACTCCGCTTCTCAGTTTGTTATATGAATCCTCAATAAATTCATCTTTATATTCTTGCGTCAAGAAGTCTCTTCCCGACAAAGACAGACGACGTGGTCGCCACCGTGATGGCTCTTTACCGGGCAATCCGACTCGGCAACAGCAAAGCCGCAAGTGTATACGATAAGCGAGGTATCATGTTTTTTGAACACATACAACATTTATTTGCACCCATTGTGTTCTATCCATTGATATTTCACACCTTTTCGAATATAATTAAGAATAAGATGCAAAGGCGGCATGGTTATGGCACAGCGTTCGCATGGACGAAGTATTAAAAAAACAATTTGACGGATTATGCCAGGAGTTCGGAATGAATGCATCTACCGCTATCAACGTGTTTGCAAGAGCAGTTGTAAGACAGCGCAGGATTCCTTTTGAAATCTCTTCTCCTGAAACAGAGATCACCAGAGAGGGAGCAATGCAGGCATTTACGACTTTACGGGCACAAGCCAAAAATAACGGTGTTGCAGATGTCTGCTGTTGAAAAATATGGCATACTCATTGATCCCTCTCCTTCCGGCATCATTCTTCCGGATATGAAAGATGTGCCATTCTACGAGGTAGTGCTTGAGAAATGCGATGATAATGCTTATCTCGTTACCGGGAACATCAAGCACTTTCCAAAAGAACCGTATTCTGAACAACAAATAGCAAAACAATATAACTCATCACGAAAGCATCTATCGCAAGGCAGGTGCTTTCTTTATGCACATTTTTACTGTAAAACACAACCCTCCGGGTAGTCAAAAAGCGCAAACTTCCCCTCTCAAGCATAAAAGAAGCTTTTGAGATGATCGAACAGCAGGAGAAACAGATGACCAGCCTTCAAACAGGCTCTAACAAATCCTTATCATCTGCTCATAAAGCAGAATCTCCTTCCCCCCAATATTCTTATTATCATGATAATGCCCGAAAAACCACTTCCGATACCGGCACATCTCCTTAATCTTATCAAAATACCTGGTCAGTATATTCTGCTGATATAGTCCCCCCATAATCCGGTCCTGTGTACTCCCTGCACAGCAATGAGAAAAAATGAAATCAACATCCCAGTCATTCCGGATCAGATTCCGAAGCCCTTCTGCCAGTTCTTCTTCCGTGGGCAGTTCTTCCTTCCACCAGCTCACATGGTTAATCCGGTAGAGTTCATTCTTATTCTCCAGCTTCCTGCGCTTCGCCCTCAGATTCGGGTCTGACGCCTCCAGAATGCCGCCGGAAATGTCATGGCTCTTCGCACCCCCGAACGTAAATACCCGATACCCTTGAAGTTCATAGAGCTGCCCCCGCATCAGATGAATCACCGAAGGCATAATATACTGCACCTTCCCGCCATGCCACTGGGACACCCTGTGCTTCTTAAGCAGATCATAATTCTCATGATTCCCGTCAACCCACAGTGTAGTGAAAGGCTTGTTATCCAGCCACTTCAGCCAGTATTTCTGCTCTTTTGACTCATCCCAATAACCAAAATCCCCGCAAATGATGACGTAATCATCCTTGCTCATCTGCTTCTGCTCCGGGAACACTGCGGTACTGAATCTCCGGTAGTCCCCATGGCAGTCTCCGGTCACATAAATCATACTCCCCAGTCTCCTGCATCCGTCTTAATCCACTTCAACCTTATCTTCTAACTTAAGATTTTACCATCTTTTACTCCTACAGGCAACGTATTTATTTAAGCCAGAACACCGCAAACCAGAATCATATTTTATATGTAATATCATTATATATGTGTTGACAATATATATTATATATCATATAATATATATTCATTAAAAACATATAAAGAAGGTGAGTCTATATGATATTTCCTATGAATACACCGATGTTTGATCTGCTGGTATCCATTACAGAGAAAGAAGATGCCTACGGCTATCAACTGAGCCAGATTATCAAGCGTGTATCCAATACGAAGGATTCCACACTCTACCCTGTTCTCAAGCGGCTGCAGGAGCAAGGCTTTCTGACCGCCTATGACCAGTCTTTTCAGGGACGTAACCGGAGATACTACAGAATTACAGAGACAGGCCGGCGGCAGTACCAGATGCTGTCGGAAGAATGGGACGCCTACCGGATGGCGGTAGACCAGATTGTAAAGACAGGAGGGATACAGGATGAATAGAGAGGAATATATGAAACGCCTGGAATACAGGCTCAGAAGGCTTCCAAAGGAAGACTATGACAAAGCCAGGTCCTACTTCACAGAATATTTTGAAGAAGCCGGACCGGAAAACGAATCACAGGCAATCGAGGACTTAGGTTCCCCCGAGATGGCGGCAGACCAGATTATCCGTGATTTTGCAATGGAAAATGCAGACAAACCCGTCAGGGACGTCAAGCGCGGCATGTCCGCCGTATGGGTGGGAATCCTTGCCGTGTTCGCAGCCCCGGTCGGCGTCCCTCTGGCACTGGCATTGGGGATATTAGCCCTGTCCTTCGTTTTTGTCATCCTGATACTCGTTTTCTGCATATTTATACTGACACTTTCCGTTGCCGTTTCTGCCATTCCATGCATCATTATCGGGGTGTGGATGCTGTTCACCTCATTTGCAGACGGAATCTCCACCATCGGGGTCGGTCTGCTGGGACTGGGCATCGGTTACTGGCTGTTAATAGGGAGCATCGCACTGGGAAAAGGAGTCCTTCGCCTGATGACCCGCCTGTTCGGCAAAGCGGCAGAAGGCAGAAAATACCATCACGAAAGGAGAAACCTGCAATGAAAAATAAAAAATTATGGATTACTGCATCCATCATCTGCATCGCACTGGGCGCCGTCCTCGCAGTGGCAGGACGGCTGATGGGAGGTCATGCCGGATTCTACATTGACCAGAACGGCGTCCACGCTGCGGGCCATACGAATATACCTGAACCTGTACAGGACTCCATGACTCTGGACGAATTTGACAGCATAGAAATCCAGGCGGATTACGCAGATGTCGAACTGATTCTTTCCGATGAGTACTCCGTTGAATATCGTCTCATGGGAACCCACGGGAAGCCTGTCTGCGAAGTCAGAAACGGCAGATTCATTTTCCAGGAAACCAGACGTTCCCCGTCCTTCAATATGGGATTCTTCACAGGCTCCTTCGGCTCTATCAGCGACAATATGCAGTATTTTGTAAAGGTGAAGATTCCTAAGAAGTCCGAACTGGCAGAAGCAGTATTTGACGTAGAAAGCGGAAACCTTGCCATTCCCGCCCTTCAGGCAGATACATTGAAGATTGAAAATGATTACGGGGATGTCAGAATTGACAGATACAAGGGCAGCTCACTTCATGTACTGCTTGAAAGCGGTACTCTCTCCCTTGGTACAGTCGAGGCTGGGCAGACAGACCTTGCAAACGAATACGGTATCATTGAGATTTCCGAGGCCTCAGGCAAACGCCTGGATATCCGTATGGAGTCCTGCGATCTGAAGGCTGGCAGGCTTGATTATTCCAATACCGAAATCTCCAACGACTACGGCAATATAAATATGGAAGAAGCCTCAGGCGAACGCCTGACTGCCAGAATGGAGTCCTGTGACTGTAAGATTGATCAGATGGATTTCTCTGACGCAGAGATTACGGCTTCCTATGGGGATATCATCTTAGGACTTCCCGGAGAAACCGAAGATTACGGATTAAACCTAAAAACAGAATATGGGGATATCTGTGTCGGGAATCAAAAGATTGGAGACAGCGGCAGCGGAGACGAGGTTCTCTTCACAACAAACGGCGACAGCAGAAAGAATGTCACGGTATCCTGCGAGAACGGGGATATTCAGATCCGATCTGCCAGGTAAATCATAAAGTAAAATATATGCATACCTGATATATTTATAGAAAAAAATGATATATATGACAACTTATCAATATTTTCGATTTTATGATACTCCTTAGAAGTGGTATGATTAGAAGCAGGATTATGACAGCGAAATGCTAAGGAGGAAACACATGAAAGTAATCAAAGATTTGCCACAAGTATTTGAAGAATTTGCAGAACAGAGAAAGAATTCCTTTCTTGCAGTAAAAGAACTTAAGGATAAGGGCGTTCCGGTGGTGGGAGCATACTGCACCTATTTCCCGCAGGAGATTGCAATGGCAATGGGAGCGGCTACCGTTGGATTATGTTCCACGTCTGATGAGACGATTGCAGAGGCTGAGAAGGAGCTGCCGAAGAATCTGTGTCCGCTGATTAAGTCCAGCTATGGATTCGCCAAGACCGATAAGTGCCCCTTCTTCTATTTTTCAGACGTGGTTGTAGGAGAAACGACCTGTGATGGTAAGAAAAAGATGTATGAGTATATGTCAGAGTTCAAGGACGTATTTCTGATGGAACTTCCTAACACCCAGAGCGAGGAGGCGCTGAAGCTGTGGAAGAGTGAGATCATCCGTTTCAAAGAGTATCTGGAGAAGAAGTTCGATGTGACGATTACAGAAGAGGATATCCGCGGGGCGGTTAAGACGAATAACCAGGTGAGAAGTTCGCTGAAGAAGCTTTATGAAGTCATGAAGCTTGATCCGGCGCCGATCAATGGGCAGGATCTGTTCAAGGTATTGTATGGAAGCACTTTCAAGTTCGACAGAAAGGCGATTCCGGCAGAGGTGGATGCTCTGGTGGAGAAGATTGAGAAGGAGTACGCAGAAGGCAAGATGTTAGATAAGAGACCACGTATTCTGGTCAGCGGCTGTCCGGTGGGCGGCGCAACAGAGAAGGTGATCCGGGCAATCGAAGACAATGGCGGTGTGGTGATTACTTATGAGAACTGTAATGGGGCGAAATCGATTGACAAGCTGGTGGATGAGGAGAATCCGGATGTATACGATGCGCTTGCAAGGCGTTATCTGGAGATCGGATGTTCTGTCATGACGCCGAACCGGAACCGTCTGGATCTGCTCGACCGGCTGATTGATGAGTATCATGTGGACGGTGTGGTTGAGATGACGCTTCAGGCCTGCCATACCTACAATGTGGAGTCTCTGTCAATCCGCAGGTTCGTCAATGAGAAGAAGGGGATTCCGTACATCAATGTAGAGACGGATTATTCACAGGCAGATATCGGGCAGCTGAATACGAGGATTGCGGCATTTATCGAAATGCTGTAATTGTGACATCATGATAAAGAAAAGGCATACGCTTTTTTGATGCGTATGCCTTCGTTTAATCAATACAGACCAGACCCAGTATCCTTACCCACTGATCCAGCATAAAGTCCATGTTCATCTTTTATTGTCCTTACTTTGTCTGCCAGACAACACCTGCGCAGAATCTTTTTTCCTTTTTCTGTATTCGCCGGGTGTTAATTGAAATGTGTCTTTGAATTTCCGGCAAAAATAACCAACATTTTCAAATCCGGTTTCATGGGCGATCGAGAGGACGCTGTCTTCCGTAATGGCAAGCAGTTTTGCAGCGCATTTCAGCCTGTAATTGACCAGATAATTGACAGGCGAGGTGTGGATATTTTTGTTAAATATATTCAGCACACTGCTTTTGCTCAATGTGACGGTATTTGCAATGTCATCCAGGGAAATCTGATACGGGTAATTTTTATGTATATACTGCAGCATGATCTGGAGCTGTGCCTGGGTCCTTGCTGACGGCTGCTGCATAGGAGCATTTTCAATGTTTCCTCTGCTTTCGTATATCATACGCCACAGCCTCATAAGGGTCTCCACAGTTCTGATCTCACATATATGCTCTGATCTCTGAATGGCAAATACAGAAAGCAGAGTGTCTAAAATCTCCTTTTGATCCGGATTGTCAAACGTAAATATCTGGTACTTGACCGGCGAATCCAGAACCGGCCGTATGTATTTCTGATATATAAGGCTTTCCTCCTGGGAAAGCAACGCAGGAGAAAATACAATGTTGGGAATCCGGGTGCTTTCTGTAGATTCAAATCTGTGTACTACCTGAGCATTAATAAATACGCCCGTTTCGGAGCTCAGGGTGTGCCTTTCGCTGCCTATGAGAAAATCAGCCCTCCCTGTTTCAATAAACATCAATTCCACTTCCGGATGCCAATGCCAGTCTACACAATGAAAATCAAACTGCCAGATATCTTCATCATAGAATTGAAACGGATATTCCTCACTTCCATGATGAGCTATTTCTCTTAAGGATCCGTCTGTTCTGATTCTTCCATATTCGGTGTGAGGTTTCATTTGCGGACGCTCCTTCCGTAATATCTTCTGATGCTTTGTGATATTGTGTAATATATTTGCGATATATTTCATTGATACTTGCTATATTTTAACATATAATGCTATTCATCACAACAATGAAAGGAAGAAAAATCAAAATGGCTAAAAATTACCAAAAAACTCTGACCGCCTGCTACCTCGGTTTTATTACACAGGCGATCGCCGCAAATTTTGCTCCGCTGCTCTTTTTAAGATTTCATTCGGAGTATGATATTCCGCTTGGGAAAATAGCTCTTGTCTCTGCTGTATTTTATCTGACCCAGCTGGTCATTGATGTGCTGTGCTCTTATTTTGCGGACCGCATCGGATACCGTAAATGTGTCGTGGCAGCCGAATTATGTGCGGCAGCCGGGCTGATCGGACTTGCGTTTTTACCAGGCCTGCTGCCCGATCCTCTGGCCGGCATTATTGTGAGTGTTGTCATTTATGCGGTTGGAAGCGGCTTGATCGAAGTACTGTGCAGCCCTATTGTTGAGGCCTGTCCTTTTGAACACAAAGAGGCGGCCATGAGCCTGCTTCATTCTTTCTATTGCTGGGGATCGGTAGGTGTTGTGCTTTTATCTACCATTTTCTTCTCCGTATTTGACATCGGCAGCTGGAAATGGCTTGCCTGCATATGGGCGGTCATTCCGCTCTATAATATTTACAATTTTGCCACCTGTCCCATTGAGCACTCGGCGGAAAACAGCAGCAGCATGAAGATCAGCAGTTTATTCCAGACTCCGGTATTTTGGATCGCAATCGTTCTTATGGTATGTGCGGGAGCTTCCGAGCTGTCCATGGCCCAATGGGCATCCGCATATACCGAATCGGCCCTGGGATTGTCAAAAGCAGTCGGCGATCTGGCAGGCCCCTGTATGTTTGCGGTTACTATGGGAATCAGCCGTGTGATTTTTGGAAAGTACGGACACAAACTGGATCTGATGAAATTTATGATCGAATCCGGCATCCTGTGTCTGGTCTGCTACATATCCGCTTCCATATCAGACAATTCCATCCTTGGCCTGATCGGATGTATCATGTGCGGTTTTTCCGTCGGAATTATGTGGCCCGGTACCATCAGTATCTGCTCTGAGCGGATTCCAGGCGGCGGAACAGCCATGTTCGCCCTGCTTGCCATGGCCGGCGATCTGGGCGGCGCATTCGGACCTGGACTGGTAGGTAATATCACACAACATGCAGATAATGATCTGAAAAAAGGGATGCTTGCAGCTTGTGTTTTCCCATTGGTACTGCTTATCTCCCTCTTTCTGTTAAAAAGTATCCGCAGGGATAAAGTATGGCACGGATAGCGAGTGCTGATTACTCAAGAATTAATGCAATGATGTACTGGCATAGTATCCAAAAGCGGACGGAATCGGATACGCCTCCTCGATCTCCTCCGGCCGGATAAACAAAAACCCTCTCCGGTTCGTCTTCTCTAACTCATCCACAAGAATCTCATACCCGGTCATATGCCATTCCACATGACTGAAAACATGCTTCGCCTCCCCCAGTTCCTTGATCCGTACCGGCGCCAGCCCGATCTTCTTACTGTATTCTGCCGCCTCCCCAAGACTCATCTTCCCCGTCTCGCTGGGGAATTCATATAACCCCGCAAGCAGGCCTTTCGAAGGACGCTTACGGATTGCCAGCCGCTTCCCGTCCCGGAACAGGAACACAGTCCTGTGCTCCACCCTTCTTGCCTTACTCCTGCTCTTCACCGGAATCTCAGCAGTCAGCCCCCGCTTTCTCGCCTCACAGAGTCCGGCCACCGGGCACTCCCCGCACTTTGCCTCGCCATTGGGCACACAGACAATCGCTCCCAGTTCAATCAGCCCCTGGTTAAAATCACTGGCAGCATCTGCCGGAATCACCCGTTCCAGCGCTTCTTCCATCTTCTTTCTCACGCTTTGTTTCATAATGTCCTCACGGCTTCCTACAAGCCTGGACACTACACGCAGCACATTTCCGTCCACCGCAGGCTTAGGGATTCCGTAGGCAAACGCGCTGATGGCCCCCGCCGTATAGTTCCCAATCCCTTTCAGCGAACGGATCTCTTCATAGGTATCCGGGAAACGTCCCTGGTAGTCGATCATGATCTGCTGCGCCGCTTTCTGCATATTGCGCACCCGGTTATAATACCCGAGCCCCTCCCACAGTTTTAACAGCTTATCTTCCTTAGCCTCTGCCAGAGCCTCAACCGTTGGAAGTTCCTTTAAGAAACGTTCATAGTACGGCTTCACGGCTTCTACCCTCGTCTGCTGCAGCATAATCTCCGACACCCACACCCGGTATGCATCCGGATTCCTGCGCCACGGAAGATCCCTCTTATGCTCCTGAAACCATGCAACAACCGGCTCTGCCGCCTTGTCCATGACAGAAACCATCTCTTGAAAAGCAGCCGGCTCCTTGCCGGATACCTCCCTTAAAACAACCGGCACCTGCTTTACGATATGAATCGACTCCCTCTCCACCTGGCAGTCATAGGCCAGCACATGGACCCCATGTGCCGCCGCATCGAAAAGAGCCTCCCCAAAAGCCGGATGGGTATCCATATTCGGCGTAAAATACCGGACATCCTTCATCTGTACCACAAAGAACACATACGCTTCATACCCTTCTTCCACGGCAGCCTTCAGTTCTTCCACATGCTTCACCGCCCGCTCACTGGGCGCATCCGGGAAGCGCACCACGCCGTCTTCCTCCAGGGTAACACCCTTTACCTCAATGAAAATCTTCTTCCCGTCCGCCTCCACATACAGGTCAAACCGGGAACTGCCATAGGTATATTCCGGCCTTATCCTGTCAATCCGTTCAAAAAGATTCCCTTCCTCAAGCCATTCCTTCACCAGCTGATTGGGGACCTGGGAATCTATATTCACAAGACGGCTGCCCTTTTCCACCCCGATCAGATCCCACCTGGTCTTCCTGCCGGGCTGGTCTGCTTCCTGCACATACACCGTTACACCCGGAATCAGCAGTTCGGCACAGCGTCCCGTATTTTTCACATGAACCGTCTCCCTGCTTCCCTCAATCTCAACGTATGCGATAAACCGGTTGGGACGCTCTTGAAACGTTCCCTGCCGGATATTGTGATAATCCATTCCTTACTTCTCCTCCCATAAAAGATACCAGTCAGCAGTTTTCTGACGCACTCTGGCCTGCCGACAGACCAAGCAGATAATCCACGGCTCCAAGCAGTTCCTTCTTCTGTCCGGGAAGCATCCCTTGAATCGTAAACTGATCCAATACCGTCGTATCTTCAAACAGACAGTCCCTTACCGTAAGATTTTCAATCAGAAGCCGCTCCTCCCGCAGAATTTCCTCTGGTGTCATCTCATCAAAATGACCGGCTTTTGCTTCTTTATAAAGGGGCGTATTCTCCCAGAGTTTCAATTTGAGGCACCAGATATTCCTCGGATGTACCTTGTTCAGAAGCCGCGCCGTCTCAATCGCATGCATCCTGGAAAAGCTGCGTCCCCCAAGTCCTGGAATCACCGTCAGATAATAATCAATGCCCGCCCGTGAAAGCCTGTTAAGAGCCTCCACAATCTGGGCAGAAGTAATTCCTTTCCTGCGTGCCTCCAGAATAGAATCACTCCCGCTCTCCACCCCGATATGCAGGGCCTGGATTCCTTCCCGGGAAAGCCTGGCAAGTTCTTCCTCCGTCTTTCTCAGAACATCGTCAATACGGGAATACATCCCATACTCCCGTACCTTGGGCATATACTTATGAACCAGTTCTATGATCCGCAAAATCTGATCCCCACTCATAAAAAATGCATTTTCCCCAAGGAAAAACAGCCTGGTATCCTCCGGGCGCAGCTGTGCAAGAATCTTTAGATCATGCTCAATCCGCTCCAGAGGATGGATGCAGAACGTATCCTTCGCAAAATCACAGAACGTACACTTGTGCCAGCTGCAGCCCAGGGATACTTCCAGGGCCGCCGTTTCCTGCTCATGAGGCGGCAGATAGATCGTATCATGGGTATAAATAGACTGGTATAATTCTTCTCGCGTCATCATCAATCCTCCTGAACCTACCTACAAATACAGTATCAGATTATCATAAAAAATGCAGAAATAAAAGTCTGTAGTTATAAAACGCAAACCGCAATCACATCCAGAAATGTATACAAAAAACAATATTGAAAAACGCAGAAAGCCATGTTAAAATATTCCTGCAAAAATATGTACCAGGAGAAATAGAGACGTATATGAAATTTCTAGTAAATCGTAAACTTGCTACCCGTATCAGTATCATCACTACAGCAATTACATTTGCCGGAATGATTCTGCTATGGTTCATCGTATCCAGCCGTATTTCAAACATGGTCGAGCACAATGCCACCAACCAGATGATTGACGCCGTAGAATCCAGGGCTGCCATTATTAACGATTATGTCACTTCCGCCGAGGAGTACATGAAAGCTTTCGCCCTTGGCAGCGAAGTCCGCGATCTCCTGTCAGATCCCCAGAACCCTGCCTTGCTTGAAAAGGCTCAGAAATATACGGAAGATTTCGCAGCAGTCAAGGGAATCTTTGAAGGACTGTACATTGCGACTCCTTCCACCTATGTTCTGACCCACACATCCCCGGAAGCAATCGGAATTACCACCCGTACCGGCGACTCTTTGGAAATGTTTTAGGAAACGATTCTGGCCCAGCCCGAACTTACCAATCTTGGCATCATGGAATCCCCGGGAACCGGAAGCATGATACTGTCCATGTACTACCCTCTGTTCGATGGACAGACCTGCCTTGGTTATGTAGGCTGCGGCGTCTACGCCAGCCATCTGACAGACGCATTACTGAATCTGGATATCAAAGGGCTGACACACAGTGAATATGTATTTTTAAACGTGGAAAACGGTACATACCTCTATCATGAAGATGAATCCATGCTCAACACGGCTACAACAGACAGCGGCTATCTGGAAATCATAGATCAGATTAAATCGGACGGCAGCACCGAAACAGGCACCTATTCCTATCAGGACGAAAACGGTGTGGATCGGTTTGTGGTATATAAATATCTGAAAGACCGCAACTGGGTCTTCATGGTCCGTGACAACTCGGCAGAGGTCTACGAACGAGTGTCCGTAGTACGCATCACGGTTGCAATCCTGTGTGCCTCCGTAGCCGCAGTCATCATACTCGTTACTCTGCTTTTCCTTTATAGAGAAGGCCGGGAACTGATGATTATGGAACATGCCATCAGCCGCCTGGGCAAGCTGGAACTTTCCGCCGACCAGGAACTGGAACCATTCTATGGAAGAACTGACGAGATCGGCATGATTGCCGGAACCATTCACCAGGTCTGCGACTGTCTGCAAAAAACGATTGAAGATATCGGACGAATCTTAGGGGAAATGGCACACGGCAATATTGCGGTAGACGTTGAGAAGAATGAGGACTATTATATTGGAGATTTCCGGGTCCTTGCCGAAAGCCTGAAAAGTATCCGCACCCAGCTTACAGACGTTATGTGTGATATAACCCAGATCGCCAGCCAGGTAAACAGCGGTGCAAACCAGGTATCTGCAGGCGCCCAGGCTCTTTCCAGGGGAACCCTGCAGCAGAAAGACTCCATGACCGGGCTTGTATCCAACGTAACGGACATCACCACCCAGATCCAGGACAGCGCCGTGCGCTGCGGTAACGCCAGCAGCCTGGTGGACAAAGCGACCGGCTATGCCGCCGAGGCAGACACAAAGATGGAACAGCTGATCACAGCCACAAGGAACATTGACGAATCCTCTGCCCAGATCAGCACCATCATAAAGACAATAGAAGACATCGCCTTCCAGACCAACATCCTTGCGCTGAACGCCGCAGTAGAAGCTGCCCGCGCCGGCGAAGCAGGCCAGGGCTTCTCCGTCGTATCGGACGAAGTCAGAAACCTCGCCTCCAGGTCTTCAGAAGCCGCCAGGAATACCAGCACACTGATCGGACGCTCGCTGCACGATGTACAGACCGGAACCGAGTCCACGAACCTGGCGATTTCCGCAATGCAGGTAATCAGCGAATGTATCCAGTCTATCAAGACACTGATGGATGAGATCTCACTTGCCAGCGTCCAGCAGTCAGAGATGATTGTTTCCGTGGAAAACAGAATTAAAGAAGTCTCCAAAGTCATTGAGGAGAATTCGGATGCAGCGGAAGAAAGCGCAGCAATTTCGAATGAATTGTCCGACCAGGCCAGAACACTGAACCATCTGATTGGCCAGTTCCGAATCAAATAGTATGAAAACCGGGGCAGCCAGCCCCGGTTTAATTTATTATTGCAATCAATAAGTAAATATGTTATATTGATAAAACAAAGTACATTGTAAACAATCTACAATCGACAAAACCAACTGTCAAGTCATCAAAGTACACAAACTTTGGACCTGACTCAAAGGAACGAAAGGAGAAATGAATGGGAACTCTTATTTCGAGTACACAAGGACTATTATTTGTAATTCTTCTGATGGTAGCATTTGCCCTCTGGCTTCAGAAGTACAAAGTATTTCAGTCACTGGGACCTGTACTTACGGTAGTTGTGATAGGCATTGTTCTTTCGAACACCCACATCGTACCGATTTCACACGAGTTGTATGACTCGATCTCTACCTACTGCTTAACAGGCAGGTATCTCCATCTGTCTGTTAAGCATGAATGTCACGGAACTTAAGAAGCTGAACAAGGAGCCGGTGATCGCACTGGTATCTGCCATAGCCTCCGTATGTCTCGTGGCAGTCGTCCTTGGAATCATCTTCGCACCAAGGATCACCGAGGGCTGGAAAGTGGCCGGTATGTTCGTAGGAACCTATACCGGCGGAACCCCGAACCTGACGGCCATTGCCACAGGCGTTGACTGTTCCAGAGAGACACTGGCAGCGGCCAATGCAGCAGACTATGTCGTATCGACCCCATTGATGGTCGCCATGTTTGCAGCTCCGGCTTTCTTCAAGGCCTCTAAGAAATGGAACAAATTATGGCCATATTCATTCAAGCCGGAAGAACTGGATGACGGCGAGACAGAGCCTCTGATGTCTGACAAGAAGTGGGCGATCAAAGATATCGCATGGCTTCTGACCATCGGTTTCGGCGTGGCATTCGTTACTACAATGATCGCCCAGAGAATCTTCCCGGATACATTCTGGAAAGCAGGACGTCTTCTTATGGTAACCACCGTTTCCATCTGCCTGGCACAGCTAAAACCAGTCAAAAAGCTTCGGGGCAACCTTGACCTTGGATTGTTCATCTCACTGTGTTTCCTTGCAACGATCGGATTCGCAGTTGACTTAAAACAGTTTATCGGTTCTGCATTCCTGATGACATTGTATGTATTCTTCATGCTGATCGGATGTACCCTGCTCCATTTCCTTATCTGCCGTCTCTTCAAGATCAAGTATGAATATGTCCTTCTCTCTATGGTGGGATGCATCGTAGACGGACCGACTGCCTCTCTGACAGCAGCCGGAGGAAACTGGAAATCACTGATCAACGTGGGACTGATCATGGGAGTCATTGCCGGGGCGTGCGGCAACTATGTCGGCATCTTCGTTTCCTATGCCGTAAAAGCAATCTGCGGACTGTAGATTCTCAGATTGCATTCAGACCCGTACAGACACGAATATTGTAGAATTGTAGATTTGCGCAGCAGTGTACGAATAGATATAACAGTTATTTCAACACAACCTTCCATACCAGAATATATGGAAGGTTGTGTTATATTTTCAAACTATTTTTTTGTACAATTAATGGTAATTTCGCAAGAAATATTCCCGCTATCCACGTGACTGTGTTAAAATAAGTGAGTATGAAAGCAGAAAGGGGAAGCTACTTATGGGAAAACTGACATTTCAGACACTGCGTGAAAAAGTGGCAGAAGAAATCCGCCTGAAAATCTTCAACCAGGAGCTGACTCCGGGGATGCGGATTATCGAACAGGAACTTTCTGACGAACTGGGAGTCAGCAGAGGCCCCATACGGGAAGCGCTCAGGCAGTTAGAGCAGGAAGGAATGATTGAGTATGCCAGGAATATAGGCTGTTCTGTGCGTGAGATTACCACCCAGGACGTCTATGAAACCTATCTCCTGCGTTCCAATTATGAGATTCTTGCTGTCCGCCTGTACGAAGCAAAGTTCACGGATGAAGAGATCGCCAGAATGGAAGAGGCGCTGGAACTGATGAAAAGCCTGACTCTGGAGAATTATAGCAAGGTAATCACTTATGGGAGTATGCTTCACAGCGTCATCGTTGAAAAGGCCGGCCTTGCACGTCTGACGAAGGCATGGGCAGATCTGGAGTACGGCGAGATCTTAAGCTGTAACGCCGGATACCGTGACAAACAGTCGGTGATCCAGCGGCAGTATCCGATTCACAGAGCATTGGTCGATGTCTTAAAGACACGGGATGTAGAGACCATCTGCCAGGCAATCTCAGATCATTATATGCTGACGATCAAGCGGCTTAGGAATGAGTAACGAAACATAGCAAGCTTATTCCAGAGCGCTGCCGTTACAGGACCGAGAACCACACAGAAGAAGGAGTTCGCCGCATCAAACCATGTGGACGGAACTTCATAGCCTGCCACTACCCAGTTCATATTCTCTGCCCAGTAGAAATATACCGGCATATATCCAAGATACCAGAAGATCCAGAATACGATGGAGAATCCGGAAGCAATGATAATTGCGCCAATCCGTTTCTTCTCGTTAGATGTAAGCGGAGTCTTCTGTCCTGCTTCCAGCTTCTGTTTCTTCTCTGCCTCTAATTCTTCTGCGGTCTTCGTCTTTTTGAACGGAAGTTTACCCACATCGCCAAGGAATCTCCAGCACACAAAAACATACCAGAGCGCACCTAAGATCATCACCAGACCAGCCAGCTTAAAGCATGGTGCGAATCCCAGCACACCGTCTTTTGCAAACACGTCTTTGTACAGGATACCTACCAGGAAGGTTCCAATAAACGCACCTACATTTACCAGTGTGTATCTCATGGCAAAGGCCGGGTCCATCTGGGACTTATCCGTAATGACACGCCCGATGATCGGCCCGTTTTTAAACAGTGCAAGTCCAAGACTTACCAGGAAGATCATTGCATACACACCGGTTGCACTGGTGGCAACACCGCCCATATAATAACCGATACCTGCAATGGCCATACCTACCGGGGTGGTATATTTGGCTCCGATAAACCGGTCAACGACAATACCTCCAAACAGAGGAAGCAGATAGGAAAATGCCGTCAGGTTTGACTGCATATTTGCCGCAACCGTATCATCCAGCCCCAGACCTCCTGTTGCCACTGAAGCAGATACAAAAATCAATATCAGAGAACGTCCCAGATATATAGGACAGACGTTCAAAAATCTCTGTACATGCACATGCCCAAAACGCTTTGGGATATCCTTTTTTCTTCACTGATGTCTCCATAACTTTCTCTTTCCTTTCCCCTCTTATTCCATTTCCTTAAGGAATGCCTTATATCCTTTATAGACCTCGTAGATATCGGATTTGCTCGTCACTTCATGAGGTGCGTGCATGGACAGCACCGCCACGCCACTGTCAATCACGTTCATTCCGTAATTCGCCATGATGTAGGCGATGGTTCCGCCTCCGCCAAGGTCAACCCTTCCCATCTCCGCAGTCTGGAATCCGATCTCATTGTCATCGAATACTTTCCGGAGCTTTGCAATATATTCCGCATTGGCATCGCTTGTGCTCACCTTGCCCCTGCTTCCTGTATATTTGTTCAGTACCAGTCCTTTTCCAAAGTAAGCCGTATTCTTCTTCTCGAAAGCATCTGCGTAGAGCGGGTCGTATGCCGCACTGACGTCGGAAGAAAGCATATAGGAATTATGTAACGTTCGTCTTACCTTCACCAGATCGCACTCTCCCGTCAGCGCACACAGTTCCGCAACCGCATCTTCAAAAAACCTGGAGTGCATGCCCGTGGCTCCTACGCTTCCGATCTCTTCCTTATCCACAAGAATACAGCAGGCTGTCCGTTTCAGATCACCGGCTTCCAACATGGCGAATAATGACGTAAAGGCACACACCCTGTCATCCTGCCCGTAACCGATAATCATACTTCTGTCAAGCCCGCAGTCTCTCGCTTTTCCTGCCGGAACAATCTCCAGTTCTGCAGATAAGAAGTCCTCTTCTTCCATGCCGCAGTTTTCTTTCAGATACTGAAGAATCGCTGCTTTCACCTTTTCTTTCTCTTCTTCCTGTCCTTCTTTTACTCCTTTGACCGGCCTGGTTCCCACCAGAAGATCCAGACGCTCACCTTCAATCACCACATTGGCCTTCTTCTCGATCTGCTCCTGTGACAGATGTACAAGAAGATCCGAGATTACCAGTACAGGATCCTCCTCTTTCTCACCGATGACAATCTCTTTCACCGTCCCGTCTTTTCTGACCACGCTTCCGTGAATCGCCATAGGCAGGGTTACCCACTGGTACTTTTTAATCCCCCCGTAATAGTGGGTGTCCAGATAGGCCATACCGGACTCTTCATACAGCGGATTCTGCTTGACGTCCAGCCTTGGGGAATCTACGTGCGCACCAAGAATGTTCATTCCTTCTTCCAGAGGCCTTTCCCCGATCTGGAACAGCGCCAGCGCTTTGCCCATGCAGTTCACATAGACCTTGTCTCCCATTTTCAGACGGGTATTGTCAGCGATACAGTCTTCCAGATTCCTGTATCCCTTCTCTTCTGCCATCCGGATTCCCAGGGTCACACACTCTCGCTCTGTCTTCGCAGCATCCAGGCATTCCTTATACCTTGAACAGAGCTGTTCAAGTTCCGATTGCTGTTCATCCGTGTACTGCTCCCACATGTTCTTTCTCTCCATTGTGTCTTATCCTCCTGATTTTCTGAAAGTTTTTCTGTGAAAATTGTACAACTTTCTTTCAGAAATTGCCAATAAGAAAAACGAATGGCTCATAAGTAAAACTTATGCCGCTTTAAAGCACAAAAAAAGGGGGCTTCGCCCCCTTTCCTCTTTATCCTTCACGCTCCAACCGTTTCGTGAACAGAATGTCATGGTTGACTTCGGTATAGAATTCCTGCTTCATCTCCCCGTAGTCCGCCGTCCCTTTTCCCATCAGCCACATCATCTTGGTAATGACAGCCTCAAGCGTCATATCATAGGCCTCAAACAGCTTAAAATCCTGTTTCACACGCTTTCCTACCTCGTAGACCGTCATATTGCTTCCTTCATTGGCCACCTGGGTGGTCATCACCACATATTTGCCTTTTCCTTCCCATTTCTTCATCTCCGTATAGAACTCCTTTACCAGGGTGTTGGGAATCCCGCCCACCCCGAAGCTCTCGATCACCAGACAGTCATAATGCTCAAACAGATAGGGCAGGATGCTGGCATGCATTCCCGGGATCAGCTTCAGGACATAGACACTGTCTTTCATATCGTAACTGAAGCTTACCGGTGTTTCACACGGCAGTTCCTTGATATACCTTACAATCATTCCTTCCTGGATCACTGCCAGATATGGGAAGTTGATGCTGGAAAACGCATTGTAATTCTTCGCCCGTTCCTTCTTCGCCCTGGTTCCGGCGATAACTTTCCCGTTAAATACAATATTCACGTCCCTTGAGTCGTCATCTGCGGCATAGATGAAGCTGTCAAGAAGATTCGTCCTTGCGTCTGTCACATCCATGTGGATCGGCTTCTGCGCTCCTGTAACCACAATGGGTTTGGAAGAATTCCGGATCATATAGGAAAGAGCCGCAGCCGTATAGGCCAGGGTATCCGTCCCATGACAGATGACAAACCCGTCATACTCCTCATAATGTTCCTCCACAGTTCCTGCCATGAGCCGCCAGTGCTGCGGCGTCACATTGGTACTGTCCAGATGGCAGACCTGTATGGTATCCACTTCACAGACCTGGCGCACCGCCGGTATATAAGACAGGATATCGGACGGCGTAAGCCCCGGCGCCAGTCCGTACTCCGTGGGTGTGGAGGCAATGGTACCTCCCGTTCCTATCATCAGTATCTTCTTCATGTCCGTTCTCTCCTCTTCTAACGTTTCTTATTCCACTGGCCGATGACCTCATTCACCGTGCTGACCGTCACGAATGCGGCCGGGTCGGTCTGGTGGATGAATGCAAGTAATTTTCCATATTCACTCTTCTCAAGAATGGTGGCAATCTCCATCTGCTTTGCAAGCCCCATTCCCCCATACGCCTGGTAGAGCGTGGCTCCCCGGCGCAGTTCTTTCACGATGTACTCCTGAATCTCCTGGTAGTGGCTGGAAAGGATACATACTTTCTTACGGATCCGGAAACCGTCACAGTACCGGTCTAACACAAGTCCATAAATGTAAGTCCCAATCAGACTGACGATCATGGTCTCCCGGTCATAGACGAAAATAGACGTACAAGCTATGATAAATCCCGCAATGGTAAGGCTTTCACCGATCTTAAAGCCCAGATACTTATTCAGAAGCTTCGCAATCACATCCAGCCCGCCGGAAGATGCATTCATATTGAACAAGAGCGCCTGTCCCAGGCTGATCACTACCATAAAACAGGCCAGGTCAATCACGATGTTCCCGGACAGAGATTCTACATCCGGCGTGACAATCTCAAATAAACGCAGAAACATAGGCAGCATCAGTGAGGTAAGCACCGTCTTAAGGCCAAACTCCTTACCAATAAATATGTAGCCGATCACCAGCAGTACGGCATTCAGAATAAATGTAAGTGTTGATACAGACACCGGAATCACGTTGACCAGCACAAGCACCAGACCAGACAGGCTTCCCAGAACCAGATGATCCGGCATCATGATATAATACACTGCCGCAGACATGAGAAACATTCCTGCCAGCATCATAATAATTTCTTTGAAACTAATCTTTGCTTTCATACTCTGCCCCCTTTATACAGTTGATCTCAGCGAAGGAACCGGCAATGTCTCAATCCGGCTCTCAAAAAAGCGGCCTGTTGCCTGGATCATATACCAGTTGTCCCGGATTCCTGCCGTCTCATAGGCAGAATGCATGGCAAGCTGCGCAAGCCCGATATCAATGCTGTTCATGGATACCTGGGACATGGCAATGTTGCCAAGGGTACTCCCGCCCGCCATATCCGAACGGTTGGCGAAAAACTGAAGCGGCACGCCTGCCTCCTTACAGATTCCCCGGAATACGGCAATGCTCACGGCATCACTGGTATATTTCTGCCCTGCATGGGATTTTACGACAATCCCTTCATTGAGGTATACGCAGTTGCCCTCATCCGTCTTATCGGGATGGTTGGGATGTACCCCGTGGGCATTGTCACAGCTTAGCATCAATCCCTTGGAAGCGGCGCAGAAGAACTCCTCCTCATCCTTCCCCAGACAAAGGTTCGCCCGGTAAAGCGTATCGTACAGAAAGGTAGAAGCCGCACCCTGCTTCGTGCCGGAACCCACCTCTTCATTATCAAAACAGGCATATACATTGACAGCCTCATCGTCCGCACCCCTGAGGAATCCCTGCAGGGAGGTGTAAGCACACTGCAGGTCGTCAAGCTGTGGGCACGACAGGAATTCCTTCTGTGCGCCCCACACGGAAGGCTTCATACGGTTGTAAAGATACAGATCCATTCCGAAAATGCTCTCTTCCTCCACGTTCATCTCCCTTGCAACCAGCTTTTTAAAATCTCCCTTCCTGCACTCATCCCCGCCAAACAGCGGCAGCATGTCCACCTGCTTATTATAGGCGTAACCGTTATTGACTTCCCGGTTCATGTGAACTGCCATATTCGGAATCATCAGCAGATCCCTGTCAATATTCAGAAGCCTTGCTTCATACCGGTTTCCTTCCCGGACCACCACCCGTCCCGCAACGGACAGCGGACGGTCAAACCAGGAAGCGCACAGCATTCCCCCGTATCCTTCTGTATTCAGCTTCATGTACTTCTCTTTCACCTGGATCTCGGCGTTCTCCTTGATCTTAAAGGTGGGCGAGTCACTGTGGGATGCGGCAATCTTGAAACAGTAATCCGTAAGCCGGGCGCCCACATTCAGCGCAATGATACTGGAATCATTGCGGGTCACATAGTATTTTCCGCCTGGCTTTATTTCCCACTTTTCTCCCTCGCAAATCCTCTGATAACCATGTTCCCGCAGAATTGCCCCTATATTTGCAATGGCATGGAATGCCGTCGGACTCTTCCCGATAAAGGACGCAAGCCCGGATACAATCTCTTCATACATCTTCTTCTACCTCTTCTTCCTGATTCACGGTATCCCTTAAGCAGCACTCCCGTGTGCCTTCATAGTATCATTAATGTACGGCAGATTCAAGAAGAGAGCTGATGTTCATCCGAAATCTGCCGGAGTTTTTCCAGAACATCTTTCATCTTCTTTTTATTCTTGTTCTTCCTGTAATACACATTCATATTCTGAGGGCAGTGAAAGTCCGACACTTCGTATACGTTTCCCGAACACTGTGAAAAGTAATAACTGTCCACAAATGCATATCCGTCATTAAACTCTACCTTCAGTTTCATAGTCTCTGCATTATCCACATAACAGATGTGACTTACGGCTTCATAACTTCCGCCTTCCTTCCCTTCTGCCATGCTGCACGGGTACATTTCCGTTCCGTATCTGATATATCCTTCCAGATCCTTAAGACTGATGGTCCGGGAAAACGGTATCGTTGTATTCATTCCCACATATACCCCGACAGGCCGGCTGCTGAACCGGAACTCTTCGATGTCTTCCTCCCTGCGTTCCTCATCAATCCCATATCCGATGTAGATATCAAGAGAATGCTCATAGAGCATCTTGTTCCCCACATTCCCGTCAATCCTGCTGAATTGAAAATCCTCCTCAGAATAGAAGGTATCTATCATCTTCTGCATCTTCCTCCATATAAGCTTATTGATACAACTGTCTATCCCGATCGGGATCACATCATTCTTTCGCATCTGTTCAATATCTTTTTCCATCTGCTGGTAGATGTGCAGCATCTCCTTTGATCTGTCATACACAATCCTGCCAAGTTCCGTAACCTCAAGAGAGCCGGCCTCCCGGCTGATCAGCTTTCCGCCGGCCTCCTTCTCCAGTTTTGAGATCTGCTGGCTGATTGCCGTCTGGGTGACATAATTTTTCTTCCCGGCTTTCGTGAAACTCTTCATATCTACGACATCGACGAAATACTTGTACTTCCAAAGGCTCAAATGACTCTCCTTCTTTCCTCTGTTTATTGTAGACAATCTATTATAAACAATTTAAACATAGTGCTACAGGAAAATCAATGACAGAATATTTATAATACATATATAAATTTGTTTATATGAAAGAAAGACCGGCCGGAATCAGCGCCTGTCTCCGCTCTTCCAGCCAGTCTCTTTTCAAATATAAATCAGTCTATTCCTCTGAACCCATTTCCTATAATCTCGCTGCTGTTAGTGATCATCATAAAGGAATCCGGCCCTGCCATTCTGACAAAATTCCGAAGCTTCACGGCCTGGTTCCGGTTTACCACCGTCATAATCACCGTCTTCTTCTTATGGGTATAAGAACCTTCTGCCGAGTAGATTGTTGCCGAATGGTTCAGTTCATCCTGTATAAATCTGCAGATTTCCTCCGAATCTTCTGAAACAATCGTAAAATACTTATAGGAATTCAGGCTCTCAATAATATTGTCCACAAAAAATGCTTTCGCCAGATAGCCGGCCAGCGAAAAACAGCCTACCGTCGCACCATAAATAAAGAATGCGGACACTACCACCACAAAATCAACAAGCATTAAGGCCTTGCCAATCTTAATCTTTGTATATTTTTTCAGAATCAGCGCAATGATATCCGTTCCGCCGCTGGAAGCCCCCAGATTGAAAATAATTGCCGAACTGACAGCGGTAAGGACAAATGCAAAAATCCATTCCAGAACAGGCTGTGTCGTAATAGGTTCTGTAACCGGGTAAATATACTGGGCGGCTTCCAGGCCAACGCTGAATAAAAGCGTCACATAGACAGATTTTAAACCAAACCCTTTTCCCAATATCAGAAATCCCAGAATAAAAAGAAGAATATTGATCACAAACGAATAGGTACTTGGCGACCCGCCAAATACGCCGCCAAGCAGCACCGCTATCCCCGTCACGCCTCCAAAGGTAAAATGATTCGGGAACTTAAACAGATAATTCTCTATGATAGTTCCTATGGTTGCGATCGTCAGCAGACCGTATTCTGTTACAATCTGTCTGGTCTGTACTTTACTCACTTTCCTCATCTCCCTGAAAAAAAACTCCTCTGCTTCCTGTACAGAGCCTATTTATCATATCATTCTGCACACATTTTTTCAACAGTGAAATGTATCTATGACCGTAATAATTGCCCAACCTTTATATGGCTGACCTGAGCGGCCGGATAAAAGCAATTCTCAGCATGATCCTGTTATCTGTCCATGCCACATGGGGCAGAAGATTCTTTCAGGCTGCGATCCTGTACAGCCGCTTCATAAAACCGGAACCCGCCGGAAAAATTGTACGCTTCTATGCCATGTCCGTTCAGAATTCTGCAGGCAATATAACTGCGCAGCCCGCTCTGGCAGATGACATATACCGTTTTTTCTTTTTCGATTTCATCCAGCCTCTCTCTAAGTTCATCCACCGGGATATTCACAAAGCCTTCTACGTGTCCGTGACGATATTCCCATTCCGTGCGGACGTCCAGCAAGGTTACGCTGCCATCGCGGGGCAGACCGGCAATATCCTCCATATGGAATTGTTTCAAAATACCTGCCGCAATATTTTCAACCATAAATCCTGCCATATTCACCGGGTCTTTTGCAGAAGAATAGGGAGGCGCATACGCCAGATCAAGGTCTTTCAGCTGAATCGCCGACATTCCTGCATGGATTGCGGCGGACAGTACGTCAATACGCTTATCAACGCCTCCATATCCTATGATCTGCGCTCCCAGCAGCCGATAGGTGTTTTTTTCAAAAACAACCTTCATTGTCATCAGCCTGCCTCCCGGGTAATACCCCGCATGACTCATAGGCGAGAGGATAACCTTATCCGCATCCACCCCTGCTTTCCTTGCATTTGCCTCATTGATACCGGTCGTAGCCGCCGTTATATCAAATACCTTAATAACAGAACTGCCCTGGCTGCCCAGATAATGGCTGTCGCCGCCGCATATATTATCGGCCGCAATGCGCCCCTGTCTGTTTGCCGGACCTGCCAGAGAAATAAGCGCATCTTCCCCGGTGACATAGTGTTTCACCTGTACTGCATCCCCCACAGCATAAATATCCGAAACCGATGTTTCCATTTTATCATTCACTACAATACTGCCCTTGATTCCCAGTTCAAGCCCCGCTTCTCTGGCAAGACAGGTATCCGGGGTGACGCCAATGGCCAGTACCACCATATCGGCACAGAGAGGGGGTTCGTCCTTCAGCAGCACCTCCACGCCTTTGTCTTTTTCCCTAAATCCCTCCACAGTATGCCCCAGCATGAGCCTCACGCCATGCTTTCTCATTTCGCCGTGGATCATAGACGCCATATCCGGATCAAAGGGCCTCATAAGCTGTTCAGGACGCTGGACAATGGTAACGTCCATTCCAAGCTCACGCAGATTCTCCGCCAGTTCCAGTCCGATAAAACCGCCGCCTGCCAGTACGGCAGACTTTGGATGGTTTTTATCAATATACTGTTTTATCCGGAAAGTATCTTCCACAGTCCGCAGAGTAAAGACTTTGTCGGTTCCCACACCCGGCAGGCGGGGCTTCAGAGGTTTTGCTCCCGGTGCAAGAATCAGTTTGTCATAGTTTTCCTCAAATTCTTCTCCTGATTCTGTATTCTTTACGGAAACCGTCTTTCTGTCCGGATGAACGGCAGTAACTTCATGGTGTACCTTCATTTCTATATGAAAACGGGTAAAAAAACCCTCGGGTGTCTGCAAAGTCAGTTCGTCCGGGTCGGTAATCACTCCGCCGATGTAATAGGGAAGACCGCAATTGGCATAGGAAATATAACCTGACCGTTCAAAAACCACAATTTCTGCCCGTTCGTCCAGCCTGCGGATTCGGGCAGCCGCAGTAGCGCCGCCCGCTACCCCGCCAACGATAACAACTTTCATTTACCGCACCACCTTTCCTGTATAAGAGGCAATTCCGCCTATGTTTTTCACATTGATATACCCCATTCTCTGAAGAATGCTTACCGCCTGGCGGCTTCTGCTTCCAGAATAACAGTAGACAAAAACAGGAGTATCCTTTTTGTCTGCAACCGCTCCTATCCCCTCGAGAGATTGAAGAGGAACATTTTTACTGCCGGAAATATGTCCCTCCCGATATTCCCCGGGGGTACGCACATCCAGGAGAACCGCCCCGGATTCAGACTCATATTCCCGAATGCCCTGGTCAATATCCGGCTTTTGGAATAAATTGAAAAAATTCATCTCATCACCTCAAATCTTTTTAATGGATTTATCATAACTGATTTCAGAAAATCTTTCCGTGATAAAGTCACATTCTGCCTGACGATTGATCTATTATCATGACCTTTCAAAATTCAGGACCATATAGCCATGATCAGCGTTCCAATCACCATAAGTGTAAGCCCGGCAGCTGCTTTTCCAGACAGCTTTTCCCCGAATACCATATAAGAGAAGGCCACGGTAACGAGAATACTCATCTTGTCAACGGGGACAACCACGCTGACAACGCCGTTCTGAATGGCGTAATAGTAGCATAGCCAGGAGGCGCCCGTAGCAAGACCGGAGAGAGAAATGCAGAGCAGTTCCCTCCGGTCGATCTCCCGAACCTGCCCCTGCTTTCCCTTGAACAATACGATTAACCACGCCATCACAAGAACAACCCCTGTGCGGACCGCCGTCCCCAGATTGGACTCCACACCGCTGATACCAATCTTTGCAAGAATCGAGGTAAGAGCGGCAAAAACCGCAGACGCAATGGCATAAGGCCTCCATATCCCGTTTCCCTTCGAGTCATCCGTCTCCTTCTGCTCAATCATCAGGAAGACACCCAGGGCGAGAAGCACAGTTCCGCCCAACCTGACAGCCAGATGTTCTGTTTCGCCCAGCAGGAAAATCGCCATTAAAACAGCGAGAATGGTACTGGACTTGTCGATAGGAACTACTTTATTGACATCTCCGGCAGACAGTGCCTTGAAGTAACAAATCCAGGATGCTCCGGTGGACAGCCCCGACAGAACCAGAAATAACAGGGATCTCCCGCTTATCTGCGTTATCGTCCCGGCAGAGCCAGCGACGGACACCATAATCCACGAAAACAGCAGCACCACCATAGTCCGCAATGCAGTCGCAACATCAGAATCCGTCTTTTTAATTCCACACTTTGCAAGAATCGCCGTCACGCCGGCAAAAAGCGCAGATAATACAGCCATAATAAGCCACATAAAATCACTCCTGGCATCTCTTTTCAATATTTACTTTCTTAATTATACTTTATATCATTTTTTATATCAACCAACGTCCTGCAAAAATCACGAGTCAAAAAACCTTCATATTGTCTATATCAACGGAACTCTCTTCCGGCATGACATATTTTCCAAAAGTCCTGAACATCGCCGTTCTGTATGCCGCTTCCTCCAGACGCTTCCGGTTCTCCATTTCTGCATTTATTTCGCAGAGTATCTAACTCTGCGAAAATTTCAGACTAATTTTTATTACTTTTCCTTACCTTAAGGCAGAAGCCTGTTCATATCTCTTGGGAACAAAGTAGTATACCTCACATTCTCCCGTTCCAGAAGCCTGCAGGTCAGCCTCTCAAGCCCCATTCCAAGTCCCCCGTGAGGCGGCATCCCTATCTTATGCATCATCAGATAACTTGCAAATGCCTCCACATCCATTCCACGCTCTTCAATCTTCTTCACCTGCTCATCATATCCATGAATCCTCTGTCCTCCCGTTGTCACCTCCACACCCCGGAATAACAAGTCAAAACTCAGAGTTTCTTTTGCATTACAGGGATCATCCATTGCATAAAAAGGGCGCTTCGCACTGGGATAATGGGTCACAAAGACGAATTCACTCCCCGTCTTCTCCCTGACCAGCTTACAGATGATCTTCTCCTCTTCCGGGTCAAAATCATCCCCTTCCCAGGATAAGCGTCCCAGTTCCCTGGCCGCCCACTCCTTCGCTTCCCGGAAACGGATTGCCGGAATCTCCTTCACCTTGGGAAGCCTCACTCCCAGCAGTTCCACTTCATAAGCACACGCTTCCTCTAAATGATTCATAACTGCTTTCAGCATATCCGTTTCCATCTCCATGATTTCCTCAAAATCTTCGAGATACCCCATCTCAAAATCCACGCTGGTATATTCATTCAGATGCCTGGAGGTATCATGCTTCTCCGCCCTGAATACCGGCCCGATCTCAAAGACCCTCTCATACACCCCCACCATCATCTGCTTGTAAAACTGCGGACTCTGAGCCAGATACGCTTCCTTCCCGAAATAATCCAGCCGGAATATATTTGCCCCGCCTTCGGCCCCCGCAAAGACCAGCTTCGGTGAGTGGATTTCCGTAAATCTCTTTTCCTTCAGAAATGACCGGATTCCGTCTGTAATTCCGTTCTGAATCCGGAAAACAGCCCTCTCCTTCTCAATCCTCAGAGTAACCGGACGGTAATCCAGAAGGTTTTCCAAAGAAGTATTCATTTCTTTCCCATTAATCACAATCGGGCTGGCCTCCTTCGGTTCCGACAGAATCTGCACGTTCAGAAGATGCAGCTCATAGCCCAGCCTCGACCGGCTGTCTTCCTCCACCCTGGCGGATATGCTTAAACAGCACTCTTCCTTTATCATCGAAAGCGGAAACTCTGCTTCTTCCGGTGAATAGACGCACTGTATGATCTCTCTTGCCGTTCTGATCAGAACAAAGGCAAATCCCTTCATTTTTCTGATTTTATAAACACTCCCCCTGACGTAAACCTTATCCCCCGCATGTTGTTTCAGTTCCTCTGCTTCTGTATATCGATTCTTTCTGATTCCTGTGATCGTCTTCATATGATCCTCCACAATTTTAATATTTTCCCGCCAGTATCCTTTTTCCATACATCACGACATTCTTTGATACTGCCTTATACATCCTGTCCGCCAGACTCTTTCCTGCCTCCAAGAGTCCGCCATACATCCATAAGGACATCGTCTGTATGCCCCATCCGATCACACCCTTTCTCCAGAACCTATGCCTGATTTCCTCCCGCACAATCTCCGGAAGAAAAAAGCATAAAAAAACAGAATCACACCACGGATATCGATCTACCCAATGTGATCCTGTTATTCTTTCCAGCTGATTAGCATTCTCACATAGGCACAACACGGAAAGCGCCTGCACCTATGATTCTTCATCAAGATGCAAACGCTAACAATCGTCGTCCCTATTCAGCTTTTCAACCGAACTATTAAAAATTATGACATTCATTGCTGGTTCCTCTTATCATTTTTTCAGAGTTTACCATCTTTTTCTGCCGATGTCAAGGATTGATTTGTCCTGCCGGATATTTTCACAAGACTTCCACAATACAGCTATGCTTTTTATCTTCTTTATAATACGCCATCCCCACTGCCAGAATTCTCCCCGTATACATCGGTTCTTCTCCCAGCTTTCCACGGAATTTCAGATCATACCTGCGTTCTTTTATCTGCCGGACTGCTTCTTTGGCAGGTTTATTCACTTTCAGTTCCAGAATAATGCAGTCATCCGATCTTATCATAGGATAAAAAATAAAATCAACATATCCAGTCCCCGCCTTATCTTCCCGCTCAATCCGATACAGATCCCGTGCTTCCAGATAAACAAGCCGGATTACAGCCGCCAGCTCTGCTTCATTACTATAATACTGCAGCGGGCTCTCTGTGTTGTGAGCATATTCCAGTATTTGAACCATGGTTTCTGTATCACCGTTCTTCGTTGCTGCCAGCATCCGCCCAGACTCCCTTGCCAGCCGGTGCACATACCCAAGAGAAGCTTCCTTCTCCACCATGTCCGCAAATTTATCCATCAGCTCTTTATTCGGAATCGAGACACAGCCATTCTCATAATTCAGAAACCCATAGACAACCATGGCCGAGAAAATTTCATCCTTTGTGGTAAGGTTCATAGAAGCAGCAGCATACTCCTTCTCCTTTGCCGGAACAGGAATACCGGCAATCATAAGCGCCAGATCTTCCCGAACCTTAGAAACATCCTTTTCAACATAATAAAAGATCTCGTCATAAGGTCCGGAACTGGTCCAGTAACTTGCCAGATTATTATTCATTAATGACAATACTACTGACCGCGGATTATACACTCTCATACCCGATTTTGTATAATAACCATCGTACCAGAGTCTGAGACCTTCCCTGGTCACATGCCTGACACCCGGATTCTGACTCTGATACCGTTCAAACAGTTCATCCACTTCCTCTTCCGTAAATCCAAAATATTCTGAATACTTTTCCTCCGAGGCCATCGTATACTCACAAAACATATTCAGTTCCGAACCGCTGGAATATTTGGCAATGGGAAGGATCCCCGTCATATACACCAGTTCCACATATCCCTTCCCCTTCAGCAGATTACTTAAAAAATCTATGAACGCCGCCCTGTCCCTCGTATTGGCAAAATCCCTATGAAAGATATAATCCCACTCATCCAGCACAAACATAAACCTGGCTTCTTCCTCTGTTTCATAAATCTGTGCCAGAATATCCCAGATTGCATCGTCATCACTGATCTGTGTACCTGGAAAAGCATTTTTCAGGTCATTCCGGAGAATCCGCTTTATCCGGGATATATACTGTGCATATGTGACGCATTCATCCGGAATCTGATTAAAACTGATGTAAATGACATTGTGCCGGTTGATATGATCTTCAAACTGTTTACAGACCCCGATCTTCAGTTTCTCAAATACCGCACGGCTGTCTTTTCCCTTTCCGAAAAACGAAGCAATCATACTCGCAATCAGAGTCTTGCCAAACCGACGGGGCCTTGTGATACATATATATCTGTGATCCTTTCCCTGTCCGCTGCAATCCCGGACAATCATCTCTTCACTTGACTGCGCAAGCGAAAGCAGTCCACACAGCATCTGCGATTTATCCACAAAATATGCTGCCGCCGCCTCGTCGCAAAATAGCTGAAACGGCGTTTTACTGTTTAAATAAATACCCATATGACTTACGCTCCTTCCAGATATTTTTATTGTACTAAAACATAACATTTATTTCAAGTATCTGGTATCTGATTCAGCTTTGACGCTTAAATTTATGTTTACTTTCTTAGAGCACATTGGATTCCA
>CAJULU010000017.1:0-52543 GCA_910587575.1 uncultured Dorea sp.
ATGCCAAAACTGCTTTTTCGTTTACCCCATCATCGATTCTAACCTAAAGAATTTAGGGGTGAATTTTGGTACAAATTTCGCACGCTCTTCAACGGTTACGGCAAATGTAGGGAAAAATGAGGGAATCACACAAACTTTCACAAACTACAATATCAGACATGCATTAGAATTGCTTGAAAACCAAATGAAGCGGTTAGAACAAAGTACGGCACTTGGAATGTGGGATTTTGCTGCTTATATTCTCAGTGAAGACCCCAATATAGCCAATAATGTAGCCCATTCTTATCTGGCGCTTACGCTTGGTGAGGATTCTTATTTGTCAAAATCAGCTATTAATTTATGGCGTGGAAATGTAGTTGAAGAGAAGGAATCTGCAAAGGAAATCTGTAACTATATTAGAAAGCTCCGTCATCCTGTCTTTGCATTGAATCCTCATAAATGCATCAATGACGCAGAAGAACTGAGAAATATTCTTGAAGAGAATAAAAATGGAATAGATTCAAACGATAGGATTTTGCCGGAAGGTGATCCGGATTTTTTTGTATACCCCTCACTTGTCACTGCAACAACCAGTTTGTCAGGTAAAGAACTTGCTTACTCTTTAAATTTCCCTCAAAAATCAATTGCTGGCTTACCGATTTTGGAATGTGCAGAATTTGGCAGGAATATTGTTACTTACGATGAAAAGAAAAAAGCAGAGAAGACATTTGGGTTGGGCAATATATTTCATATGAACCATGAAGAAAATACGGAAGTAAATGTATCCAGGCAGTCTTTTACTTCCCACACTTTTATTACTGGAAGTACCGGTTCGGGAAAAAGTAATACAGTTTATCAAATTCTAAATGAAGCAAGGAAATCAAAAACCAGATTTCTTGTTGTAGAACCGGCAAAAGGGGAATATAAATCTGTTTTCGGAATGGACAAGGATGTGTTTGTCTATGGCACAAATCTGGAACTTACGCCAATGTTAAGGATGAATCCTTTTTATTTCCCAACGGGCATACATATTCTGGAACATTTAGACCGCCTTGTAGAAATATTCAATGTTTGCTGGCCTATGTATGCAGCGATGCCGGCTGTATTGAAAAATGCTGTGGAGAAAGCATATGAAGATTGTGGATGGAATTTAAATAGTTCAAAGAATAAGTATAATGAGCTGATTTTTCCAACATTTTCTGATGTCGCCCTAAATGTTAGAACAATTATTGATTCCAGTGATTACGATAATGAAAACAAAGGAGCGTATAAGGGGGCATTACTTACCAGACTGCAATCTCTTACAAATGGAATTAATGGTATGATATTTGTCCAGGATGATATTAGTGAGGAACAGTTATTTGAGGAGAATGTAATTGTTGATTTAAGCCGTGTAGGTTCAAGTGAAACAAAATCTCTTATTATGGGAATGCTTGTTTTAAAGTTGCAAGAGCATCGCATGACCGGTATGCACACAATGAATGAATCCTTAAAACATGTGACGGTTCTTGAAGAAGCGCATAATCTTTTAAAACGTACTTCAACTGAACAAGTGTCCGAAAGTGCAAATCTTTTAGGAAAAAGTGTGGAAATGCTGGCAAATGCGATTGCTGAAATGCGTACTTATGGTGAAGGTTTTATTATTGTTGATCAGGCACCGGGACTTCTTGATATGTCTGTAATTCGAAATACTAACACCAAAATCATTATGCGCTTACCGGATCTGACTGACCGTGAATTAGTAGGAAAAGCGGCGAATCTCAATGATGATCAGATTGCAGAGCTTGCAAAATTGCCTTGTGGAGTGGCGGCAGTATATCAAAATGAGTGGGTTCAGCCGATTCTTTGTAAAATAAAACGGGTAGCTATGGAAGAAAAGGCATATAAGTATGAATTAAATGGCAATAGTATCTTTCTTCAAGATGCAAAGAATAGTAATTCTTCTAAAGCATTATTCGATTGTATTATGAATAAAGAGATTTTTAGTAAAGATGACAGACATATGATTAGAAATCTGAAAGATCCGATTTTACGGTCAAAACTTAGTACATCTGTTAAATGTGATTACATAGAATATATAAATGCTGATGAAGAAAATATCATTCCTAATTTGAGAAGATTATCCTATGATTTCTTACAAGCTGAACAAATTATTATAGAGGCATCTCAGAAAGAAAATATTGAAAAATCCGTAGATTATGTGATTAATACGGTTGAGCCATCATTACGAAAATATGCAAAGAAACAAATTGGTTTGTTACTTTCATTAATATTTCATGAACATATAAATCGTAATGAAGAGTATGAAGATTTTTTTTGTAGATTTATGGACTTGTATAAGGAGAGGGGTGGTATGTTTTGATGGAAAAATTGGTTGTGCCGGAGATGAAAGAAATAGTAAATAAGTCAGAGGATTATTTAAGTAAATTTAAGTCTGATAAGGGTATGAATATATCTGAAGCCAAAAATTATTCGGATAGAGCAATTCTAGAGGCTAAGGATAATTTTTATACAGATTATTCAGACAGAATTAAATTAGCACCTGCTGATTCTCAATTTGGCAAGTGGGATGGAGAAAAAGGAGAATCAAAATTTATACCATCTGGTGAAACGGAAAAGGGGAGGATTGCTCAGGAAAAATTAGCGGAGTATGGACTGGATGGAATTATCTATAAAAATGGCATTCCAGATTTCTCAAAGTGTTCTGAAGCTACCGTGCAAATTGAGCAAATGACAGAAAACAGACCATCGAATTTTTCACAAGCTGATATTAAATTATCGGAACAGTGGAATCTAGAAGAAAGACTCGGAAGAAGTGATTGGAAACAAGAGGATGTGGATAAATATAGGCAGGATAATAGATTAATCTGGCACGAGTGTTCTGACACAAAGACAATGAATTTGATTTCTGGGGATATTCATCCGGATGGAAAAGGAAATGGTATATTTACTCATAGTGGTGGTGTAGCAGAATGCAGAATCAGAGATAATAAGTCAGTAGGAGGCGGTTTTGATGAGTGATATTAAAATGAATATATGGAATAGAGAATTTAATCTGGAAGTTTATTTTAAAACATATGCAGATAGTTCTCCAACTGAGTGTCAAGAAGAAACTTATAAGAAATTTATTCATGCCAAAGATAGTATAGAGAAATCTAAAGAAGAAATAATTACTTATATTGAACAGAGTTATTGCGAACAACTTTCCGAAAAAATTGTGAATATATTTAAGTATGTGATTCCCAAAATTATATATATACCCAAAATAGAGGAAAAAAGACAAGTTGCTCTTCTGTGTGATTTCAAATTTGATATCGAACATGGATTAGCGGTTCTGTTTGAAAATGAAAAGTTTAAAGAAGTATTGTTGCAGGATGGTATTTTATAGGAAAAGGATTTTTGTTTTGATATTGCTGATGACAATTTTAGAAATAGAACTCAACCAGAATTTGCTTTTGTATTAATGAAGACTTTAGAGAATTTGGAATTTATTGAAAGTGGAGTGACATTATGGAACTTGAAATAAGTGTCGAAGATTTGCTAAATAAAAGAAAAATAGAATCAGACCGTATAGGATGGAATCCCGATGATATCTATCATAGTATTTGTGCGTTTGCGAATGATTATAATAATGATGGCGGTGGATATATTGTTGTTGGAGTTGAAGAAAAAAATGGTGTGGCAGTCCGTCCAGTAAAAGGAGTACCGGAAGATACGCTGGACAAAATCCAGAAAGAAATGCTTGGTTATAATAATGTAATATCTCCGCCATATTTCCAAAAGTAATGATATGTGAGATAGATGGCAGATGGATTTTTGTCATTATAGCCAGGACTGGACAGCAACGGCCTTACAAATCACCAGAATATGTTACAAGTAAAAAGGACAAAAAATACAGTTATTATATTCGTTATCTGACCAGTTCCGTAAAAGCCAATTCCGAACAGGAAAGGGAGCTGATTAATATGTCTGATCACACTCCTTTTGACTGCAGGGCAAACCATAAAGCAACTTTTGACGACATTTCTCCAATCCTTTTGGAAGATCATTTGCGTAAGACAGGAAGTAAACTTGCAAGACAAGTTCGTGAACGTGGAGTTGAGGAAATATTGAAAGATATGCAGTTGTTGGTGGGCCCGCCAGAACTTAGGTATATCCAGAATGTGGCAATTATGATGTTCTGTGAACATCCAGACAAATTCTTTCGATATACTTATGTGCAGATGACCTCATTTCCAGAAGGTAGTGTGGAGAATCCGAGCATTAGTGAAGATTTTCCCAATATTACAGGTTCTGTGCCGCAGATGATTCTGGCAACGATGGAACGTTTCCGTAATCTTATTATCCGTGAAAAAGTAATCAAAATTCCCAACCAGATGCAGGCGCTTCGAATTATGAATTATCCATATCAAGCGATTGAAGAAGCTGTGGTGAATGCGTTTTATCACCGAGATTATATGTCATGTGAGCCTATAACTATAGAAATAGAACCGGACTGTATAAATATTATGAATTTTCCTGGCATTGACCGATCAATTTCGGAAAGGACAATCGTAGAGGGCAAAAGATTTGTGTCCAGATATTATCGAAATAGAAGATTGGGAGAATTTTTGAAAGAATTAGATTTGTCGGAGGGGCATTCATCTAGTATTCCTACGATACAAGGAGAGTTGCAGAAAAACGGTTCGCCACGGGCAGAATTTTTTACGGATGCAGACAGGCGGGCAATGAGAATAAGGATTCCGATTCATCCGGCATTTTTGAACACGCAGGAAGATATAGAGAAAAATGAAACAAGTTTTGAAACAAGTTTGAAACAAGTTTTGAAACCCAAAGATTATGACAAGTTAAAGTTAGTTATTAGAGAATTGGAAAAAAGAGATAAGATTACTATTCAAGAAGTAATGGCAATCACTACAAAATCAAGAATTACCGCATGGCGATACATGCAGATTTTAGTCGATTTAGGAGTCATTGTAGCAGAGGGCAATACCAATAATATGATTTATCGGGTGAAGAAGTAAATCATGATGGAAGATTTATCTTCCGGTGAGAAGATAAAATAAAGAATCAACCTTGGCATTCATACATATGCCAGGGTTGTTTTTTTGTGGGAAATTTTTCATCCGCCCGTACAGATTTTTATTCATAAATGCCAGGCCTGTACATATATTGGAAATAAAGAGGTGGACAGATATGGAAAATGAGAGAATACGAAGGGTTCTGCCCCGGAATGTCCGGCTTGCCCTAAGCCGGGAACCGCTTGAGGAATCCCGCATACAGGAACTGAGACTTCGGGTAAACAAGCCGCTTCTTATGATTTACAACGGTCATGAGCGGATGATCGGAAACCAGCGGGACGGACCTTATCTTGTGACAAAAGAAGACGTAAGGGAGATGCTGGAATATGTCAGCAATTTTTCCTTATATGCATACGAACAGGAAATGAAACAGGGATTTATTACCATAGAGGGAGGACACAGAGTGGGGATTACAGGTCAGGCAATCATAGAGAACGGGAGGGTGAAGAACCTGCGGCACATTTCATCCATCAATCTCAGGATGTCCCATGAGGCCGTGGGGTGTGCGGATTCCGTATTTCCCTATATCACACAGGAAGGGAGGCTTTGCCATACACTGATTGTTTCGCCGCCGGGCTGCGGCAAGACAACGCTGCTCCGGGACATGATACGCCAGATTTCGGACGGAAACAGATGGATTGGCGGCATGGCCGTAGGGGTGGTGGATGAACGCTCGGAGATCGGCGGCTGCTACAGGGGCGTGGCCCAGAATGAACTTGGCATACGCACCGACATTCTGGACGGCTGTCCCAAGGCAGAAGGCATGACCATGCTGATCCGTTCCATGAGCCCGGCGGTCCTGGCCGTGGACGAGATCGGGTCGGCAGATGATGTACATGCCATAGAACACGCCATGCACTGCGGCTGCCGGATGCTGGCTACCATCCATGCGGATTCCATGGAGGAACTCCGCCGGAAACCCCTCATTGACCGCATGGTGGCAGAGAAACGGTTTGAACGGTACATACTGCTGGGAAAGCGGGAGCGTGTGGGACAGATCAGCGGACTGTTTGACAGCCGGGGAAGCCTGCTCTACAGTGATACCGTGAGTGCGCCATGCTGATGAAAACCATTGGCGGCATACTGGTGATCGGGGCTACCTCTCTGTGGGGGCATGCTGCGGCAGAAAAGGTGCGCAGCAGCTACAAGGAACTTTTGTATCTGCAGAAACTTCTGTATCTGTTAAGAGGTGAGATATTATATGCCAGGTCGTATCTGGGCGAGGCATTTCTTCAGATCGGAAGGAAGGCGAGAAGCCCTTACCGGGAATGGCTGCTTTTACTTTGCCGCCGGATGGAAGAAGAGCAGGGAGGTACGTTTGCCGGAATGTGGGAAGAGAGCGTCAGAACCGCCCTTAAAGATTCCGGGCTTTCAGTCAGGGAACTTCAACGTCTTGCCGCTTTCGGAAACCAGCTTGGGATTGCAGATGCCCAGATGCAGATCAAGACCCTGGATCTGTATCTGGAGGAGATAAAGCTTTCCATGGAGGAAATGCGGGAGGAAATGCGGACGAAGATGAGGTTATGCCATTGCCTTGGCGTCATGAGCGGAATCTTTATCACAGTCCTGTTGATGTAGAGGAGGAATACATGAGTGTGAACCTGATATTCAAAATTGCAGCGGTGGGAATCCTGGTTTCCGTGTTAAGCCAGGTCTTAAAGCACAGCGGAAGAGAGGAGCAGGCATTTCTGACCAGCCTTGCGGGACTTCTGCTGGTGCTGTTCTGGATCGTGCCCTACATATATGATTTGTTTGAATCCATTAAACGGCTGTTTTCCTTATAAAGCAGCCAGGGGGAGAAAGAAGGGATTGCCATGGATATGTTGCGGATTGGAATCATGGGCGTAGCCGGAACACTTCTGGCTGTGCAGTTTAAAAGCGGGAAATCGGAATATGGAATCTATATCACAGTGGTGTTAAGCCTGATTATTTTCTTCAGTATCCTGGGAAAGCTTCAGACCATCGTGGATGCCATGAAGGGAATCGGCAGATTCATTCAGATGGATCAGGCGTATATCGGGACCCTGATTAAAATGCTGGGAATCACCTATATCGCAGAGTTTTCGTCCGGAATCTGCAAGGACGCAGGATATCAGACCATCGCTGCCCAGATTGAAATCTTCGGGAAGCTGGCGGTGATGATTCTCAGTATGCCGATTCTTCTGACTCTGCTCAATACCATACGGGGCTTTCTGTCATGAGGAAATGGCTGGCAGTATTCTGTCTCGTTCTTCTGACAGCCTTTGAAGGAATGGAGGCAAAAGCGGCGGAACCGGAAAACAAGGGCGCAGAAGTGCTGTCACAGGTTGAGGACAGTCTTGCAGACCAGTATGATTTTGATGAAATAGACGGTTCGCTGAAAGAACTTTTCCCGGGGGAGCAGTTAAATTTCAAAGAAACACTGCTGGGAATCCTGTCCGGGGATCTGGAATTTTCCCTAAAGCTTCTTGGCAGGCTTGTAAAAGATCAGATCGGCTATGCCTTTACAAGCAGCCGGGACAATCTGATTCATATGCTGCTGATTGCCCTGCTTGCCGCCGTGTTCAGTAATTTTTCCAGAATGTTCCAGAACCGTCAGATTTCGGACATTAGTTTTTATGCCCTGTATCTGCTGCTCATTGCCCTTGCCATCAGCTCTTTTGAAGCGGTGGTGAACTGGGTGAGGGGAGGGATTGAGGCGCTGACAGCTTTTATGGGAGTGTTCTGCCCCCTGTATTTTCTGGCAGTATCCATAGCCAGAGGGAGTGTGACGTCGGTCGCTTTCTATCACCTGGTGCTGTTTCTGATCTTTCTGACCGAGGCGCTGATCCTAAATTTTCTGCTGCCCATTCTCCATATCTATATGATGGTACGGGTCTTGAATTATCTGTCGGAGGAAGACTATCTGAGTAAATTTGCGGAACTTATCGAGATGGCGGTTTCCTGGATTCTTAAGACAGCGCTTGCCTGTATCGTAGGATTAAACGTCATCCAGGGGCTGATCAGCCCGGCCATCGACACGGTAAAGAGAAGCGTGATTACCCGAAGCGCAGAGGCAATTCCGGGAATCGGCGATGCCATTGGCGGTATGGCGGAGGTTGCCATCGGTACCGCAGTTCTTGTGAAGAACGGAATCGGTATGGCAGGGGCGGTCATTTCCATTGCCCTCTGTGTTGTACCGCTCATCCAGGTTGCCTGTATCGCACTTCTTTATAAGCTGGCCGCCGCTGTCATCCAGCCTGTATCGGACAAGAGGATCGTCGGGTGTATCGAGACGGTAGGAGAGGGCTGCCGGCTGCTGATTGGCGTCATCTTTACTACAGGATTTCTGTTTCTGCTGACGATTGTGGTGGTAGCTGCTTCCACAGGAAATGTATGAGGTCTGGTATGTTTACTTATTTAAATCAATGGATTATGAACCTGTCATTTTATATGGTCATGGTGACGGCAGTCATGCATATTGTCCCCAATTCTGAGTATAAACGGTACATCCGTTTTTTTACCGGACTGGTGCTGGCTGTCATGCTGGCAGACCCTTTCCTCAGGCTGCTGGGCACGGGAGATCTGTGGGCGGACCTCTATGAGAGTCCGGTGTACCAGGAACAGTTGGAGAAGATGGAAGAGGCGGCGCAATTTCTGGACGGGATTGCGGACAATGACCTGGTTCAGATAAAGGAAGCGGATCCGGTGAATGGGACCGGGCTTGAAAGGGGGACGGATAACCAGAAGGATACGCAGGCTGGAAGAGAGGAGCAGGGGAATCCGGAAGGGGAAGAAGACGAGGGATCACGGATCCGTGTGGAGAAGATTGAGATTGGAAGATAAGGAGGATGGGATGGATTTGGAAGGAAAAAAGAGGCGGCTGTTTGCGGTTCCGGAGAAGATTTCCCTGAAAAAACTAAAGAAAGACCAGCTTCTGATTCTGGTGCTTGCAGGGATTCTTCTGCTTGTCATAGCCCTTCCCGCAGAGAAGAAAGGGGATGAAAAAGAGGAACCGGAAACAGGCTTAAGCCTTCGTGACGAGAAGGCAGGTGTAAGTCAGAATGATTATCTCAGTAATCTGGAAAGCCGTCTGGAAAGGGCGCTTTCCCAGATGGCAGGCGTGGGGGATGTTTCGGTTATGATTACGCTGAAATCCTCGGCGGAAAAGGTAGTGGAAAAAGATCTGGCAGTCACCACAGAAGCGGTCACGGAGACAGACAGCCAGGGCGGCGCCAGGTCGACCCAGAACAGCACTCACGGAGAGACAACCGTGTACAGTGACAGTGATTCTGCGGGAGAGCCTTATATCAGCAAAGAAATCAGTCCTCAGATTGAGGGAGTGGTGGTGATTGCCGACGGCGGAGCAGATTCTGTGGTCAGACAGAATATAACTGAGGCAGTTCAGGCATTATTTGGAATAGACACGCATAAAATTAGGATAATGAAGAAGAGTTCAAAATAATGTGGCAGAAAGTAGGAGGAAGAACAGTGAAAAAAATAGTCAAAAAGAACCAGATCATTATTGCGGCCCTGGCCGTCATGATTGCAGCGGCGGGATACCTGAATTATTCGGGAAAGATCTTCGGGGATAAGAAAGAGGCGGAAACCGCAAATGCGGATCTTGCGAACCAGGAACTTCTGGACATCTCGGACGAAGACCTGGCCAGTGCGGCGGGAGATATCGAGAGTCAGGACGGGGAAGGTTCTGACGGCAGCGTGGACGGTACACCGGGCGAAGCAGTGCTCACAGGCGGCGAGGCCAGTGCGGTGGTGGCAGAGGCGAAGGTGGCAAGGGAACAGGTGCGGGCAAAGAATAAAGAATCCCTGCTTGAGATCATTGACAATGAGACCTTAAGTGAAGCCCAGAAACAGGATGCCATTAACCAGATGGTGGCCATGACGGATCTGGCGGAGAAAGAAGCCGCTGCAGAGACCCTTCTGGCTTCCAAGGGCTTTGACGAAGTGGTGATCAGCCTTTCCGCAGATACGGCGGACGTTGTGGTGAATGCGGCAGACTTAAGTGACGCAAACCGGGCGCAGATTGAGGATATTGTGGCACGAAAGACCGGAGTGGCGGCACAGAATATTGTTATTACACCGGTAAGTACACAAGGAAAGTAGGATCTGCATATCCGGACCGGTTTCTCCCTGTACCGGAACCATATCTGTGTCAGACTGTCACATCTGCACGTATGCCGGTACAGGGAAAAAACACTTTCAGACGTTTTCAGACGTTTCCAGAAGAAAAATATTTACATTGAAATGGAAGTTGATTATAATAGTCTATAGTGAAAAATTGTGAGCGGAATGAGAGCCACAGGTATTACACAGGAGGATGGACATGGCAAAGGGACAAGTTAAGAAAGCACAGGTTCAGAAGCTGCAGGAGCAGCCGGAAAATGCGATATTTGCTCTGGATATCGGAACACGGAGTATTATCGGAATGGTGGGAGTCGTGGAAGACGAGAAGGTCAAGGTGATCGCCATTGAAAAAGAAGAGCATACGGAACGTGCCATGATAGACGGACAGATTGAGAATATAGAGAAAGTAACGACACTGGCAAGAAAGGTGAAGAGGCGTCTTGAGGAGAAGGTGCATTTCCAGCTGGAACGTGTCTGCGTGGCGGCGGCGGGGCGTGCACTGCGGACCAAGCGTGCAGAGTACGAGATTAATCTGCCGGGCAAACAGCTTATTGACGATGAGATCATCAGCCGTCTGGAAGCCGGAGCAATCAGTAAGGTAGAGGAAGCCTTTGATGCGGAGAATTCTGCCAAGGAGGACATGCGCCGTTTCTATCTGGTGGGATATACAGTCTGTCAGTATTATCTGGATGAGTATCGGATTTCCAGCCTTAAGGACCACAGAGGGCAGGATGAAAAAGTTGACCTGATCGCCACCTTCCTTCCCAGCGAGGTGGTAGAGAGTCTGTACACCACGATGAACAAGATCGGGCTGGAGGTAGTCAGCGTGACGCTGGAGCCCATTGCGGCCATCAATGCGGCGATTCCTGAGAACTTAAGGCTTCTCAATCTGGTCATGGTGGATATCGGAGCCGGTACTTCTGATATTGCGGCATGTACGGGCGGCAGTGTGACAGGCTATACCATGGCGACCGTGGCCGGAGATGAGGTGACGGAGGCCATCATGCGGGAATACCTGGTAGATTTTGCAACTGCTGAGACGATGAAGGCGGAGATTGAACATGAAGAGGTCATTACCTTTACAGACATCCTGGGATTCGAGCGGAAAGCGTCAAGAGAAGAAGTCCTTCAGTGTATCCAGAATACCACGGAACTTCTGTGTAAAGAGATTGCGGCAAAGGTGCTGGAAGTAAACGGGGGTGCGCCTTCGGCCCTGTTCCTGGCAGGGGGCGGCAGTAAGCTGTCCGGGCTTCGGGAAGGGCTGACGGCAGCCCTTCAGATGGATGCCAACCGTGTGGCCATTGCCGGCAATAATTTCCGTATCAGCGCCTTTTCCGATGAGTATGATCTGAACAATCCGGAGTATGCGACACCGCTTGGGATTACGGTTTCATCGGGTCTGAACCTGATTAATGACAGCTTCCGGGTGACGCTGAACGGAAGATCGGCAAAGCTGTTCCGCAGCGGCAGTTTTACGGCGCTGAATCTGTTGATGATGAACGGCTACAGCTTCCAGGACATTCTGGGACGTCCAGGTTCCAGTCTGCCGGTGACGGTCAACGGAAAGCGGAAGGCATTCTATGGTACGGCGGCACAGCCGGCATCGCTGTTTATTAATAAGAAGGAAGGGAAGCTTTCCACGGTGATCAATGCGGGAGACTGTATTGATTTTGTTCCTGCGGTTCCGGGTATTCCGGCACAGGCCTGTCTGGGAGATATCGAGGGGGCTTCCGAGTGTCTGGAGATTACGCTGAACGGTGTGTTCATGCCTCTGGAAACGCCTCTTAAGATCGGGGATGTGATCCGGATCCGGATGCCGAAGAAGGAGGAGCCGGAGACGGAAGAGGAAGAAAAGAGCGATAAAAGCGAAAAGGAAGAAAAGGACGGGATTGAAGAGAATAAGATCGATGAGATCGAAGAAAACGGCCTTGGGACATCCGCTGAAGAAGGTGGGGATTCCGGAATAGAAGAAACTCTGGATACGGCGGACAAGGAAGCTGCCAGGACTGACAGCATGAAAGCTGCCGGGACTGACAGCATGAAAACCGAGGATTCCGGGGCAGAGGCTTTAAAACCGGGACCGGCCGGAATGGATGACAGTTCGGTAAATGAGGTCAGTGACAGTAAGACAGAGAGAACTATTTCTGAAACATCAGAGGAACCTGCCCGGTCTGCAAAACCTGCAGCAGACTTACGGACCTCTTCCGAATCAGAGAGTGGGACAAGGCATATGCAGGTAACGGATGCGGTAGCGGATCTGAAAAGCAGAGCAGCCTCTGTGGGTCATACGTCAAAACCCAATACTGTGAAAGTGGACGGCAATATGGAAACAGGACAGCTTGAGTTAGATTTTAGTTTTGGGGCGGGCAGAACCTTTCCTTCTCAGACGGTTACAAGACCGGAGCCGAAAACAGAGCCGAAAGCAGAAGCGCCGTCTAAAACGGGATTGCAGTCTGCAGGGGGGAGTATCATGTTCCGGCTTAACGGATCTCCTTTACGCCTGCCGCGAAAAGAGAACGGAGGGTCTTATTATCTGATGGATCTGCTTAAGTATTCGGGTATTAATCTCAATAATCCCAAGGGGACGATTGAACTGGCCGTGAATGGGGAGCCGGGAATGTTCCAGCAGAAACTCCGGGAAGGCGATATCGTTACGATTGAGGAGAAACAGTTTTAAAATTGAAGCAGCAGGCTTTCGTTGTGTAATGTTACACTAAAAGTCTGCTGTGTTTTTCGTTGGCTAAGATGATTGAAAACGGGGCATACTAAATCTTAATGGACGGAAAAAGAAAGGGTTGGGAAGGATTTTGAACGTGACAGAGATTGATTACTGCATATCATTCATACAACTTCAGAAATATTCAGATACTCAGTTATGCCAGTTGTTTATCTACGCAAGCAGAGATAAGAACGAGATTTTCCGTGCGGACTGTACTTACAGGATGTGCCTCATGGAACTGGACCGGAGAAATCATGACCGGTGGCCCTGCGAGATGGAGATTATCCCATATGTCAATATCTATGATGAAGACGGGAAGATGATCTTCGGATATGGGAAACGATATCAGATGTATATCATTCATGGCGCCGTGCTTGTCTATGATGCTGACTGGATACCGTATCTGTTCAGCTGCCGGGAAGAAGATTTCAGATGTATCTGGAAATATTTCTGTGTGTCACGGGAAAATAAGGTGGATTCCCAGAATGTTACCAGTTAAGGATTTTCTGATTGTTCTTCTTTCGTTCCTGTGATAGAATGCATATAAAGTGCCTGTCATGCGGAGGAATCCCATGGTCTGGCCTGTAATGGAACATGACAGAAAGGGACAGCAGATATGGATAACAGGAACAGAACTTACAATATTTTTTTCTTCGATCTGGATGGAACATTAACGGATTCTTCACTGGGGATTACGAATTCTGTCATCTATGCTTTGAAGAAATTCGGAATCGAAGAGACAGACCGCAGAAAGCTTTATTCATTTATCGGGCCGCCGCTTACGGTATCGTTTGAGAAATACTGTGGCTTTTCGAAAGAAGAAACGGAAAGAGCGGTGGAATATTACCGGGAATACTACCGTGACAGGGGAATTTTTGAGAACCATGTCTATGACGGAATGGAAGAGGTACTAAAGGAACTGAAGAACCAGGGCCGTACGCTGGTCGTTGCCACATCCAAGCCGGAGCCGTTTGCCAGGCAGATCATAGAGCATTTCCGGCTGGCACAGTATTTCGACTATGTGGCAGGAATGGAACTGGACGGGAGGCGCGCAACGAAAGCAGAAGTGATCCGCTATGCGCTTGATGCCTGTAAGATTACGGACAGGTCACAGGTTCTTATGGTGGGAGACAGGGAGCATGACGTAATCGGGGCAAAGGCCGCAGGAATAGACTGCCTGGGGATTCTGTACGGCTTCGGGACAAGAGAAGAACTGACCCGTGCCGGGGCAGATTATATTGAAAAGACGGTGGAAGGAATCCTGCACTTTTCATAAAAGGTATTTTCTATAAATACTTGACAAATGGAAAAGATGTTGTTATGATAAAAAAACAGAACGCACTCTGTTTTTTAAATCTCATTATCTTATACTTTGCTGGACGGAGTCCACCTGCCCGAAGGGCATGTATTACGGTGTGCCCTTGGGTATACTTTGCTGGACGGAGTCCACCCGCCCGAAGGGCATGTATTACGGTGTGCCCTTGGGTGTAATAGATGAAAATTAAGAAAGAGGTGCATTATGCAAAGAGTTTATTCATTGATTGTTGACAATACCACTGGAGTCCTGAGCAGGATTTCCGGGCTGTTCAGCAGGCGGGGCTACAGTATTGACAGTATTACGGCCGGAGTGACGGCGGATCCGAGATTCACGAGGATTACGATTGTTGCGTCGGGGGACGAGCTGATTCTGGCTCAGATTGAGAAGCAGGTAAGGAAGCTGGAAGATGTAATCGAGATTAAGGTGCTAAGGCCTGAGGAATCGGTCTACCGTGAGTTAATCATGATCAAGGTCCGGGCAGATAAGGCGGAGCGGTCAGAGATCATCTCAGTGGCTGATATTTTCCGCGCCAAGATCGTGGATGTGGAGAATGATTCTCTGATGATTGAACTTACGGGAAACCAGTCAAAGCTGGAGGCATTCTTAAATCTGCTGGACGGGTATGAGATTCTGGAACTTGCCCGGACAGGGATTACCGGACTGTCACGTGGAAGTAAGGACGTTACATATATTGATTAGAGGAAACATGCAGGTAAACAGAGGATAGTCTTTCTATCTTCCGTTTTACAATAATAAAATGTAGGAGGAATGCTAAAATGGCAAAAATTTATTACCAGGAAGATTGTAATTTATCATTACTGGAGGGAAAGACGATTGCAGTCATCGGATACGGAAGCCAGGGACACGCACATGCCCTGAATGCGAAGGAATCCGGATGCCATGTAATCATTGGTCTGTATGAGGGCAGTAAGTCCTGGGCTAAGGCTGAGGCACAGGGATTTGAGGTTTATACGGCTGCTGAGGCGGCAAAGAAAGCGGATATCATCATGATTCTGATCAATGATGAGTTACAGGCTGCAATGTATCAGAAGGACATTGCACCGAATCTGGAAGAAGGGAACATGCTGATGTTTGCCCATGGCTTTGCCATCCATTTCGGACAGATCGTTCCGCCGGCAGGCGTTGACGTTACGATGATTGCGCCAAAGGGACCTGGACATACCGTAAGAAGCGAGTACCAGGCCGGCAAGGGTGTTCCCTGTCTGGTGGCTGTAGAGCAGGATGCTTCCGGTAAGGCACTTGATAAGGCTCTGGCGTATGCGCTGGCAATCGGCGGGGCAAGGGCCGGAGTTCTTGAGACTGATTTCCGTACCGAGACGGAGACCGATCTCTTCGGTGAGCAGGCGGTTCTGTGCGGCGGTGTCTGTGCACTTATGCAGGCAGGTTTCGAGACACTTGTTGAGGCTGGATATGACCCGAGAAATGCTTACTTTGAGTGTATCCATGAGATGAAGCTGATCGTAGATCTGATCTATCAGTCTGGTTTTGCGGGAATGAGATATTCCATCTCTAATACGGCAGAGTACGGAGACTATATTACCGGGCCGAAGATTATTACAGAGGATACCAAGAAAGCGATGAAGAAGATTCTTTCCGACATCCAGGACGGAAGCTTTGCAAAGGAATGGCTGACAGAGAACAAGGTGGGCGCACCGCATTTCCGTGCTATGAGAAGAAATGCTGCAGAGCATGAGTGTGAGAAGATCGGTGAGGAACTGCGTAAGCTGTATAGCTGGAGTGATGAAGATAAGCTGGTGAATAATTAATAAACTGAGTCTGGCGCACATCCTGAGTGAATGAGGATGTGCGTTGCTTTTTATTGAACCGCTCTGCTGATCTGAAGATTCTGCTATGGTAAATGATTTTTAAGTTAAGTATACCGGAATGAAGCCGATATATAAGTATATAGACTGCATGAATGGGATTTTATGACCCGGATGTAAGAAAGGAGCGGAATGATATATGGATATTGCAGGATTATCATCAGTGATGTCTATGGAAAAACTGCAGATGAACGTAGGATATGCCATGATGTCTAAAGTTATGGATGCCATGGAGATGTCAACCGAGGCGATGGCTGAGATGATGGATGCGGCAGCGCAGGTTTCCGGCGGCGCTTCCATCCCCGGACTGGGAGACAATATTGACATACTGGCTTAATACGCTGCTGCCTTTTGGGTACAGGTTTGATCAGCGGGGCAGGACAGATCAGGGACAGATGCGAGGATTATGGGAAATAATGTTCGCATCTGTTTTTTGGTTTCTGACTCAAAAGAGACTGCACAGACACGAAAAATGTTGAAAATTGCGAACTTTTTTACTATATTCCGACAGTAAAATCCTGTACAATAGATTTAGAAAGCTTGAAGGGGGATCAGGGAGTATGCGTGAGAAAGAATTATCATTTTGTATCGTGCTTCATCATATTGCAACATTCATCGGGATATCGGAAGGAATCTATTATCTTCTGGCAGGAAGGCAGCGGTTCTTACGGAGTTTTGCCGTTTTTCTCCTCACGGCTGTGCAGTCCTTTGCAGGATTCAAGATTCTGGCGGATTTACATAAGGGGAAGTCAAGGCTTGCCGACAGTTACCGGAACCTGGAAAAGACCAGAACCAGCCGAAAGCAGAGAAGGGGAATTCTGTGGGGAATGGCTTTGTCATCGACCCTGTTCAAAATTCTGCCGGTGCGGTTACTGGGGCAATAGCAGAAGTGCTATGCATATTCACCGTCTCTGCCGCATAAACTACTGTAAAATCCATGAATGGCATTTTTTATGAGACCGAAAAGACAGAGACAGGAAGAGGAGAGTCATCCTTTCAGAAATAAAATTGCAGAATTGTCGGAACTTCCGAAAGACGTGGCCCTCGGCATGCCGATTCTGACCGTTACCGGACAGATGGAGCTGTGTCTTGAGAACTACAGGGGAATTCTGGAATATACAGATTCCCTGGTGCGCATTCAGACCAGAACAGGGCAGATCCGGATTAACGGCCAGAAGCTTCAGGTGGTTTACTATACCAATGACGAGATGAAAATGACCGGACAGATAACGTCTATTGAATATCAGCATTAGCGAGGAGGTACGACATTGCTGTTAAAGATCATCCGATACATCAAAGGATATATCCGTATCCGTATCACAGGATACTCGACGGAAAGATTCTTAAATGCGTGCAGTCATAAGGGAATTCTGATGTGGGGGCTTGAACCGGTAAACCGAGCTTATGAGATGAATATCGAGACCAGGGGATTCAGGCAGCTGAAACCAATCATCAGGAAGACGGGAACGAAGGTGGTTATTGTGGGGCGGTTCGGTCTTCCTTTTTTTTTACATAAATACCGCAGGCGGAAATTATTTTTTGCAGGGGCGTTTCTCTGCGTGGCGCTGGTGTTCCTCATGTCCAGGTATATCTGGAATATTGACATCCAGGGAAACCATTCCTACACAGACGATACACTGCTTCGCTTTCTTGAGAGTACGGAAGTGGTCAACGGTATGAGAGTGTCTGAAGTGGACTGTGCAAGGATTGTAAAAGACATCCGTAAGGAATATAACGATATTATCTGGGTCTCTGCTTCCATCAGAGGAACCCGGCTGATCATACAGGTGAAGGAGAATGAAGATTCCCTTCCAGCCATGGATGAGACCGTGCCAGAGGAGCCTGCAGAAGAGAACGGGGCGGGGAAGGCCATGGACATTGTAGCGGATCAGGATTGTACGATTACCAGGATTGTTCCGCGAAACGGGATTCCAATGGTGCAGGAAGGACAGGAAGTAAAAGCAGGGGAGATTCTGGTGTCCGGTCAGGTGCCGGTTCTTGACGATGCCGGGACGGTGACTGCCTATCAGTATTATGAAGCGGATGCGGATATTCAGGGGAGGACAATTCTGGAGTACCAGGATGCAGTTGACCTTACCTATGAGGAAAAAGAATATATAAATGTGGAAAAGATTGAATATTCTCTGAAAATCGGGGACTATTATTTACGGTTTGGTTCCATTGAAAATTCCTATGACGCCTGGGAAATGAACGGATATGAGAAGCAGCTGTGTATTGGCGAGAATTTCTACCTTCCTGTCACTTATGAGAGAAGAACCGCCAGACCATACCGGTCAACGGAGAAAAAATACTCGAAAAAAGAACTTCAGAAGATTTTATCTGCAAGTTTTCAGCGATATTGTAAAGATTTGGATAAAAAGGGGGTAGAAATTATTGAGAATAATGTTAAAATATACACAGGGTCAGAGAAAGCCGAGGCGAAGGGGAGACTTACGGTTCTGATGCCGGTCGGCGCACCGGCCCAATCTCAGTTATCGGAGATCCCGGTAATCGAAGAACAAGAGGAGACAGGAGAATAGCGGATGGGATTAATGGAGGCAGTCATCGACATACCGGCTGAACATGCGGGAAACGTGTTTGGCCAGTTTGATGTTTTTGCGAAGAAGATAGAGCGTACCCTTCATGTGACACTGATTGCCAGGGGTGAGAGCGTGAAGATCATGGGGGAAGCGGCGAATACAGAGAAGGCGAAGAAGGTGCTTTCCCAGCTTGTGGGGCTGTCGAAAAGGGGCAGTATGATCCAGGAGCAGAATGTGGACTATACCCTTGCCCTTGTCATGGAAGACAGTAAGGAGAGCGTTCTGGAACTGGATGCAGACATTATCTGCCATACTCTGCAGGGGAAGCCGATCAAACCCAGGACACTGGGGCAGAAGGCTTATGTGGAGGCCATGCGTAAGAAGATGATCGTATTCGGCCTGGGGCCTGCCGGTACGGGAAAGACTTATCTTGCCATGGCCATGGCGATCACGGCATTCCGTAATAACGAGGTGGGAAGGATCATACTGACAAGGCCTGCCATTGAAGCAGGGGAGAAGCTGGGGTTTCTGCCGGGAGATCTGCAGAGCAAGATTGACCCTTATCTGCGGCCTCTGTACGATGCCCTGTATCAGATTATGGGGGCTGAGAGTTTCCTGAAGAATTCGGAGCGGGGGCTCATCGAGGTAGCTCCTCTGGCGTATATGAGAGGACGGACCCTGGATAATGCGTATATCATTCTGGATGAGGCGCAGAATACGACACCTGCACAGATGAAGATGTTTCTCACAAGAATCGGTTTTGGTTCCAGGGTGGCTGTTACGGGAGACACTTCCCAGAAGGATCTGCCCGCCGGACAGGTATCAGGGCTTGACGTGGCTATTTCTGTCCTTAAGAATATTGACGATATCGGAATCTGCCATCTGACCAGCAAGGACGTGGTCCGCCATCCGCTGGTGCAGAAGATCGTGAAAGCGTACGAAGAGTACGAGAACCGCAGTAGAAACCATGGCAGAGACGGCAGAGAGAAGCAGATGAAGAACAAAAGGAGAAAATCATGACACTTTATTTTGAAGAAGAGGGAGAAATTGCGCTTCCTTTCGAGTGCCGCCAGACTGCAGAAAAAGTAGTCGAAACAGCCCTTGATGTAGCAGGCTGTCCTTATGAGGCGCAGGTGAGCCTTCTGCTTACGATGAATACACAGATAAAGGAGATGAACAAGGAATTCAGAGGGATTGAGAAGCCTACGGATGTGCTTTCGTTTCCAATGATTGAATACCAGAATCCTGGAGAATTTGATTTTCTTGAGGAGAGAGAGGATTGTTTTGACCCGGAGTCAGGAGAACTTTCCCTGGGAGACATTGTCATTTCTAAAGAGAAAGTCCTTGCACAGGCAAAGGAATATGGACATTCCATTCTGCGGGAATATGCATTCCTGATCGTCCATTCCATCCTGCATCTGACCGGATATGATCATATGGAGCCAGAAGAACGCCGGGTTATGGAGGCGAAGCAGGATGAGATTATGGATATTCTGAATATAATACGATAAGAGGGAGCAATATATGGCTGAACGACGAAGAAAAAGAGATAAGAATTTTCTGGTCCAGGGATCGATTCTGGCATTTGCGGGGGTGATCACCAAGATCATAGGCGCCGTTTACAGAATTCCACTTACCAATGCCGTGGGCACAGAAGGAATGGGGTACTACAATGTAGCCTTTTCCATCTATACCATCGCCCTTATGCTTACCTCCTACAGCCTTCCTCTGGCTGTCTCTAAGCTGGTGTCTGCGCGGGTAGCAGTGGGGGAATACCGGAATGCCTACAAGGTATTCAAATGTGCCATGATGTTTGCAGTGGTTGCCAGCGGCGTGGTGTCTCTGGCTATCTTTTTCGGGGCGGAATTTATTGCGGATACGCTGATGTCCATGGATATGAGCGTCTATGCGCTGCGTGTCCTGGCGCCCTGTATTTTCGTGGTGGCGCTGCTGGGAGTGATCAGAGGCTTTTTCCAGGGAAACGGTTCTATGATGCCGACGGCCTTTTCACAGGTGATTGAGCAGATCGTGAATGCGGTTGCCTCGATTGTGGGTGCGTATCTGCTGCTTGAGACAGGAAAGAAGATTGCCCAGACAAGAGGGGATGATTCCTACGGCCCGGCTTATGCAGCAGCCGGCGGAACGGTGGGGACAATCATGGGTGCATTTGTGGCCCTTCTGTTCGTGTTCGTGGTTTTTATTGCCTATTACCAGTTGTTCCGCAGGAAGATGCGGCGGGACAGAAGCCGGAAGCGGGAGAGTTATCAGAGGATTTACAGGATTTTGTTTCTGACGATTGCGCCAGTCATCTTAAGCGCCACGGTCTACAATATCAGTGACTTTCTGGATACCGCCATTTTCAATAATATTATGGCGGCGCAGGGATATAAGAAGACAGAATATGCGAGCCTGATGGGAATCTTCGGGAGTCAGTTCAACACACTGATCAATGTGCCTCTGTCTGTGGCCACGGCTCTGGCGGCATCGCTGATTCCGAGTCTCGTGGCGACCGTACAGACCGGGAGCCGTAAGCAGGTACATAGAAAGATTGACACAGCGATTCGTTTTAATATGATGATTGCAATTCCAAGTGCAGTCGGTCTTACCATTCTGGCGAAACCTTTGATGGATCTGCTGTTTTATACGGAGGATAACACAACGGCTGCGCTTATGCTGCAGCTGGGAGCTGTCTCGGTAATATTTTTCTGTCCGTCCACTCTGACGAATTCGGTTCTTCAGGGACTGGACGACATGATGGCTCCGGTGAAGAATTCCTCGATTGCGCTGGTGGTTCATATCCTTTCGCTGTTTGTGATGATGGTGGCATTTAAGTGGAATATCTATGCGGTGGTCATGAGCAGGACGATTTTCGCAGCTACGGTTTATATGCTGAATTCTCATGCATTGCGGGAGAGGATCGGTTATGTGCAGGAACGGAAGAGGACGTTTATCATACCGGCTGTTGCATCGGGAATTATGGGCGCAGTTGCGGTAATTGTCCATCTGCTTTTTGAACTGTTTGCCGGAGCAAGGATCGCCACTGTTTTTGCACTGCTGGCAGCAGTGCCGGCTTATGGCGCCGCACTGGTTCTGCTTGGGGGTGTTACGGAGGATGAGATTGAGAGTATGCCCAAAGGCACTCTGCTTTTGTCCATCTGCCGGAGAACCCATCTGTTGAGATAAGTTACCTTAAAATATAAGAAAATCTGCATAAAACATCGGAAAATCACCGATACTGTACTAAAAAAGGAGTGGTCCTTATGAGGAATAAGTATGGTATCGGATTTTTCGGAATTATGATTGTAGCATTAATGCTGGTTACGGGAGCTTATCAGTTAAGCTATCAGAGGGCGAAAGAGCAGTCAGAGGTCAGGGTTGCCGAAAATGCCAGGACCCGGGATGATGTCACGGTTACCACTCCGGAGCCGGCTCCTGCCACGGTGGCTGCGGACGGACAGGCGTTAAAAGAAGACTGTTATTATCTGATGGAAGTGAATGGATATGTTGTGGTTTATTTAAGTGACAAGAAGACGCCTTATGAGTATACGGATATTAAGTATGACGATCTTCCGGCAGAGCTTCGGGACGAGATCCGCAACGGCAAGTATATGGAGGATGCGAAGACGCTTTATGGTTTTCTGGAAAATTACTCAAGCTGACTGGGATTGCACAATCGTTAGTAGACTTTTGGGGGAAGATGGTGTAAGATAAAATAAGATGAAGGAAGAAAGATACAAAGGAAGCGCCAGGATCGTGTTTATCGGATGGTGAGAGTGATGTTCTGACGGCTTCGGGGGAAGGAAGTGAGCTATGGAAGATCAGAAAATTACAAGGATTAATGAGTTGTACCATAAGTCAAAGGCGGAAGGACTGACAGACGATGAGCGCAAAGAACAGCAGATTCTGAGAAAAGAGTATGTGGAAGCATTCAGACGGAATCTGCGGGGGCAGCTGGATCAGATTTCGATTAAGGAAAAGGACGGTTCAATTACGAATCTGGGAGAGAAGTTTGGAATCAAAAGGGGAAATTAGACGGAAGATCCGGCAGGAACGGGCGAAGATAGAAGAAAGACGATGGATTCGGGACACGGAGGAGATTGCTTCTGCTGTAATCAGGCATCCATGGTTTAAGCGTGAAAGGAATCTCTATCTCTATGTGGACTGCAGGGGAGAGGTCGGAACGAGAAGGATTATGGAAGAGGCATTTCATAGAGGGAAGAATGTATGGGTTCCCCGGGTAACGGGGGATTCCATGCATTTTTATCGTATTTACGGGATGCATGACCTCAGGCCCGGTACATATGGAATTCCTGAGCCGACGGGGACGGAGGCTGCAGATGGAAGACAAGGGCTGATGGTGATGCCGGGTGTGGCGTTTGATGAAAAGTGTCACCGGGTTGGGTATGGCGGCGGCTTTTATGACAGGTATCTTGAGCGGTACAGGAATCTGCGCAGGATGGCGGTTGCGTTCGAGTTCCAGGTTATGACGGCGGTACCGCATGAAGAGTATGATATCTGCCCGGAAATTCTGATTACAGAGAAAAGAATACGAGAAGCGGAAGGTGATCATATGCAGGCAGGACTGCCGAAAGATCCCGTGATGATGCTAAGTGTCGTGAATACGAAGCTGCGGGATTTCTATGGCTCATTGGATGAGCTATGTGAAGATATGGGCGTGGGAAGAGAGGAAATTATTTGTAAATTAAAAGAAATTGGTTATGAGTATGATGCAAAAGGGCGGCAGTTTGTCTGATCTGTCTGATGAATGTGAGCTTCTTTTTGATAATATGACAGAGAGGGAAAAGTGAAGAGAAATGTATAACGAAACTGATTTAGACAAAATAGATATAGCGGCAGAGCCGCCAACAGAGGAACCGGCCAGACAATACTACTTTATGGCAAAATGCAGGGAGTGGGTAAAAGACTTTGAACAAAAGAATGGCCGCTTACCCAAATCCTGTGTAGTCACCTTCGGCTGCCAGATGAATGCCCGTGACTCCGAGAAGTTAAGGGGAATCTTAAGAGAGACCGGCTATGTGGAGGCTTCGGAGGAGGAGGCGGACTTTGTTATCTACAATACCTGTACAGTCCGTGAAAATGCGAATACCCGGGTATATGGAAGACTTGGGCAGCAAAAGCCCCGGAAGAAAAAGAATCCTCATATGATGATCGGGCTTTGCGGCTGTATGATGCAGGAGCCGGAGGCAGTGGAGAAGTTAAAGAAGAGTTACGGGTTTGTGGACATTATTTTCGGAACTCACAATATCTACAAATTTGCGGAACTGGTGGCGGCCCGTCTCGAGTCAGACAGAATGGTCATTGATATCTGGAAAGATACAGACCGGATTGTGGAGAATCTTCCGAATGAACGGAAATATGCATTTAAGTCTGGAATCAATATTATGTCAGGCTGTAATAATTTCTGCAGTTATTGCATCGTTCCCTATGTGCGGGGACGGGAGAGAAGCCGGGATCCCCAGGCCATTATAAAAGAAATCCGGCGGCTTGCGGCGGACGGAGTCAGCGAAGTCATGCTGCTTGGACAGAATGTAAATTCTTATGGAAAGACGCTGGATACCCCCATGACATTTGCCGGACTTCTGCAGGAGATTGAGAAGATTGACGGGATACGGCGGATCCGGTTCATGACTTCCCATCCCAAGGATCTTTCCGATGAGCTGATTGAAGTCATGGGAAATTCGCAGAAGATCTGTAAGCATCTGCATCTTCCCGTTCAGTCGGGGAGTACGGATATCCTTGAGAAGATGAACCGCCGGTATACGAAGGAGCAGTATCTGGGGCTGGTGGAGAAGATCCGTAAGGCTGTGCCGGATATTTCTCTGACGACGGACATTATCGTGGGATTTCCGGGAGAGACGGAAGCGGATTTTGAAGAGACACTGGATGTGGTCAGGAAGGTACGCTATGACAGTGCGTTTACATTTATCTATTCGAAGCGGACGGGAACACCTGCTGCCGTGATGGAGAACCAGGTTCCGGAGGAGGTCATCAAGAGACGTTTCGACCGGCTGCTTAAGGAGGTTCAGACGATTGCATCGCAGGCTTGTGCGGTCCATGAGGGAACCGTAGGAGAGGTACTGGTGGAGAGTATCTGTGACCACGACCCGGGGATGGTGACGGGAAGATTAAGCAATAATCTGCTGGTACATTTCCCCGGAGGCAGGGAACTGATCGGATGTTATGTGGATGTGCTGCTGAAAGAGTGCAGAGGGTTCTACTATATCGGAGAGATGCACAGGACACAAAAGGCGCCAGTATAATTTCAAAGAGAAATAAATACCACCTATAATCTGCTCAGAAAATGCCCACACTATGTATGAATAACATAAGTGAGGGCATTTTTACATGAAGAAACTGAGTGAATATTTATTATTATGGACCATAGGCGGGTGCCTTTATTATTTTTTTGAAATATTCTTCCGTGGATTTTCACACTGGTCGATGTTCGTGCTTGGCGGAATCTGCATGGTCTTTTTCACCATACAGGGACAGATGGTCCACTGGGAGGATCCGCTGTGGATCCAGATTCTCCGATGTATTATATTTGTAACGGCCATGGAATTTATCACAGGCATTATTGTCAATAAATGGCTGCATCTGGCGGTCTGGGATTACAGTAACCAGCCGTTCCAGCTGTTCGGGCAGATCTGCCTTCCGTTTATGATTATTTTCTCGGGATTGTGCGCCCTGGGGATCTTACTCGGCGGGTATCTGTCTTACTGGCTGTATGGAGAAGAGAAACCCCATTATCATGTCCTGTAGGCAGGGAAATATGAGTCCGGAAAAAAGTTGCTATTTTACGGCTTCCTAAGTATACTGGTAATAGAAAGAAACCAGGAGGAAACGAAATGTCATTTACCATTCAAGTAAGGATGAAAAAGCCAGGCAGGCAGATGAGCCATCTTACGTCCCCCACGCCATTTGTTCTGCCTGAGAAGCCGGAAACTCTGCGGGAACTGCTGCTTGGTCTGACAGAACTTGGCGTGAGGGATTACAATGCAAGAAAGGATGAAGGGCAGCTGCTTCCCTTTCTGACGAAGGAGGAGATTGCAGACCAGGCTGTGTGCGGTAAAGTAACGTTCGGCGTCCGGGGCGGGGAAGACGCAGATCCCGGGAAGGCGGCAGAGAATACGATCCAGTGTTTCGAGGACGGGATTTACCGTGTGTTTGCCGGAGAGAAGGAACTGACCGGGCTTGACGACAGGATTCCATGGACAGAAGGACTGGTGTTCACGCTGATACGTCTGACCATGCTGTCCGGTTAAATCCCTGTTTGAAAAGAGCAGCAGAGCATTGAGCGGTGAACAGAGAATCAGAGAAAGGAAGAATCATGGCAGGATTTACATATGAAACCAGAAGAAAGATCAGTGAAACATGGGTAAATGGTGTCACAGAAAGAGGAAAGCATCTTTCCGGCCGGGAAAAGGAGATGCTGCCCCGTATCTACGGCTACACGATTCCACAGGATGCCTGTAGTTTTATGAGAAAATGCCTGGCGGATGGGCAATATTCCAGTTTAAGCGGACTCTACAAGAAGGAGTTCCCCGGACTGGTAAAGATCTGCGTACCGGAAACATCCCGGGAAGAATTCTACTTCGCACTGGATGAAATGAACAACTATCAGATGACAGCGGGATGGTACAGAAGAAGCCTGCGTTCCCGAAGCTATGTTCCCTTTGTGGAACAGAGCGTCCGGCTTCTCAGGGCCTATTCACTGCTAGATTTTTACAACGTAAGCCTGGCGGATCTGCTGACCGGAAAGGTGGCGCCAGAATACTTCGACCATGCCAGGAATGAGTATTTCGCTTATGGGGAAATGCTTTCCGCACAGATTGACCGGGGCAGTGAACGGGCAGTACAGGCGGTGAAGGAGATTCTCTTTGGAGAAGGAAATACCGTTATGATCAGCCATGAGCTGATCCGCGGAATTGTGATGAGCAGAAGCCGGGAACTCTATGATGTCCTTGGCAGATTCCTTCTGGCGGCAAGACTCCAGGAAGGCGCCAGACAGGCAGTCTGTGAGACTATGGATGCCGGACGGCCGGAGGCTTTCCTGCATTTGCTTTCCGTCATTGAGGAGCATAATCTGATCCGGTTTTCCTCTGTCAGACGTGCGGCGGCCACCTGGATCGGCATTTTCAATGAGAAGAGCGTAGAAAGGATGAGTGAGAAGCTGCTTGGATGGATGGGGCAGTGCCTCCGTGATCCGGTGTTCTGCCAGGAACAGCTTGACACCGAGGATTCGGTTGCCATCAGCTGTGCGCTCTGGGCCAGGGGGTTTTATGATGCGGAAAATGCCGTACAGTCGGTTCTGCAGCTGATTACCTGCGGGACGAAGCATCAGAAGATGACGGCCTCCTATTTTATCCGGTCGGTTCAGGATACGAAACTTAAGATGCGGGTGACAAAAGAGGTCATCTTAACATATGCGGATGACCTGGAACTTGTGGCCTGCTTCCTGCCGGGATTTATGGAGAATGTAAGTTCTTATTTCTATCGTCTTGTGAAGGATGAAAACAATTCCTCTTATTCCTTCCGCAGTGACAAGGTCGTAAGGCCCCAAAAACTGGAGCCGGAAGAATTCTTTGAGAACCGGGAGGAGGCGCTTAGATGTTATGAGGTCTTAAAGGAGATCCTTAAGAAGGTTCCGAAAAAGGGACTGGTTCTCTCACCGTGTATTTTCCCCTGGCACCAGGTATCCATGGGCCCGTCTGCCATTGCCGCAAGGCTGTGTCTGATTGCATGGACGCTGCAGGATGAAAAGGTGCTGGACGAGGCGGCAGGATTTATTCCCCTGATAGGACAGGGCGAGGGATATTCCTACTACAGCGCCTCAAGGGCGGCTGCGGCAAGGCTTCTGCTTTACCGGCCGGAGTCTGAGGCGAGAAAGAAGGTCTTATTTGAACTGCTGCACAATGCGGAGGAATATACCAATGAGGACGCCTTTCATCTGGCGGACGACATGGAACTGTCCTCAGAGGATTTTGTGAAAATAGAAAAGAATCTCAAGTATAAGAAGGGAAGGCAGGGAACTCTTGCGCTTCTGCGAAAGCAGAACCGGGAAGAGTTACTGTCCTGTATCATCCGGCTTCTGAAGATGAAACCGGAAGAATGTCACATGGGGGCTCTTGACCTTGCCCTGCATCTGCAGAATCAGGAAGGAAAGTGCCCGGAAGAACTTCTTCCCCATCTGAAAGAGGTTACCGGTCCCACCGGCAGAGAACAGGTGATTCTGAACGAGCTTCTGGGTCACGAGAGCAAAGCGCAGGATATCTTACATACCCCGGGATATGGCTTATATGACGTGAACCGGGAGTGGATTCTGCCAGAGATCCGAATAGAAAAGGATCAGGCAGCAGAACTGTTTATCTGTGGGGAAGCAGCCTGTATCCGTGTATGCAGGAAACTGGATAAGCTGATTCAGGAGCATGCCACGCTGGCTTATGAGACGGCGTGGAATACGGAGGAACTTCTGGGAAATGGTTTGAAAAAGAGCCGGTATACCCACGAGGATCCGGATGCAAAGCCCCTTGACGCTTATCCGTTCCGGGAAATGTGGGAGAAGTTCTACGAACAGGAGATTAAAACCCCGCAGCTTCTCCTGGAAACGGAACTTTACTGGGAGTGCTGTGTCCAGAGAAGATTTGTGGAGAGTCAGCAGAAATTATACAGTCAGGTATTTAAAAACGGAAAGAAGCCTCTTTTTCAGAATCTGGTGCCCGGCATTTCCTATACCGGGCATGTACGGCAGTTACTTGGGTTACTGGAAGAGCAGTTCGTACCGGCTTCACTGAAAGCCCGTTTTGCTTTATGCGGAACCGCAAAATATCTTTCCGTGCTGGATACCTCCAATGACATCTTCCCGGTGGAGGAAGAACGCTGGAATGGAGAAAAGATTACTTATACAAAGCGGACGGCACAGCTCCCGGTCTTTGCGGACATGATCCGGTGGCTTTCAGGGCCTGGGGCAAAAGAAGACTGGGAGAGTGCATTTGCACTGCGTTTCCGTCTTCAGAAGCATTATCTTGAGCAGGCGGACAGAGAGCAGAAACGGCAGTATACATACGGGAATTCGAAGGAATGTTATCTGGGACTTACGGATTACGTGAAGTGTTACCAGAAAGGAATCTGGGATAAAGACCTGTTTTATAAAGCGGTGTTTCTGTTCCTGGATCTGGGAAGTCTGCTGGAGCCGGTCAGCACCGTGGAGCAGAAAGGAGCGGTTTCTTCAAGAAACGCACGGGTCTATGCGTTAAATACATTCTTTGGCCCGGGTGTAATCCGGCCTGTGGACGGAAAATACCGCTTTGACGATCTCAGAGACGGGATGCCGGAGATGGTATTTGCCCATGAATTGTACGAAGAACTGGTGCCGCTTTTGTTAAGTGTGGAGTTAAAGCGTGGAGAGCAGGCAACGCCCTTTTCCGAGTATGTCCATAAGATCCGTGTCATCTACGGCATTGACCTTATGACCCGGATTCTGACGGCGCTTGGGAAGGAACCGCTTCAGAGAGGATTCAGTTACTATTCTTCTGACAGTGACAGGAAGTCGGTGTTAAGCCATCTGCTTAAGGTCTGTATGCCGGGGCCTGAAGAAACGGTGGAAGATTTAAAGGCGGCTCTTACGGGGAGGGATATTACCAGGAAGAGGCTGGTGGAACTTGCCATGTATGCCCAGCAGTGGATTCCGATGATGGAAGCCTATCTTAAGATTCCGGGATTTGCCAGCACCTGCTATTATTTTATGGCACATACCAGCGAGCGGCTGGATGAGCAGGCAGCTTCCATCGTCGCAAGGTATACGCCTCTTTCACCGGATGAGCTTGGCGACGGGGCATTCGATATCCACTGGTTTACCGATGCTTACGAAAGTGTGGGGGAGAAGAATTTTAAGCTGCTTTATGATGCCGCAAAATATTCTTCTTCCGGGGCGGCTCATGCAAGGGCGCGCAAATATGCGGACGCTGCTCTGGGGAAGGTGGAAAAAGCTGCCCTTAAGGCAGAAATCGAGGCGAAACGGAACAAAGATCTGCTGATGAGCCTTCCGCTTCTGCCCCTTACCGGACTGAAGGCGGGAAAGGATGCGGAACTTCTGGACCGGTATCAGTTTATCCAGAAGTATCAGAAAGAGAGCAGGCAGTTCGGCGCACAGCGGCGGGCCAGCGAGGGGCGCGCCGTGGAGATTGCCCTTAGAAACTTAAGTGTCAATGCAGGATTTACGGATGTGACCCGCCTCATCCTCCGGATGGAGGGGAAGCTTACCCAGCAGTCTGCGGCGTATTTTGAATGGCAGGGCGCAGATGAGATCGAGTTAATGATCTCCGTGGATGAGAACGGGAAAAGTGTGCTGAAATGCAGAAGGGACGGAAAGATTCTGAAGTCCGTACCGGCGAAGTATAAGAAGCATGAGACGGTACAGAGATACCAGGAAGTCCATAAGAAGTTAAAGGAACAGTACAGCAGGACGAAGCAGATGATGGAGCAGGCGATGGAGGACCGTACGGAATTTGAGGTATGGGAATTCCTGGAACTTAAGCATAATCCGGTAGCGGGACCGATTGTGGAATTTCTGGTGGTGAGGACTCTTTCTGATACCGGCTTTGCCGCCGGCTTTCTGACGGAAGAGGGCATTGTGGACGACCAGGGGATTGTGACGGCAGTAAAGCCGGACGAGAAGCTTCTGATTGCTCATCCCTTTGATCTCTATGCCAGCGGCCGCTGGCATGAATGGCAGAAGCTGTTATTCGCAAAACAGATCCGTCAGCCCTTTAAGCAGGTGTTCCGGGAACTGTATCTGAAACTTGACGAAGAACTGGAAAAGGGAGAATCCAGACTGTTTTCCGGCAACCAGATCCAGCCTCAGAAGACGGCAGGGGCGCTTAAGGGCCGCCGCTGGGTTGCAGATTACGAGGATGGGCTGCAGAAGGTTTATTATAACGAGAATATCGTTGCCTGCATCTATGCCATGGCAGACTGGTTTACGCCCAGCGACGCAGAGGCTCCGACTCTGGAGTGGGTGGCTTTCACGGACCGGAAGACCGGAAAGCCAAAGAAGATCAGGGAGATTCCCGATGTGATCTACAGTGAGGTGATGCGGGATGTGGATCTGGCTGTGAGCGTGGCCCATGCAGGCGGCGTGGATCCGGAGACCAGCCATTCCACCATTGAGATGCGAAGGGTGATTGCAAAGTGTAACCTGGAACTGTTCGGGCTTCAGAATGTCCGTCTGGAGGGAAATCATGCCCTGATTGAAGGAAAACTCGGACAGTATTCGGTTCATCTGGGGAGCGGTGTGGTTCATCAGATCGGAAATTCCATGCTGTTTGTGGTGCCGGTACATTCCCAGCACAGGGGGCGGATCTTCCTGCCGTTTATTGACGATGATCCAAAGACTGCGGAGATTATGTCGAAGATTCTGTTATTTGCTGAGGACACGAAGATCAAGGATCCGAATATCCTGTCGCAGATCCGGTAGAAATTTTTTAGCGCTGCAAAATTCTACGTTGAATTTTGCAGCGCTTTCTCATATAATATATCATATACTTTAATGATCATATTGAAAGGAAGATTGATTATGGCTAGTATTTTACCTGTTTCTGATCTGAGAAATTATAATGAAGTATTAAAAAAATGCCAGGTTGGTGAGCCGGTATTTCTTACTAAAAATGGAAGAGGCCGTTTTGTTGTGATTGATATTGCTGATTATGAACGGGAGCAGGCAGAGAAGAAACTTCTGAAGAAGCTTAATGAAGCTGAAGAAGCTGTAAAGGATGAAAAAGCCTGGCTTAGCCTTGAAGAATTAAAAACTTTAATGGGAGATTAGCTTATGGTTAAATTGCGAATTAACCCGCTGGTGGTAAATGACTTGAAAGAGATTCGCAGCTATATTGCTGAGGACAGATCTTTCTAAAAGGATTCATTTTCAGACAGATTACAAATACATAGTATGGGAGAATTATGTGATTATATATAAGATAGGAGAGGAATATGTAGAAATATACCGGGTGATAAACAGATATCAGGATATTGGAAAGATTTTTGAATAAATTCCTTTCAGCAAATCTTTTTTATTGCCAGGAAAGATGTTATAATAAGAATCGCATAAGTATAAGAAAACAAAAGAGAGGTACCAAAGTGGCGGAATTAACACCAATGATGCAGCAATACATGGAGACTAAGAAGGAGTATCCAGACTGCATCTTGTTTTATAGACTGGGAGATTTTTATGAGATGTTCTTTGACGATGCGCTGACGGCGTCAAAGGAACTGGAGATTACGCTGACCGGCAAGAACTGCGGCTTAGAGGAGCGTGCGCCTATGTGCGGCGTTCCCTTTCATGCGGTGGACAGTTATCTGAACCGCCTGGTTTCCAAGGGATATAAGGTGGCCATCTGTGAGCAGATGGAGGATGCTGCCAGTGCGAAGGGGCTGGTGAAGCGGGACGTGGTACGCATCGTCACGCCAGGCACGAACCTGGACGTGCAGGCCCTGGACGAGACGAAGAATAACTATATCATGTGCGTGGTCTATATTGCCGACCGTTACGGGTTGTCGGTTGCGGATGTAACTACAGGGGAATACACGGTTACGGAACTTGGTGAGGCAGAAAAGCTTTTTGATGAGATCTATAAGTTTATGCCCTCGGAACTGATCTGCAACGAGGCATTCTATATGAGCGGCATGGATCTGGAACTGTTAAAGGAGAAGCTGGGGATTACCCTGTATTCCCTGGAGGCCTGGTATTTTGACGACAGTATCTGCCAGCGGACCCTGACCGATCATTTCCACGTGAATGGCCTTAAGGGGCTGGGGCTTGGGGATTATGACTGCGGAGTGATTGCCGCAGGAGCGCTGCTGAAGTATCTGATCGAGACACAGAAGAGGGATTTGTCCCACATTACCCGCCTTTCGGTCTATGCTGCGGGGAAATATATGCTGCTTGACAGTTCCACCAGAAGGAATCTGGAACTCTGTGAGACTCTCAGAGAGAAGCAGAAGAGGGGCTCTCTTCTGTGGGTGCTGGACAAGACGAAGACGGCCATGGGGGCCAGGGCGCTTCGCAGACACATTGAGCAGCCTCTGATTGATAAAAAGGAGATTGAACGCCGCCTGGATGCGGTGGAGGAACTGAAAGAAACTGCGATTTCCCGGGAAGAGATCCGGGAATATCTTTCTTCTGTCTATGACCTGGAACGTCTGGTGTGCCGGATTACCTATCAGTCGGCGAACCCGCGGGATCTGATTGCTTTTGAACATTCTCTTGCCATGCTGCCCCATATCAAGTATCTTTTACAGGAAATGAAGTCACCGCTCCTTAAGGAGCTTTATGAGAGTATGGATACCCTGGAGGATCTCTGTGAGCTGGTAAAAAAAGCCATCAGAGATGAGCCGCCCATTGCCATGCGGGAAGGCGGTATTATCCGGGAGGGATACGACCAGGAGGTGGACAGGCTTCGGTCGGCCAAGTCGGACGGCAAAGAGTGGCTTGCGAAGCTGGAGGCCGATGAACGGGAGAAGACGGGAATCAAGAATCTGAAGATCCGGTTCAACAAGGTATTCGGCTATTATCTGGAAGTGACCAATTCTTTCAAGAACATGGTGCCGGATTATTATACACGCAAGCAGACCCTCGCCAATGCGGAACGCTATATCATCCCGGAACTGAAGGAACTGGAGGATACCATTCTGGGGGCTGAGGATAAGCTGTATGCCCTGGAATATCAGCTGTACTGCGAAGTGAGGGATAAGATCGGTGCAGAGATCCTGCGGATCCAGTCCAGTGCAAGGGCAGTGGCACAGTTAGATGCATTTTCCTCCCTGGCCCTGGTGGCAGAGCGGAATCAGTATGTGCGCCCCAGAATGAATGAGAAGGGAATCATCGACATCAGGGACGGACGGCATCCTGTGGTGGAGAAGATGATTCCAGGCGATATGTTTATTGCCAATGATACCTTTTTAAATGATAAGAAGAACCGGATTTCCATTATTACGGGGCCTAACATGGCCGGGAAATCCACTTATATGCGCCAGACTGCACTGATTGTCCTGATGGCGCAGATCGGATCTTTTGTTCCGGCTTCCAGCGCAGATATCGGACTGGTGGACCGGATCTTTACCAGGGTGGGGGCATCCGACGATCTGGCCAGCGGGCAGAGTACCTTTATGGTGGAGATGACAGAGGTTGCCAATATTCTTCGCAATGCCACCAGCAGAAGCCTGCTGATTCTGGATGAAATCGGGCGGGGGACCAGTACCTTTGACGGGCTGAGCATCGCCTGGGCGGTGATCGAGCATATCAGCAACAGTAAGCTTCTGGGGGCAAAGACGCTGTTTGCCACGCATTACCATGAACTGACAGAACTGGAAGGAAAGATTAATAACGTGAACAATTACTGTATTGCCGTGAAGGAGAAGGGAGACGACATTATTTTCCTGCGCAAGATTGTGAAGGGCGGTGCAGACAAGAGTTACGGGATCCAGGTGGCGAGGCTGGCCGGCGTACCGGAGACGGTGATTGAACGGGCAAAAGAGATTGTGGAAGAACTGGTGCAGGCCGATATTACGGACAAGATCAAAGACATCGCTTCCCATGGGCATGAGCAGCCTGCAAAACCGAAACATTACGATGAGGTGGATCTGGCGCAGATGTCGCTGTTTGATACGGTGAAGGATGATGATGTGATCGATGAGATTAAGAATCTGGATATCGGAAATCTGACGCCCATCGATGCGCTGAATACGTTGTATCAGCTGCAGAACAAACTAAAGAACCGGTGGCAGGTGATCAGTCATGAGTAAAATACAGGTCTTGGATACTGTTACGATAGATAAGATTGCAGCAGGCGAGGTGATTGAGCGCCCGGCTTCTGTGGTCAAGGAACTGGCAGAGAATGCCATTGACGCCGGGGCAACGGCCATTGTGGTGGAGATCAGAGACGGGGGGACTTCGCTGATCCGCATTGCGGACAATGGCTGCGGGATTGAGCGGGAGGAGGTGCCCCAGGCATTCCTGCGCCATTCTACCAGTAAGATCCGATCCGTGGAGGATCTGGTACATATCGCTTCCCTGGGATTCCGTGGGGAGGCGTTGGCCAGTATTGCGGCGGTTGCCCAGGTGGAACTGATTACGAAGACCAGGGGGCAGGATTTTGGGACAAGATACCGGATTTGCGGAGGCCGGGAGGTGGATCTGGAGGATACGGGTGCACGGGACGGAACAACGTTTCTGATTCAGCAGCTGTTCTACAATGTTCCTGCCAGGAGGAAATTCTTAAAGACACCTATGACGGAGGCCAGCCATGTGGGGGATCTGATGACCAGGCTTGCATTGTCCCACCCGGAGATTTCTTTTCAGTTTCTGAATAACGGGCAGTCAAAGCTGCATACTTCGGGAAACGGGAATCTGAAAGATGTGATTTACCACGTCTATGGGCGGGATATCGCTTCCAACCTGCTTCGGGCGCAGTGGGAGGCCAAAGGGATGAAGATTACCGGCTTCCTGGGGAAACCCATTGTTTCAAGGGGAAACAGGAATTTTGAGAATTATTTTATCAATGGGCGCTATGTGAAGAACCAGATTGTGTCGAAGGCCATTGAGGATGCCTACAAGGATTTTACCATGCAGCACAAATATCCCTTCGTGGTGCTTCAGATGGAGATTGACGGGGAATGTGTGGATGTGAACGTGCATCCGGCAAAGATGGAACTTCGGTTTTGCAACCAGCAGGAAGTCTATAACCAGGTGTTTGCGGCGGTAAGCCAGGGACTGCATGCAGAGGAACTGATTCCTCATGTGGAACTGGATGCCCCCAAGGAGAAAGTGGGAACGGATTCCGGGAATCTGCACGGGACAGGAAGGAGCGCCGGGGGAGGCCAGAGATATTCCGGCAATACCGGAAATACCGGAAATACCAGGAATGGTCAGTTGGAAGCCGAAGGGTCAGAAGAGGGAAAAAGGGATACGGCGGTTCCCGGCTCTGAGAGCAGGATTTCCAGGCAGCTGCCGCCGCCAAAAGAGCGGAATCTGGATTATTTCATGGAAAAGATGAGGGAACGGGTCAGAGCGTACCATAGCCAGCGTTCTTCTGCCGAGGTGACAGACAGAAGCGGGATCTATCAGCCGGAGATTCAGGCTGACCGGATCCGGGAGACGGCAGAGTATGCGAAAAATGCCAAAGAAATATACCATTCAAAGCAACAGCCGGAAACAGTTCAGCAGCAAAATATTCAGATTAGTCATTCAGAATCCATACAGCAGCTGAATCTGTTTGATGAGAAATTACTGACCAGAGAGGCGAAGGATGAATACCATCTGATCGGACAGGTCTTTGAAACGTACTGGCTGGTGGAATACCGCGACAATCTCTACATCATTGACCAGCACGCCGCCCATGAACGGGTCTTGTATGAACGGACCTTAAAGGGCATGAAGACCAGGGAATTCACTTCCCAGATGATTTCGCCGCCTATTATTCTCGATCTGAGTATGCAGGAAGCGGATCTTCTGAACCAGTATATGGACTGTTTTACCCGTATCGGGTTTGAATTCGAGGAATTCGGGCAGGAGTCCTTTGCGGTACGCGCAGTCCCGGACAATCTGTTCAGTATTGCTAAGAAGGAATTGCTTCTGCAGATGCTTGACGGTCTGTCAGACGAGGTAAACCGGAATCTGTCGCCGGAGCTGGTGGACGAGAAGGTGGCTTCCATGTCCTGCAAGGCGGCGGTGAAAGGGAATATGAAGCTGTCCGCCGCAGAAGTGGATACCCTGATCGGGGAGCTGCTGACCCTTGAGAATCCTTATCACTGTCCCCACGGAAGGCCCACCATCATTGCCATGAGCCGGCGGGAACTGGAAAAGAAATTTAAAAGGATTGTGTGATCTTATGGAAAATCTGGAGAAGAAACCATTAGTGGTACTGACCGGGCCTACGGCTGTGGGGAAGACGAAAGCTTCCATCGGGCTTGCGAAAGCAATCGGCGGTGAGATCATTTCCGCCGATTCCATGCAGGTTTACAGATATATGGATATCGGGTCTGCCAAGATCCGTCCCGGGGAGATGGAAGGGATTCCCCACTTCCTGGTGGATGAGCTGCATCCCAGGGAAGAATTTCATGTCGTCCGTTTTCAGCAGATGGCAAAGAAGGCGCTTCAGGAAATTTACGCCCGGCGGCATATTCCCATTGTGGTGGGCGGCACCGGGTTCTACATTCAGGCTCTTCTGTATGATATCGACTTTACAGAAAACGACGGGGATGCCTCCTACCGCCGTTCTCTTGAGGAGGAGGCCCGGGTAAGAGGATCCCGGCCGCTTCATGATCGGTTAAGGGAGATTGACCCGGCGGCGGCAGAACAGATTCATGCAAATAATGTGAAACGGGTCATTCGTGCACTGGAGTTCTATCACCAGACAGGCCGGCGGATTTCTGAACACAATGAGCAGGAACGGCAGAAAGAGCCGCCCTACCGGTTCGTTTATTTTGTGCTCAATGACAGAAGGGAGCGGTTGTATGAGCGGATTGACCGCCGTGTGGACCAGATGATGGAAGAGGGGCTGGTAGAAGAGGTGGCTGCCTTACAGAAGATGGGCTGCACCAGAGACATGGTGTCCATGCAGGGGCTTGGATATAAGGAGATCCTTGCTTATCTGGAAGGGGAACTAAGTCTTGAGGAAGCTGTCTGCAGGCTGAAGCGGGATACCAGGCATTTTGCGAAGAGACAGATTACCTGGTTTAAGAGGGAGCAGAAGGTGATCTGGATGAATAAGGATGAATATGGGTATGATGAAGAGAAGATCTTACAGGATATGATCAGATATGTAAGGGGAGAACTGGGTTGAGAAGATTATTTCGGAGTAAATTTATTAAAAAAATGAATACGCTTTTGATGGTCTACGCCCGTTCACAGAATGCGGAGGCAACCTACAGAGAATTGATGGAGTTAAAGCCATTGATCCGGGATAAGGGGGAGGAGGCGCTTTTCGAACTTAACCGGGCGTCGCTGCTCTATGATATGAAAAAGTATAAGGAAGCGGCTGAGGTAATCATGCAGATCAGGCCGCTGAATCCGGTATTTGATGCCAAGTGTGCGGTTGTGCGCACAAAAATACTGGATTCGTGGCTGTAAGAGAGACAGGATAAGGGGGAATTACAGATGACAGATGAAAATCAGGATGGTCAGAGTATCATTTCATTATATGAAGAACTGGGAATCCGCAGGGAGGTTCTGGATTTTGGCAGGGAGGTGGAAGACAGGCTTAAGGAACGGTTTGCCGCCATTGACGAAGTGGCAGAGTATAATCAGCTTAAGGTAATCCATGCCATGCAGAAGAACCAGGTCAGTGGGGGATGTTTTCATTATGCCAGCGGCTATGGCTATAATGATGTAGGACGGGATACATTAGAGGAGGTGTATGCCTCCGTGTTCCATACGGAAAGCGCACTGGTGCGCCCGCAGATTACCTGCGGAACCCATGCGCTGGCACTGGCGCTTGGTGCGAACCTGCGGCCTGGCGACGAACTGTTATCACCGGTGGGAAAGCCTTATGACACCTTGGAGGAAGTCATTGGAATCCGCCCCTCCAGAGGGTCGCTTGCAGAATACGGGGTTTCTTATTCCCAGGTGGAGCTGCTTGCGGACGGGACTTTTGATTATGAAAATATCCGTAAGGCGATTCATGAGAGGACGAAGCTGGTGACGATCCAGAGGTCCAAAGGCTATCAGACCAGGCCCAGTTTTTCAGTAAAGCAGATCGGGGAACTGATTCGTTTCGTGAAGGGAATCAGACCAGACGTGATCTGTATGGTAGATAACTGTTACGGTGAATTTGTTGAGACCATAGAACCAAGTGACGTCGGCGCTGACCTGGTGGTGGGGTCGCTGATCAAGAATCCGGGCGGCGGCCTTGCGCCCATTGGGGGATATATCGCAGGCAGGAAAGACCTTATCGAAGCCTGCGGATACCGTCTGACTTCCCCGGGGCTTGGGAAGGAAGTTGGCGCTTCCCTTGGCGTTAAGCAGTCCTTTTATCAAGGGCTGTTCCTTGCGCCGACGGTGACGGCAGGTGCGCTGAAAGGAGCCATTTTTGCTGCAAATATCTATGAAAAGCTGGGTTATCCGGTGGTGCCGGACGGCTGCGAGAGCAGGCATGACATCATCCAGGCAGTGACCTTCGGGAAGCCGGAAGGGGTCATTGCGTTCTGCAGGGGCATCCAGGCGGCGGCTCCGGTGGATTCTTTCGTGACGCCGATTCCGTGGGCGATGCCGGGGTATGACAGTGACGTGATCATGGCAGCCGGGGCTTTTGTGCAGGGATCCTCCATTGAACTGAGTGCGGACGGGCCCATTAAGCCCCCTTATGCAGTCTATTTCCAGGGCGGGCTCACATGGCCTCATGCGAAGCTGGGGATTCTGATGTCCCTGGAGTATCTGGTGCGGGAAGGTGTCGTTGTACCAGAGCGTGTCTGAAAATTGTAGGAACGGTACAGAACAGACAGAAACCAATTTATGATTATAAAGAAGATCGGGCAGGTATCATGAGAAGGATTGGAATTATCGGAGGAGGCGCCGCCGGTATGGCGGCGGCGGTCACGGCTGCCAGAAATGACCGGCAGGCAAAGGTATGGATTCTGGAACAGAAGGAAAAAATCGGTAAGAAGATTCTTGCGACAGGAAACGGGCGCTGCAATCTGACCAACTGCCAGATAGATGGTTCCTGTGTGGAGAAGGGTTACCGGGGAGAGGATCTGCCTTTTGTGAAAAAGGTGCTGGAACGGTTTGGATATCTGGAAACACTGGAATTTTTTGAATCTCTGGGGCTTGTGACGAAGAGCCGGGGGGATTATGTCTATCCCCGCTCTGACCAGGCTTCTTCCGTATTGGAACTTCTGGAGCTGGAATTAAAACGTCTGGGCGTGGAAGTGTACTGTGGAGGGAAAGTAACGGCAGTCACACCAGAGGGCCGGGGATTTGGCGTGACGGTTTCAGAACATCAGAAGAACCAGAAACGGAAGGCAGACCAGGTCATTCTTGCCTGCGGCGGGAGAGCGGCGTACGCATTGGGTTCCGATGGCAGCGGGTACGATCTGGCAAAGTCTCTGGGACATCATATGACGCCTGTTGTACCGGCCCTGGTGCAGCTTAAGGTAAAGAATCATCCCTTTGCCAGGGCTTCTGGCGTGCGCACAGAGGCCAGGGTTACGGCTCTTGTGGACGGTACAGAAGCTGCGTCGGATACCGGGGAGCTGCAGATTACGGCATATGGGATTTCGGGCATTCCGGTATTTCAGATCAGCCGTTTTCCTGCATACGCTTTATATCAGAAGAAACGGGCAGAGGTAGCCTTAGATCTTCTGCCGGAATATACAGAGGAAGAGGCCGCAGAACTGTTTGTGAAACTGGCCGGCCAGCGGGCCTTTTGTACCATCGGGGAGTGTCTTTCGGGTGTATTTCCCCGAAAGCTGATTCCCGGGATACTGGAACTTTCCAGAATCGGAATCGGCAGGAAGATGGAGGCGCTTAATGAGCGCAGCCTTCTTGCACTTGCCGGGAAGTGCAAGAACATCATTCTGACGATATCGGATACCAATGGATTTGAAAATGCCCAGGTCTGCGCCGGAGGGGTGCGTACAAAGGAAGTCTGTCCGGAAACCATGGAATCCCGATGCGTGAGGGGATTGTATCTGGCGGGGGAACTGCTGGATGTAGATGGAATCTGCGGCGGATATAACCTTCAGTGGGCATGGGCAACCGGGTGTATCGCAGGGAAAGCAGCTGCAGCTGCAAAATCGGAGGGAAGGAATGGCAGAACAGAAAAAAGGAATCCGAAAACATGAGATAGATAATTTACGGAATCTGACGGTTCTTCTTTTATTTCCTGTGCATACATTGATGATCTGGAATGATTTTGGTTCCCGTTTCTATATCTGGCAGGGCGGAAACCGGCTTTTAAGTACATTGATTGTGCTGATTAACCCCTGGTTTATGCCCCTTCTGTTCGTTCTGGCCGGGATCAGTGCGAGATACGCATTGGAAAAAAGAACCGTGAAAGAATTTGTGACAGAGCGGGTCCATAAACTGCTGGTTCCCTTTGCCGCCGGAATGGTGTTTCTTGTACCGTTCCAGGCTTTCTATGCAAGAAAATTTTTTGACGGTTATGCAGGCGGCCTGTGGGATCATTGGAAATATTTTTTTACACATGTTACGGATCTGACCGGATATGACGGGGCATTTACGCCCGGGCATCTGTGGTTTATCCTGTTCCTGTTTCTGATCTCCTTGATTTCTCTGGCTTTTTTCCGTCTGCTGCCTTACGGGAAGCTGGCGGTTTCTGTGGAGAGACTGACGTCCGTAAATGTCCTGTTTCTGTTTCTTCCTGTCTGGCTGATGTATTACCTTGGCAACTTTGGGGGATTCAGTATCGGAAAGGATCTGGCCTTGTATCTGGCAGGTTATTACGTGCTCAGCAATGACGTGGTACTGGAAAAACTGGAAAGCAGCGGGAACTGGATGAAGCCCTTATGTGTATGCGGGACTGCCGTATCGTTTGTGCTGTATTACCGGTTTGCCTATTACGGCGATCTGTGGGTAAATTTCATCGGGTGGGTTTCCATTCTGGCTCTGCTTATCACAGGGAGGCAGGTTCTGAATCAGAGGACAGGTTTTACGGATTATTTTAATCATGCCTCTTATCCTGTGTACATTTTACATCAGTCTGTTCTGGTGGCGCTTGCTTATTACATGGTACAGATCAGCAGTCTGCTGCCGGTACAGATACTAGGGACTGGTATCGGCAGTTTTCTTCTGACGGTTCTGGCGTATCATGTGGGGAAAAGAATCCCTGGCGTCAGAAGAATGATTGGAATCACATCTTAGGAATTACATTTTAATCGAAATGGAGGGGATCGTGTGCTGGATTTAAGGATCAAAGAATATCTTTCAGAGGTGGGGATCCGTAAGATTTCCCAGCTGGATACGGCTTTGCTGGAAGCCTTTGGATCAGTGGAGGGGGAAAAGCATATAGAAAGGCTGACAAAACTGTATGACCGTTCAGAAGAACGCCTGGTGTATGGTACCAGAGACACGCCGTATCTTCACCGCCAGGAGGAACTTGTGGATTATCTGAACCAGAACTTAGAGTTAAGCATTCTGGCAGCTTCATTTTATGACCGGGTATTTTTCCGGAGAACCATGGATTATCTGCTCAGATATGAGCAGTTCTGGACAGGGGATATTCTTGATATCGGCTGTGGAAATGGGATACTGACCTGTTTTCTGGCACGGATGCGTCCCGGTTGTTCTGTTACAGGTACAGACCTGTCCCTGAAAGCGGTTTCCATGGCAGAAGAGCTTGCCCAAAGACTTGGTGTGGATCAGGTGCGGTTTGCCGTTCCGGAAGCAAAGGATGGCAGAATGTATGATACCTTGTTTTCCTGCCGTACGGTACACGAGAATGTTGCGTGGAGACCTCTCATAGAAGAATCGAAAATGGCGGCCCTGTCAGGAAAGGAACAGACAGAACGGCATGAGGCGTATGCGAAGACGCTTTCGGGATATGTAAAGCCGCAGGGGTATCTGATCAGCGTGGAACGTTATGAGGATGACGATGCATACGCCGGTCTGGTTGGTGCCCTTCTGCGCATGGATTTTTGCCGGGTAAAGGGAACACATATGCAGTTTTCCTGTAAAAACGGGGATGAGACGGCGGTGTTCCAGGCGGCAGTGTTCCAGAAAAAATGAACCTGGACAGGAGGGAAGGACTATGGGCAGTTATCTGAATCCGGGAAATAAAGGGTTTCGTGAAAGTCTGAATTCTGCAATCTATGTGGATAAGACCGGACTGATTGAAAAGCTGAATGCAGTTCTTAATACACGGCAGAAATTTATCTGTGTCAGCCGTCCCAGACGTTTCGGGAAATCTATGGCGGCTGATATGCTGTCGGCATATTACGAATGTGCGGAAAGTTCTGCAGAGCTTTTTAAGAATCTGGCAGTCAGCCGGACGGAATTGTTTACAAAGCATCTGAATCAATATGACGTGATCAAGATTAATATGCAGGAATTTTTAATCGCAGCAGCTGGTGTGGATGAAATGATCCGGCTGCTTGAGGCGAGAATCATCGGGGATTTGAGACGCACATATCCAGATTATGCCGATGGCAGTCATCTGATCTTTGCCATGCAGGATATCTATGCATATACGGGACGTTCTTTTGTGATTCTGATTGATGAATGGGACTGCCTGTTCCGGGAATACCAGCAGGATAAAGAGGCACAGAAAAAGTATCTGGATTTCCTGCGTGCATGGCTGAAGGACAAGGACTATGTAGCGTTGGCCTATATGACCGGAATTCTTCCAATTAAGAAATACGGCTCTCACTCTGCGCTGAATATGTTTACCGAGTATTCCATGACGGAGCCGGGGGAACTGGCAGAATATTTCGGTTTCACGGAGGAGGAAGTGGAGGCTCTCTGTACGGAGTATGAGATGAGTTTTGAGGAGACAAGGGCATGGTATGACGGTTATCGTCTGGTCAATCATACGAAAAAGGGAGACGTCTGCCACTTCATGTATAGCCCGAAGTCTGTAGTGGAGGCAATGCTGAGGCACAAATTCGGGGTATACTGGAACCAGACAGAGACCTATGAAGCGCTCAGAGTTTATATCCAGATGGATATGGATGGATTAAAGAATGCCGTGGTCAGAATGCTTGCAAGAGAGGAGATCCGTATTAACACAGGTACCTTTGAAAATGATATGACTACCTTTGCATCAAAGGATGATGTACTGACACTGTTGGTGCACCTTGGATATCTGACCTACAACAGCCGGCAGGAAACCGTTGCGATTCCAAATAAGGAAGTTTCACAGGAATATGTGAACGCCATCAGCACCATGAACTGGCAGGAAGTCATCCATTCTGTTGAGGCTTCCAGAAAGCTTTTGGAATCCCTGTGGGAGATGGACGGCCAGGCTGTGGCAGAAGGTATCGACCGGGCGCACGGGGAGATTTCGATTCTTCAGTATCATGATGAGAATGCCCTCAGCTGTACAGTCAATCTGGCCTTCTACTTTGCCAGAGAATACTATACGGTTATCCGGGAACTGCCAAGCGGGAAAGGATTCGCAGATATCTGTTTCATACCGAGGAAAATCCATCTGGATAAGCCTGCCGTGGTGATTGAACTGAAATGGGATCAGAATGTGTCCGGAGCCATCGCCCAGATTAAGGACAGGAATTATGTGGAAGCCTTGAAAGATTATAAGGGGAATCTGCTTCTTGCGGGAATCAGCTATGACAAAAAGTCAAAGCTTCACACTTGTGAGATTGAAAGAGTGTATTTGTAATTACAAAGGAAGTCATGAGGTGATTGATATGAGTTTAACAATCGTTCCTGCCTATGAGTATGTGGAAGAGGTGGGGGAACTTTTTTCAGAGTATACGGATATGCTGATTGCCGGAGATCCTTCGTTTCGGGAATATCTTAAGATCCAGAATTATGATGAGGAATTAGAACAGTTAGAGAGCAGGTACGGGCTGCCTTACGGAAGACTGTATCTGGCGTATGAAGACGGCGCCCTGGCCGGATGTATCGGATTAAAGAGGCTTGACGGGCAGAACTGTGAGATGAAGCGTCTGTATGTAAGACCCGGTTTTCGGGGAAAGCATATCGGGAATCAGCTGGTTGGAAAGATTATAGAAGATGCGCGGCAGATCGGGTATTCCCACATGTTGCTGGATACGCTTCCGTTTCTTAAGAGTGCGGTTCATCTTTACCAGTCGTACGGCTTTTATGAGATCGACAGTTATAATGACAGTCCCATGGATACGTCTGTTTACATGAAAATGGATTTGTGAGGTTGTAATGAGTATGAATCAGACATTTCTATTTTGGCCATTTCCGTCGTTGAAAATCTCTATTCCATTTCATGAGGAAATGCTGTATAATGAGGCGGTAAGGCTCTGAAAAGATGTTTAAATGTATCAAAAGGAGAGAAGCTTACGAAGATGAATCAGCTTAAGTATGAAGATGCAAGCCGTCAGGGAATTGACATGACCATGATTGCGGTCTGCCGGAAGTTAAGGAGACTGGCAAAACTGGATCGTCTGAAACTGGATGAGCGGGAGCATAGAAGTGGATTGAACAGGCATTTATTTGATTATATAGAATACTGCGGCAGAGATGTTCTTGATTTTGTGAAACAGTATCTGTCCAATATTCAGCCCTATATGATTCTGCGGAGAAAAGATCAGGAGCCGGATCAGTCGTTCATCTGCGTGATTGATAATATTTATCGTGTATCTGTTTATATCAAAGTAGATAACCGGCAATTTGAAGAAGTCGTAATATCCTTCCATGAAAATAATAAGCGGGGGATTGCGAAAACAAACAGTCTGATAGAGGCAGACCAGAATCGTTATGTCCCCATTTTCGCAGATTCTGTTTTAAGCTGCGTGGCAGAGGAGAACCGATATGTGGTCAGGGCTTTTATTCAAAGAGGCCTGACTGTCCTGGGACTTGATCTGGCGGCGGCAAAGTGTGAGGATGTTTTTCTGGTGGAAAAGAATGGAATCCATATGCAGTTCCTTTCCTATTGTAATGAATATATCCGGGATCTGTATACCAGTGATCTTAATCTGGATTTTGACAGGATTGAAGTTTTTTCCGTATTACAGCAGATTTCTTTTACTTCCTATGGAAGAGATACTTTTTCCAGTATTTCTATACTGATTGACAGCCTGTGTGTGCAGAAGGATATGGTCAGTAAATCACTGGCGGATTTTGCCCTGGTTACGTTTGTCCAGAATCTGAGACTGACGGATGAGCAGAAACAGGAATTGATCAGTCTTCTGGAAGAGAAATTCCGTGTAACCAGTATTCGCGGTATTGACTTGATTCTTCAGAGAGTCCGTGAAAGTTTATACCTTTCATAGACAGACTGCGTATTATAAAGCGATTTTCGGAGGCAGTAAAATGATTCGACTGGATAAATATCTGGCGGACATGGGAGTAGGAACCCGTCAGGAAGTGAAACGCAAGATCCGCAAAGGCATGATTCTGGTCAACGGCAAGGCCGTCAGGTCGCCGGATCTTAAGATCCGGGAAGGCGAGGACCGGATCTGTGCAGAAGGCAGGGAGATTGAGTATGCGGCATTTGAATACTTTATGCTGAACAAACCGGCAGGAGTGGTATCGGCAACCGAAGATTCCCGGGATTCCACGGTGACAGACTTAATAAAGGAGAAACGGCGCAAAGACTTATTCCCCGTGGGAAGGCTTGACAAAGATACCGAAGGCCTGCTTCTGATTACCAATGATGGCGAACTGGCCCACCGGCTGCTTTCCCCGCGCCGCCATGTGGACAAGACCTATTACGCCAGAATCCGGGGATGTGTCACGGAGGAGGATGTGCGGATGTTTGCCCATGGACTGGATATCGGCACAAAGGAGCAGAAGGAGCAGACCATGCCGGGGAAGCTTGAGATTCTTGCAGGCGGCGAAGAGTCCCGGATCCGGCTTACCATACAGGAAGGAAAGTACCACCAGGTAAAGCGGATGTTCCAGGCCGTAGGCAAGGAGGTCATTTATCTGAAAAGGGAACGGATGGGGCCTCTCATTCTGGATGAGAATCTGGAACCAGGAGAATACAGAAGACTTACCGCAGAGGAACTGGAAGGAGTTAGAAAATGTTAGAGACAAGGATGCTTGATGACATCGAAGCAGTGATTTTTGATATGGATGGGACGTTAATTGATTCCATGTGGATCTGGCCTTCCATTGACGAGGATTTTTTTGAAAAATATCATCTGGTGGCGCCGGAACATTTTCATGAGGATATTGAAGGGATGAGTTATACGGAAGTGGTACATTTTTTTCTGGATGTATTTCCCACCCTCAAGCGGACGCCGCAGCAGATTATGGATGAGTGGACGGAAATGGCCCATGAACGTTATATAAAAGAGGCTCCCATGAAAGACGGAGCCAGGGAATTTATTCTGGAAATGAAACGCCAGGGGAAAAAGATCGGAATTGCCACCAGCAATGGAAGGACTCTGGTGGAGGATACCCTGCATGCACTGGGAGCGGAGGAATATTTTGACGTGGTCAGAACCGCCTGTGAGGCGGGAAAGGGGAAGCCTGCGCCAGACGTTTACCTGATGGTGGCGGAGGAACTTGGAATTTCACCTAAGCGCTGCCTGGTGTTCGAGGATGTTCCCATGGGGATTCTTGCCGGGAAGAATGCCGGGATGAAGGTCTGCGCCATTGACGATGCATTTTCCAGGGTGCAGGAAGAGAAGAAAAGAAGCCTTGCCGATTATTACATATACAGTTATGACGATATCCGAAACGAGACCTATGAGGTATTATCATGAAGAACGGGTTTCTGCCCGTCAGCAGGCGGGAGATGGAAGAACGGGGATGGCACTATGTAGATTTTGTCTACGTGTGCGGGGATGCCTATGTGGATCATCCGTCTTTCGGCCATGCCATCATTACCCGGGTTCTGGAAGCCCATGGATACCGGGTGGGAATCATTGCCCAGCCGGACTGGAAAGACAAGTCAGGCATTACGGAATTCGGGGAGCCAAGGCTGGGATTTCTGGTGTCTGCCGGTAATATGGATTCCATGGTGAATCATTATACGGTGTCAAAGAAACGGCGCAGAACCGATGCCTTTACCCCTGGGGGCGTCATGGGACAAAGACCGGACTATGCGGCGGTGGTATACGGCAACCTGATCCGGCAGGTCTACAGACAGACCCCTGTGATTCTGGGCGGGATTGAGGCAAGCCTGCGCAGGCTTGCCCATTATGATTACTGGTCAGACAGGCTGAAGCGTTCTGTGCTTCTGGATTCCGGGGCGGATCTCATCTCTTATGGAATGGGAGAACGCTCTGTCGTTGAGATTGCAGAGGCGCTGGAGAGCGGGATTGCAGTCAGTGACATTACCTTTGTTGCGGGGACGGTATATAAGACCAGGGATCGGGAAAGCGTTTATGACGGAATCCTGCTTCCCGGGTATGAGGAGATGAAAAAGGATCCGCTGCTGTATGCCAGGAGTTTCTATACACAGTATTGTAATACGGACCCTTTTTCTGCGAAAAGGCTGATTGAGCCATACGGAGAACACCTGTATGTCGTACAGAATATGCCGGCCATGCCTCTTACACAGGAGGAGATGGACCGGGTTTATTCCTATCCTTATATGCGTACTTATCATCCTTCTTATGAGAAAGAGGGCGGTGTTCCGGCCATTGCCGAAGTAAAATACAGTCTTGTCAGCAACCGGGGATGCTTCGGCGGCTGTAATTTCTGTGCGCTGACGTTCCACCAGGGACGGATTGTGCAGACCAGAAGCCAGGAATCCCTGTTGGAGGAAGCCAGGAGGATGACGGAAGATCCTGGTTTCAAAGGATATATCCATGACGTAGGCGGGCCCACGGCCAATTTCCGGTATCCTTCCTGTGAGAAACAGCTGTCACAGGGAGTCTGTAAGGAGCGGCAGTGTCTGTTCCCAGAACCCTGCCGGAATCTGCGGGCGGATCACAGGGATTATGTGGAACTGCTCCGAAAGCTTCGCACGCTGCCCGGAATAAAAAAGGTATTCATCCGCTCCGGCATCCGGTTCGACTATGTGATGGCGGATAAGGACGATACTTTTCTACGGGAATTGTGTGAATATCATGTAAGCGGCCAGCTGAAGGTTGCGCCGGAGCACGTGTCAGAGACGGTGCTTAGGAAGATGGGGAAACCGTCTCACGGGGTGTATCGGGAATTTGGGAAAAAGTATGCCGGGATGAACCGGAAATTGCAGAAGAAACAGTATCTGGTTCCCTATCTCATGTCTTCCCATCCGGGTTCTTCCATGAAAGAAGCCGTAGAACTGGCAGAGTATGTGCGAAGTCTTGGTTATATGCCGGAACAGGTCCAGGATTTTTACCCCACGCCGTCAACCATTTCTACCTGTATGTACTACACGGGGGTGGATCCCAGGGACATGAGCCCTGTATATGTACCGAAAAATCCCCATGAGAAAGCATTGCAGAGGGCGCTGATCCAGTACCGTGACCCGAAGAATTATGATCTGGTACTGGAAGCGTTGAAAGCTGCCGGGCGGATGGATCTGGTGGGGTATGATTCCCACTGCCTGATCCGTCCCAGACACAGGAATGGGAAAAATGCGGATCCCCGTATGGACAGCCAGATAAAAAGTACACAGAAACCGAAAAAGAAAAAGACAATCCGTAATATTCATAAGAAGAAAGTGAAAAAATAAAGGCAGAATCAGACATAAAAGGGAGGGGTTCTATGAGAATTGCAGTTGTGACCGGCGCTTCCTCTGGGATCGGGAAGGAATTTGCCCGGCAGATTCCCAGGCTTTACCGGAATCTGGACGAGATCTGGGTAATGGCGAGAAGGACAGAACATCTGGAAGAATTGAAAAAGCAGATTTCCATCCCGGTCAGAATCTTTGACGGAGATATGCAGCGGGATTATATTCTGGAATGTTTCGGGAAAGAACTTGCCAGGCAGAGTGCAGATATCCGTATGCTGGTCAATGCGGCCGGATACGGCAAAGTGGGCGCTTTTGCCGGGATTGATCCTGGGGAGCAGCTTGGCATGATTACCTTAAACTGCCAGGCTTTGACAAAAATATCACAAATATGCTTGCCATATCTGTCAAATGGAAGTAGAATAATGAATATTGCATCCGCTGCGGCATTTGCGCCCCAGCCAGGCTTTGCCGTATATGCCGCCACCAAATCCTATGTTTACAGTCTGTCCCAGGCGCTTCATACGGAACTTAAGCCCTGGGGCATCTTCGTGACCGTAGTCTGTCCCGGGCCCGTGGATACAGAATTCTTCCGGCGTTCCGGGAAGCTGCCCAATCCCATGAAAGATTCCGTAAAAGCAGAGCCGGAATGCGTGGTCCGAAAGGCCTTGTGGGATTCGGTGAAGAAGAGACGGGTATCCGTCTATGGAAAGACGATGAAGTGTGCCAGAGTCCTTACGAAGATCGTGCCGGACGCACTGACTGCGGATGTTCTTGGAAGGACGAACCGGATTGGGGAGAGGTAGGAGCAGATGAAGACAGAAAAAGGACAGCCGGGCTATCTGAAGGCACTAAAATCAAAATACCTGCTGCGGGCGCTGGGAGAATTTGCAATCGTGGCAGCGGTTTTCATCCTGGGTTATGTGCAGACAAATACGAAACAGAACCTGTTTACCATTGTGGCGGTAGTGGGATGTCTTCCGGCTGCCAAAATGCTGGTAGAATATATCACCGTCTATCCTCACCAGGGGATTGAAAGGGAGAAGTATGAAGAGATCGAGGAAAAGGCGCCCTTCATCATGCGGCTCTATGATATGCTGATTACCAGTACCGAAAAGGCCATGCCGGTAGATGCAATAGTGATTTACGGCCATGTGGTCTGCGGATATTCCAGCAGTCCCAGAACGGATGAAGCCGTACTGGCAAAACAGATCAAGGGCGTGCTGAAAGATCATCGGTATGAAAAGATGACAGTCAAGATTTTTCATGATTATGGAATGTTTCTGGCCAGGGCAGAGGGGCTGAATAATATCGCCGCCGTAGAACGCCCGGAGGATGACAGAAACGAACAAGAGATCAGAAGCATTTTATATACGATTGCCATGTAATCAACGATTAGATGGCTCGTAAATAAATTCCGGCTATGATATAAAACCAGCAGGAAAGAAAAGGTAGTTCTGGAAAGAACTACGGTTAGAAACAGCGGGGGGGGGGGGAATCCATGAGAGAAATCATAATCCGGCAAAATGAAGCGGGGCAGAGGCTTGACAAGCTGCTGAAAAAATATCTGAATGAAGCGCCTGCGGGGTTTCTGTATAAGATGCTCCGCAAGAAGAATATTGTGCTGAACGGAAAGAAAGCTTCTGGAAATGAGAAACTGGCGGAGGGTGACAGCCTCTGCCTCTATCTGGCAGAGGAGACAATCCGGAAATTTTCTTCTCAGGCAACCGGAATCCTGTGCCAGGCAGACGGGGAGAACAATCCTCTTCCGATGGAGATTATTTACGAAGATTCCGATCTGTTATTACTGAACAAGCCTTCCGGCATGCTGTCCCAGAAAGCAGAAAAGGACGATATCTCGGTTGTGGAACACGTGATCTCTTATATGCTGGCAAAGAAAGAACTTACGGCAGAGGATCTCCGGATTTTTAAGCCCGCTGTCTGCAACCGTCTGGACCGGAATACCAGCGGAATCATCATCGCCGGAAAGAGCCTCAGAGGCTCCCAGACCATGGGGCGGCTTCTGAAGGAGCGTACCCTTCAGAAATACTACCTGTGCATGGTTAAGGGGAAGATCGAGAGACAGCGGCGGATCCGGGGGTATCTGGAGAAGGACAGCCGTCAGAACGCAGTTAAGATTACAGACAGCGGGAAGGGATCCCCTATTGAGACGGAGTACATTCCGCTGGCCTTTCATGACACGGCAACGCTTCTCAAGGTTCATCTGATCACGGGAAAGACCCACCAGATCCGGGCACATCTGGCTTCCGTGGGGAATCCGCTGATCGGAGATTACAAATACGGGGACCGCAGTTTTAATGAAGTTTATAAGAAGCAGTTCCAGATTACTTCCCAGCTCCTGCATGCATACCAGGTTACCTTTCCCGGTATGGAGGGCGCATGCCAGGCGGTTTCCGGAAAGACATTTACGGCAAAAGTACCAGGGGAGTTCTGGAAGCTGGTTAAGGAGACGGCATGGCAACATGGAATTCAAGAGGCCTTAGAGGTTCTACACTAGAAGAGATGGTGAACCGGACCAATGAATGGTATCTGGAGAAAGGGCTTGCGCTGATTCAGAAGATTCCCACTCCCATTACTCCGGTGAAAATGGACAAGGAACACCGGCATATTACCCTTGCCTATTTCGACAAACGGAGTACCATCGACTATATCGGTGCGGTGCAGGGAATCCCCATCTGCTTTGATGCCAAGGAGTGCGTGGCAGAGACGTTTCCATTGCAGAATATCCATGAGCATCAGGTGAAGTTCATGGAGGAATTCGAACGCCAGGGCGGGATTGCCTTTATCCTGATCTATTATTCTGCGAAGAATATCCTCTATTATATGAGGTATGCAGAACTGCGCATTTTCTGGAACCGTTCCCAGGAGGGCGGGAGAAAGAGCTTCCGTTTCGAGGAACTGAATCCAAGGTTTTTCATGGAATTTCAGAGAGGGTGTTACGTCCCTTATCTGGACGCAATGAATCTGGATCTGGAAATGCGGGATGAACTTGACAAAAAGCAGTAAAATGCTTATAATTATACAGTTTAATATAGTAGTATACTAAAGCAGCAAATGCGGACAGGAGGTACTATGAAGAGGGTATTACATACTCCGGAAGGAGTCCGGGATATATATAATGTAGAATGCGGGAAGAAACTGACGCTGGAGGGCCATCTGAAGAAGGTGTTCCAGTTATACGGATATCACGATATCCAGCCGCCCACATTTGAATATTTTGATGTGTTCCGCAAGGAGATTGGAACCATCCCTTCCAAAGATCTGTACAAATTTTTTGACAAGGACGGGAACACCCTGGTATTGCGGCCGGATATTACGCCGTCGATCGCCAGGGTTTCGGCAACGCTGTTAAAGGATGAAACGGTGCCTGTGCGGCTGTGTTATACAGGAAATACATTTATCAATCATTCCAGCTACCAGGGGCGGCTTAGGGAAACTACCCACATGGGAGCCGAACTGATGGGCGACAGTTCCGTGGAAGCGGATGCAGAGATGCTGGCGCTGGTGATTGAGTGCCTCCTGACCATTGGTCTGAAAGAGTTCCAGTTAAGCGTGGGCAATGTGGATTTCTTCCAGAGTCTGATTGAGGATGCCAATCTGGATGAAGATGCGGAAGAGCGGGTGCGGGAACTGATCAACAACCGG
>CAJULU010000017.1:52553-65487 GCA_910587575.1 uncultured Dorea sp.
AGAAAGCATCCAGGTAAAAAGAAGTTCCAAGGAAGCCTTTGCCTCGCTGAATGACCTGGTGGGAGGAATCACGACTCTGGCACAGGCCAAGAATATTGCGCCTAACTCCAAAGGAGTGAAAGCAATCAAACGACTGGAAAAAATTTACGACATTCTGAAGCTGTATGGGGTAGAGAAATTTGTTACATTTGACTTCAGCATGAGTGGTACTTACGGATACTACTCCGGGATTATCTTCCGGGTCTATACCTTTGGAACCGGAGATGCCATTGTAAAGGGCGGCAGATACGATCATCTGACGGAGAAATTCGGAAAGAAATCCCCTGCCATTGGATTTGCCATTGTCATTGATGAACTGATGAACGCACTGATCCGCCAGAAGATCCGTATTGTCTATACGAGGAAGAATACCATCATCCTGTATGACCCGGAGCGCAAAAGGGAGGCAATCTCTCTTGCCCGGGATTTCCGCCGGAAGGCGAAGAACACGGAACTGATCCGCAAGGACAGGGCGAAAGGCCTCGAGGAATATATAGTCTACGGGAATGACTATTATGCCGGGAATCTAATTTATCTGGACAGGTCGGGGGAGATTACCATGGTGAATCTGATTACCGGGGAGCAGAAGATTTTCGGAAGCAGTTCCGAGAACACATCAGAGAATGGTTCCGGCAACAGTACGGAAAACAGTACGGAAAACAGTACAGATAGGAGTTCATAGAAGATGAGATACCTGACATTTGCTTTGGGAAAAGGACGTCTGGCAGAACAGACATTGAAATTATTCGAAAAGGTCGGGATTACCTGCGAGGAGATGAAAGATAAGAATTCACGCAGGCTGATCTTTGTCAATGAGCCGATGAAGCTTAAGTTCTTTCTGGCCAAGGGGCCGGATGTGCCGACTTACGTGGAGTACGGAGCAGCGGATATCGGAGTGGTAGGAAAGGATACCATTCTGGAAGAAGGACGGAAGGTTCATGAGGTTCTGGATCTGGGATATGGAAAGTGCCGGATGTGTGTCTGCGGCCATCCGGATGCAGCCCCCCTTCTGAAACATCACGAACTGATCCGGGCAGCAACCAAGTATCCCAATATTACCAAGGATTATTTTTACAATACCAGACACCAGACGGTGGAAATTATCAAACTGAACGGTTCTATTGAACTGGCGCCTATCGTGGGGCTCTCTGAGGTGATCGTGGATATTGTGGAGACGGGAACCACTTTAAAGGAGAACGGACTGGAAGTGTTAGAGGAGGTCTGCCCCCTGTCTGCCCGGATGATTGTGAATCCGGTGAGCATGCGTATGGAAAGCGGACGGATTAAGAATCTTCTTTCACAGCTTCGGGCGCAGCTGATTGATTAACAGATACCTGCCTGACAGGTTGAGGAAGGATGGATAAGAATGAAGATACAATACTTAGACAATGATCTGCGGAAGAATCTTTTAGAAAATCTCTTAAAACGCAGCCCGAATCAGTATGGGGAATATGAGAAAGCAGTCACGGAGATTCTGAACCGGGTGAAAGAAGAGGGGGATTCTGCTCTTTTTGCGTATACGGAAAAATTTGACGGGGCGCAGATTGACGCCGGATGTATCCGGGTTACGGAAGAGGAGATTGCGGAAGCCTACCGTCTTGTAGATCCGGGGCTTCTTAAGATTATCCGCAAAGCCCGGGAGAATATTGAAGAATACCACGCCAAACAGAGGCAGTACAGCTGGTTTGACAGCAGACCGGACGGAACCATGCTGGGACAGAAGGTAACCCCCCTTCAGAGAGTGGGCGTGTATGTGCCTGGCGGGAAAGCGGTGTATCCGTCTTCTGTACTGATGAACATTGTTCCTGCAAAGGTAGCAGGGGTGGAGGAAATCATCATGGTGACTCCGCCGGGCAGAGACGGGAAAGTGACGGCGAATACGCTGGCAGCGGCGAAAGAGGCCGGCGCCGATGTGATCTATAAGGCAGGCGGCGCCCAGGCAATCGGCGCCCTGGCATACGGAACCGAGAGTATCCCCAAGGTGGATAAGATTGTGGGGCCGGGGAATATCTATGTGGCTCTGGCGAAAAAAGCGGTCTACGGACATGTAAGCATCGATGCCGTGGCAGGACCCAGCGAGATACTGGTCATTGCGGACGAGACGGCGAATCCTGTATTTGTGGCGGCGGATCTTTTGTCGCAGGCGGAACATGACGAATTAGCCTCTGCAATCCTGGTGACTACCAGCAGGGACCTGGCAGAACAGGTGTCTGACCAGATTGACGGATTCTTAAAGGAATTGTCCAGAAGCGAGATTATCAGTAAGTCCCTGGATCAGTATGGTTATATCCTTGTGGCGGATTCTATGGAGGAAGCGATTGAGGTGGCCAATGACATTGCTTCCGAGCATCTGGAGATTCAGACAAAGGATCCCTATGACGTGATGATAAAGATCAGAAATGCCGGTGCGATTTTTATCGGCGAATATTCCAGCGAACCTCTGGGGGATTACTTTGCAGGGCCCAACCACGTTCTTCCGACCAACGGAACGGCGCGGTTCTTCTCCCCCCTGTCTGTGGATGATTTTATCAAGAAATCCAGCATCATCGCTTATTCCAGAAACGCACTGGAAGCTGTACATCAAGAGATTGAACAGTTTGCCGAGGCAGAGCAGCTTACTGCGCATGCCAATTCCGTCAGAGTACGGTTTTCTTAAAGAGAGGTGATTGGATGGAGCGAAGAGTAACTCTGAAAAGAACTACTAAGGAGACGGATATCCTGGTCACTCTGAATCTGGACGGAAGCGGGCACAATGACATTGATACCGGGATCGGGTTCTTTGACCATATGCTCAATGGCTTCGCAAGGCACGGGCTTTTTGATCTGACGGTGAAAGTAACCGGGGATCTTCACGTGGACTGCCACCACACGGTGGAGGATACGGGCATTGTGCTTGGCCAGGCGATTCAGAAGGCCGTGGGAGACAAGGCAGGGCTTAAACGGTACGGGCATTTCATCCTGCCCATGGATGAAACTCTTGCCCTGTGCGCCATAGACCTGTCCGGGAGACCCTATCTGAAATATGACGCAGAATTTACCGTGGAACGGCTGGGAGAACTGGACACAGAGATGATCCGGGAATTCTTTTACGCTGTGTCCTATGGCGGGATGATGAATCTTCATCTTCGCATTCTGGATGGGGAGAACAACCATCACATGGCGGAGGCATTGTTTAAAAGTTTTGGAAAGGCCCTGGATACGGCCACCCAGGAAGAACCAAGGATGAAAGAAGCATGGACCACGAAGGGTAGTTTGTAAAGGAGATGAAGTGATGAGTTATAAAAGATTGATCCCCTGTATCTTCATTGCAGCGGGAAAAGCGGTGAGATGGTTCGACGACCGTACCGTCATCGCAGAGGACGCCGTGGAACTTGCGAAACGCTACAGCGAGAATGGCGCAGATGAACTGATCGTGTTTGACCTGTCGGACTATGCGGATGAACATGACGAGGCAATCGACTTCATGAAGCGTATGAACCGGGTCATCCGTATCCCTATGGTGGCAGGCGGAAACGTAAAACGCCAGGAGGATATTAAAAAGATTCTCTATGCAGGGTCAAAACGGGCTATCTTGAATTTTTCCAAACAGGACAGCATCAAACTGATTGAGGATGCGGCGAAACGTTTCGGGAAAGAGAAGCTGGCGGTTTCACTGAATGATTTTGACGCACTGTTTAAACACCAGCATGTGATACAGAAATACTGCAGCGAGATTATTTTCATGCATCGGCTGGATCTGAACTCTGTTGCAAATATTACGGACATCCCCTGTGTGGTCGTGACGGATACCATGGAGGGTTCAGAACTGTTTAAGATCTTAAAGTCTCCGGGAGTCAGAGGCTTATCCGGCAGGTTTGTCAGCCAGCCGGATATGGATTTTACCGGATTTAAGGAGCAGTGTGAAGAGAAAGGGATTCAGATGACCTCTTTTGAGAGTATGCTGGAATTCTCTGAATTCAAGACGAATGAACAGGGGCTGATTCCGGTGATCGTCCAGCATTTTAAGACCCAGGAGGTTCTGATGCTGGCTTATATGAATAAAGAGGCGTTCTACCAGACCATCAAGACGGGAAAGATGACCTATTACAGCAGAAGCCGGGAGAAACTCTGGGTAAAGGGAGAGACCAGCGGACATTTCCAGTATGTGAAGTCTCTGACCATTGACTGTGACAACGATACCCTGCTTGCCAAGGTGGACCAGGTGGGGGCGGCCTGCCATACCGGTAACGCCACCTGTTTCTTTCAGCATCTGGCGGGAAATGACTATGACGAGACGAACCCGCTCCGGGTGTTTGAATCCGTGTACCAGGTGATTGCTGACCGCAAAGAACATCCTAAGGAAGGGTCTTACACCAATTATCTGTTCGAGAAGGGAATCGACAAGATCCTGAAGAAAATCGGGGAAGAGGCGACGGAAGTAGTGATTGCGGCAAAGAATCCCAATGCGGAAGAGATTAAGTATGAACTGTCGGATTTCCTGTATCATGCCATGGTACTGATGGTACTGAAAGGCGTGACATGGGATGATATTGTCATGGAGCTGGCAGACCGGTAATAGAAAAAGGGTTACATATATTCGGGAAATCCAGCATATATTTTCCCGAGGTGATGAACGTGAATGATTCAGAAAAACGCAGGCAGAGACTTTTGGAACAGACCAGGGAATTATATGGTGAGAAACGTTCCATTCCTGCGGTACATCCCCGGTACGGTGCGGCGTATCATCAGATCTACAGTGATGAACAGGCGGGGCTTCCCCCCAGTTCCTTTGGAATCCGTCTGTTTCTGTGCCTGCTGCTGTTTGCGGCTTTTGTGTCGATTGATAAGAATCAGAGTGAAGTCATGCATGTTGACAGCAGCCGTATCGTGGATGAGATTACCACAGACCTGGATGTGGCAGAAGTATGGAAGGAACTGTAGTACGCTGCAGTTCCTTCCATACGCTGTTTTCGGATGTTTATTTTGTCCCGAAAATACGGTCGCCTGCGTCCCCAAGCCCAGGCACGATGTATTTGTGTTCATTCAGGCGTTCGTCCAGTGCACCGATATAGAGGGCCACGTCCGGATGCTCCTGTTTCATCCGTTTTACACCTTCCGGTGCGGCAATGATACACAGGAACCGGATATGCTTCACGCCTTTGTCCTTCAGAAGCTGGATGGCAGCAACGGAAGAGCCGCCGGTAGCAAGCATGGGATCTACCACAAACACCTCCCGTTCGTCACAGTCTGCGGGAAGTTTGCAGTAATATTCCACCGGCTGGAAAGTATCCGGATCCCGGTACAGCCCGATATGCCCTACCTTTGCGGCTGGTATCATCTTAAGAATCCCGTCCACCATTCCAAGCCCCGCCCTTAAGATCGGCACCACCGCCATCTTCTTGCCGCTGAGTTTCTTTCCTGTCATCTCGCAGATGGGCGTCCTGATCGTTACGTCTTTCAGTTTCAGATCCCGGGAAGCCTCATAACACATGAGGGATGCAATCTCGCTTACAATCTCCCGGAATTCTTTTGAACCCACATCTTCGCTGCGGATATAGTTGATTTTATGCTGGATCAAAGGATGATCCATGATCTGTACATCTGGCATATCTGTATTCCTCCTTATAGAACTGTTAAACGTATCTTTTACTATCATACTACAGATGGGGCAAGTGTGCCATTTATTTTTTGAAATGATCAGAAGAGGATTTATCCAGTTGATTTTATTAGGAAATACAGATATACTATAGACGGACATATTTCGACAAATCACATAAGAGGCGCACCATATATGCCTTAAGAAAATATAAAAAATAAGACAGGAGATGTACAAGCATGATAACAGTGAAAGAATACAGGGGACACATCAGAAACTGGGAGGCTCTTTGCCGGGAACTCGGGATTCAGACCAACCTGTCCAGGGAGGAACGGGAGCGGCTCATTCTTGCCAGAGCCTATGAAACGTGGGGATATGACATGGCGGACCATATGCATGGAATGTTCGCATTCGCTCTGTGGGATGCAGACAGAGAGCAGCTTTTCTGCCTGCGGGACCAGTTCGGCACGAAGCCTTTTTACTATTATCAGACAGACGGGGGAGAACTGCTTTACGGCACCACCATCCGAAGGATTATGGAGCAGCCGGGATTTCAGAAGGAACTGAACGAGGAAATGCTGCAGATCTATCTGACCCTGACCTATGGAGCCGGCGAGGATACCTTTTTCAAAGGCGTGAAAAAACTCCTTCCCGGACGTTATCTGATCTGGAAGGATGGGAATCTCACCATAAAGCGTTACTGGAGACCAGAGTTTCATCCAGACGAGAGCAAATCCCTGGAAGACTGGGCGGATGAGATTCATAACACCCTGAGGGAGATTCTTCCGGAGGTAAAGACAGAAGAAGAGCGTGCAGAGTCTTTCCTTTCCGGCGGGGTGGATTCCTCCTACGTGCTGGCCATGTCAGACATTAAGGTGACCGATTCCTGCGGATATGACGAGGAACGCTTCGATGAATCGGGGCTGGCGGCAGAGACGGCAAGGATTCTTGGACGCAAGAACATCCGATGCAGGATTACACCGGAAGAATATTTTGACACGGTCTCTTATGTTATGTACAACATGGAGCAGCCTTTAGGGGACGCTTCCTCCATCGTGTTTGCCCTTGCATGCAGGGCGGCTGCAGAACATACGAAAATCTGCTATTCGGGGGAAGGTTCAGATGAATTCTTCGGGGGTTATAATATGTACCGCAATGCCAGGCGGTATGGAGACAACTTAAAGACGTTCTATGTCGGGAATACCAATATAATGAAGGAAGACGAGAAGAAGCGGATTCTGAAGAATTATTCCGAAGACATCCTTCCGATTCATCTGGTAAAGGATATCTATGAGGAGAACGAAGGGATGGATCCTCTTACCAAGATGTCGGACGTGGATATTCAGCTCTGGCTGGAGGGAGATATCTATCTGAATGTGGACAAGATGAGTACGGCTGCGGGGCTGGAGATCCGGATGCCTCTTACAGACCGGAGGATTTTTGACATTGCGTCAAGGATGCCTTCCAGGTATAAGGTCAATGAGGAGCAGAACAAGGTCGCTTTCCGTACCGCTGCGGCCAGGGTACTGCCGGAAGAGATTGCCTTCCGCAAGAAACTCGGTTTTATTGTGCCGATCCGTATCTGGATGGCAGATGAACGGTATAACCAGGATGTACGGGAGAAGTTTCACAGTGAGGCGGCAGAGAAGTTCTTCCATGTGGATGAGATTAACGCTATTTTTGATGAATATGTGGGCGGGAACTCGGATAACTGGCGGAAGGTGTGGACCATCTACGCATTCCTGGTGTGGTACGATGAGTATTTTGTAAAACGGTAACATCCAGGAGGAGAATCTCAGTGATTTTATATTTAACAAGCAATCCTTCTTTTCAAGGCCTGAACCCTGGCAACAGTCTGGTGGAAAATCTAAAAAGAGACTGGAAAGCGCATTCCAGGTGTCTGCTTCTGTGCGCCGATCCTGATGCATATATGCAGAACAACGAGATGCGTTTCTTCTTAGAAAAGTCTGTAAAGGAAACCGGCCTGCCGGTCTCTGGCTTCGATCTGTGCGACGGCCGTAACGCTGCGGAAATGATGGAAATTCTCTTTGCCTACGATGTGCTTATTCTGGGCGGCGGTCATGTGCCGACTCAGAACCGTTTCTTCCACCGGATTGGCCTTGTCCCGGCAATCCGGGAATTTGACGGCCTGGTGCTGGGGATCAGCGCAGGCTCTATGAACTGCGCCGAAACCGTCTATGCCCAGCCAGAGGTTCCGGGAGAGAGTACCAGCAGGGAATACCAGCGATTTTTAGAGGGCCTGGGACTGACCCGGTGTAACGTGCTGCCTCACTACCAGACCATGAAGGACAGGCAGCTGGACGGAAAGAGGCTGATGGAAGATATCACTTATCCAGATAGTACCGGGCATCAATTCTATGCAATCCCGGACGGGAGCTACCTGCTTAAGAAGGACGGTGCGCTTACAGTCTTTGGAGAGGCTTATCTTGTATCAGATGGAAAGACGGAACAGATCTGTTCCGATGGCGAAAGCCTGCTGATTCACAAGCGCAGGCAGCGGTACAAGGGAACCCATCCAAGGAGATTCGAAGAAAAATATAAGGAACATCAACCGGAAAAATATGCAGAAACCATCGAGAAAGTCATCAGCAAAGGAAGCACTCCGGCTGGAATGCACATTTCTGTCTGTATGGAGGAGATCTTGGAAATCCTGCATATTCGGCCCGGTGAGAAAGGGCTTGACGTAACCCTCGGATATGGCGGGCATACAAGGCGGATGCTGGAAGCATTAGAGGGCAGAGGCCATATCTATGGGCTTGATGCAGACCCCATTGAAATCACCAAAACCAGAGAGCGGCTTGCAGGACTTGGATACAACGAGGACATTCTGACCGTCATTCATGAGAATTTTTCCAGGATTGCCCGTATCAGCCAGCAATACGGCCCCTTTGATTTCATCCTGGCAGACCTGGGTGTGTCGTCCATGCAGATAGACGATCCCAGCCGGGGATTTTCCTATAAAACGGACGGACCTTTAGACCTTCGTTTAAATCCCCGTGAAGGCGTGACGGCCGCAGAGCGGATTGCTGAACTAAGCGAAGAGGAACTGGCAGGGATGTTTCGGGAGAATGCAGACGAGCCCTATGCAGACCAGATTGCCGGCGAGATTGCAAAGCGTCTGAAGGGCGGCAGGAAGATCGGGACAACGGCACAGTTACGGGAGGCCATCGAGGCGGCGCTTTCCTTCCTGCCTAAGAACGGCCAGAAAAAAATAATCATGAAAAAGACCTGCCAGCGTGTGTTTCAGGCAATCCGCATCGATGTGAACAGTGAGTTTGAGGCACTGGAATCTCTGCTCCTGGGACTTCCGGGGGCGCTTGCGCCAGGCGGCCGGGCAGCAGTCCTTACTTTTCATTCCGGAGAAGACCGGCTGGTAAAGAAAGCGTTCAGGCAGTTCTATAAAGAAGGGATCTTCTGTGATATTGCCAGAGACGTCATCCGTCCGTCTGCCGGGGAATGCAGGCGTAACGGCCGGGCCGGATGTGCGAAGCTCCGGTGGGCGGTAAAAGGGCAGGTTTAAAAGCACTGCAGAGGGAATTCAGAAATGGAACTAAAGAAAAAGATTGGAATTGTACTGAAAAAAATAAACCGGCATGGAAGAGAGAATATTGCGGCTGTCATTCTCCTTAACGTGTTCATAGGAATCGGTTTTTGTATTGTGTTATGGCTTCTGCAGTCTTACTCCATAGATTTCTGTCTTCGTACCCTGGAGCAGAAGGCACAGGAAGCGCAGAGAGAGATTGATATGCAGTTTTCTTCTATTCAGGAGCATCTGGAAATGCTTGCTGGTATCATAGGGACAGAAGAGGATCTTACTTCTGACCATGTGACGGAGATTCTTCAGCTGAGCGCAGAGGAGAATGTGGTATCCAATCTTGGCATTATTCTGGAGGACGGCAGGATAATGAATCAGAATGGAAGCATATCTGATGCACAGACGAATGAAGATTACTTTATCGAAAATTTTACACTGGAGAGTGTTGACAAAGATAGAATCTTTGTGCTCTTTAACGTTCCGATTGAGAAAAATGGGGAAGAGGAGGGAACGCTGTTTGGCGTGATCGAACCGCAGGATCTGTCCAATTATTTTAAGGTGAATATATTTGACGGAAATGCCAATATTTTTATTATTGATCCCCAGAATATGGCGTACGTTATGGATACGGTGCATGACCGGGTAGAAAATATTCACGAACTGAATGACTTCTCGCTTAAAAAGGGTTATCGTAAAGAACAGATTATCAGTGATTTTGCAGAAGGTGCGGGAGGAAGAACCGCATACTTTTCCAAGAGAAGGAATGAGTATTTATACACTGCTTATGAACCCCTTGACTTTTATAATTGGTTCGTTCTGGTGACGGTTCCGGAAAGTACCGTGTTTGAGGAAACCGAATACATTGGGAAAGTTCTGTTTGGCCTTGGGATCTACGAGGCGGTGATTCTGCTTGTCTACCTCTTATGGAATGTGATTCATACACGCAGAGAAGTTTATGCCAAAGAAAAGATGGCGACCACGGACCTTCTTACGAATCTTAAGAACAGAAACGCTTACGAGCAGACGCTCTCTCAATATGAAGAGAATCTTCCTGCCGGCCTGTCCTGTGTGTATGCGGATGCCAACGGGCTTCACGAACTGAACAACAGCCAGGGACATGCAGCCGGAGACCGGATGCTGCAGACCGTGGCAGCAGCCTTCGTGGAGCTGTTCGGGCCGGAATGCGTTTACCGCATCGGGGGAGATGAATTTCTGGTATTGGCAGAATTGGATTCCGATTGTGCATCCGGGAAAGCGACGGCCGTCAAGGGGAAAGCTTCGGAAGCAGGATACCATGTTTCTATTGGTACTGCATCGGCACAAGAGCATGCAGATGTTGCTGCCGTCATAAAGGCGGCAGAGCAGAGAATGTATGAAGATAAAAAGAGATACTATATTGAGCAGGGTGACCGGCGTAAAATGCGGTAACAGTTTTTATGTCAGTAGCGCATTTCATATCACTGAAGTACACAGTATATATCTGTATTATATATATTTTTGCAATACAGGTTTTTGTATGCATAGAAATTTTTTTATCAACCTCTTATAAACATTGTAAAAAAGTAATTTGTCGAATTGAAAAAAAAAGATATATTGCTGGTAAAGAGCTAAAAGAAGAATTTAACACGGAATGGGCATATTTTTACGGCCATTTGGAGCGTGCGATTCATAGCGAAGAATTTATTCCCAATAAGAAGGAATTATTAATAGAATTTTTGTGGATTCCATTTAATATTAAGGAAAAGGATAAGAAAAAACTTACTGAAACGGAATATCTTGAGAAAGTTTACCAGTTTTATTTTGTAAATATTTTGTCGGCATTCCATAATTTCAATGGAGATGAAAACCATTTGGAACGGAACCAATTATATATGTGTATTAAAGATTTTGTAATTGAATTAGCTGACAAGTGTAGTACAGAAATGAAATCTTTTCACATGATTCTTTCAGGGATTATGAATGGTCTGGTTTCCAGTAATGTGGAAGACAGCAACGGATTTTGTGCTTTTATTTTATCTAAATGCATAGCAGATTGTGTTGCAAGCAAGAGACAATTATATTTGTTTGTACTTTTTCAAGAAATGTTAAGTATGGTTGATACACATAAGAAATCCTGTCATTTAAAAATTCACAATTTTAGAAATTGGGAGTTGATTAAAATAGATGATATTACATTTTGTGCAGATTTTTGGGAAATATGGGGTAAAATGTACGATATCTCTTTTTTTAATAAAATGCAGCATTTTGATATGGCGATACAGACTATGAGTGGACGCCGCAATATGTCTGTTCCGATTTCCAGAATGATGTTTACAATGGCCGAAAAGGATGATGTTAGGGAGAAGAACAATGGAACAGGCGATAAGAATAAATCTGATTCCAGCTTACTGATGGAGACTTTATTTTTTTTGCAAAGCATACGTATATTATCAATTAACAAATTACCGTCCATAAATCACCTCGTATGAATTATTTGTATGAATTCGTAAATAATTACATCATATGATTATTTGTATGAATTTGAAATTAATTACATTATACGATTTCTTGCATTATTTGTCAAGTTAATGTACAATTTACTTGTTTATTAAATTAAATTCAAATTCATATACCGTATAGTTTGGAGGCTATCACAATGTTATTTTTTAAAGGAAATCCAAAATCTGAATCCGCCAAGATTTATAGACAGGCGCCTAATGTTAGCGCTCCATTTGTGGTTGGTGATAAAAATGAACCTAGTCCGTTTTATAAGAACGATTTTGCAATGAATCAGATTGTCGGAGGATATGATAAAGGTCCTGAGAGTAGTTATGCAAAAAAGTTAGTGGAAAAATATCCTTTAGATAATGAATAAAATGAGGAAGTTGTTATATATTTGAACATTATGAATTATTTTACATTTGAAAAAAGTATGAAATAGTTGGATAGCATAAATCTATCCAACTATTTTTATGGCTGTAATTAAAATTATTTGTAATTTGTAGTATATGGCTGGTTACTTATTTATTCGGTGTACTAAGTCATAATGAGATTATCAACTACAGCACCGCTTATAGGCCCACAAATTCTTTTGAAAAGACACGCTTGAAGTTCTTCCTTAAAATGTATATAATATTGACAATTGGGTTTTAATACATACCTCACCCGAGAGAAAGTGAAATATCTACAAAAACCGAAAGGAAACCTATGAGAAAACTAGCCTTAAATGATGAAATATTACTGAAAATCGAGAAGCCCGCCCGCTACATCGGGAACGAAGTCAACAGCGTCATGAAGGACCCTTCGAAAGTGGATATCCGCTTCGCCATGTGTTTTCCCGACGTTTGAGAACAAATGTTCTTGAATAATTATATACAGGCATATATAGTACTGTTTTGTGCCATACAATACTATATGTAGGGATTAGATGGTATTGGACTGTATGCGTTACTATAGATTGATACTGTGACCAACAGCAATTTGTGACCATTTTTCTTTAAAATTGGTTGTAACTATATACAATGTATTCATAAATTTTGTATAGAATGCGGCTTGTAATGTCTTCAATATGTACAAGATAAATTGGCATTTTAAATACCAATGATATTGACTTTTTCATCCTTAACAGATACGGTTGCTGAATGTCTTAGAATGTCAATCTTGCTAAAAAATGTTTTGGATCAATTTAGAGAAAAGAAGAATGGAGTAGTTAAACATATAGAAATAAAAATTTTCTGTTGACAGTTAATATCTCTATCTATACAATGGAGATGACACATATTTAT
>CAJULU010000018.1:0-1521 GCA_910587575.1 uncultured Dorea sp.
AAAATAGGATTGTAATACTTTACAATACCAGGCGGATAAGGGGGATCATCATATGAATCTTGGGTTAAACTATAAGAATAAAGAGCATATCTTTGATGAGAGAGAGGTCAATGGAGTTCCATACCTTTCTTTTCCGCTGCTTGAGCAGACGGGGATGGTGAAACATGGTTTCTCTACCAGGCTTGGCGGGGTCAGCAGGGGACACTGTGCGACCATGAACATCAGTACCACCAGGGGGGACGACCCGGAGGCGGTCAGGGAAAACCAGCGCAGGATTGCTGCGGCAATCGGAGTGGATCCCTCGGATTTTACTTATACCCATCAGACCCATACTACGAATGTGGCGGTGGTGAAGGAGGAAGACCGGGGCGGCAGGTTCCCGGATACGGACGGTATGGTGACGGATGTGCCTGGTATCTGCCTGGTGACCTTCTATGCGGACTGTGTGCCGCTGTTTTTCGTGGATCCGGTTCATGGTGCAATCGGACTCAGCCATTCGGGATGGCGGGGAACCGTGGGAAGAATGGGGAAGGTGACGCTTCAACTTATGGAACAGAAGTACGGGACGGATCCGGAACAGGTGGTGGCAGCCATCGGGCCGTCCATCTGCCAGGACTGCTATGAGGTGGGCGGAGATGTGATCGGTGAATTCAAGGAGGCGTTTGACGAAGCCTTGTGGCCGGAACTGTTCTATGAGAAGGCGGACGGGAAGTACCAGCTGGATCTCTGGCGGGCCAATGAGGCTGTGCTGACAGAAGCCGGGGTAAGAACAGAGTGTATTGCGGTTACGAATGTGTGTACGCACTGTAATCCGGAGATACTGTTTTCTCACCGGAGTACAGGGGCGGCGAGAGGGAATCTGAGTGCATTTCTTGCATTGAAGCAGTAACGGAAGATATTTATAGAAAGGTGGATAACCATGATGATGCTGACAACGGCAAATGACGCCTCAACGACTGCAGGAGAGGTGGCTGCTTCAACTGCCGAAGAAGTGGCGGAAGTAACGCAGGATACAGTGGAAGAAGTGAGCCGGTTTGCACAGTATATTCAGGACAGCATCCCGAAGCTGGCGGCATTTGGGGTGAAGGTTTTTATTGCTCTGGCAATCTTCTTCGCTGGAAGGATTGTGATCAGATGGATTCAGAAGCTGGTGAAGCGTTCCCTGGAGCGTTCGGGGGCAGATAAAGGCGTACAGCAGTTTGTAGATTCCTTTTTGAAATTCGGCCTTTATTTCCTGCTGATTTTCAGCATTGCGGCAAAGTTTGGCGTGGATACGGCCTCTGTGGCGGCGCTGATCGCATCGGGCGGTGTTGCCATTGGCCTGGCCCTGCAGGGGAGTCTGTCGAATTTCGCAGGAGGCGTGCTGATTCTGATTCTGAAGCCTTTTGAGGTAGGTGATTATATTATCGAGGACACCAATAAGAATGAAGGAACGGTGAAGGAGATCCAGATTTTTTATACGAAGCTGAGTACGATAGACAACCAGGTGGTGATCCTGCCAAACGGCAGTCTCGCGAATAC
>CAJULU010000018.1:1531-53494 GCA_910587575.1 uncultured Dorea sp.
ATACGAAGCTTAGCACGATTGACAACAAGACCATCGTGATACCCAACGGAATGCTGACCAACAGCAGTCTGACCAATGCAACGGCAAAGGATGAAAGGCGGCTGGATCTGAGAGTTTCTATTTCCTACCAGGCAGACCTTCGAAAGGCAAAGGCATTGGTGGAGGAACTTCTGACCAGGGATGAATGTGTGATGAAGGACGAGGAGATTAATGTGTTTGTGGATGAGCTGGCTGACAGCGCCGTGATCCTTGGTGCAAGGGCATGGGTGAAGAATGAGGATTTCTGGCCTGCCAGGTGGAGGCTTCTGGAAAAGATCAAGCTGACACTGGATGAGCAGGGGATTGAGATCCCTTATCCGCAGCTTACGGTTCATATGGAAGGAAATCAGTAGAAGGTAAATGAAAAGTGCCGTCATCTTATATTACATAAGACATACGGCACTTTTTTCACAGAGCTGGAAATCAGATTTGAACTGACGACCCCTTCATTACGAGTGAAGTGCTCTACCGACTGAGCTATTCCAGCGCAGGACACCTTCCGGCGACCACAAATATTATTATAACAAGTTTTTTAAATTTTGCAACCATTTTTTTCAAAAATTTTGTAAAAATATCGGGAAGTAATAATTGACGAATTTTAGATAATGTGAGAAAATATAAATAAGTATGGTGTTAAAGTTATAACAAACCTTACGACAGAAAATCATACATAGTTGAAAGGAGTTTTAAAATGATTTATTCACACGAAGTAGAAATGATGTGTCCTGTAGCTCAGGGTGCAAATCACGGGCCAGCTCCGATTCCGGAAGAAGCAAAATGGGTAAAGGCAAAAGAGGTCAAAGACATCTCCGGCCTGACACATGGCGTTGGCTGGTGCGCACCGCAGCAGGGAGCCTGCAAACTCACTTTAAACGTTAAGGACGGTATTATCCAGGAAGCATTGGTTGAGACCCTTGGATGTTCAGGAATGACACACTCTGCTGCCATGGCATCAGAGATCCTTCCGGGCAAGACAATCTTAGAAGCCCTGAATACGGACCTTGTCTGTGATGCAATCAACACCGCAATGAGAGAATTATGCCTGCAGATCGTATATGGAAGAACCCAGAGCGCATTTTCAGAAGACGGGCTTCCGATTGGCGCAGGTCTTGAGGATCTTGGAAAGGGACTTCGCTCACAGATTGGTACTATGTATGGAACATTGGCAAAGGGTCCTCGTTATCTGGAGATGGCAGAAGGCTATGTAACAGGAATCGCATTGGATGACCATGACGAGATCATCGGATATCAGTTCGTCAATCTTGGAAAGTTCACGGACTTCATCAAGGCTGGAGATACGCCGAACGATGCATGGGAGAAGGCAAAAGGACAGTACGGACGTGTTGCGGACGCAGCGAAGATCATTGACCCGAGAAAAGAGTAGGAGGACAAGTAAATGGCTTTATTTGAATCATATGAAAGAAGAATTGATAAAATCAATGAAGTGTTAGGAAGCTATGGCATCGCTTCCATCGAAGAAGCGGAGAAGATTACCAAAGATGCCGGACTTGACGTATACAACCAGGTGAAGGGGATCCAGCCAATCTGTTTCGAGAATGCATGCTGGGCATATACCGTAGGCGCAGCGATTGCAATCAAGAAAGGCTGCAAGACGGCCGCCGAGGCTGCCGCTGCAATCGGAGAGGGCTTACAGGCTTTCTGTATCCCGGGATCTGTAGCTGACCAGAGAAAGGTCGGACTTGGACATGGTAACTTAGGAAAGATGCTTCTTGAGGAAGAGACAGACTGTTTCGCATTCCTGGCAGGGCACGAGTCTTTTGCAGCTGCTGAGGGCGCCATCGGTATTGCGGAGAAAGCCAATAAGGTTCGTAAGAAACCTCTTCGTGTCATCCTGAACGGACTTGGAAAGGATGCAGCGAAGATCATTTCCAGAATTAACGGATTTACATACGTTGAGACGGATTATGACTACTACACAGGCGAGCTGAAAGAAGTTCAGAGGATTGCTTATTCTGACGGGCTGCGTTCCAAGGTAAACTGCTACGGCGCCAATGATGTACGCGAGGGTGTTGCGATTATGCACAAGGAAGGCGTAGACGTATCTATTACGGGTAACTCCACCAACCCGACACGTTTCCAGCATCCGGTTGCAGGTACTTATAAGAAAGAATGTATTGAGCAGGGGAAGAAATATTTCTCCGTTGCATCCGGCGGCGGTACAGGACGTACTCTTCACCCGGATAACATGGCTGCAGGACCGGCTTCTTACGGTATGACCGATACACTGGGACGTATGCATTCTGACGCTCAGTTTGCAGGATCTTCTTCCGTACCGGCTCACGTTGAGATGATGGGTCTGATTGGTGCAGGAAACAACCCGATGGTTGGTATGACGGTTGCGGTTGCGGTTGCGATTGAGGAAGCGATGTCCCAGAAATAGGATAGTGGTGCATGAGAGAAAGAACGGGCTGTAAAAGGCTGTTGTTCTTTCTCTTTTTTCGGGTTTTCCCCGGGCTGGGAGGGATCTTTGAAAGGATTCAAATCTCTTCATAAATTTTGCGTCCATATTCGTTGATATCCTCCAATAATAATGTGTTCGTACAAGTATCAAGATCTACTAAATCCACAGTATACAGAGTGGGTATGTTCTCAATATCTTCCAGGAGCCTGTCAAAATCCTTTTTCTGTCACTTTATGAATTACTTCTTCTGCGCACATAATACCACCTGCCAATGTCAACTTATTCATATTTTTTTCTCATTATAGGATAACCGGATACTTTTTACAAGGAGAAGCTCTGTTTTCTGAAAAAGTATTTTATTTGACGGACAGATACGGTATAATGGAGGAAAGATGGGAGGAGCGCCTTATGAATGTGATAGACATAAGAAATTTAACAAAGGATTACGGCAAGGGACGGGGCGTCTTTGATCTCTCTATGCATGTGGAAAAGGGAATCTGCTACGGCTTCCTTGGCCCTAACGGGGCAGGAAAGACTACGACGATCCGCCACTTGATGGGTTTCCTGAAACCCCAGAGCGGAGAAGTGCAGATATGGGGGATGGACTGCAGGAAGCAGGCGGCAGAACTGAAAGCAATGGTAGGATATCTGCCGGGCGAGATCGCTTTTCCAGAGATGATGACAGGAAAGCGTTTCCTCGCAGATATGAGAAGGCTGCGGAAGATGGAGAAGATTCCACGCAGGCCTGGTTCCCCGGCTCCCAAAGGGAAGGAATCCGGAGAGCCGGGGCAGGCCGGGAGTGCCGGAACAGATACAGATTACTGCTCCCGTCTGATCACGTTATTTGCCCTGGATACATCCAGGAAGATTCATGACATGAGTATTGGGGATAAAAGGAAGCTGGCCGTGGTCACGGCCTTCATGCACGACCCGGAAGTGCTGATTCTCGATGAACCCACTTCCGGCCTGGATCCGGTTATGCAGGAGGTGTTTATTGAATTCATCCGTTCAGAGAAGAAGAGAGGCAAGACCATTCTGTTGTCTTCCCACATTTTTCACGAGGTGGATGCAGTCTGTGACCGGATCGCAATCATTAAAGACGGCCGGATTGCAGCGGACTGCAGTGCAGAAGAGCTGAAGGCACAGAAGCATTGGATCTATAGACTATCCTTTGAGACAGAGAGGGACTATTACCGTTTTATTGAGAAGGATTTCCTGTTCACTAACAAAGATCCGAAACGGCTGACCGTGCGGCTTATGGTGGATATGGTGGAACTAAACCAGTTGATTCCGGTTCTTTCGGAACTGAATGTGATGGACATTAATGAGATCCCTTATACTCTGGAGGATCATTTTATGAGATTTTACAGGGAAGAGGAGGATTTCCGGAGAGAGGCAGACAGTGACATGGGTGTTCCGGGAGGTGTAGTATGACGAAGATCATAGAATTAAGCGGCGTCACGAAAGATTTCGGGAAGGGACGAGGCATATTTGACGTGAGCATGAGTCTTGAGCCGGGGGGAGTCTATGGATTTATCGGCACCAATGGTTCGGGGAAGACCACGACCATACGCAGTATGATGGGATTTTTAAAGCTTGACCGTGGCATGGTCCGGATCAAAGGGAAGGAGGCGTGGAAGGACAGAACGGAACTTAAGAACTATATGAGTTATGTCCCCGGACAGATCGAATTCCCCCGTTTCCGGACAGGAACGCAGTTTCTGCGGTACTATGCCAAATATCTGGATATTGAAGATTTTACATATATGGACCGGCTGAGCAGCCGGCTTCAGCTTGATCCGTCGGCGAATTTAAGAAGGATGTCCAAGGGGATGAAGCAGAAGACTGCTATTGTTGCCGCCCTTATGGGTGACAGGGAGATTCTGATCCTGGACGAACCCACCACAGGGCTTGATCCGCTTATGAGAGATGCGTTTCTGAAGCTCATACGGGAAGAGAAGGCCAGGGGAAAGACGATATTTATGTCCAGCCATATTTTCGAGGAGATCGAGGAGGTCTGTGACCGGGCGGCCATCATCCATAAAGGAAGGGTGATCAGAACCGTTGATATGGATGACATACGCAACCCGGAAAATAAATGGTTTCGCATTACGTTTAATACCTCATGGGACAGGGCGGATTTTGTAGACCGGTTCCGTTTTGATACCGTGAAGATTGTGGGTGGGCGTTCCCTGGAGGTAACGCTTCCTACCAGAGATATCATTATTCTGCTTCAACATTTAAAGGGCTATCTGATCTGCGAGTTTCAGGAGGAGCACACAACCCTTGAGTCATATTTTAAAGAGGCAATACGCAAAGGAGAGTGACACATGAAGACAACGAAATTATTTTCAGGGCCGCTGTTTGGGCAGGATATCCGCTCGTTTCGGATTTTTGCCGTGGCTGTGGTTCTGGTCATGGCAATGATGAGTGCAGTAGTGACCATTGCGATTGACGCTATCCAGACGGATCTGGCTGAAAGTATGGAACCGGTACCGTTTAAGGCCCGCCCGGCGGTGTTTCAGGAGGTGGGAGAGCAGAGTCTGCAGATGGATCCAAGCGTGATTCTGAATACGATGTATTATAAAGTCATCGTGCTTATCCCTGTGTTCCTGCTGGTTGTGGTTGCGGCAAATGCCCTGATTTCTTCCCAGGTAGATCATGGTTCCATGGCGTATATTCTGTCCACGCCCACAGAAAGGAAGGCGGTTGCATTTACCCATATCATTTTCCTGCTTCTGATTCCTCTGGTGGTGATGGGGATTGTCTGTGGTGTCAAATGTGTGCTGAACGGAGAGATTGCAGGGGATGCAGATGTGGAAGCCACGGTGCTTAAATTTGCCGGAATGTATGTGCTGGTGGAAGCGGTGGCGGCAATCTGTTTCCTGGGAAGCTGCCTGTTCAATCATAGCAGCAGGGCACTTACCTTTGGCGGCGGAATTACGGTGTGGTGTTTTATCGCTTCGCTTCTGGGCGTGTTCGGATCAGAAGAACTGGTTGACATGGGGGTTGGAATTGAACAGCTTGATATTTTTAACAAGATGACGCTGGTGGGACTGGTGGACATCTCTGCCATGGAGACGGTGGGAAGCAGTGACGTGAATTATGAGTTTGCCTGGAAACTTGGTGTTCTGGCCGGCGTGGCAGCCGTGTCTTATCTGCTGGGGGCATTGCGGTTCACGAAGAAGGATCTGCCGCTGTAGTGCAGACGAAGGAAAAGAAGCAATGGAAAAGGATAAAGAGAATGCCGCAGATGAAACGGTCTGCGGCATTCTTCTTTTTCATATCGGCATCTGTACTAATTCAGTTTGATTCCTTTGAACAGGTCGCCAAGACTGGTTCCGATGCTCTCAGACTTAGGAATGTTCACCTTCTCTGCAGGCTCTTCTTTCACTTCCTCAAGCGCCTTCATGCTGAGGCTGATCTTGCCGTCCTTGAGTCCGATGATTTTTACCCTGACTTCATCCCCTGTGTTGAGCACGTCTTTGGGTGACTTCACACGCTTCTGACTGATCTGTGAAACGTGAACCAGGCCGGATAATCCATCTTCCAGGCGCACGAATGCACCATAATTCTGGAGACTCTCAACCGTTCCGTTTACAACGCTTCCGATCTTCACCTTGGCAATCTTCTCCGCTATGGCTTTCTTCTCTTTCTCCTTGAGAATCTCACGGCAGGAGAGTACCAGACGTTCGCTGGCCTGATCCACTTCGATTACTTTCACTTCGATATCCTTGAGCAGATAGGTCTCAAGGTCTTCGATGTAGGACAGGGACAGTCTGGATGCAGGAATGAACCCGCGAAGTCCCTCGACCATAGCGATCGCACCCCCGTTCACGATTCCCTCGACCTTAACGGGAAGAACGGTTCCTTTCTCCTTATAGGAGGTTACGAGATTCCATGGATTGGCATCATCAAAATGTTCCTCATAATCTGCCATGGTTTCCCCTGTGCTGCTGGCAGCTTCTGCTGCAGTTTCTTGTAATAATTCTTCACTCATAGTATTATTCCCTTTCGCTACCAAGACTTGTACGCTGTCACACATACCATCGTACGTTTTCATTATAACATATAACAGAGAAAATGTTTAATAAAAAGGAAAATTTTTTAAATAAATTATCACGAAACACTTTACTCTTTCGCTAATGAATGATATCTTTATAATGTAAATAAATAATTATGGAGGACGTTCATTATGGCGAGAAGAAAGGTAGAAGAGAAGAATTATCCAGAATTAATTGAGATGGCAGAAGAAAGAATTGAATCATTATCTGCAGAACTGAAACAGGAAAAAGCGAATCTCAAACAATTGAAAAAAGACCAGATCCGCTATGAAGCCATGGTTGAAAAACAGAAGAAACAGGCTGAAGTACAGAAGGCTGCTGAACTGCTTGTTGCATCTGGAAAAAGTCTGGAAGAGATTGAACAATTTCTTGCGAATTAGTATCGTTTACCTACAGCAAAAGAGTAGTATTCTGAGTGTAAAAATGTCAATAAACCTGTTTTTTATGGAACCATAGAGCAGGATTATTGACATTTTATTATTGGCATTTTATATTTCGAATCTGTTCAAGGATCCTTCCCGTGCCCGGACGAAAACGGATGATGATTATATACGGGATTACAGGTCGTCCAGATTAATCTCCCGGGCCGTATCCATATGAGTCAGTGTAATTTCATAGATGTGTTCTACATCTCCTTTTTCCATCGCATCTACAATCGCAAGATGCTCACGATAAGTATCTGGAAGCCGTCCTTCGTGCGCCAGAGAAAGTTCGGCAAGCCTGCGCATACGGTACTTAAAGGTCGCAAATATGGAAGAGATCTGCCGGTTTTCCAGGAAGTCAATTATTCTGGTATGAAACTGGAAATCATATTCACAGAATTCTGTAATTGATCCGTCAGATTCGATGATATCCTTCAGAAGATCCGTCAGCATACGCAGTTCTTTCAAAAGTTTTTTTACAGGACGGCTTGTGGGATGAGAGGCAATCTGCCTGGTAATCTGTAAAGTACAGTAACATTCCAAAGCCGAACGGACCTGAAAAGTCTCGTCAATATCCTGCCTGGTAAGCTGGTGGAGCATGAAGCCTTTGCTGGGGATGATATCGATATATCCTTCCTGCGCAAGCCGGTGTACGGCATCACGGAAAGGCGTCCGGGAGATCCCCAGTTCTTTTGATAATTTTGTCTCGGAATAAATCTTATTATAAGTAAACTGATCTTCTATAATCAGACTCTGAAGATGCTGATATGCCTGTTCATTTAGTGGTAACATAGAATCCGTTCCTCCGGTTTTTATGACAGATATTCTTTCTTTACTGAATCTGAAACTTCTGTCAGATTTTATTTTTTTTGATCTGTTATCAGTATATCTCCGTATAGGTAATACTGTCAATATTGAGTGGATAACTTCTGTTTCTGACGGCGGGTATCTGGTGAACTGGCAGTTCAGTATGATTTGCCTGCTGCAGACAGATTATAAATAATGTTAAATAAATAACAATATATATACGAGAATATATACAAGTTGCACAAAAAACAGATTGTAAAACTGTATAAAAGTGAAAAAGAAAAAGAATCCCTGTAAATGTCTTGACCGGTATACCGGTATGTAGTAAAGTAAACACAACAACTAAAAACAACACAAGAAAGGATGTAGAAAAATGAAGGTAGGATTTATCGGACTTGGTATCATGGGAAGACCAATGGCAAAGAACATGCTGAAAGCAGGTGTGGAACTGATGGTTGCAGATCTGAATAAAGAGGCGGTTGCAGATGTGGTTGCGGCAGGCGCAGCGGAAGCGGGATATGCCGAGATCGGGGAGAAGTGTGAGCGGATCATCATCATGGTTCCAAGCGGGGCCATCACGAAATCCATTCTGTTTGGCGAAGGCGGTGTGGCATCAACTGTGAAAGCAGGAACCGTAATCTGTGACATGAGTTCCGTAACTCCTGTGGAGTCCCAGGAATGCTATCAGGCGCTGAAAGAGAAAGGAGTCGGATTTCTGGATGCTCCGGTTTCCGGCGGAGAACCAGGAGCAGTTGCCGGAACGCTGGCAATCATGGCCGGTGGTGAAGAGAAGGACTTTGATGCCATGAAGGAGTATTTCGATATTCTTGGTTCTTCCGCACTGCTGATCGGAGGAAGCGGAAGCGGAAGCGTTACGAAGCTTGCCAACCAGATTATCGTGAACAATACGATTGCGGTGGTATCCGAGGCTTTCGTTCTGGCAACGAAGGCAGGGGCAGATCCGCAGAAGGTCTATGAGGCAATCCGGGGAGGTCTGGCAGGAAGCGCAGTTCTGGATGCAAAGATTCCTATGATTGTAGAGCGGAACTTTAAGCCGGGCGGACCGATCCGTATCAACCATAAAGACATCAAGAACGTAGTGAATACGGCCCACTCCATCGACGTTCCGATTCCTTATACCGCCCAGCTCTATGAGATCCTGCAGACACTGAAGATCCATGGGCATATGAACGACGACCATGGCGGAATCGTACAGTATTTTGAGAAGCTGGCTGACGTAGAAGTGAAGAAATTCGATTAGAAAAGCAGGGAGGAAGCAGACATGGCAATTGGTGCAGAGGTGTTGACCTCTTTTAAGAAGATTGACGAGGCATATATTGATACGTTATTAAAGAAAGAGATTGAAGGGAACCATAAGAAAATCGTAGTTTTAGACGATGACCCGACAGGGGTGCAGACGGTCCATGATATTTCCGTTTATACCAGCTGGGAGAAGGAAAGCATCCGTCAGGGATTTGAAGAAGAGAACCAACTGTTCTATGTACTGACGAATTCCAGGGGATTTACGGCAGAGCAGACCACGAAAGCCCACAAGGAGATTGCGGCGGTGGTAGATGAGGTGGCGAAGGAAACCGGTAAGGAATACATATTCATCAGCCGCAGTGACAGTACCCTGCGGGGGCATTATCCCCTGGAGACGCAGCTTCTTAAGGACAGTTATGAACAGAATACGGGCAAGACCATTGACGGCGAGATTCTCTGTCCGTTTTTCAAGGAAGGCGGACGGTTCACCATCGACAACGTGCATTATGTAAAGTATGGTGACGAACTTGTCCCCGCCAATGAGACGGAGTTTGCCAAAGACAAGACGTTCGGATATACGGCTGCCACCATGCCGGAATATGTGGAGGAGAAGACAAAGGGAGAATATAAGGCTTCTGATGTGACGTGCATTTCCCTTACAGATATCCACAACATGGATATTGACAGGATTGAGGCGCAGCTGATGGAAGTGAAGGATTTTGGCAAGATCATCGTAAATGCGGTTGATTATGTGGATGTGAAGGTATTCTGTGTAGCGCTGTACCGTGCCATGGCGAAGGGAAAGGTGTTCATGTTCCGTACTGCTGCGGCGATCGTGAAGGTCATGGGTGCGGTGACGGACCAGCCCCTTCTGACCAGGGAGCAGATGGTTGTAAAAGAGACGTCAAACGGCGGCATCATCGTAGTGGGATCCCATACGGACAAGACGACAAAGCAGGTAGAGGCTTTGAAAGAACTGACGGATATTGAATTCATCGAACTGGATGCAACTCTGGTGAAGGATGACGAGGCATTTGAGGCAGAAGTGAAGAGATGTCTGGACGGAGAGGAAGCATGTATCAGGGCGGGAAAGACGGTCTGCTGTTATACGACCCGTACACTGATTACGGCGGATACCGGAGATAAAGAAGACGAACTGAGGCTTTCGGTTAAGATTTCTGATGCAGTACAGTCTCTGGTGGGGAGGCTTACGGTCACGCCAGGTTTCGTGATTGCGAAAGGCGGCATTACCTCCAGTGATGTGGGAACGAAGGCGCTTGCGGTAAGGAAGGCGAACGTACTCGGACAGATCAGGCCTGGTATCCCGGTGTGGCAGACCGGAGAAGAGAGCAGGTTCCCGATGACGCCATATGTGATTTTCCCTGGAAATGTTGGGGAGATTTCCACGCTGAAAGAGGCGGCAGAAGTGCTTATGAAGCATTAGGGCAAAATAGGTTTGGTGACAATAAACAAAAACGAACATATAATTTGTGCGATTAGCTGAAAATTTTGTTAATAAATAGATTAAATTGACATAAATAAACATTTAGAGTACAATATAAACATAAACAAACAAATAGAAGGTTTATAGAAAGGAGGCTGGTTATGTCACAGTGTGTTGTAATAGCGGATGATCTGACAGGAGCCAATGCCACCGGTGTACTCTTAAAAAAGATGAATTATGAAGCGTATACGGTGATGAACACGGAGCGGATCGAACTGTCAACCCTGGCAGACTGTGATTGTGTCCTGTATCCGACAGACAGCCGGGGCGTAGATCCCGAGATCGCTTATAACAGGGTACATAATGTATGCAGTCTGCTGAAGGGAGACGATGTAAAGGTATATTCGAAGCGGATAGACAGTACCCTGCGGGGGAATCTGGGGAGTGAGACAGACGCAATGCTGGACTGCCTGGGGGACGATTATGTTGCCATCGCTGCGCCGTGTTTCCCATCTTCCGGGCGGATTGTAGCCGGGGGATATATGCTGGTAGGCGGTCTGCCGCTTCACAAGACGGATATTGCCATTGACCCTAAGACGCCGGTGAAGATTTCGGAGGCGGCGGTTCTCTTCGACGAGCAGAGCAGGTACCAGGTGTCATCCATCCAGCTTAAGGATCTGATGCATGGGAAGCATTATCTGGCGGATCTGATGAACCAGTGCGTTGCCAAAGGGAGCAGGATTCTTGTTCTGGACTGTATCACCCAGGAGGATCTGGATCTGATTGCGGATGCAGTCATTACCAGTAAGCTGCATGTGGTTGCGGTAGATCCGGGGGTATTTACGGCGACTCTGGCCAGGAAGCTGATCACGCCGTCCCAGAAGAAGGAGAAAAGCAAGATTCTTGCAGTGGTGGGAAGTGTGAATCCAAACACCACCGCACAGATGAAAGAGCTGTGGCTGTCACAGAGGACTCATAATGTATTTGTGAATACGAAGGAGCTGCTGGAGTCCGACGAGAAGAGGGAGGCGGAGATTGCGCGGGTGGCAGAGGACATCCTTGCCGCATGTGACCGGAATGCAGTCTGTACCGTGACCGGAGACGGGATCTATCCCGAGAACCGGATTGATTTCAGGCCTTATATGGAACGTTACCAGTGTTCCCTGGATGACGTGACCGGAAGGATTAACCATGCATTTGCGGAGATCACCTACCGGATCTTTGAGGCCGAGCCCACGTTCAAGGGGCTGTATACCAGCGGGGGTGATGTGACGGTTGCAGTGTGCGAGAAGTTTGAGACAGCGGGATTATCGCTGAAAGACGAGGTGCTTCCGCTTGCCGCATACGGGCAGTTCTTAAAAGGACAGTTCGAGGGAGTCCACATTATCACGAAGGGCGGAAGCCAGGGCGGACGCGGGGCCATTAACCAGTGTATCACCTATCTGAAGGAGAAACTGTACATTTAGGCAGGAATATGTCAGCTATATTTATTGAAAGAAAGGATGAAGAATTATGGGAAAATCACTAATCGCAGTACCGATCGGGGATCCGGCGGGAGTAGGACCGGAGATTGTGGCAATGTCAGTTGCCTCTAAGGAAGTATCTGACGTGGCAGACTGTATTATTATCGGTGATAAGAAGATTATGGAAAATGCCATCCGGATTACAGGCGTCAGCCTTACGGTTCATGTCATCAGGGAGCCGGAAGAGGCGGATTTCCGGGAAGGAGTCCTGAATCTCATAGACCTGGACAATGTGGACATGGATCAGTTTGAGTTCGGCCGTGTCAGCGGGATGTGCGGAAAGGCGGCCTATGCCTATATTGCCAGGAGTATTGAACTTGCCAATGCCGGGAAAGTGGATGCCGTGGCAACCACGCCGATTAATAAGGAGTCCCTGCGTGCGGGAGAGATTCACTTTATCGGGCATACGGAGATCTTTGGTGCGCTGACGGATACAGAGGATCCGCTGACCATGTTTGAGACCAACGGAATGCGTGTATTCTTCCTCACAAGGCACGTGTCTCTGCGGGAAATGCTGGATATGATCACCAAAGAGAGAATCAAAGATTATGTAAAGCGGTGCCTTGAGGCGCTTCGGAAGCTTGGCGTATCGGAGGGCACGATGGCCATTGCAGGGCTGAATCCTCACAGCGGTGAGCACGGGCTGTTCGGATGGGAGGAAGTCAATGAAATCACGCCTGCAGTGGAGGAACTGAAGGCGGAGGGCTACAATGTGGCAGGACCCATTGGCGCAGACTCTGTCTTCCACCAGGCGGCGATGGGAAAATATAACAGCGTGCTGTCTCTCTACCATGATCAGGGGCACATTGCGACAAAGACCCTTGATTTTGAGAAGACCATTGCAGTTACCAACGGGATGCCGATCCTTCGTACATCGGTTGATCACGGGACGGCATTTGACATTGCCGGAAAGGGAATCGTAAGTGCGGTCAGCATGATCGAGGCGATTCTGCTGGCAGCGAAGTATGCGCCGAATTTTACGCAGAAGCCATAGCCGGATTCCCGGCAGTGGACAGAAGGTGATTTAATCACCTTCTGGGCCTGGGATATCCGTCTGTGCAAAGATTAAATTTTGGAAAGGAAGAGAGTTTTATGGTAAATGGACTGAGCGGGCAGAGAATGTTGATAGGTCTGGCAATCGGGATTGCCGTCCTGATATTCCTGGTTCTGAAGACGAAAGTACAGGCGTTTCTTGCATTGATCATCTGTACGATTATTGTTGGTGTTGTAGGCGGAATGCCTCTGGTAAATATCACGCTGGAGGATGGGAAGACCTTTGGTATTGTTAATTCGATTACCTCGGGATTCGGCGGCACATTAGGAAGCATCGGTATTATTATTGGTTTCGGTGTCATGATGGGACAGATCTTCGAGGTGACGGGGGCGGCAAAACGGATGGCCCACACCTTCCTGAAACTGTTTGGTAAGAAGAGGGAGGAGGAGGCTCTGGCGCTGACCGGTTTCCTGGTATCCATCCCGATTTTCTGTGACTCCGGGTTCGTGGTGCTGGCGCCCATTGCAAAGGCGATCTCCAAGGCGACGAAGAAATCCGTGATTGCACTTGGGGTATCACTGGCTGCAGGCCTTGTCATCACCCACTCCCTGGTTCCCCCCACACCGGGTCCGCTGGGCGTATGCGGAATCTTCGGAGTAGATGTAGGTAAGTTTATCCTGCTGACCATCGTGCTGGCGCTTCCCATGGCGATTGCCTGTATCGCATATGCGAGAATGGTGCTAGCGAAGAAATATTACCGTATCACGGATGAGAACGGCGAGATTGTAGAAGCTCCCTACCAGGAGCCGGATTATGAGAACGCATTTTCCATGGATCTGACAGGAATGCCGGGAACGCTGGAGTCTTTCATGCCTCTGATCGTGCCGATCATTCTGATTCTCATCAACACCATTGCTTCTGCACTGGGAAAGACAACGGGAATCATGGAAGTTCTGATTTTCCTTGGACAGCCGATCGTGGCGGTGGGTCTTGGGCTTCTGGTGGCAATCTTTACACTGGGAAGAAACCTTGACAGACAGGTATGTATCTCTGAGATGGAGAAAGGGATGATGTCAGCCGGTATCATCATGCTGGTAACTGGCGGCGGCGGAGCCCTTGGACAGATCATCAAGGATTCCGGCCTTGGAACATTTATGGCAGAAGGGCTTACACAGACAGCCATTCCGATTATCATCCTGCCGCTGATCATCTCAACGGCAATGCGTTTCATCCAGGGTTCTGGTACGGTTGCCATGACGACTGCGGCAAGTATCTCCGCACCCATTATCGTGGCATCCGGTGCAAGTCCGTTATTAGGAGCGGTTGCGTGCTGTGTTGGTTCTCTGTTCTTTGGATATTTTAACGACAGTTATTTCTGGGTGGTAAACCGGACGCTTGGCGTCAGCGAGGCCAAGGACCAGCTTACGGTGTGGTCCATTACGTCAACCATTGCCTGGGCAGTGGGCGTTGTGGAAGTCATTGTACTGAATATCTTTATGTAAGATCCGGTAAGCTCCGCAAAGAAACAGAAAGTTCTTTCTGGAAACGGAACAAAGGGGATGGTAATCTGCTGCCATCCCCTTAAACTGCTTTCTGTATAATCACTGCGTTCATCTCTTCCAGCCTCTTGTGTTCTGCGGGACTGAACACCTTGTCTGTGACAATTCCCGTGTAATCCCCCAGATGATTGATCCGGGTCATGGCCTGCCTGCCGAATTTGGACTGGTCCACCACCAGATAGGAACGCCGGCATTGCATGGGAGTATGACGCTTCAGCCACATCTTCTCAGAAGTGGGCGTGGTCACTTCGAAATCCTCGTTAATGGAAGCGGCTCCGAAGAATCCGGCGTCAAACTTGAAATCTTCCAGCATCTGCGTGGCGTAACGGCCAAACATGCTTCCTGTTGACTTCTGGACGCTGCCCCCGCAGATAAACAGCTCCGCCTCGCTGCTTTTCAGAAGCTGGGCAATCTCCAGGTCATTGGTCACAATCAGAATCCCCTTGATATCCTTGATCAGCCTGGCGATTTCGTAGGTGGTGGTACCTGCATCCAGAAATATGGTGTCGCCTTCCGAGACGAAGGATGCACAGATCTCTGCCAGTTTCTGTTTCTCATGCTGGTGGCTGATCTGCTTGTCGGCATAAGTCTCCTCCTGCTTCGCCACGGCTCCTCCATGGCAGCGTTCGATCTTGTTCTCCTCCTCCAGTTTTACAAGATCCCTGCGGATGGTCATTGCGCTGACGCCCAGTTCCTGCGCCAGCATGTCTACCTGGACGCTGCCGTACCGCCGGATCATTTCTACGATCATTGACTGTCTCTCTGTAGCGAACATCTCCGATTTCCTCCAGATCTAATAAGATATTTCCTGTAGATAAAGTCCTTTGGGGTCACAAGGGGCGCTGGGCGACTGGATTCCCTCGAAGATATCCTCAATATCCTCCTTGGGGCGCACGCCCATGCCAATGTCCAGAAGCGTTCCCACGATCAGCCGGGCCATGTTGTGGAGAAAGTCATCTGCATACAGAATGATCTGCATCTCCTGTGCAGCGCTGTAGATCTCGATGTCATAAAGCTTGCGCACCGTTGACTTGCTCTTTCTGGCGGTCGAGAAATTTCTGAAATCATGGGTTCCCACCAGCAGCTGGGCAGCCTGGCGCATGACCACCTTGTCCGGAGTCTTAAAACAGTGATAAGTATATTTCCGGTCAAACACGCTGGGCACATCGTCAACAGTCAGACGGTACATATAAGTCTTGGAGACGGCATTCAATTGTGAATGGAAACGTCCCGGCGCCTCTTCCACATTCACGATGGCAATATCCATGGGAAGGTAACGGTTGAGATAGTGCTTCATATCCAGAATGTCCATGTCGGATGCAGTCTTGAAATTGGCAACCTGTGCATAGGCATGAACCCCTACTTCTGTGCGGCAGCCGCAGAAGAGTTCCAGCGTCTCTTCGCCGGTCATTTTCTTCAGAACTTCCAGGATCTTGTTGGAAATGGTATTGTTGGACTCGTCCTTCCCGAGACGGGTCCATCCCTGGTAGCGGCTTCCGTCATACTCAATCGTGAGTTTGATATTTCTATGGGAAACAGGTTCTTCCTTTACTTTTTTTCTTCTTAACATATCAAACAGCCTCATCTTTCATAGAAAAATTTTGTTGAAATTAAACTAAGTATAGCAAATCCTGTGTTATAATAAAAGGGATTACGGAAAAGAATAAAAGAATCTTAGAGAACAGGAGCACATCCCATATGAATACAGAGAGCAGAAAAGTAAGGGAATCTATGGTTGAAACCGTCCATATTGTCCGGCCCAACCATCTGAATGCAACAGGCCGGCTCTTCGGCGGCATTCTGATGCAGTGGATTGACGAGGTCGCGGCTCTTGCGGCAAAACGCCATGCCCATAAGAATGTCACCACAGCGTCCGTGGATAACCTGCGGTTCCTGAAAGGCGCATACCAGAATGACGTGATTATCATCAAGGGGAGATTAACCTATGCAGGACGTACGTCTATGGAAGTAGAGGCAGACACTTACATCGAAGATCTGGAAGGAAAGAGAACACTGATTAACCAGGCTTTCTTTACCATGGTGGCTCTGGATGAACATGACAGGCCGGTTCCGGTTCCAGGGCTGGTTCTGGAAACGGAAGAAGAGAGGACGGCCTGGGAACAGGCCGCCCTGCGCCGTCAGATGCGGAGTCAGAAGAAATGATTCTCATTTCTTCATATATGAGGAAACCATCCGCACCATGCCTTCAATCTGATCCTGCTCTTCCTTGGATTTTCCGTCTTTGAGGACAGAGAGTACCAGTGAGAATTCATCGGGGGTAAACTGGATTCCTTTCTTATTCGCATTGGTGATCAGCGCCATCATAATCGGGGCCAGGGCCTTGCCGCTTTTCCCCTGGGTCTTTTCGGCGGCGGTGCGGATCAGTTCCATTTTCATCGGGTCGATATTCTGCATGTCCGGGTGGTTCATCCATTCATTCATTTTCTGCGTCTCCTTTCTGCTTGCCCGCATCGGGCTGGTTGAATTCGTTTTCAAACATCGTGTTATACATCTCGAACATCTCCTGCTGCTCGGGGCTTAACATGCTCTTCATCATGTCCATCGGGTTAAATCCCTCAGAACCTTCGGAGGAGGGTTCTGATACAGACTGCATGCTTCGTACCATTTCCATCATATTCATCATGCCTGACATTTGTTCCATCATCTCTTTTTCTGCCGGGTTCATATATGGTTTCAGACCTTCCAGGATGTTGGAAGGAGAGGAGGAAAACCCTTGAAAATATTCCATCGTGTGGCGGAATTCCAGGAATTTGATATAGATTCCGAAAAAACGCTGCACGGAGGGCGGAGTGTATGGAAGCAGGAGTTTTAAAGTATATAAAAAGGGCGGTGTCACCAGGTTATCGAAAGGCGTCATAGGTTTCAGCGTATTTTGTTCCATAGGCACTCCTTGTATGCGGATCCTTTTATAACGTTGTAAATATATATGCCAGCTGAATGGATTTTATGAGATATGGGAAAACTAAATCTTAAGTATTTCATATATTATTAGAGAAACAACAACCCGGGAAACCCATGAAAGTTTCCGGGAGAAAGGGAACATAAAATGGACAGAAAACTAATTATTGACGGCAATGCCGTATATGAGATTGATGAGAAATGTATGCTGAGAAAACATCTGGAAGATAAGAAGGAGAAAGAACGGACAGAGGCGGCCGAAAGAAATGAAAGGATGGAAGGATAAAAGGACGGCGTAAGTAAGACAGATATTATTTTTCCTGTTTCAGGAACAGAGAATTTATGTTATGATAGTAAGGCAGAAAAATAATTCATACTGGCGGGTCTGACAAAGGATAACCCTGGGGGATAGAAAAGGAGTGAAGAGAGATGGATACATTTCTGCTGGATACGGTCATATTACTTGCGCTTGTGGTAACGCTTGGGTATTTTAACGAGAAGGTGACAAAATTCACCCATGAAATAGCGCTGATGCTGTTTACCGTGATTGCCGGCGGTCTGCTGCTGGTGCTGGGCGCCGTCTTAAAAGGAACCGGGACGGCATCCCAGGTTCTTGAGGAGTTACAGTTTTTCAATCTGGAAGGATTTCTGATGGAGGGGGTTCTGTGCTTCATGCTGTTCGCAGGCTCCTGCCATATGAGGCTTCTGGATTTCAAGAAACATGCCAGGGCCATTTCGCTGCTGGCTGTGGGCGCTACATTTCTGGGGGCTGTGTTCTATGGTCTGATTTTCTATGGGGCAGGCAGGATTCTGGGACTTCCGTTCACGCTTCCGGTCTGCCTCATGTTCGGCAGTATCGTTGCGCCTACGGATCCGATTGCGGCTACCAGTATTTTAAAGAAGTTTAACCTTCCGCCGGGGATCAGTTTCATTATTGAGGGGGAATCTCTGCTGAATGACGGGATGGGTGTCGCATTGTTCATCTTCTTCTCGGGAATGGTCACTGCTGAAGAAAGCGGCGGTTTTTTTGCCGTGATGGCGAAGGAGTTACTGGGAGCCGTGGCTGTCGGAGTGGTGGTGACGTGCGTCTGTTTCCCCATATTCAGCCATACAAAGGATGAATCCAGGCAGATATTTACCAGTCTTCTGGCGGTGTCCCTGTCTTATGTGTTGTGTGAGTATGCTGGATTTTCCGGGGCGATTGCCTCGGTTGTGTGCGGGGTTCTGTTCTCTGCACTCAGGAATTTTTCGGAGTATAGGGGAAGGACGCTTGAGCTTCACCAGTTCGACAGTTTCTGGGAGATACTGGATACGCTGCTGAATTCTGTTCTGTATGTTATGCTTGGGCTTTCCTTTATCCGGATCTTACAGATGCCCCATGTTCTGGTTCTGTCGCTTCTTGCAATCGCTGCGAATCTGGTCGCAAGGGCGGGAAGCCTTGGGGCTGCGTCCATATTCATTGGTCATCTGCCTGACGGGTATCAGAAGCCGCAGTTCATCTGTCTTCTGACCTGGGGAGGGCTTCGGGGAGGGCTTTCGGTTGCGCTTGCCATGAGCGCCCAGGAGCTGGTTTCCGAAGAAGTGTCTCTGATCATTCTTGGGGGAACCTATGCAATCGTGTTCTTTACGACGATCATACAGGGAATGACTATGCAAAAGGTATATCGGAGCATACAGAGTACTCTGGTCAGAGGAGAATAGGAAGCCGTAGGGATATGATACGCTATGTTTGATCTGTATCAGCAGAAGCACCAGACTGAACAATGTTCATTATATTCTTGATTGTATTGTCAAGGGTAAATAAAACGATAAAATTTTGCGGTATAAAATCCCTTCATTTACAGATAATAGTATCATTACGAACAAGTGATATGAAAATCTACAGATGGAGGAATCAATACTATGAAAGCAACTGGAATTGTACGTAGAATAGATGATCTGGGCCGTGTGGTAATCCCGAAAGAAATCCGGCGGACGCTGCGGATTCGGGAGGGCGACCCGCTGGAAATCTTCACCGACAGGGAAGGCGAAATCATTTTAAAGAAATACTCTCCCATCGGAGAGCTGTCAACATTCGCAAAACAGTATGCGGAGAGCCTGGCCCAGACCATCAGCTGTCTGGTATGTGTCTGTGACATGGACCAGATCATTGCGGCCGCAGGAAATGGAAAGAAGGAACTTCAGGACAAATATATCAGCAGGCAGTTAGAGAAGAGTCTTTGTGACAGAACCCAGCTTTCGGCTGCGGCGGGGGATAAGACATATATTCCCATTATAGATGCCCAGGATGAAGATTACGAATATGAGGTTATCAGCCCGATTATCTGCGAGGGCGACGTGATTGGCGGGGTGATTCTCCTTTCCAGGGATCCTAAGAAGAAACTGGGGGAACTGGAACAGAAGATGGCGGCCTGTGCGGCAGGATTTTTAGGGAGCCAGATGGAACAATAGAGGAATATAATCAGAATTCCCATCATACCTTGTGATAGACAAGGAGGGATGGGAATGGAAAAAAAGCTCCAGAAAGATTCGTGGGTCATGTGGATATTAAAGTCACTTCTGGTTTCTTACGTCATCACAGGGATTCTGTTATTGCTGCTGGCAGTTGCGCTGTTTAAGTTTGAACTGAACGAGAAAGCGGTGTCGGCTGCCATCGTGGCAATCTATATTATGGCAACTCTGCTTGGCGGAATTGTCATCGGCAAATTTGCCAGGGTGAGAAGGTATCTGTGGGGGCTGGGCCTTGGAATCGGTTATTTTGCGCTGCTTCTGCTGATTACCCTTGGCGTGTACCGTACGCTGAACGGGGATGCGGTGAATCTGGTGACCACATTAATCCTGTGTGCCGGAGGCGGAATGGCAGGAGGTATGCTGTCGTAATCCGGCATGCAAAGATGTCAGAATTGCCTGCCGGTGAATTTTACACACTTCCTTATTGCGCAAATGAAGATGTAATGCTATAATAACAGAAGTTAGGCAAAAGAATAAGGAGGAACATGACCATGAAGCATGTAAAGACATTAAATACACAGACTCTGAACAACAGTTTGAAGAAGGGTGGATGCGGCGAGTGCCAGACATCCTGCCAGTCAGCATGTAAGACGTCCTGCACGGTAGGCAATCAGACATGCGAGCAGAAGAAGTAGACGGCAAGTATCAGGAATGATGGCGCTGCTGCGGTATGCCGCAGGCGGAGAATCCCGTAAAGCGGGATTCTTTTTCTGTTTGTCATGGCATACGGAAAGTAATTTGAGAGAATGTCAGAATGTGAAAGGGGTACATAGTCTTGATACATCAGTATCAGAATAATGGATACAATATCGTTATGGATGTCATAAGCGGTGCGGTTCATGTGGTTGACCAGCTCTGCTATGACGTGATTTCCGAGTTAAATCAATCATGTAAAGACCAGGAAGAACGGGCATTAGAGATTCTGCGTGATCCGTCTGTTTTCCAGGGGCTTATTACGGCTCTGGGTGGACGGTATGAAAGAGATGACCTTGCGGATGCCCTTGCGGACGTAACCGAACTGACAGAGGCGGGACAGTTATTTGTAAAAGATACATACGAGAGTATGATCGAAGAAGTAAAGAAACGTAAGACGGTGGTGAAGGCTCTCTGTCTTCATATCGCCCATGACTGCAATCTTGCCTGTAAGTATTGTTTCGCAGAGGAAGGAGAATATCACGGCAGGCGGGCGCTGATGAGTTATGAGGTGGGGAAAAAGGCTCTGGATTTTCTGATCAGAAGTTCCGGCAGCCGCAGGAACCTGGAAGTGGACTTCTTTGGCGGTGAACCGCTGATGAACTGGCAGGTGGTGAAAGACCTTGTGGCATATGGAAGGCAGCAGGAGAAGATTCATGACAAGCATTTCCGTTTTACCGTTACCACTAACGGCGTGCTGTTAGACGATGAGATTCAGGAATTTATCAACCAGGAAATGGACAATGTGGTGTTAAGCTTAGACGGGCGTAAGGAAGTCAATGACCGTATGCGTCCTTTCCGCAATGGGAAAGGAAGTTATGACATCATTGTTCCGAAGTTTCAGAAGCTGGCAGAAAGCCGGAACCAGGAGCGGTATTATGTCCGCGGGACGTTTACCCGGAACAATCTGGATTTCTCAGAGGATATTCTGCATTTTGCAGATCTTGGCTTTCAGCAGATGTCGGTTGAGCCGGTGGTGGGGGACGAAAGTGACCCTTACGCAATCCGCACCGAAGATCTTCCGAAGATCATGGAAGAGTACGATAAGCTGGCAAAGGTAATGATTGAGCGTGAAAAGGAAGGAAAAGGTTTTCAATTCTTTCATTTTATGATAGACTTAGACGGTGGACCCTGTGTGGCGAAGAGATTGTCGGGATGCGGTTCGGGAACCGAGTACCTGGCAGTGACGCCGTGGGGGGATTTGTATCCGTGTCATCAGTTTGTAGGGCAGGAAGATTTCTTAATGGGGAATGTAGAGGAAGGGATTCTGCGGCCGGAGATTGCAGAGGATTTCCGAAGCTGCAATGTGTATTCCAAGGAAAAGTGCAGGGATTGTTTTGCAAAATTCTACTGCAGCGGCGGATGTATGGCGAATGCCTGGAACTTCCACGGCACCATTCACGACACCTATGAGATAGGATGCGAGATGCAAAGAAAGCGTGTAGAGTGCGCAATTATGATAAAAGCTGCTTTGGCGAATGAGTAGAAAGGAAGTTATACCATGAAGAAGAACAAAGGTATCATAAGCCTGGTACTGACAGTTGTGCTGATTGCACTGATGGGCTTCACGGTACTGGTGGGGTTTGGCGGGACCGGAACCGGAGCGATGAAGAATATCAGGCTTGGCCTGGATCTGGCGGGCGGTGTCAGCATCACGTACCAGGTAAAGGACAAGAATCCATCGGATGAAGAGATGAGTGACACGATCTATAAGCTTCAGAGACGTGTGGAGCAGTATAGTACGGAAGCGAGCGTTTACCAGGAGGGTAGTGACAGAATCAACATTGAGATTCCGGGCGTGACGGATGCCAACAAGATTCTGGACGAATTAGGGAAGCCTGGTTCTCTGGAGTTCAAGACAGAGGACGGGAAGACGGTGCTTACGGGATCTGACGTGGAGACGGCAACTGCGAGAGCCGGGGAAGACTCCATGAAGAACCGGGAATACTCGGTAGAACTGACGCTGAACAAGGATGGGAAAGAGAAGTTTGCAAAAGCTACGAAGGAGAATGTAGGGAAGAAGATTGACATTGTCTATGACGGCGCCACAATCAGCGATCCGGTTGTCAACCAGGAGATTACCGGGGGACAGGCATATATTACCGGAAACTTTACGTTTGAAGAAGCGGACAATCTGGCTTCGACCATCCGTATCGGCGGTCTGAAGCTGGAACTTGAGGAACTCCGTTCTAACGTGGTGGGCGCCCAGCTTGGAGAGCAGGCCATCAGCACCAGTCTGAAAGCGGGGGCCATTGGTCTTGCTCTGATTATTGCCTTCATGATCTTTGTGTACTATCTTCCGGGGGTTGCAGCAGGACTTGCGCTGCTGATCTATACGGAACTGGTTCTGGTGATTCTGAATGCGTTTAACGTCACGCTGACGCTGCCCGGAATCGCTGGTATTATTCTGGGTATTGGTATGGCCGTGGATGCCAACGTCATTATATTTGCCCGTGTCCGCGAGGAAATGTCACGGGGAAAGAGTGTGAAGAATTCTCTGAAGACTGGTTTCCAGAAAGCCATGTCTGCCATCGTGGATGGTAATGTGACTACTCTGATTGCCGCTGCGGTTCTGTGGTTCCGCGGTTCCGGACCGGTAAAGGGATTTGCGCAGACTCTGGCGATCGGTATTCTTGTGTCCATGTTTACCGCTCTTGTGGTGACGAGGATTATCGTATTCTCTTTCTATGCGGTGGGAATGCGTAAGGAGAGTATGTACTACCGCCCGAAAAAAGAGCGGGAACCGATTGCGTTCGTGGAGAAGAGGAAGGTATTCTTTACGGTATCTGTACTGCTGATTGTAGTGAGTCTGGCAGTGATGGGTGTGAATTCTTCACGAGGAAAGGGCGCATTTGCATACAGTCTTGAATTTGAGGGCGGTACCTCTACGAATGTAACATTTAATGAAGAACTTTCCATTGATGAGATTGACGAGAAGGTAGTTCCGGTTGTGGAAGACGTTACCGGTGACAATAACGTGCAGACCCAGAAGGTCGCAGGAACCAACCAGGTGATTATCAAGACGGTGACGCTGTCCCTTGACCAGCGTGAGGAACTGAACCAGGCCATGGTGGATGAGTTCAAGGTGGATGAGTCGCTGATTACGGCTGAGAATATCAGTTCTACCGTAAGTAATGAGATGCGTCAGGATGCAGTGGTTGCGGTCATCATTTCCACAATCTGTATGCTGCTTTACATCTGGTTCCGGTTCAAGGATATCCGTTTTGCGGCCAGCGCCATTCTTGCGCTGCTGCATGACGTACTGATCGTAATCGGGTTCTATGCCATTGCAAGAATTTCAGTAGGGAATACCTTTATTGCCTGTATGCTGACGATTGTGGGATACTCGATCAATGCGACCATCGTTATCTTTGACCGTATCCGTGAGGAACTGCATTACCAGACGAAGAAGACGGATCTTATGGCTGTGGTGAATAAGAGTATTACCCAGACGCTGACCAGAAGTATCTATACCTCGCTGACCACCTTTGTGATGGTTGCCATCCTGTTCATTATGGGTGTCAGCTCCATCCGTGAGTTTGCTGCACCGCTGATGGTGGGCGTGATCTGCGGAGCATATTCTTCCGTATGTATTACGGGTGCGCTGTGGTATGTGATGCGCACGAAACTTGGAAAGAAGGAAGCTTAAGAAAGAAGGAAGCTTGCAAAATTACGAAGGGACTGGTGGAAATGACATTTTCCGTCAGTCCCTTCCGGCATTTCATTCATGGATAACAGAAGAGAAGGAGGAGAAAAGGGGAATGGAACGATGGGTGCTTCTGCGGAAAGGGGCGGATTTTGCGGGGATTGGAGAGAGGTTTCACATCAGCCCCAGGCTTGCCTGCCTGATCCGGAACCGGGACGTGACAGGAGATGAGGCTGTGGGTAAATTTTTAAACGGAACTGCGGCAGATCTCTATGACGGACGGAAGATGAAGGGAATGGAGGAAGCGGTGCGTATCCTGCGCAGGAAGATTGACAGCGGTAAGAAGATCCGTATTATCGGGGATTATGATATTGACGGGATCCATGCAGCCTACATATTACTGGAAGGAATCGAAAGACTGGGGGGAGTGGCAGACAGTGATATACCGGACCGGATTACAGATGGATACGGACTGAATGAAGCGTTAGTGAAGCGTGCGTATGAAGACGGGACAGATACCATCGTAACCTGCGACAACGGCATTGCTGCGGCAGATGAGATTGCCTATGGAAAAAGCCTGGGGATGACCATAATCGTGACGGACCACCATGAAGTGCCTTATGAGGAGGGAGACGGAGAGAGGATTTATCGTCTGCCGCCGGCAGATGCAGTGATTGATCCCAGACAGCCAGGATGCGGATATCCTTTTCCCGGCCTGTGCGGTGCGGCTGTGGCCTACCAGCTTGTACTGGCGCTGTGTGCAGACATGGGAAGGAAGAAAGAGGAATTTGAGGATCTGCTGGAAAATGTGGCCATTGCGACCGTGGGGGATGTGATGGATCTGACAGATGAGAACCGCATCTTTGTAAAAGAGGGCCTGAAGCGGATTGGCAGTACACAGAATTACGGACTGCGGTCACTGATTGAATGTACAAATCTGGATAAAGACCGTATCCGTGCGTACCACATCGGCTTCATCCTGGGACCGTGCATGAATGCCAGCGGAAGACTGGATACTGCAAAGCGGGGGCTTCGGCTTCTCAGAGCAAAGAGTAAGAAGGAGGCTGACGTGCTGGCAGGAGATCTGAAAGCGCTCAATGACAGCAGAAAAGAGATGACGGAAAAAGCCGTCCTTATGGCAAAGGAGCAGGTGGAGACAGGGGGGCTGAAAAACGACCGGGTACTGGTCATCTACCTTCCGGACTGTCATGAGAGCCTTGCCGGGATTGTGGCGGGACGCATCCGGGAGAGCTATTACAGGCCGGTCTTTGTGCTGACAGACGCCCAGGAAGGAATCAAAGGATCCGGCCGCTCCATCGAGGCATATCATATGTTCGAGGAACTCAGTAAATGTAAAGAACTTCTTACCAGATTCGGCGGCCACAGGCTGGCGGCGGGACTTTCGCTTACGAAAGAAAAGATGGGAGACTTCCGGCGAATGCTCAATGAAAACTGCACTTTGACAAAAGAGGAGCTGACAGAAAAAGTAGTCATTGACATGGAACTTCCCTTTACCAGTGTGACGGAAAGTTTCATACAGGAACTTTCTCTTCTGGAACCCTTTGGGAAAGGGAATGGGAAGCCGGTTTTTGCCGCCCGCCATGTGGAAATCCTAAGCATCCGGATTCTGGGGAAGAACCAGAACGTTCTGAAACTTAAGGTCTGTGATGCCGCCGGGACGGCCATGGACGCCATGTATTTTAATCATGCGGAAGAGTTCCTGGAAGCAATGGAAGAACGTTATGGAAGCCGGGCGGCAAAGGCGGCGCTGGCTGGAAGACGAAGCGGCATGACGCTGTCGATTACCTATTATCCGGAACTGAATGAATATATGGGGCGTGTGACACCTCAGATTGTAATTACACATTACCAGTAATATTAAGTAAAAAATCTTTGATAATGTGCTTCCAGAAAGAGGCTGTTATCAAAGATTTTTATCAGTCTGTCTATAACGTTTCTTTTAACTCGCACCGGAACCCAAGTTCGCGGAATCTTTCCTGAACAATCCTGGCGCCGGTAAGGTCTGTATTGGCAAGCAGTATGTAGAATTTTCCGCCGTCCATGACACCCATGTAATCTGTCTGGCGGACCTTGTAGGCGATCTGGATCGAAATGTTGCGGTAATCGCGGTATCCCATTTCAAATTCTGCCAGTATGCACTCGGTCAGACCTTTTGCCTTTGCCTCGAAAAATGTTTTCAGCAGTACTTTAAAAGTCTTCTCATTGAGTACATTCGTTCCTTCCAGATAATTCTTTCTTCGGAAACTTGACATATAGCGGCTTGCATGAAGGATGGTATTCTGAAGCAGCGTTACAATGACCGTCAGCCGTTCTACCGGCGGCAGGGCATGCTTCTCTTCCGGTACATCCCAGAACATCAGGATTACCCGGAGATCCTCTTCTGCATAGACGGCGCTGGCCAGCGCCGGCCGGTCAGGCTCGTTGGCCCTGTTCACATAGATCCGACCCTCCTTCAGTTCGCTGTATAGTTCGCCTAACTCTGCATACCTTATGGAATTGCCCAGTTTTCTCGCCTCTAAGGACGTGGCGGAAAACAGTCTGGCGTAATCCCGGTTGGCTATGGTATAGATTGCCACATGCTTGCTTCCCATCTCTTCGCCCAGAATCTGTACGGCATAGAACAATACTTCCTCGGTTGCATACTTGTTAAAGCCTGAGATGATTTCATAAACAGATGCCCAGCTGTGTTCCTGTTTGTTTTGTAATTCTTCTGGATTCAATTTTATCACCTTCCATATTACTGTGTTTGTATAGTATTATTTTGCACTACTTCGGGGGAATTGTCAAGGATATGACAAATGAAAGATATGCTCAGAGACTGCCGTAAAAATATTGAAAATCCTACAGACTAATGCTATACTAAAATAATATTGATACAGGAATGGAGAGATTGTTATGAAGAAGATCGAAGAGTACGTGAGAAGTATACCGGATTTTCCGGAGCCGGGCATCATTTTCAGAGACGTGACCAGCGTGCTGCAGGATGCGGACGGGTTAGCCCTTGCCATAGACTTAATGCAGGAGAAGTTAAAGGACGTGGAATTTGACCTGGTGGTGGGGCCGGAATCCAGGGGCTTTATCTTTGGCGTACCTGTTGCCTACAATCTGCACAAGCCGTTTATCCCCATCCGCAAGAAGGGAAAGCTTCCCTGTGAGACGGTTTCCATCCAGTATGAACTGGAATACGGAACCGCAGAACTGGAGATTCACCGTGATGCCATCCGGCCGGGACAGAGAGTGGTGATCATTGACGATCTGATTGCCACCGGAGGAACCAACGAGGCCATGGTGAAGCTGGTGGAAGGTCTTGGCGGAATCGTGGTAAAGACCGTTTTCTTAATGGAACTTGCCGGCCTGAAGGGAAGGGAGAAGCTTTCCGGATACGACGTGGAATCTGTCATTGCATATCCGGGCAAATAAGATGATGAGGACTGGTATATCAAAGAGGGAGGAGGTATCCGTATGTCTGGGACAACAACTTATGAGGCGATAGATGACAGGCTTGCGGCGGAAGCGATCATGACCGATCATTCCCAGGGACTTGAGATTGTGGACGGCCATGCGGTGAAAGCGCCGGGAGACTATGAGAGCCCGGACCGGTTATACGACATTCTGATCGCCCGTATCCGTAAGTACCATCCGTCTACGGACGTGACGATGATTAAGAAGGCCTATGACCTGGCCCAGGAGGCACACGGGGATCAGTGCCGGAAGTCGGGGGAGCCGTATATCATTCATCCGCTGTGGGTTGCGATCATTCTGGCGGATCTGGAGATGGATAAGGAGACAATTGCAGCGGGAATCCTTCATGACGTGGTGGAGGATACCCAGATCAGTGAAGAAGAGATCCGCAGGGATTTTGGGGATGACGTGGCTCTTCTGGTGGACGGAGTCACCAAGCTTGGAAGACTGTCTTATTCTTCAGACAAGTTAGACGTCCAGGCGGAGAATCTGAGGAAGATGTTTCTTGCCATGGCCAAGGATATCCGGGTGATTATCATCAAGCTTGCCGACCGGCTGCATAACTTAAGGACGCTGCAGTTCATGAAGCCTGCGAAGCAGAAGGAGAAGGCCAAGGAGACCATGGACATCTATGCGCCCATTGCCCAGCGTCTGGGAATCTCCAAGATCAAGACAGAGCTGGATGACCTGGCGCTGAAGTATTTCCAGCCCGAGGTCTTCTTTGATCTGGTGGAACAGATCAATACCAGGAAGATGGAGCGGGAAGAGTTCGTGCAGCAGATTGTGGAGGAAGTCTCTTCGCATATGGTACATGCGAACATCAAGGCGCAGGTCAGCGGCCGGGTCAAGCATTTTTTCAGCATTTACAAGAAGATGGTCAACCAGGATAAGACGGTGGATCAGATCTATGACCTTTTCGCTGTCCGCATTATTGTGGATTCCGTGAGGGACTGTTATGCTGCCCTTGGGGTGATCCATGAACTGTACACACCGATTCCGGGGCGGTTCAAGGATTATATCGCCATGCCGAAGCCTAATATGTACCAGTCTCTGCATACAACGCTGATGAGTTCCGTAGGTCAGCCTTTTGAGATTCAGATCCGGACGGAAGAGATGCACAAGACCGCAGAGTACGGGATTGCCGCCCATTGGAAATATAAGGAGTCCAATGACGGCAAGAAGAGCGTGAAGGCGCAGGAAGAAGAGAAGTTAAGCTGGCTCCGGCAGATTCTGGAATGGCAGAGGGATATGTCGGATAACCGGGAATTCATGAATCTGATCAAGGGCGACCTGGACCTGTTTGCGGAGGACGTGTACTGCTTTACTCCCCAGGGCGACGTGAAGAACCTGCCCAATGGTTCCACACCCATTGATTTTGCCTATATCATCCACAGTGCGGTAGGGAACAAGATGGTGGGAGCCAGGGTGAACGGAAAGCTGGTGAATATTGATTATAAGATTCAGAACGGTGACAGGATTGAGATTCTGACGTCCCAGAATTCCAAGGGGCCGAGCCGGGACTGGCTGAATATCGTGAAGAGCACCCAGGCCAAGAACAAGATTAACCAGTGGTTCAAGCGGGAGTTCAAGGAAGAGAACATCATCAAAGGAAAAGAGCTGATTGCCGCTTACTGTAAGGCGAAATCCATCGTACCTGGCAGCATCATGGTTTCCAAGTATCAGGAGATTGTGCAGAAGAAGTATGGTTTCAAGGACTGGGATTCTGTCCTTGCGGCAATCGGACACGGCGGACTCAAGGAAGGCCAGGTGGTGAACCGGCTGGTGGAGGAGTACAGTAAAGAGCATAAGCAGGAACTTACAGACGAGGATGTGCTTGGAAAGGTTGCGGAGGCTTCTAGGAATAAGGTGCACATTGCCAAGTCTAAAAGCGGAATTCTTGTGAAAGGGATTGACGATGTGGCGGTACGGTTCTCCAGATGCTGTAATCCGGTTCCCGGGGACGAGATTGTGGGATTCGTTACCAGGGGAAGGGGACTGTCCATCCACCGGACGGACTGTGTGAATATGCTCCACCTTACGGAACCCGAGCGGGCCAGGCTGATCGAGGCCGAGTGGGAGAGCGATGTGGCGGAGAAGGCCGGCGGTCAGTATCTGGCGGAGGTCAAGATCTATACTTATGATAAGAAGGGTCTGCTGCTTGAGATGTCCAGAATCTTTACGGAGCAGAATGTGGACGTGAAATCACTGAATGTGCGTACCAGCAGAAAGCAGGGCACGGCTACGTTTGATGCCGGCTTCATCGTGCATGGCCGTGATGAACTGGATAAGGTGATTAAGAAGCTTCTTCAATTGGAAGATGTCATTGATATTGAAAGGACGACAGGTTAATTATAAGATGAAAGTAGAGAGATTTTTAATAGGGATTATCAGTACGAATTGTTATCTGGCAATCAATGAAGAGACAAAACAGACGGTTGTGATCGACCCGGCGGCCAGCCCGGCATCTCTGATGGAGCATATTAAGACGGAAGGCCTTAAGATCGAGGCGATTCTTCTGACTCACGGGCATTTTGACCATACCATGGGGCTTGACGGGTTTTTAAAGGAGTATGACGTTCCGGTATATGTCCACGAGGGAGATAAGGAGATTATTGCGGATCCAGGCTTTAATCTGTCTTCCAGCTATACGTCGGGATTTACATTTTCGGATGCGGAATATCTCCAGGGAGGAGAGACCTTGAAATTTGCAGGATATGATTTCGAAGTGTTTCATACGCCGGGGCATACGCCGGGGGGCTGCTGTTACTATGTGAAGTCCGAGGGCGTGCTTTTTTCCGGGGATACGCTGTTCGCAGGTTCGGTAGGACGGTCGGACTTTCCGGGAAGCAGCGGTTCGGATCTGATCCGGTCCATCAGGGAGAAGCTTCTTCCTCTTCCGGATGAGACTCATGTATATCCGGGGCATATGGGGGAGACTACCATCGGGCATGAGAAAGAGTGCAATCCGTTTCTGTAGAATGGAGTATCGGAATGATTCATGTGATCTGTAAGAGCGAAGCGTACACATACAATGTGTATCATATTATTAAGGCTTTCTTTCCGTCTGAGAAGATTACTGCAGAGACGGAGGAGGAAGCCTCTCATTATGTTGCGGTGAGCCTGCCGGATGCAGAGGATATCCGCATTGGGGAAACCGAGATTCTGAGAGCGGCAGGCCCTCATGCGCAGGACCGGGAGGATCCAAAAGACCCGGAAGTGAAGATGATCCGGTACGGGATTGATCTTGTCCTTTATGAGAGACTGGAAGAGCTGACCGGCCGGCCGCAGGCCTGGGGAATCCTTACAGGGGTAAGGCCCACAAAGATTGCCATGGAGAAACTGGAGGAAAGATGGACTAAGGACAGGTTCGTCCCCTGGTTTCAGCAGGAATGTAAGGTAAGCCCCGGGAAAGCGGAACTTTCTTTTGAGATCGCAGAGAGGGAACAGGAACTGCTTGGGAAACTGGACTGTGAAGACGGTTACAGTCTCTATGTAGGGATTCCGTTCTGCCCTTCTGTCTGTACTTACTGTTCTTTTAGTTCCGGGGCGCTTAAGGACTGGAAGGACAGAATCTGGGATTATCTCTCTGCACTTCAGAAAGAACTGGCCTTTATCGGAGCGGAGTGCCAATGCCGGAAGCTGAACACCATCTATATCGGCGGCGGAACGCCTACTACCCTTACTGCCGTACAGCTTCAGAGTCTTCTGGACTGTATTGACACTTATTTTTCCAGAGAATATCTGAAGGAATATACTGTGGAGGCCGGGCGGCCGGACAGTATCACCAGGGAGAAGCTTCAGGTATTGAGAGATCATGGGATTACAAGGATCTCCATCAATCCCCAGAGTATGCAGCAGAAGACCCTTGATGCCATCGGGCGGCATCACCGGGTGGAGGAGATTACAGAGGCTTACCGCCTGGCGAGGGAGATGGGATTTGACAATATTAATATGGATCTGATTGCAGGGCTTCCGGGGGAGACGGTGCGGGATATGGAAGATACCCTTAAGAAGATCAAGGAGCTTTCGCCGGACAGTCTGACGGTGCATTCGCTGGCAGTCAAGAGGGCGGCGAAGATGGAACTTAAGGATCTGGAACCGGATGCCCAAAAGACGGCGACGGTATTGTCGGAGATGATAAAGGCGGCGCAGGAGACGGCGCAGGAGATGGGGCTTTTCCCCTATTATCTGTACCGTCAGAAGAATATTGCCGGGAATTTCGAGAACGTGGGATATGCGAAGGATGGCAGGGCCGGGATCTATAATGTTCTGATCATGGAGGAAAAACAGTCTGTGATAGCGGCAGGCGCCGGGGCTTCGACGAAGATCGTGCTGAAAGAACCGGTTCCTGTACCGGGGAATCAGAAGAAAAAGATGACGAAGCTTCTCCGCATTGAGAATGTGAAGGATGTGGGGCAGTATATAGAACGGATTGATGAGATGCTTCTGCGCAAGCGTGGATTATGGGGGGAGGAGTCTTGAAAAAGACGGGAAGTCTGCTATAATGAAATGGCGGACAGCAGAGTTAAGAAATATAAGCAGGATGATAAAGGATAGGAGAATAGATATGGCGTTAAAGAAGAAACCGGTCACGGGTATGAAGGATATGCTTCCCAGGGAAATGGAGATCCGGGATTACGTGATCCAGCTGATTAAGGATACTTACAAGACCTATGGCTTTGTGTCCATGGAGACGCCCTGTGTGGAACATATCGAGAACCTGTGCAGTAAGCAGGGGGGCGACAATGAGAAGCTGATCTTTAAGATCATGAAGCGGGGAGAAAAACTGAAAATCGAATCGGCGAAGGAGGAGAACGACCTGGCGGATGGAGGTCTCCGCTATGATCTGACGGTGCCTCTGGCCCGGTATTATTCTAATCATGCCAATGAGCTGCCGTCCCCTTTTAAGGCGCTTCAGATCGGGAATGTATGGCGTGCCGACCGTCCTCAGAAGGGGCGTTTCCGCCAGTTCATGCAGTGTGACATTGATATTCTGGGGGAAGAGACGGACTTAGCGGAGATTGAGCTGATTCTGGCTACAACGGCGATGCTGGGGAAGCTTGGTTTTCAGAACTTTACCGTGTGTATCAATGACCGCAATATCCTGAAAGCCATGGCAGCATATAGTGGTTTTAAAGAGGAAGACTATGATGAAGTGTTCATTATACTGGATAAGATGGACAAGATCGGGATGGAAGGCGTTGCGGCAGAGCTGTGTCAGATGGGATATGAAAGAGAACAGGCAGAGGCATATCTGAAGCTTTTTGAGGAAGTCACACCGGATGTAAAAGGAATCCGTGATCTGAAAGCCAGACTGGGCGGCTGCCTGGCAGACAAGACGGCTGCAGGAATGGAGAGGATTATTTCCTGTGTGGAGGCCGCAAAAGAGTGTGAATTCAGAATCTGCTTTGACCCGACTCTGGTCCGGGGACAGTCTTACTATACCGGGACTATTTTTGAAGTGCGGATGGATGATTTCGGCGGTTCCGTGGCAGGCGGAGGCCGTTACGACCGGATGATCGGGAAATTTACCGGTCAGGACACGCCGGCCTGCGGATTCTCCATCGGATTCGAGCGGATTGTCATGCTGCTTCTGGAAAATGGATACCAGGTTCCGAAGCAGGGAGGCAGGAAAGCATATCTGCTGGAGAAGAAGATGCCCGGGGAAGGAATTCTTAAGATTCTGGCTCTTGCAAAGGCAGAACGGGAAGCGGGGAAGCAGGTACTGGTGGTGAATATGAAGAAGAATAAGAAATTCCAGAAAGAACAACTGGCAAAAGACGGGTACGAAGAGATCATTGATTGTTATGCAGATTCTTTTGCTCAGTGACAGAATACAGAAAAGATGACTGAAATTTTATAAAAAGGAGAGAAGACATGGCAGAGTCAATGCAGGGATTAAAAAGGACTCATCGGTGTGCGGAATTGTCAGCCGCCAATGTGGGGCAGACGGTAACGATAATGGGATGGGTGCAGAAGAACAGGAATAAAGGCGGTCTGGTGTTCGTGGATGTGCGGGACCGTTCCGGGATGATCCAGGTGGTGTTTGAGGAAGGAAAGTCGCAGGCAGAACTGCTTGAGAAAGCGGCAAAGCTTCGGTCTGAGTTCGTGGTTGCCGTTGTGGGCACGGTAGAGAAGCGTTCCGGCGCAGTCAATGAGAACCTGGCCACAGGAGAGATTGAGGTCATTCCGGAGCAGTTGAGGATTTTATCAGAATCCGAGACACCGCCGTTTCCCATTGAAGAGAATTCGAAGACCAGGGAAGAGGTGCGTCTGAAATACCGGTATCTGGACTTAAGAAGGCCGGATCTTCAGAGGAATCTGATGATGCGCAGCCGTGTGGCCACGCTGACCCGCCAGTTTCTTGCGGAAGAAGGATTCTGTGAGATCGAAACTCCGGTTCTGATTGGAAGCACGCCGGAGGGAGCAAGGGATTATCTGGTGCCAAGCCGTATCCACCAGGGGCATTTTTATGCCCTGCCCCAGTCGCCCCAGCTTTTTAAGCAGCTTCTGATGTGCTCCGGATATGACCGGTATTTCCAGATTGCGAAATGTTTCCGGGACGAGGACTTAAGGGCGGACCGTCAGCCGGAATTTACCCAGATTGATATGGAACTGTCTTTCGTGGATGTGGATGACGTGATCGAGATCAACGAAAGGCTGCTGCAGAAGCTGTTCAGAGAAGTCCTGGGAGTGGAGGTGACGCTTCCCATTCCAAGGATGACCTGGCAGGAGGCCATGGACCGTTTTGGCTCCGATAAGCCGGATACCCGTTTCGGGATGGAACTGTGCGATGTGACGGAAGTCGTAAAGGGCTGTGAATTTGCAGTATTCCGGAATGCGGTGGAAAACGGCGGTTCTGTGAGGGGAATCAACGCCAGGGGACAGGGGGGCATGCCCCGCAAGAAGATTGACAGGCTGGTGTCTTTCGCAAAGGATTACGGCGCAAAAGGGCTGGCTTATCTCGCAGTCCAGGAAGACGGCACGGTTAAGTCCTCTTTCGCAAAATTCATGAAGGATGAGGAGATGGCTGCTCTGATTAAGGCCATGGGCGGTGAGAACGGCGATCTTCTGCTCTTTGCGGCAGATAAAAATGAAGTGGTCTGGGATGTGTTAGGCGCGCTGCGTCTGGAACTGGCCCGCCAGATGGAACTGCTCGATAAAAATGAGTACCGGTTCCTGTGGGTAACGGAATTCCCGCTGTTGGAATGGAATGAGGAACAGAACCGGTATACGGCGAAGCATCACCCCTTCACCATGCCAATGGAGGAAGACCTGGAACTGATTGACAGTGACCCGGGGCGGGTGCGTGCGAAGGCTTATGATATCGTGCTGAATGGCAACGAAATCGGCGGCGGCAGTGTGAGAATCTTTCAGCCGGAGATTCAGAGTAAGATGTTCGAAGTGCTTGGATTTACCCCGGAGCAGGCCAGGGAACAGTTCGGGTTCCTGCTGACGGCGTTTCAGTATGGCGTACCGCCCCATGCGGGGCTGGCTTACGGCCTGGACCGTCTGGTGATGCTGATGGCGAAAGAAGAGAGTATCCGGGATGTGATTGCGTTTCCGAAGGTGAAAGATGCCTCGGATCTGATGACAAAGGCGCCGACGGCTGTGGAAAAGCAGCAGCTTGAGGAACTGGGACTTTCGGTCGTGGAGAAGGAGTAAAGTAGTAAAAATTTTCATCTTTTGGTAGACATTTCGATTTATTGTTTGTATAATAGATATGTCGATTTGTATATGGAACGTGAACCGGGAGAAGAAAATGTGTCCATATTGCATAAAGACTGGGAAATTATAAGGATGAAAAAGTGATGAAAAGTACAGGTGCTAAAGGAGAAACTATGAGATGAAGAACTTGAAGATCAAGACGAAACTATTTTTGCTTGCTATGTTTATGTTAATTGGCATGGTTGCGCTGGGACTTGTGTCTCTGTCATATATGAACCGGATTAATAAGGGAACAACGGATATTTCAGAAGAATGGATGCCGTCTGTTATTGCATCGGAAGAGCTGAATACTCTTACATCGGATTTCCGAAGAGAGGAGTATAAGCATATTGTGGCGCAGGACCAGCAGACGATGCAGAGTGCAGAGACCAAGATGGAGGATCGTAATAATCGGATTAATGAAACATTTGACCTCTATATCTCTTCTCTGATTACGGACGAAGCTGACCGTCAGCTGATAGAGGAGGCAAGGAATGAATGGAATGAATACCTCCAGAATCATGATACGCTGATTGCGTTAAGCCGTGAGAATAAGACGGATGAGGCTATGGAGATTGTTCTGGGAACCATTTCCCTGTATGACAGTGTGTCGGATATCCTTCTTGACGTTGTAGAGTATAATAAGGAGGGGGCTGACGAAGCGAACCTGGATGGAAACAGGCTGTATGCAGAGGCTGGAAAGGTTGTGGTCATTGCATTACTTGTGATTGGCGTGCTTTCTGTTCTGATGGCACTCTATATCATTAAGAGCATTAACCGTCCGGTCAAAGAACTTGACAGTGTTGCGAGAAAGATTGCAGAGGGTGATCTGGATCAGAACATTACATACAGTTCCAGGGATGAACTGGGGACGTTGTCGGTTAATTTTAATAAGACGGTAGGGCGTCTGCGCAATTATGTAAGTTATATTAATGAGATTTCCGGTGTATTGAGACAGATTGCGGGCGGTAATCTGGTGTTTGATCTGACTTTGAATTATGAAGGTGAATTTGCCAAGGTGAAGCAGGCTCTTGAGGAGATTTCCCTCTCTCTTAACGATACGCTGGGACAGATTAACCAGGCGGCTGATCAGGTTTCTTCCGGCAGTGACCAGGTTTCTTCCGGGGCGCAGGCTCTTTCTCAGGGAGCGACTGAGCAGGCAAGCTCAATTCAGGAACTTGCTGCCACGATTAATGAGATTTCCACGCAGGTAAAAGAGACTGCGGCGAATGCCAATGAGGTCCGCCGTCAGACCGATGTGACGGGCGAGCAGGTAACGACCAGCAATGCACAGATGCAGGAGATGATTTCTGCCATGACAGAGATCAGCGACAAGTCTGGTCAGATCAGCAAGATTATTAAGACCATTGAAGATATTGCATTCCAGACGAATATTCTGGCGCTGAACGCTGCTGTTGAGGCGGCCCGTGCCGGTGAGGCTGGAAAAGGGTTTGCCGTGGTTGCCGATGAGGTGCGTAACCTGGCAAGCAAATCAGCAGAAGCTTCCAAGAGTACGGCTGCCTTGATTGAAGATACGGTGGAGGCCGTAGAGAAAGGAACCGAGATTGCCAATTCCACCGCAGAATCCTTGTTTGCAGTTGTGGAAAGTACAAAGGGTGTGGTGGCTTCTGTGGATAAGATTGCTTCTGCAGCAGATCAGCAGGCTGATTCCGTTGCACAGGTTACATTGGGAATTGACCAGATTTCCAGTGTAGTACAGACCAACTCTGCTACGGCGGAGGAATCGGCTGCTGCCAGCGAGGAGCTGTCCAGTCAGGCACAGGTGATGAAAGGTCTTGTGGGACGTTTCAAACTGCGTGGATAGGATAAAATGGGACTGCCAGGAATGGTTACATTTCCTGGCAGTCTTTATATTCAAAAGTTTATGACCCGCTTGACTGGTAGCGCCTGACTCCGAATCTCCAGAACAGCAGTGCCGGAACCAGAAACAAGCATGCCGCAAGAGGCAGGATAATGAAAAACGGTTCCGTCCTGCGCCCAAGAAGATAGAGCAGAGGATGATACTGCACTAACGCATAGGGGATGAAGAATGTCGTAAGGATCAGAAATTTCTTTCCATATATCCCGACAGGGTATTTGCCGAATTCTCTGGCTCCGTCGGTAAAGATATTAATCGCTTCCAGTCCTTCCAGCGTAAAGAAACAGAATGCCGCATAGATGATAAAAACAGCAGTAAACAGCACGGTTCCGCCAATCAGCATGAAGATTACGGTAAGAATCCTGGAAATATTCCAGGAAATCCCGCTTTCTGAGATTCCATACAGAAACATGATGACTGCCTGTATCATCCTTGCAAACCTTGTAAGTTCAAATTTACTGCCCAGCACCTGGATGATTTCATTCTGCGGCCGTACCAGGACACGGTCGAATTCCCCGCTTTTCACCATGCCGGGAAACAGATCGAACCCTCTGGCGAACATTTCCGCAAGAGAATATTCCATCAGCATAATCCCGAAGCACAGTAATACTTCGCTGTAGGTGAACCCTTCTACATCGGGAAATCTCTGGAACATGAAAAACATACCCAGAAAGGCAGTGAAGGATACCAGGAACTGGCCTGCGGCGGTCAGGAAAAACGACGCCTTATATTGCATGAGACTTCGGACGTTGAGCGCTATGTAGTGAAGATAAAGATGGATTACTTTTTTCATCAAAATCAGCCTCCTTGTACAGTCACCCGTTTCTGGGCGGTTTTGCAGAGAATCTGGCCTGCTGCAGTAATGACTGCAAGCCAGAAGAGCTGAAGCAGGACAGCCCTTTTCATCTCAGACTGGTTCATGCTTCCGCCATAGATTCTGAGAGCTACGTTCTGCATGGAAGCAAAGGGCAGCAATTCCATGACCTTCTGCATTTTTTCCGGGAAAAACGGAAGAGGGATCAGCGCCCCTGCAAAAAAGTCTGTGGCAGAGACGAACACCATCCGGAGTCCCTGGGGAGAAATGGTAAAAAAGGTCAGTACATACACCAGCATGCAGAAGGATACCGTTACCGAAAGTCCCAGAACCAGGGTGGCCAGGAAGAGGAAAAAATGCCGCAGGTCTGCCGGAGCGCACAGCCCATAGGGGGCCGGAACGAAGGCTGCAATGAGCAGGATGGGAAAACACCGTAAGACGGCTCTTGACAGCCGGGCCGCGATACTTCTGGAATACCACATATGATAGATACTGACGGGTCTGCATAATTCATATGCAATGTCTCCATTGACAATGGAATCAAAAATCTCGTTTTCCATCATCCATACTGCGAAGAAGGCGAGAAATGCCTGCTGCAGCCACAGGTAAGACGCCGTGGCGGAAAAACTCATGGGAAAGGCAGAGGGGTCTGTACGGTAAAAGGCCTGGAATATCATAATCTGAATCAGTCCCCATGTAAACTGAGTGATGATTCCGCCAAGTGCGGCAGACCGGTACTGTAACCCCATGGTAAATCTTAACCGGAAAAAGGAAACATATTTTTTCATATCAGATATCGTAGGCACGGTATAGTTCGGCTACCGTCTCATCGATATGTTCACCTCCTCTTCTGATGTCTTCCAGCGTGCCGTCCATGAGGATTTTTCCTTTGCCGATGAGGATAATCCGGTTTGCCAGGGCTTCGATATCCTGCATGTCATGGGTGGTCAGGATTACGGTGGTGCCGTGGAGCTGATTCTGTCTGAGGATAAAGTCCCGGACAGCCAGTTTTGATACGGCATCCAGGCCGATGGTGGGCTCGTCCAGGAACAGGATGCGGGGGCGGTGAAGCAAAGAGGCCGCAATCTCGCAGCGCATCCGCTGTCCCAGGGAGAGCTGTCTGGCCGGGGAGCGCAGCAGTTCAGAAAGGTTCAGCAGCCCGGTTAATTCTTCCAGGCTCTGCTGATATTCTGGGTCTGGGATCCGGTAGATATCCTTTAACAATTCAAAAGAATCTATGACAGGAACATCCCACCACAACTGGGAACGCTGGCCAAATACAACGCCGATCTTACTGACGTGCCGGATCCGGTCCTTGTGGGGAATCCGTCCGTCAATCAGAACGGTTCCGCAGTCGGGTGTCAGTATTCCGCTTAGAATTTTGATCGTGGAGCTTTTCCCTGCTCCGTTGGGGCCGATATAGCCCACCATCTCGCCGTCAGCGATGGAAAAAGAGACGTCGTCCAGTGCATGGATGATCTCATATTCCCGGTGAAACAGAGCTTTGCAGGCTTCGCCGAAACCTGCGTTTCTTTTTGCAATCTTGTATGATTTGCATACGTGTTCCATCGTAATCATTCTTGCTTCCTCCTGGTAGTAATATTTTCATATCTTGCCAAGCCGGTCTGGCTCTGCTGGATTCTGCCAGCAGATACCGAGGGTAAAATATTTTGTCTGCAGATTATAAGGATACTCGTATTCCAGGGGTTTGTCAACGGAAAAGGGGTGTGATATACTTTATCATATCTGTGAAAAAGAGGAGGAGAGTTATGCTGACAATCGGGACACATATGTCGATTGCCAGGGGGCTTGCGAAAACTGCGGAAAATGTGGTGAAGATGGAAGCAGACACCATGCAGATTTTCAGCCGGAATCCCCGGGGATCGAATTATAAGGTATATACAGAGGAAGAGGTGGAGAAGTTCCAGAAGATCCGTAAGGAAAATCATTTCGGCGCACTGCTTGCCCATGCGCCCTATACCATGAATCTGGCCAGTGACCAGGACAGGGTGTATGAATTCGCATGTACGGTCATCCGTGAGGACGTGGCAAGGATGGACCGGCTTGGGATAGAATATCTGGTATTCCATCCGGGAAGCCATACCGGGATTGGCGTGGAGAGGGGAATCCAGAACATCATCCGGGGACTTGACCAGGCGGTTACAGGACAGGAGAAGATCATGATCCTGCTGGAAACCATGACGGGAAAAGGAACCGAGATCGGCGCAGGATTCGAACATCTGAAGGAGATCCGGGACGGGGTGGCACATCCTGAACGGATCGGGATCTGCCTGGATACCTGCCATGTATTTGCGGCAGGATATGACATTGTAAATGATCTGGAGGGAGTGCTTGCAGAGTTTGACCGGGTGCTGGGTCTTGGACTTCTGAAGGCAGTACATCTGAATGACAGTATGATGCCCTTCGGCTCCCATAAGGACAGGCATGCGGCGGTAGGGGAGGGGGAAATCGGTCTTTTGCCGCTGCTTCGGGTGCTTCGCCATCCGGCGCTTCGGGATCTGCCTTTTTATCTGGAGACGCCCTTTGATGACCAGGGGCATAAGGAGGAGATCCGAATGATCCGGGAAAGGCTCGGGGAAGAATGAGGCTTACAGTCATTGCACATATCCATACAGATTTCCCGGCAAAATTCGGTATTCCAAGGCAGAGCGGGCTGGCGGACACGAAGGCGGAGATTGTGTTTGAACCGGAATACCGCAATCCGGATGCGTGCAGAGGGCTGGAAGAGTTTTCCCATCTGTGGCTGATCTGGGGATTCTCAAGGACGGTCCGGGAGAAATGGAGCCCTACCGTAAGACCGCCGAGGCTTGGAGGGAACCAGCGTACAGGGGTTTTTGCCACCCGTTCTCCCTTCCGGCCTAATCCGCTGGGACTTTCCTGCGTGGCTCTGGAACGGCTGGAGAAGAGGAAAGGGCTGGGGATTGTTCTGCACGTTACGGGCGCTGATCTGATGGACGCAACGCCCATCTATGATATCAAGCCCTATCTGCCCTATGTGGACTGTCATGCCGGGGCTTCGGGCGGATTTGCAGAGAAGAGAAAGGAATACCGGCTTCGGGTGGAGATCCCGGACGTCTGGATGGAACGGGTTCCTTGGGATCATCGGAAGATTCTGGTGCAGATACTGTCCCAGGATCCAAGGCCATCCTACCAGAATGATCCGGAACGGGTCTATGGAATGGAATATGCGGGGATGGAAATCCGTTTTCAGGTGCAGGAAAGTGTATTGCGGGTCTGTGAGATCAGAGTAAAGTAAACGGATGTGGGGAATAATAAAGAAAAAATTTTACTTGCATTATACCCTGTGGGGGTATATAATGAATCTGGAAATGAGGTGCTGGAAGATGGAAGAGAGACGGGAGTGCTGTCAGAAGACGCATAAGACAAAGGAACGCTCTGAGAAAGAGTATAAGGATCTGGTGAACCGGTTAAGCAGGATTGAAGGACAGGTGCGGGGAATCAAGAAGATGGTGGAGAACGGTGCCTACTGCCCGGATATTCTGATACAGGTCTCGGCGGTGAATGCGGCGCTGAACAGTTTCAACAAGGTTCTTCTTGCGAATCATATCCGGACCTGCGTGACAGAAGATATTCTTGAGGGCAGAAAGGAGACGGTGGATGAACTGGTGGCGACATTGCAGAAGTTAATGCGGTAAACCGTCTATGAATGTTAAAAGGAGGGATGGGGAATGGAGCAGTATACAGTGACAGGCATGAGCTGTGCGGCGTGCAGTGCGCGCGTGGAAAAGGCCGTGTCCAGGCTTAACGGCGTGACTTCCTGTTCGGTAAGCCTTCTGACCAATTCCATGGGGGTGGAAGGAGACGTATCTGCTGCGGAGATTATCGAAGCGGTGGAGGCGGCAGGATACGGGGCTTCCCCGAAATCCAGGGAAGATGCCGGGAGTCGGTCTTTGGGTGCGGCTATGGATGAAGATATTCTGAAAGATAAAGAGACTCCGGTTCTGAAACAGAGGCTGACGGCTTCTCTTTGCTTTCTGATACCTCTGATGTATGTCTCCATGGGGCATATGATGTGGAACTGGCCGGTGCCTTTTCTGGCAGGAAACCATGTGGCCATGGGGCTGGTACAGTTATTGCTGACAACGGCAGTCATGATTGTCAACCAGAAGTTTTTTGTCAGCGGATTCCGGAGTCTGTGGCACCGTGCCCCCAATATGGATACCCTGGTGGCCCTGGGTGCAGGAGCTTCCTACGTGTACAGCGCCTATGCTTTATTTGCGATGACGGATGCCCAGATGAAGATGGATATGGAACGGGTCATGTCCCTGATGCATGAGTTTTATTTCGAGTCTGCGGCGATGATTCTCACGCTGATTACGGTGGGAAAGATGTTAGAGGCACGTTCCAAGGGTAAGACAACGGATGCCTTGAAAAGTCTGATGAAGCTGGCTCCTAAGACTGCGGTTGTGTTAAGAGGAGGCGAAGAACAGGAGATTCCCATTGGCCAGGTGCTGAAAGGGGATGTATTTGTGGTAAGGCCGGGTGAGAATATCCCGGTGGACGGCGTGGTCCTGGAAGGAAGCAGTGCGGTCAACGAGTCGGCCCTTACCGGTGAGAGTATCCCGGTGGATAAGGAAGAGGGAAGCCAGGTGTCGGCAGCCACGTTAAACCAGTCCGGGTTCCTGCGCTGTGAGGCAATCAGAGTCGGGGAGGACACGACCCTTTCCCAGATTATCCAGATGGTCAGTGATGCGGCGGCCACAAAAGCCCCCATTGCCAAGATTGCTGACCGGGTGTCCGGGATCTTTGTCCCCACCGTCATTATTATTGCCATCGTAACGATCCTGGTGTGGCTGGCAGCCGGCCAGAGTATCGGATTTGCCCTGGCCAGAGGAATCTCGGTTCTGGTCATCAGCTGTCCCTGTGCCCTGGGTCTTGCGACTCCGGTTGCGATTATGGTGGGGAACGGCATGGGCGCTAAGAACGGAATCATGTTCAAGACGGCGGTTTCCCTGGAAGAGACCGGGAAGATGCAGATTGTTGCCCTGGATAAGACCGGAACGATCACCAGCGGAGAGCCAAGGGTTACGGATCTGATCCCGAATGCCGCAGCATCTGAGGACGGGCATGAGGCTGGTGTGACGGAAGAAGAGCTGCTTCGCATGGCCTATGCACTGGAACGAAAGAGCGAGCATCCGCTGGCGAAGGCGATTCTTGCGCTGGCACAGGAACAGGGACTGGATGGGACATCTGACGGCGGGAATCCGGGCAGTCTGGAAGTGACGGATTTCCAGGCAGTGCCGGGGAACGGGCTTTGCGGGACTCTTGGGAGTGATGTGCTTACAGGAGGGAACCTGGCCTTCATCAGTGAGAGCGCTTATGTTCCGGAAGAGATGAAGCAAAGAGCCGCCGCTCTTTCCGGGGAAGGCAAGACACCTCTTTTCTTCGGGAAAAACGGCCGTCTGACAGGTATCATCGCAGTGGCAGACGTGATCAAGGAGGACAGCCCCAAGGCGGTAGAGGAACTGAAACATATGGGAATCCATGTGGTGATGCTCACCGGAGACAATGAGCGCACAGCCAGGGCAATCGGTGAACAGGCCCGGGTTGACCAGGTCATTGCCGGCGTGCTGCCGGACGGAAAAGAACAGGTCATCCGGAGACTGAAAGAACAGGGCAGGACGGCCATGGTGGGGGACGGGATCAATGATGCACCGGCTCTTACCAGAGCCGACATGGGGATTGCCATCGGTGCGGGGACAGATATTGCCATCGATGCGGCGGACGTGGTTCTGATGAAGAGCCGGTTAAGTGATGTCCCGGCAGCCATCCGGCTGAGCCGGGCAACCCTTCGCAACATCCATGAGAATCTGTTCTGGGCATTTTTCTATAATGTAATCGGGATTCCGCTGGCGGCAGGAGTATGGTATCCTTTCTTCGGGTGGAAGCTGAACCCCATGTTCGGAGCGGCGGCAATGAGCCTTTCCAGTTTCTGTGTGGTAACCAATGCACTGAGGCTGAACTGGTTCCGGCTGCATGACAGTTCCAGGGACCGGCGCCTGAAGAAGAGGGCGGCGCTTTCCGAAGAAGTTGTGGGTAGGGAGCAGATTCCGAATGCAAGCCCAAAGATGGAACAGGAAAAAGAACAGAATCAGAAAAATAAGGAGGAAATGAAAATGACGAAGACAATGAAAATCGAAGGTATGATGTGCGGTCACTGCGAGGCCAGAGTAAAGAAGTGTCTGGAGGCGCTTGCGCAGGTGGATGAGGCGGCTGTCAGCCATGAGGCGGGAACGGCGGTAGTGACACTGAATGCTGATATTGCAGATGAAGTATTGAAGAAGACGGTAGAAGACCAGGATTACCAGGTAACGGGGATTGAATAAGATGGAATTTATCGTGGCTTCGCAGGAGCATTTGGACAGGATGTGCGAGATAACGGAACAGGCAAAACGCCAGCTTCGCAGACTGGGTCTTGACCAGTGGCAGTCCGGTTATCCAGACCGGGAGGTCTGGCAGAAGGACATCGAGGAGGGCTGCACGTATCTTGCCGTGAAAGAGGGTAAGATTCTTGGAATCTTTGCATTCCAGACAACGCCGGATCCTTCTTATCACGTGATAGACGGCAGATGGCTGACATCCGGTGAATATGCCTCCATGCACCGTGTATGTGTGGCGGACGGATGTAAAGGGAAGGGGATTGCCGGAGAGATGTTTGCATACGGGTTTGGACTGGCGAAGGAGGCGGGACTGGGGGCTGTGAGGATTGATACCCATCCGGGGAACATCCCCATGCAGAGGGCTTTGGAAAAAGCAGGATTTCAGGCCTGCGGCAGGATACGGTTAGTGGGAGGATGCGAAGACGGGCATCTGCGGATCGGGTTTGAGAGAAAAATCTACTGAGATTTCTGAAGAAAATCATGTAAGACTTGCTGACATTCCAGTACTTGGTATATAATAGGTTGGAATCGAAGCAAGTCTTAGCTTATTTTAAGGAGGAAATTATGGCTTTAACCGATTATGCGAAAGCATATAAGCTTGGAAAGAAGAACTACCAGTACCGTATGCTTCACGGGCAGCTGCCTACGCTGGAGGTACTGGATGATATTATTCCGTCTAAGGGAACCTTCTCGGAAGTGCCCTTGGGACTGGTCCAGATTCCCATTGACCAGATTGTGGGAACCAAGACCGGGGGGCGGAGCAATGCATTTGCGGCGAATTTCATGCCGATCTTAAAGGAGACGTCCGAATTTGCAATGAAATGGGCGAAACTCAGCAGCAGCCATGAGAAGGAAGGGATTCGTGAGCCCATTAAGGCCTATGAATACATGAACAAATTCTATGTGCTGGAAGGGAATAAACGTGTCAGCGTCATGAAATACTTTGGTGTGGTGTCAGTCCCCGGCACTGTGACGAGGATTGTGCCAAAGAGGACCAATGACAAGGAGAACCGGATCTATTTTGAATTCCTGGATTTCTATGATCTGACGAAGATTAATTACATCTGGTTTTCCGAGGAAGGCAGTTTTAAGAAACTGATCGAGGCAGTCGGAAAAGGGCCGAAGGAGGAATGGACGGATGACGAGAGACTTGAGTTCAGTTCCGTTTACCGGAGGTTCATGGCAGAGTTCACGGCAGAGGACAAGGGAAAATTAGACGTCACGGTAGGGGATGCATTCCTTGCATTTATCCAGTTGTACGACTATAAAGAGATTGACGATATGACAACCAAGGAGTTAAAGGAACTGGTCGCAAAATCCTGGGAGGAGTTCTCGCTGCTGCAGGAGGACAAGGATGTGGATCTGAAGATGGACCCCAATACGGAGAAGAAGTCCCTGTTAAGTCTCCTTCTGCCTTTCGGCCTCTCCCGGCTTAAGGTTGCGTTCATCTATGAGAAGACCCCCGGCTCTTCGGCCTGGACTTATACCCACGAGCTTGGGAGGCTTCATCTGGATCAGACCTTCCCGGAGGAAGTCACCACCGTATATTATGAGAATGTCAGCCTTGACAATGTGGAAGACCGGATCGAAGAGGCGATTGAGGACGGATGTGATATCATATTTACCACCACGCCCGCATTCGTGCAGGCAAGCGTGAAAGCCGCCATTGCCCACCCGGATGTGCGGATTCTCAACTGTTCGGTGAATACCTCCCACAGATACATACGGACCTATTATGCCCGTATGCATGAGGCGAAGTTTCTCATGGGAGCCATTGCAGGGGCCATGGCAGAGAATAACCGGGTTGCGTACATTGCAGACTATCCGATCTATGGATCCATAGCCAATATCAATGCGTTTGCCCTGGGGGCGAAGATGATCAATCCCAGGACAAAGGTTTATCTGGAATGGACGGCCAAGAAGGACACGGATGTGATGGAAAACGTGCTGAAGATGCAGGCAGACTGTATTTCCGGGAAGGACATGGTGATCCCCGAGGAGGGGTCGAGATTCTTCGGAATCTATCATCTGGAAGGAGAGATTGCCCGGAACCTTGCCATGCCGCTGTGGCACTGGGGGAAATTTTATGAGCAGATGATCCGTACGATTATGGATGGTACCTGGAAATATGACGATGATTCTTCTTCCAAGAAGGCGATCAATTACTGGTGGGGAATGTCAGCGGGCGTGATTGACGTCATCTGTTCCCAGAATCTGCCTATCGGGACGAAACGGCTGGTGGAAGTGCTTCGGGAAACCATTACTTCGGGACAGTTCAACCCGTTTTCCGGCATCCTGTATTCCCAGGACGGGATTGTGCAGGACGATCCGGCAAAGAGTCTGTCGCCGGAGGAGATTGTTACCATGGACTGGCTGGCGGAAAATGTCATCGGAAGCATTCCGAAGGAGGAGGAATTAAAGGAAAAATCGAAACCTGTTGTCTCACAACAGGGAATTGAGAATAGGAAGGGTTAGAATGGTCTTATGAAAATACTTGCGATTGCGGATGAAGAGTCTGCCTATCTGTGGGATTATTTCGAGAAGAGCAAGCTTGAGGGAATTGACCTGATTATTTCCTGCGGCGACCTGGATCCGAGATATCTTTCTTTTCTGGCGACTTTTACATCAGTACCCATCCTGTACGTGCATGGGAACCACGATGAGAAATACCAGCAGATTCCGCCGGACGGGTGTATCTGTATTGACGACAGGATCTATGTGCACCAGGGGGTAAGGATCCTCGGGCTTGGAGGTTCCATGCGTTACCGGCCCGGGGAATACCAGTATACGGAATGGCAGATGAAGAACCGGGTGCGCAGACTCTGGTTTCAGCTTCTGAAGCACAGGGGGTTCGACATTCTGGTGACCCATGCCCCGGCGTATCAGCTGAATGACGGGATGGATCTGCCGCACCAGGGATTTCGGGTGTTCCGGACCCTTCTTGAGAAATACAGGCCAAAGTTTTTTCTGCACGGGCATGTGCACATGTCTTATGGACGGCGGCATAAGCGGTATGACGTGTACCAGGAGACACAGGTAATTAACGCATTTGAGCGGTGTGAGATTGATTATGAGAATGAATAAATCACTTTTGTTCTGAGAAGAAGGAGAGAAGATATGCAGACGGATTATAAAGATAAAGGGCTCAACCTCTTGAAAAAAGGACAAAAAGGCATCGTCCATGCCATATTCAGCCGTTTCGGGCTGATGCTGCTTTTACTGGTGATCCAGTTTCTGATGCTGTTCAGTATCTTTCAGTGGTTTGAGGAATTTCTGCCCCATATTATGGGAGGAACGGCGTTATTTACGATTGTGATGGTGCTTTATCTGCTGAACAGCAGAATTAACCCGACGGCAAAGATTACCTGGCTGATCGCGATTATGATGGTTCCGGTGTTCGGGGTGCTTTTATTTGCCTATACCCAGAGTGATATCGGGCATAGGGCCCTGATGAAGCGTATGAACCAGATTATTACGGACACCAAGGAGAGCATTCCCCAGTCAGAGAGCGCTGCCGGACATCTGGCCCGGGAGAACCGGGGGGTGGCTTCCCTTGCCCGTTATATCCATAGGAGCGGGTGCCATCCCGTGTATGAGCATACGCAGGTTACCTATTTTCCGTTGGGGGAGAGAAAGTTCGAGGAAATGTTAAAGCAGCTTGAAGCGGCGCAGCATTTTATCTTCATGGAGTATTTTATCGTGGACGAGGGTCTCATGTGGGGGAAGATTCTGGAGATTCTTGCCAGAAAGGCGTCCCAGGGCGTGGAGGTCTGCGTCATGTATGACGGCTCCTGTGAGTTCGCCCTGCTGCCCCGGGATTATCCAAAACGACTCAGGGAGCTGGGAATCAAGTGCAAGACCTTTGCGCCGGTGACGCCTTTTGTGTCTACCCATTATAATTACCGGGATCACAGAAAAATTCTGGTGATTGACGGGCATACGGCATTTAATGGCGGGGTCAACCTTGCTGATGAATATATTAACGAGAAGGTGAAGTTCGGCCACTGGAAGGATACTGCCGTTATGCTGAAGGGGGAAGCGGTAAAGAGTTTCACGCTGATGTTCCTGCAGATGTGGGGGATTCTGGAGGAGAAGGAGGAGTATGCACATTTTCTGTCCTTCCCTGCGTTCCCGGACGATGGGGCGAAGGGGTATGTGATTCCTTACGGGGACTGCCCGCTGGATGACGACAAACTGGGAGAACGGGTGTACATGGACATTCTCAACCGTTCCCAGGAATATGTACATATCATGTCGCCGTATCTGATTCTGGACGGGGAGATGGAGACTGCGCTGAAATTTGCGGCGGAGCGTGGCGTGGATGTGTCCCTGGTGCTGCCGGGAATTCCGGACAAGTCGGTGCCTTATGCCCTGGCCAAGACCCATTATGCCTCTCTGATTGAGTCAGGGGTGAAGGTGTATGAGTATTCGCCGGGATTCGTCCATGCGAAGGTGTTCGTCAGTGATTCCAGAGAAGCGGTGGTAGGAACCATTAATCTGGATTACCGGAGCCTGTACCACCATTTTGAATGCGCTACCTATCTTTACGGTGTGGACTGTATTGAGGAGATTGCGGCGGATTTTGAGGATACCCTGGGCAAATGCAGGAGGGTGACCATGGAGATGGTGCGTAAGGAGAAGTGGACGGTGAAGCTCACCGGGCGGCTGATGAAAGTGGCGGCGCCGCTGATGTAGGGATTGCTGGCGGATGAGTGACGGATGAGACTTTATGTCTCGCAATACACGGGTTTTTGTGTTATACTGGTATTTGAAATTTTATGAAGACAGGAGTGATCATATGCCAGTAATCCGGCCTTTTAAAAGTGTGCGCCCGGCTAAGGACAAGGTGTCTGCCATTGCGGCGCTTCCTTATGACGTATATGACCGGAAGGAAGCGAAAGCAGTTGTGCAGGGCAATCCTCTTTCGTTTCTGAAGATTGACCGCGGGGAGACGCAGTTCCCCGATGATGAAGATATGTATGCCTCCCGGGTGTATGAACGTGCCAGGAAGACCCTCGAAGAGATGATCCAGGACGGTTCGTTTGTAAGAGAAGAGGAGGCATGCTACTTTCTTTATGCCCTGACGGAAGAACCCAGACGGGGATTGTAGGATGTGCGTCTGTGGATGATTATCTGAATGGAACGATCCGCAGGCATGAGAATACGAAGGAAGATAAGGAGCAGGACCGGATCTCTCATGTGGATACCCTGAACGCCCAGACAGGGCCCATCTTTCTTGCATACCGGCGGCAGGAGGAACTGGACCGTATTACGGGGGAGGTGAAGAAACATAAGCCTCTCTATGATTTTACGTCAGAGGACGGCGTCCGCCACCAGGTATGGAAGATCGGGGCAGATCTGGATACAGCCGGAAAGATTGGAGAGATTTTTTCCGGGATCGGAAGCGTCTATATTGCGGACGGCCATCACCGGGCGGCTTCTGCCGTGAAGGTGGGCTTGAAACGCCGCAGGGAGCATCCGGATTATGACGGAAGCGAGGAATTTAATTATTTTCTGTCGGTTCTGTTTCCGGCAGAGGAACTGAAGATCTTTGATTATAACCGTGTCGTGACGGGCCAGGGAGGTCTTACGTCCGAAAAGCTGATGGATGAGATCAGAAAATATTTTTATATAGAAGAAAGGGATTCCATGTTCCGTCCGGAACGTAAGGGCGACATGGGGATGTACTGTAATGGGAAGTGGTACCGGCTGGCCGCACACCGGGAATTGTATACAAAAGACCCGGTGGATGATCTGGATGTATCGATTCTGCAGAACAGGATTCTTGAGCCGGTCTTTGGAATCAGGAATCCCAAGGCGGATCCCAGGATCCGTTTCGTCGGAGGGATCCGTGGTCTTGAGGAACTGGTGCGGCTGGTGGATGAGGAGCAGGGGAAACAGGCAGAAACCGGGGCTTCTCTGGGATCCGGAGAGCAGTGCGCAAAGTGCGGGGAAGGCTGTGACACAAAGAGAACTGCCGGGCAGATCAGTGTGGCCTTTGCCATGTATCCGACATCTATGGAGGAACTGCTTGCAGTGGCAGATTCGGGCAGGCTTATGCCGCCGAAATCTACCTGGTTTGAGCCGAAGCTGCGCAGCGGTTTATTTATACATATGCTATAGCCGGACTCTTGAAAATCTGTCCGGATAAAATTAACAGAAAGGTGAACAGACAGATGAAGATAGCAGTAGCAGGAACAGGGTATGTAGGTCTTTCGATTGCGACCCTGTTGGCACAAAACCATGAAGTAACGGCCGTGGACATTATCCCGGAGAAGGTGGAGATGATTAACCGCAGGGAGTCTCCGATTCAGGATGAATATATTGAGAAATATCTTTCAGAAAAAGATCTGAATCTGACGGCAACGCTGGATGCGCAGGCTGCATATACGGATGCGGATTTTGTGGTCATAGCGGCGCCTACCAACTATGACAGTAAGAAGAATTTCTTCGATACAGGAGCAGTGGAATCCGTGATCCAGCAGGCAATCCAGTATAACCCGGATGCGGTCCAGGTGATCAAGTCCACCATCCCCGTAGGATTTACGGCTTCTGTCCGGGAGAAATATCATTGTGACAATATTATTTTCAGCCCGGAGTTTCTGCGGGAGTCCAAGGCTCTTTATGACAATCTTTATCCCAGCCGGATTATCGTGGGAACGGATGTGATGAATGCCCGACTGGTGAAGGCGGCCAATACATTTGCGTCTCTGCTGAAAGAAGGGGCCATTAAGGAAGAGATCGATACGCTGGTTATGGGCTTTACGGAGGCGGAGGCAGTGAAATTATTTGCCAATACCTACCTTGCCCTCAGGGTGTCATACTTCAACGAACTGGACACTTATGCCCAGATGAAAGGACTGAATACGAAACAGATTATTGAGGGCGTGTGCCTTGATCCCCGGATCGGCACGCACTATAATAATCCTTCCTTCGGGTACGGCGGTTACTGTCTGCCGAAGGATACGAAACAGCTTCTGGCCAATTATGCGGACGTGCCCCAGAACATGATGTCTGCAATCGTGGAAAGCAACCGTACGAGGAAGGATTTCATTGCAGACTGCGTGCTGGAAATTGCCGGCGGTTATGGGGCGAATGGAGAATACAGCGCTGTGATGGAGGGGGAGGTGGTTGTCGGTGTGTACCGGCTGACCATGAAGTCCAATTCCGATAATTTCCGTCAGAGTTCCATTCAGGGCGTGATGAAGAGGATCAAGGCAAAGGGAGCAACGGTTGTGATTTATGAGCCGTCACTGGCGGATGGAAGCACGTTCTTTGGAAGTAAGGTGGTGAATGACCTTGAGAAATTCAAGGAGATGAGCCAGGCGATCGTTGCCAACAGGTACGATTCC
>CAJULU010000018.1:53504-63718 GCA_910587575.1 uncultured Dorea sp.
TCAAAAGCTTATGTCGTGTAATTGTTGCTAATCGCTATGAAACTTGTCTGGATGACGTGAAAGACAGGGTGTATACACGGGATATTTTCCAGCGAGATTAAGGTTCCGTCCGGACAGAAACGGAATGGACCCCCGGGGATTTTTCAGACATATTTGAAAAATTCTGCAATTCTGGGAGTTGTGCCCATTTCCGATATTTTGTTGACGGGCTTGTAAAAGTGTGTTACCATACCCTTCGTTGTACAATATATGTAACAAATTTGTAATAATTGTAATAAAGTTGAAATTATTGAATATACTTTATTAAAACAATATTCATGTATTGTAACAATAGGAGGGTAGTATTTATGATAAAAAACAAAAAATTTAATTCGGTGGTTGCAATGGTTTCAGCCTGTTCGTTACTGACGGTGGGCTTCACCAGTGAGGCGGCTTCTGCGCAGCCGGAGGCCAGTCTGACCATGGGCACGAAGGATGTACAGCAGATTATGAAGCTTGAGAACGATATGATGAAAGTCACGCCGGATACACTTATGGTTTCAGCGAAGGAAAAGATAGAAGAAGAACAGAGGCTGAAGATCGAGGAGATCGAGCGAAGAGAACGGGAAGCCAGGGAAGCGGCTGAACGGGAAGCCAGAGAGAAGGCAGAACAGGAAGCGGCTGCACTTTCGTCCCAGTACCAGGAACTGATGGCATCTATTATTTTCTGCGAGGCAGGAAACCAGCCTTATGAAGGACAGGTTGCAGTAGGTGCGGTTATTATGAACCGGGTGCGCAGCAGCGCTTATCCCAACAGTATTGAGGCGGTGATCTATCAGTCCGGGCAGTTCGGACCGGCGTCTACGGGATGGCTTGACAGGGTCAGAAGTTCCAGAGGATATACGGATACGGCTTTGCAGGCGGCAAATGATGCGCTGGCAGGGGCGAATCCGATTGGCGGATGTCTGTATTTTGACCAGGGCGGATATGGGATGCAGATCGGAGCGCATTATTTCCATTAGTGCTTACTTATTTTCCGGAACCCAGACATTGATTATCTGCAAAAAATGTCTGGGTCGTATACCCGGGGATACACCGTGATGCAGGCCCCCGGGTACGGAACTGGCAGTTTCCGGCAGCCCGGTTAAAATCAGACAATCTTATAGTAAACGGCGGAATAGGCGCTTAGGGATAAGGCGGTATGGCCGTCTTTTAACCGGATCTCCGTCTTGCCATATTTCTTCGTTCCCCCGTATTTCTGGGCATCGCTGGCCAGCAGGAGAGAGAGCTTAGTCCCTTTGTCAATGGTAATCTCAAAATCATCCTGCTGCTGGTCAGAAAAGTTGAAGACCGCAAGAATCCTTTCTTTCACGGCAATCCGTTCAAATGCGTAGATACAGCGTACTTCCTGGTGACAGTCGGTCCAGCGGAAACCGTCTGTTTCGTAATCTTTCTGGTAAAAGGCCGGATGCTTCAGATAAATCTGATTCAGATCTTTCATGAAATGGTGAAATGCATCGTGGATGGGGTAGGTCAGAATATCCCAGTCCTGTTCCCGTTTCTCATCCCATTCTCTGAGCTGTCCCAGCTCATTTCCCATGAAATTCAGTTTCTTGCCCGGGTGGGCATACATATACATATAGAAAGCCCTTGCCTGGGGGAATTTCTCATCGTATTCTCCGTGCATTTTCTGCATGATGGTAGCCTTGCCGTGAACTACTTCGTCATGGGAGAGAGGAAGCAGAAAAGCGTCATTGTAATAGTACATCATAGAAAATGTCAGTTTGTGATAGCTCTCCGTGCGGTATTCGGGACCGGTGCGGAAATAGTCCAGCGTGTCGTTCATCCAACCCATATCCCATTTGTAATCAAATCCGAGCCCGCCTTCGCAGACCGGTCTTGTGACGCCGGGGTAGGAGGTGGAATCTTCCGCAGAAAGTATGGCGTCGGGGTGGAGCTCCTTAAGTCCCCGGTTCATCTCGCGGATGAATTCTACGGCAGTGTTGTTGACGCCTCTGGACGGTTCGCCCTGCCAGTAAATGATCCGGCTGATGGCATCCATGCGGATTCCGTCTATATGGTACTCGGTGAGCCAGTAGTTGGCGGCGGACTGAAGAAAACTCCTTACTTCGCCCCGGGAGTGCATGAAATTATAGCTTCCCCATTCGCTGACCCCCACATCGTGGTGTGGATATTCATAAAGCGCAGTTCCATCGTAGCTGGCAAGAGCATAGCCGTCCACCGCAAAATGTACCGGCACGAAATCCAGGATTACGCCGATGTCATTCAGGTGACACTGGTCTACGAATTCCATCAGTTCTGCCGCAGTGCCGTAGCGGGCGGTGGGACTGAAAAACCCGGTGTTCTGATAGCCCCAGGACTCGTCACAGGGGTGTTCGCTAAGGGGCATGATCTCCACGTAGTTGTACCCGTATTCTTTCAGATAAGGAATCAGAATACCGGCAAGCTCCGTATAAGTATACCAGTCATCCGGCTCATCGGAAGGTTTCCGGAAGGAGCCGAAATGAATCTCATAGATGTTCACCGGTCTGTCCCGGCAGTCTGACCGCTTCTGCATCCAGGCCTTGTCCTGGTGGGAAAAGGCATAAAGATCCCGGATGATGGATGCTGAATTCGGCCGGAGTTCCATGCCGAAGCCGTAAGGGTCACAGTGGTCAACGTAGGACTGGTCATGTCTGTAAATGCGGTACTTATACATCATGCCTGGTTTTGCGTCTTTGGCATAACATTCCCAGAAATTACCGTCATAGACTTTCTGCATCTCCCATTCCTGCCAGCCGTTAAATTCTCCAATCAGTGCGATTCTTGCCGCTCCCGGAGCAAATGTGCGGAAGGTGACGCCTTCTGCCTCTGGATGTGCCCCGAGAAACCGGTATGCGTCAAATATTTTTCCTGTGTAAAATCCATAAAAATCCATAATGTCTCCTCCAGAATGTATAAAAACTAATGGACAGTGGTTGTTTATCTGCTTTATAATGATTATACTGATAATCAACAGAGGCATCTACCGACAATCAGGACAGATCGGTGGATAACCGACGATTTACGAAAAATGTCGGACATTACGGGCAGTGAGGATAAGGAGGAGATCGTATGGATCTGCGGATTGAGAAGACAGAGCGGGGGATTAAGAATGCGTTTATCGAACTGCGTTCGAAGAAGCCATTGGAGAAGATTACGGTTCGGGAACTGTGTGAACTGGCGTGTATCAATAAGTCTACGTTTTATTCCCATTACAGGGATATCTATGATCTGTCTGACAGCCTTGAGGACGAGGCGGTGCGGTCAATTACGAACAGCATCTCCCACCCGGAATATATTATGGAGAATCCGGCAGAATTTACGAAGGAACTTTTTCTGGCTTATCTGTCGCAGAATTCCCTTACGATGATTTTATTTTCCGGAAGCCGGAGAAACCATCTGGTGGACCGGATTGAGACGAGCATTAAGGAGATGGTGTTCCGGAAATATCCGGGTTACAGGGATGATATGGTCTGGAATATTGTGCTGGGTTATTGTATTCAGGGTGCCTACCATACGTTTCAGAGGAACCGGGAGGGAGATATGGACACACTGATCGGGGTACTCGGAGATATTACGGAGGTAGTCAAGGGAGTATATGAAAAACGGCACGGAAAGGAAATTTTTTGAAATTACATATTGACAGCGAGAACGTTTGTTTGTATAATAATGAAAGAACAAACGTTCTTCTGCGTTTTGTTCAGGCAATGGAAGAAGAGAAAAGGGAAATGATATGGGAAGACAGGAATCCAACACTCAGAGTGATCCGCCGCTTCCGGTTCCGGCAGGGCGGGCGGACGTGATATGTAAGTGCAGCGGCAGGGAGGCTCTGGATATACAGGCGCCGGGTATGCAGTACGGTGTGTCTCAAGGGATGACCATGTATGAAAAACTGAATATTCTGACGGATGCCGCCAAATATGACGTGGCATGTACTTCAAGCGGTACGGAGCGTAAGAGTGACGGAACAGGGAACGGAAGCTGTGAACTGTCGGGAATCTGTCACAGTTTCTCGGCAGACGGGCGGTGTATTTCCCTGCTTAAGATTCTGTTTACCAATGAATGTATCTTCGACTGTAAGTACTGTGTCAACCGCAGGAGCAATGATGTGGCCCGGGCTTCTTTTACGCCGGAGGAGGTCTGTACGCTTACGATGGAGTTCTACCGGAGGAATTATATTGAAGGACTGTTCTTAAGTTCCGGCATTCTGAACAGCCCGGACTATACGATGGAACTGCTTTATACAACCCTGTACCGTCTGAGAAAGGAGTGCCGTTTCCAGGGGTATATCCATGTGAAAGCCATACCCGGTGCAAGCCAGGAACTGATCCGGCAGACCGGCTTCCTGGCGGACAGGATGAGCGTGAATCTGGAACTCCCTACGGCGGAGAGTTTAAGAGCCCTTGCGCCCCACAAGACCAGGAAGAGTATTCTGGCGCCTATGCGTCTGGTACAGAACCGGATGGCGGAGAACAGGCAGGAACTGACTCTGTACAGGAATGCGCCCCGTTTTGTCCCTGCGGGCCAGAGTACGCAGATGATTATAGGAGCGACCCCGGAGACGGACTACCAGATCATGCGGGTAGCGGAATCTCTGTATCAGAAGTTTGAACTGAAGAGGGTGTTCTATTCGGCCTTTGTACATGTGAACGAGGATGCTGCCCTGCCTGCAAGGACAGGAGAAGGGCCGCCGCTTCTGCGGGAACACAGGCTGTATCAGGCCGACTGGCTGTTAAGATATTATCACTTTCAGGCAGAGGAGCTTCTGTCAGAGGAGAATCCGAATTTTAACGTTGTATTTGACCCGAAGTGTAACTGGGCGCTGAAGCATCTGGAAGAATTTCCGGTGGAGGTGAACCGGGCAGATTATCGGATGCTTCTGCGAGTCCCGGGAATCGGCTATAAGTCGGCTGTGAGGATTGTGAAGGCCAGGAGGCTTGGAATGCTGGATTTTTCGGATCTTAAGAAGATCGGAGTGGTATTGAAGCGGGCGCTTTACTTCATTACCTGCAATGGCAGAATGATGTATCCCACTAAGATGGACGAAGATTATATTACAAGAAACCTGCTGGGTGCCGGGGAGAAGCTTCCGAAGGAAGTAACGGAAATGGGATACCGCCAGATTTCCCTGTTTGATGACGTAAGGTTCGGGAACTGCCGTGAGATGGCACTGTGATGGCAGCGGCAGTTTTACGGGAGGGTGGATATGAAAACGGTATATGTGTGTAATGATACGGTAACAGGAATTTTTTCGGGAATCTATGATGCCTGGAAAGCGGGAAAGGGTGAGGAGGACTGCGAGATTGCACTTCGAGGGATGCTGGACTTCCAGTTGTTCTGTGATTATGTTGAAGTAGAGGAGACGGAGCATAAGGCGGCCGCCGTAGAGGCATTAATCCGTAAGCATCTGGGAGAACGGGCATATGGGGCGATCTACCACGCGTTGATGTCAGCGGATAAGGGAAAAGGAGATGCAGTTCTGGGAACCATGCTTGCTGCCAGACGCCTTACGGACAGTACGAAGATTATGGATCATCTCGGGCATCCGAAGGTGGAGAAGGTCTTTGAACTTGGCAGGAACGTGTTTGGAGAGGCACATAGTTATAAGGGATTTCTGCGGTTCCAGGAACTGAAGAACGGTGTGCTGTATGCGAAGATCAGACCGAAGAATCAGATTCTCACCTGTCTGGCGCCTCATTTCGCCAGCCGGCTTCCGGTGGAGAACTGGATGATTCATGACAGATCCCATCAGATGTTCGCAGTCCATGAAGCGGGGAAGGAGTGGTTTATTGTGTGGGGAGATGCGCATGCAAAGGCATTCCCGGAAGATGTGTCTGAAAAGGAAGAAGAGTATGCAAGGCTGTGGACGGGATTCTGTCAGACGATTGCGATTGAATCCCGGCTGAACCCGGGATGTCAGAGACAGAACCTTCCTTATCGTTTCCGGGCGGATATGGTGGAATTCACGGCGGGCCCCTGAGGATAAAAAAGTACATTACAGGGGATGTCAGAGAGGATGGAATCAGGATTATGGATAAGGAACAACCGGTGATTCGTATTTCTGTACGGAATCTGGTGGAATTTGTTCTCAGAAGCGGGAATATTGACAACCGTTCGGCTGGAGCAGACCGGGATGCCATGCAGCTTGGGGGAAAGATCCACAGAAAGATACAGAGGAAGATGGGGGCCGGATACCAGGCAGAGGTGCCGTTAAAGCATGAGGTTTTATGCAAAGGATTTATTTTGTCGGTAGAGGGCCGTGCGGACGGCGTGGTCAGACAGAAAGAGGGCATCGTGATTGATGAGATCAAGGGGGTCTTTAAGGACCTGGAATATCTGGAGAAACCAATAGAGGTGCATCTGGCACAGGCGAAATGTTATGCATATATCTATGCTTATGACCATGATCTGGAGGAGATCGGCGTCCAGATGACCTACTGTAATCTGGAGACGGAAAAGATCAGGCGTTTTCAGAGCGTTTTTGAGACCGGGACGCTGAAGGCGTGGTTTCTGGATGTGCTTGGACGGTACGAAAAATGGGCGAGGTATCAGATTGAATGGAAGGAGAAACGGGATGCGTCTATTAAGAAGGCTGCGTTCCCCTTCGCCTACCGGGAGGGACAGAAGGAACTGGTATCTTCTGTATACCGGACAATCCTGCGGAAGAAGAAGCTGTTTATCCAGGCGCCTACCGGAGTCGGGAAGACAATTTCCACCGTATTTCCGGCCGTGAAGGCAGTCGGGGAAGGGCTGGGGGAGAAGATCTTCTATCTGACGGCGAAGACCATCACCAGAACCGTGGCGTGGCAGGCGTTCGAGACACTGCGGGAACAGTGCCTGCGTATGAAGGTGATCGTGCTGACGGCCAGGGAGAAGGTCTGCTTCTGTGAAGAGACGAACTGTAATCCGGAAGCCTGTCCCTATGCGAGGGGCCATTATGACAGGGTAAACGATGCGGTCTATGAACTGATCACATCTTCCGACGAGATGAACCGGGAGACTCTGGAGGAACAGGCCAGGAAGTGGCAGGTGTGTCCTCATGAGATGAGCCTTGACGTGTCAGAATGGGTGGATGCGGTCATCTGCGACTACAATTATGTGTTTGATCCCAACGCACATCTGCGGCGGTTCTTTGGTGAAGGGAATAAGGGAGAATATCTGTTTCTGATTGATGAGGCACACAATCTGGTAGAACGCGGCAGGAAGATGTACAGCGCTGATATTTATAAGGAAGATTTTCTGAGGATTAAAAGACTGGTCAGATTAAGGGACGAAAAACTGGAGGGAAGGCTTGAGGAATGCAATCGTCAGATGCTGGCTCTGAAGCGGGAGTGTGATGGCTGCCAGGTGCTGGACAGCGTTTCTGGCATTTATCTGAAACTGATGTCGCTGATGACGGAGATGGAGCGGTTTCTGGAGGAGTGTACAGAAGAGGAAATCCGCAAAGAAGTGCTTGACCTGTATTTTGCGGTAAGGATGTTTATCAACATCCATGACCGTCTGGATGAAAATTTTATCATCTATTCAGAACTTGAGGATTCTGGAAAATTCAGGATCTGTCTCTTCTGTGTGAATCCGTCGAACTGTCTGAAGGAATTTCTGGATAAGGGAAACAGCACGGTGTTCTTTTCCGCCACACTGCTTCCGATTCATTATTATAAGAAGCTTCTCAGTACATCGAAGGAGGATTACGCTGTCTATGCAGAGTCACCCTTTGATCCGAAGAAGAGAAGTCTGCTCCTTGGTATGGATGTGAGTACCAGATATACCCGGCGCAGCCGGGAGATGTACCGCCGGTATGCCAGGTATCTGATCCGGGTCGCAGACTCGAAGGTTGGAAATTATATGGCTTTTTTCCCTTCTTATCAGTTTATGGAGGAAGTGTATGAAGTGTTTCTGGAAATTCTTCGGGAAGAGGGTCCGGAGAGGAGCCATGTTGATTATGTGATGCAGTCACGCCATATGACAGAGGAGGCCAGAGAGATCTTCCTTGAAAATTTCGGCGAAGACAGGGAGAACAGTCTTGTAGGGTTTTGTGTGATGGGCGGAATTTTTTCTGAGGGCATTGATCTTGCACAGGATCAGTTAATCGGGGCTGTTATCATTGGAACGGGTCTTCCCCAGGTCTGCCGGGAGCGGGAATTGCTGAAGTCATACTTTGATGGTCTGGGGTACCGGGGATTCGATTATGCCTACCTTTATCCGGGCATGAACAAGGTACTTCAGTCGGCCGGCAGAGTCATCCGTACGGATGAAGACAGGGGCGTGATCCTTCTGCTGGACGAGCGGTTTGGCGACGGGCGGTATCGGGAGACATTTCCCAGAGAATGGCGGGAGTATGGAATCTGTTCTGTGAATCATGTGACAGAGAAGCTTAGGGAGTTCTGGGCAGGACAGGAAGAACTGGAACGGGAGATTAGAAAAGAATGATGAAAAGAGAAGGAAAAGGGAAAGAAGCAGCAGCGTCTCTGGCCTGCGCACTGGCGATGCTGCTGCTGGTTTTGGCAATACTGCTGACTAGTTTTCAGTTAGCGGTTTATGGGGACTCCGATTACAGATTTTATGAGAAAGAATATCAGAAATATCATGTGACGGATGCTCTCGGTATGGAGCTTGAGGATGTTATGATTGTGACGGATTATATGATGGATTATCTGATTGGGAGGGAGGAAGAACTGTCTGTTGTGACTGAGGTGGACGGCAGAACCCAGGATTTTTTCAATGACCAGGACCGGTTCCATATGGGAGAGGTAAAGGATCTGTTTCTGGGAGGACTGAGGCTTCGAAATATATGTGCGGCGGTTTCTTTATTTATCATTATGGGATTGATTGCCATGAAGATGGATTGGATACATCTGCTTCCGAAAGCATTCTTTCGGGCAGTGATTCTGTTGGCGGCTACAGGTCTTGTGCTTGGAATTGCATTTTCCGTGGACTTTACACGGTGTTTTACGATTTTTCATGAGATTTTCTTTGATAATGACCTATGGATGTTTAATCCCAGTGAAGATTATATGATTCGTATGCTGCCGGAAGGATTCTTTTTCGATATGGTGGTGAGAATTGGGATGACGTTTATTGGGATGATGGCTGCTTTTGGTGCGGCGCTGCTGATTCTTAGAAAATATTCAGATTGCAGGAGAAAAGAAAAATAATTTTATATTGTGCAGAAATATGGTACAATGAAATCACACAGTGATGTGTACTGCCATCGGCTTTATGAGCGGCGGCATATGATAACCAGCAGCAAAAACCAGGTATGGAGGAGAAGGTATGGGCAAAGTAAGACGAGTGTATGTGGAGAAAAAAGAAGGCTTTGGAGTACAGGCGCAGGAACTTGGGAATGAAATCCGCAGTTATCTGGGAATCCGGGATGTGGAGAATGTGCGCGTACTGATTCGTTATGACGTGGAGAATATTTCAGATGAGACTTTTCAGAAGGCCTGCCGGGGCGTCTTTGCGGAACCGCCGGTTGATACGCTGTATGAGGAGGAATTTCCGGTGACAGATACCTGCCGGGTGTTCTCCGTGGAATATCTTCCGGGACAGTTTGACCAGCGTGCGGATTCGGCCGTACAGTGCGTGCAGTTTATTAATGAAGATGAGCAGCCGGTCATCAGGACGGCAACAACATACGTGATTCAGGGAAGGGACGGGGTCATTCCGGAGGAAGAATTCGAGCGGATTAAGACGCACTGTATCAATCCGGTTGATTCCAGGGAGACCGGACTTGAGAAGCCGGAGACTCTGGTGGAGGATTATGACGAGCCGGAAGATGTGAAGATTTTTGACGGCTTCCGGGATATGGAGGAGAGCGATTTCAAGGAACTGTATGATTCCCTGGGGCTTGCCATGACTTTTAAGGATTTCCTGCATATCAGAACCTATTTTAAAGAGGAGGAAGACAGGGATCCGACCATGACGGAGATCCGTGTCCTTGATACCTACTGGTCTGACCACTGCCGTCATACCACCTTTTCCACAGAACTTACGGAGGTGTCCTTTGGAGAGGGGGATTACCGGGAACCGATGGAAGAGACTTACCGGCAGTATCTTGCAGATCACAGCGAGATCTTTCAGGGGCGGGAGGACAAGTTTGTATGCCTGATGGATCTGGCGCTGATGGCCATGCGGAAGCTGAAGCGGGAAGGGAAACTTACTGACCAGGAGGAGTCTGATGAGATCAATGCCTG
>CAJULU010000019.1:0-3242 GCA_910587575.1 uncultured Dorea sp.
GAATATCTCTGATTGTAAACCTTTAACAACCGTTAAACTCATTTTTAGACCTCCTCATTATCCAAACGCTTACGCATCTCTTCTTGTTTGCGCCGTTCTTTTTCAATGTTGCTGACGTACTTGCCATTTATCTCAGACCCCAGTTGTTCCGGAAAACTCATACGGAAGCCAACCTCCTGTCCGATCCTGGGTTCGGTATCGCAGATAAACATCCTCCTGGGAGCCTTAAAAAAACCAAGCCGTCCCTTCAGATCAATACTGATACTACAGTCATCCACATCTACGATGACACCCTCCATATAAATGACTTTATCGCCATATTTCAAACGTTCGTCATTCATTTAATCAACACCTGATTAATCGTACTTCTCTTTACGCTTCTGGCTCATTGGCAGTGACTGCTCATTCTCTTCAAGCGCAATCTTTGTGCCATATGCAGCTTCAACCAACTCAACGTTTGAAGACTTAACGTTTGGATTCCACTTCTTTTCTGCAGCCTTTACATTTTCTCCAGCCATGGCTGTCTTAAGCATAGCCAGTGCACGAACTGCATCTTCCGGACAAAGTGTATTACATCCAAGTACTTCGTTCTCAATACCTGACTCTGACTTGTTGTTATCAACCATGTACTGCATGTACTTGTTACCAACAACGAGAGCTCCCTGAACTGCACAGTAAGACATTCCTACTACCGGAATTCCTCTCATACCAATCTGTTCGATATGGCTTGCAAAGTCGATATGGTTGTTTCCAAAACCTTCTGTTGTAACGAAAGCGCCGTCCGCATCCATCATCTCTACGGTATGTCCTACACGCTTGGATACATAGAACTTCTCTGCGTTGATCTGTGGTGAACCAACGAATACAACACCGCAAAGGTCAACTTCTTCATCATGAAGAGCCTCCAGAACCAATGGCTCTCTCCAGTAATGTCTGGACATCTCTTTTGATGCAGGCCCAATACATGTCAGAGCATGAATACATCCGTCAAGAACCTCAAGCGGAGATACGCATACCGGAACGTTTCCTAAGTCAACGTTCGCCCTTGCGCCAAGTACACCCACCGGCTCTACAGGAAGGATGAAGTTATCATGCATAGCTCCCTGTCCCATAATCTCTTTCACGATTACGACTTTCTTCTTGCCCGGACGGCGAACCTGTTTCAGTTCCTGTGTCTCTGCTACAAGACTGTCGTCAAGCTTCTTCATAGCCTCGCGGATTTCCTGCGTAATAACGTCGAATGCCGTATGTGCAGCCATAGGTCCGCGGCGCTCCATATTCGTCTTCTCCTGGATAACAATATTACCCTTGATGAAAATCTCACCCTTATCAGGACATCCCGGACGTCCCCACATAATGTTCTCGTCAAGATATCCTTCTGAAGAACCGAACTCACCAATCTGAACTCCGCCTTCATCAACACCTGTCAGCATCATAACAACGCCGTCAAGAACTCTCGTAACACCGCATCCGATATCGTCGTCACCCTCTTTTGTAGCAATCGGCTGAACATCCATAATTGTCTCGGAATAAGTATGGTACAGATCAGGAGTAATAATTTCAAGATGGAAGTCTTTTACCAGTTCCTGATTATCGATTACTTCTGCCTCGATACCTTCCCGGATATAAAGAGTCGTTCCCTCAATCTTTGTCTCCGGTCCTCTCTTAACTTCTGTAATCTTAAAATGCTTTCTTGTTAAAGTCCTTACAACCTTCTCTTCTTCTACCTTGCTGTCAGCCACCGCTCCTGCTGCCGCAACCGCTTCTGCCGCTGCCGGTGCTGCCGCCGCACTTCCGCCGCCAAGCGCTCCCACCGGAATCTCAAGGTCAATATCTTTTCCTTCTCCGATGTGAATCTTCAATAATCCGCCTGCCATCGGCGCCGGTGCCGCCGGTGCTGCCGGTACTGCTGGTGCCGGTGCTTCTTCTTCCGCCGCTTCTTCTACAGGTGCGCTCGGCGCCTTTGCGCCTTCTACAACATCTGCAGTCAGTGGGCAGAGAGAATCACATGTTTTTGTAAGTTTTGCTCCCAGAACTTCCTCAATGGTAAGGCAGCCGTCAAGATTCAGTAATCCTGAATCTACCAGATCATCAAAGATTGCCGGATCTTCCAGATTCGCCGGTTCGATTGTAATGCCGCCCTCGGCCCTACAACATAATACCGCTGGATCATGCGCATGAGCTTTCGCTGTTTCAGCTGTGATTGACATATTGTTTTCCCTCCTTAATTTGGTCCATGCGAACCTCTGTATGGTCCGCTCAGATGTTTGCCTCCCGCTTCGGCGCATCAAACACGCCTTACAGGCCGCCGTGGATTCCACGGCCTTAAATGTATATAACAATTACACGCAACTTCAGAGAGCGCCTCTCATTCTCCAGGCAAAGGAATCGGGGGCCCTTTGCCTCATTGCCTGCAATAGCAATACCGTTAGTATTTACAAAATATTATTTTCCATTCGGAAGCTGGTCTACCTGTTTAGATACTCTCAGTGTCCTGTAGAGCGCATGCCCTACCGTTCTCATGACATGGTCTGTCTGATGGAATACCTTCAGACCCATCTTCGGTCCGGATGCCATAACCGTGTTCGAACAGTCGGAACAGTTACCGATAATGATGTATTCACACTTATCCTTCTTGAACTGCATATTGTTCTTTACCTGTCCCGGACAGTTACCCGGTCTTAAACACTTCAGCGGTGCGCCCGGCTTATTCTCAATCGCCTGCTTACATCTGCAGACAGATACTACCTTGCCGTTCATCTTCTGCGCAATCTCACGCATACGCTCCTCGCTTCCGCCGCATGCACAGACAAGCAGTCCTACGTTCGCTCCGTGAAGATCCGGGAACTCAATCGTAACAAGGATACCGCCCGTGGTCTTCGTAATCGGTGCATCAAGCTCCGTAGACTTGCCCGTAAAGGCTCCGCCCATAATGATCTCTCCGTATACGCCGTCGATTCCGCCCGCTTTCTCAATCAGTTCTCCGACGCTTACACCTACCGGAACATCCATAAATACGTGAGCCGCATTGCCGCCGTTAATCTTCCCCCGCACGGTCAGATTCTTGGTGATACACGGCTTCTTCTCATCAACCGCCTCCGCAATCTTCGCTGCCGTCTCAAGATTCACTACTACGGATCTTGCCGCTGAAGGAAGCTGCATGGTCGTAAGATTCACACCCAGGCATTCTCTCACTACCGCACGCTCCTCGCCCATCGGGTAGATATCCGGCAGAAGATGGA
>CAJULU010000019.1:3252-54848 GCA_910587575.1 uncultured Dorea sp.
GCTTCCTCTGCAATTGCCTTCCTCAGAATCCCGACTGCCTTCTCGTTCTTCTTCTTAATTGCAAAGACAGCCTTATCCGCATGGGTGATCTCCATACAATACTTCACACCCCGGACAACCTTGTCGCACTGTTCCTCAATCTGTCTGATATTATGCTCAAGTCCCGGCTCGCACTCTGCGGCATTGATCAGGATATAGCTGTGCTCCAGCTTAAAATCCGCCGGAAGCTCCGGATTGATCTCCGGATCCAGTTCCGCCATCTCCGTCTCCGCCAGGTTAATGCCAAGCTTGATTCCCGTCGGGAAGCCTGCGCCGCCCATACCAACGATACCGGCTTCTTTCACCATGGCAAGCTTGTCGTTCTCGTCTTCTACCTCAATCGGTACGAACTCATCCTTCTGCTCTTCGTCCGGCCTGATGATGATTCTGTCTTCCAGGACTTCTTCCACCACGCCGTACACGCTGGAAAAAATATTAGCCCCGAGCCCCGTCGGCGTCGCAATCTTTGTACCCTTTTTTACTTCGTCCCCAGCTTTTACGATTGCCGCACAAGGCGCGCCGACATGCTGACGTAACAAAATCTGTACATTTCCCATTGCCATACTTCTCCTTTTCAAAAATTTATTAAGTAAAAAAACAAAACTTCTCAGTTCGTCTACTTACTTTCGTGTAAACACGCAATCTATAAATAACATCTATAAATGATTCCTTCTGGCGAGGGCATGTGGGAATCGAACCCACCCGGGACGCTCCTAACGCCCCACACTGGTTTTGAAGACCAGGAGGCACACCAGTCACCCAACTACCCCCATATACATTATCTCACGTGCTTTAACAATAGCATAAGTTCCGCTTAATTTCAACACTTTTTTATATTTTTATAATAGCAAAAAACCATTGACTTTTCAAGGTTTTTCGTACATAATAGATATAAGAAATTGAACGGCATACTAGAACGCAGTCTAATTTTATTTTTCTGTCGTTTATAGCGGATTTTTTTCCAGTATGTTGTAATACATTTTTATTTCAGACACCGCAGGAGCAAGGGGACTCTCAAGGTGTTCTGCAGCAAATTTATAGTTTTTATCTATAAATATTCAATTATTCCTTAGGAGGTACAAGAATTATGGAATTGAAAGCGAATGTTAATTTCGGTCGGTTCGAAAGCGCATTGCAGGTAGTTGACTCTCATACAGTCGGAGAGTTCTGCCGTATCGTCATCGGCGGTTTCCCGGAGCCGCAGGGCAGCACCATGATCGAGAAGAAGAAATGGATGGAAGAGAACTATGACCAGGTTCGTACCGCTCTGATGTTCGAACCCCGCGGACACCACGATATGTTCGGAGCGTTCCTGTGCGAACCCGTGAACAAAGAAGCTGACTTCGGCGTTATGTTTATGGATACAGGCGGTTATCTGAATATGTGCGGACACTGTACCATCGGCGCTGTTACGGTTGCAATCGAGGCAGGCCTTGTTGAGTCCAAAGAAGGCGAGAACGAGGTTGTTCTGGATGCTCCTGCAGGTCTGATCCGTACGACAGCCATTGTAAAGGACGGCAAGGTAGAGAGCGTAACTCTGACCAACGTACCTGCGTTCGTTTACAAAGAGAACCAGAAAGTAACGATTGACGGCAAAGAGATCGAGTTCACCATCTCCTTCGGCGGAAGCTTCTTCGCACTGGTTGACACTACCAAGCTTGACATCGGCGAGATTAACCCCAAGACGGTTCCGGCATATGCGGAACTTGGTATGAAGATGCTTGAAATTATCAACAGGGACATCCCGATTCAGCATCCGCTTCTTGACATCACGTCCGTTGACCTGGTTGAGTTCTACGGACCGACCCCGAATCCGGGAGAAGCTAACATGAGGAACGTGGTAATCTTCGGCGATGCTATGGCTGACCGTTCACCTTGCGGAACCGGTACAAGCGCAAAGCTTGCCACTCTTCATCACTGGGGCGAGATCAAGGTCGGCGAGGAGTTTATTTATGAGAGCTTTATCGGCACACGTTTCAAAGGTGTGATTAAAGAGACAGCGAAAGTTGCAGATTATGATGCAGTTATCCCGATGATTACCGGAAGCTGCTACCTAACAGGTGTTGCGACATACCTCATCGACCCGACAGATCCGTTGAAGTATGGTTTCCAGGTAGGTTAATTTACATCATCTGATCTATACATTAGTTACACAATATGCGTATTAGTTTTGCATTTTACGACAAGATGTGATATACTGCAATAAGCAAAGAAGCGGGTTACAACAATCCGCTTCTCTTCTTATACCAAATGCCCCTGGGTATCAAAGATAGGAACTGATGGCATATCTCAAAGAAAGGAATGATGCCAATGCCGCGTAAAAGGCGATCAACGAAAAGCCGTATTGTGAAATCTGCATGGAATCTTTTTTACAAGAACGGATACGACAACACTACCGTAGAGGATATTATCACGGCGTCCAAGACGTCCAAAGGAACCTTCTACCATTATTTCAAGGGAAAAGAGGCGCTTCTCAATTCCCTGTCAGACTTATTTGACCAGAAGTACGAGGAACTGTACACCGTGGTTGCCCCGGACATGTCCGCTTACGACAAGCTGCTGCTTCTGAACCACGAATTATTCTACATGATTGAGACCAGCGTTGATATCAGCCTGCTGGCTTTCCTCTATTCTTCGCAGCTTACGACCAGGGACAAGAAATCATTGTCGGATCATAAGAGATTTTATTTCAGATGGATTTCTGAGATCATTGAGGAAGCACTGGAACATGGGGAATTCAGCAATACCAGCACAACCGAAGAACTGATGAACATCTACGCTATGTACGAGCGGGCATTGCTCTATGACTGGGCACTCTTCAAAGGAAAGTTTTCACTTACGGAATACAGCGACAGACTGCTGCCCCATGTATTGGATATGTTTATTAAAGGAGTTTAGTTATGGATGCTGCACCTTAAAAGACAGGTACGTTTTCACATACCTGTCTTTTTTTGCGCACGGTTTGGTACAGGGCTTTTCATCTGATCAGACGTCTACACCATGCACTCATGCATCTCTTCTTCCTCGATGCCGGCTTTACGCATCATGGAAACAATCTGCTCTCTGTCTTCGAGAGCCGCACACCACGACAACCCGCATCCTGCAGAAATCGCTCTGGGAACGGGGATGATTCTCCCCGGTACCTGGTATTCCTTGCACGCTTTCTCCATTGCCATGGCATCCGCAGTCGTGTGGAATGTCACAACCAGTTTTAATTCTTTTTTTCTCATGTCTACTCAATCACCACTTCGAAATATCCGTCCTTCTCGCTGGCAGTTGATTTCTTACCGTGATCCTTTGCGTATTTCTCCACATTCATCTTCTGATGTGGTTCCGTCACCAGAATCTTAACCGGTCCCGCCTCACCTTTCAGTGCCTCTGCGGTCAGCATCAACGGCTCCGGACAAGAAAGACCTCTTGCATCTACTTCCTTCATATGATTACCTTCTTTCATAGAATACTATGTATTGTTGACAATTTCAATCTTTTTTACTATTTTGCTTCGTCCCGCTTACAGGTAAATGCGATTACAAAACATACAATGATGCAGATGATACACGCCACCTTTCCATGAGGCGGTACTGCTCCTGCCACCAGTTCCTTTGTCTCTGCATTCATGGCCGTTCCGCTTGCCGCAAGCCCCAGGTTATGGCACAGGGCAGCGCCCACGAACATCCCCATTACGGTCACAGCCGAGTCAGAAGAGCCCTGTCCTGCAAGGATCAGCTGGCGTAACGGACAGCCTCCTGCAAGTGTGGCCGCAAATCCAACGGTATACATTCCCAGGATATTCCACAGATGATCCGAGTGGGCAATGATTCCCGGCGTATTGAATCCAACCACGAAACGGCTGGTAGCCAGATTGAACACCAGCATCACCACAAACAGTCCCGCAATCACGCTGAACAGATCGAAGTTCTTCATCAGAATCACGTCTCGGATACTTCCTGCAAAACACATCCTGGACTTCTGGGCTACTGCCCCGAATACCAGACCACCCGCCAGAGACGCAATCAGCGGTGCATGCATGCTTCCCGGGCCCGTCTCGCTGGCCTTGAGAACCGTTGTGCATAATGCCAGAATCAGAATTCCCACCATAATCGCCGGAAGCATTGTTCCGCCTACTTTATTGACTGCGTGGGCCCTTCCAAGGCTGAAGCCTTTCTTAAGGGCAAATACGCCTGTTGCCACTCCAAGAATAAATCCGACCAGGGCAACCCATGCATTCAGATCACCTGCGGACATACGGATCACCATACGCAGCGGGCAGCCCAGGAATACAAGGGAGCCGATTACAATGATCATTCCCAGGACGAAACGAATCATCGGAGACGATCCTCCCGTAGAACGATATTCTTTTGTTGCCACTGAGATGGCAAACGCCCCCAGCACCAGACCCACAATCTCCGGCCTTGCATACTGGACCACCTCTGCCTGGTGCATGCCAAGCGCCCCGGCAGTATCACGGATAAAACATGCGATACAGAACGCCATGTTCGCCGGATTCCCCATAACCGCAAGACATGCCGCTACAAGTCCGCAGATCACGCCGGCAAGCGCCAGTTTTTTCTTTGAATCAGATAAATTCATTTCTCTTCCTCCTAACTTTTGTAACCAGATTGTACATTTGTGCCAGCAGTCTTCCTCACACAGCAGAACCGGCTCATTTTACATTACAGCCGCATGCTGTTTACCAGCCGTCTGCTTGTCCTGCTGCGTTATGATTCCTCCTCTCTGGCAAGTTCCCGGACAGCCCTTATGGCAGTGTCCACTTCTTCATCCGTATTATAATGTGAGAAGCTGAATCTCACAGCCCCCTGTTCCACGGTACCCAGGGCCTTGTGCATAAGCGGTGCACAATGGCCTCCCGATCTCGTAGAAATTCCATATTCTGTAAGAAGCTCATCACTTACTTCTGAAGAATCATAATCCCCGATATTTAAAGTCACAATCGCACAGCGGTCCTTTGTGCTGAAATCTCCGTATACCGTCACATATTCGATATCTCTCACGCCTTCATAAAACCTCCACATCAGTTCCTGTTCCCGTGTACGGATCTTGTCCATTCCATACTCCTCGATATAGCACAGGGCAGCATGAAGTCCTGCAATCCCGTGGCCGTTGAGAGTCCCCGCCTCCAGCGCCGTAGGCATCTGTGCGGGCTGGGTCTTACTGTAGGTCTGCACGCCGGTTCCTCCCGACTTCAGAAAATGAATCTCAACGCCTTCCCGCACATACATACCACCCGTCCCCTGGGGCCCCAGAAGTCCCTTATGGCCGGTAAAGCAGAGCACGTCTATATTCATCTCCTCCACGTCAATAGGAAATACACCCGCCGTCTGGGACGCATCCACCACAAAGAGGATTCCATTCTTACGGGCAAATGCACCGATTGGTCTGAGATCCACATAATTCCCCGTCAGATTCGAACCGTTGGTACACACGATCATCTTCGTCTCCGGCCTGACCGCCGCCTTTATCTCCTCAATATCGAAATTGCCCTTCGCATCACTCTCCACGATGGTAAGACTTGTCCCCTTCGTCTCCAGATCGTAAAGGGGACGAAGCACAGAATTATGCTCCAGCATAGTCGTAATCACATGATCCCCAGGCTTTAGAAGCCCGCGGATCGCAGTATTCAGACTCTCCGTGGAATTACAGGTAAATACCACCTGCCTTGGATCCGTCCCCCCCACCATCCGGCAGATCTTCTCCCGTGTATCATAAATGATCCGGGACGCACTTAAGGAAGCGTCATTCACACCTCTTCCTGCATTGCCCATGGAACCCATAGCCGCTGCCACTGCCTCAATCACTTCCTGCGGCTTATGCATTGTAGTCGCCGCATTATCCAGATAAATCATTTCCTTATCCATCCTTTCCACCAGCAAAAAAAATCTCCGGAAACAAGTAATTCCGAAGACTGTTTCTTTTTATAGTATATTCCCATTTTTCCGTTTCGTCTAATCGAAATCTTTTATATAAACTATTACTTATAGATTTTTTAAATAAAGGCGTTTTTTCCGACCAGAAAATTGATAGACTTTGTACTCCGATTATGCTATACTGAAAACACTATAACAATATGTTTTGTTTCATCATCCAGGAGGTGGGCATATGCCAACTAACGGCGAAATTATAGAAAGAAATATCAATGATTTTCAAAGGGTACAGGCTCATATGATGATTGCACGGAAAGAAAATGCTACAGAGACATACGAAAGTCTGAAAAAAGATTACCGCTCATTGAAGGCAGTTTTAACTTCTCTGGGTGTAAATCTTACAGATATTGATGAAATCAAGGAATAGCGATGGGAGGGGATATGGTACATCCCCTCCCATCTGTTATCAGTCCTTCTACTTCTTCACCTGAAAGACTTCCCTTACCACCTTAATGAACCGTTCTGCCGACCCGGACAACTGATAATTCTTGTTATATACCAGATTGATATCCCTGCCGTCATCCGCTTTCGGAATCGGAAATGCAAGCACATACCCATCCCTTGTCTCGTCCCTCGTGGCAAGCCTGGACAGAATCGAAACCCCCATGCCCTGCCGCACAGACTTCTTAATCGTCTCCTGGTTCTCGATACTGGCAATAATATCCAGCTCCGACGGGTTTACTCCCGCCCGTTTCAGCTGCTTCTTCGCTTCCTTACGTGTACCGGACCCCTCTTCCCGCATAATCACATGCTCCTTAAGAATCCACCGGATGTCCTCTGCCGACTCCTCCTGGAACTTCCGGTACTTCTCCGTATTCGGTGTGATGATCACCAGTTCGTCCTTATAAAAAGGAATATATTTACAATGCTTCTTCTCCAGCACCGTCCCCGTAAATCCCACGTCCGCCATATGCTCTACAATCCGGGTCACCACCTTTGTGCTGTCCGTCTCGATAATCTTGATCTGTTCCTCGGGATACCGCTCATTAAACCGGATCAGCACCTTCGGAAGCAGATACTGGGCCGGAATGGTAGATGCCGCAATGGTAATGCAGTGCTTCTCCCCGGACTCCTTCCCGCCGAAACGCTCTTCTATCTTCTTCTCCAGATCAACAATCTGCCTGGCATATTTATATAAATCTTTCCCGTCGTCCGATAAGCCGACCTCCTTCGTATTTCTGACAAACAGCCTTACACTCAGTTCCTTCTCCAACGAAGCTATATGTGCACTGATGGTAGGCTGCGTCAGAAACAACTCCTTCGCCGCCTTTGAAAAACTGCCGCCTTCCGCCACCTGGACGAAGGCTTCTAATTGTTTCAGATTCATTAGTACGCAATCCTTTCGCTCTCTGCCCCCGTCTTCTTAGTTACTTTTATACTATCCATGTACTCAAGTATCGGTTTTGCACTTTTTCTGCTGGTCTCAAACAAATCCCGGACCTGTGCAATCGTAATCAGAGGATCCTCTCTGAGCCTCTCCTTGATGACTTCCTTCGCATGATCCATATATTCCTTCAGCGTATACATGTCATCCGCAACCTTCACGATGTTCTGCTCTTCCAGAAGGATATTGAGAATATCATCTGCGGTCATCCGGTCCACGCCCTTGATATCAATCTCCGGATAACGGACAAAATCATACTTTGCTTTTGCAAACGTATCCAGAAGAATCCCGGACACCTTATCAAAGGTGCCGTCTTTCCTCACCTCATACTCCGGCGTACACAGAAATTCGTCTACACGCTTCAGGCAGCCGCCGTCAATCAGCATTTCCAGAATCTTATCGAAAACATTCGCCTTGATTTTCTGGAAATGGGCCGTCTGAACCTCCGCTTTCTTCATACCGTACCGATACGGAAACCTCTCTTCATAGTCCTTGAGCGCAGCCAGTATGGTCAGCTCTGCCCTGCGCCTGCTGTCGCTATGCCACACATAGGTATCTTTGCGCATAGGAAATACACAGACCAGCCCCTGCGTCTCTAACTGCTCCACATCCTCCTTCACTTCTTCCAGAGACAAAGCGGTAAGCTTCGCAAGTTCCGCAGCCGTAATCAGGGTATCCCCGTGCCCCTTCACATGCAGTTCAATCACGTCCGCCGTAGAACCGGACTCCTTGCGCTTTAACTCTTCAATCACATCCTGCTGGAACCGCCGCTTTACCCTTGGATTCGGTTCCAACACCTCTCCACCTCCAATCGTTTCCATTGGAGAATAGAAGCGCACGACAAATTTGTCGCCCCGCCTTACCGCTACCTCTTCCTCCAGCCGAAGCTGCACGAACCCGCTCTCTCCCGGCCCGATCTCCTCCTTGTCAAGCAGAACGGCGCGGCACAGCACCTCGCTGGTTCCTGTAAAAAAATGCAGCCGCATATGGTTCGTCAGAATCCGTACGGAAGAATCCAGGATCCGCATCTTTACATCCAGAAGATCCGTATTCTTCATACTGTTCTTAGGAGCCAGCACACAGCCTCTCTTAATCTCTTTCTTCTTCACATTAGACAGGTTGATCGCCACACGCTGTCCGGCATAGCAGGTATCCTTGTCCTGTCCATGCACCTGGATACTGCGGATCTTACACTCCTTGCCCACCGGGTACATCTCAAGCGTATCTTCCCTGGTAATGGTTCCGGATACCAGCGTCCCGGTAATGATCGTCCCGAATCCCGACAGAGTAAAGGCACGGTCCACCGGCAGCCTGGGAATCGTCTGAATATCCTTGGCCGCCACCTCATCACTGGTCATGCGCTCAATCAGGCCAGTCAGATCCTCAAGGCCCTCTCCCGTCGCCGCCGACACCTTGACCACTGGAGCACTGGCAAGGAACGTACCTTCCAGCTCTTCCCTTACCTCTTCCTCAACCAGCTCCAGCCACTCTTCATCCACAAGGTCACATTTATTCAAAACAATAATGCTCTTCTCAATCCCCAGCAGGTTCAGGATATCCACATGTTCCTTCGTCTGGGGCATGATTCCCTCGTCTGCCGCAATCACCAGCAGTACCAGATCCATGCCCACCACTCCGGCAACCATATTATTGATGAACCGCTCATGCCCGGGGACGTCGATGATGCCCACACGGTCGCCGCCCGGAAGGTCGAAATAAGTAAATCCAAGGTCAATGGTGATTCCCCGTCTCTGCTCTTCCTCCCAGCGGTCCGTATTCCTCCCCGTCAGAGCCTTTATAAGCGTCGTCTTCCCATGGTCGATATGACCTGCCGTACCAACGATTATATTCTTCATATCTCAAATCTCCTGCTTTTTATTTTACATTACAGCCGCATGTTATCTTCCGGCCATATGCTTCTCCTCCTGCAAAATAATCCTGTCTGTCACCGTCCTGCAATCAGACTGATCTCCTCCAGCACGTCCAGCTCCTTAAACTGGTCTGCAATCACCTTGAAAAACCGCCGCTCAATCGTCCTCACATCCAGGAGCACCGTATCATTGACCGTCCTTGGAATCACCGGAACCGGCAGATGCCGCATACGCTCCTCAAGCTCGGCAACGCTGATCTTCTCAGGATGGATTGCCACAGCCATGCTGGGAATCCGCTCAAGGGGAAGGGAGCCGCCTCCAATCTGCGACTCGCAGGGCACGCACGTAATCTTTGCAGGCAGCTCTTTTTCCGTCAGTATCTTACACAGATCCTCAGCTTCCCATTTTACATCCTCCAATGGGCATGTAATCATCCTCAGAACCGGGATATTCCTAATTGCTTTTTCTTCGGATAAATATTCCTGCAGAACCATCTCAAGAGCCGCCGCCGTAAACTTGTCAATCCGAAGCGCCCTTGTGAGCTGGTTCTTCTTCATCCTGTCAATATATTTTTTCCGTCCGATAATGATCCCCGCCTGAGGGCCGCCTAACAGCTTGTCGCCGCTGAAACACACCACATCCGCACCTTTCTTAACAGAATCCTGGACGGTCGGCTCATATGTAATGCCGTATTTGCTCAGGTCAATCAGCACGCCGCTTCCCAGATCTTCGATAACCGGAATCTCATGCTCCTTCGCAAGGGGAATCAGCTCGTCGATTCCCACACTCTCCGTAAAGCCCACGATCCGGTAATTACTGGTGTGGACTTTCAGCAGGGCTTTCGTCTCCTCCGTGACTGCATTCTCATAGTCGTCCAAATGGGTCTTATTGGTGGTGCCCACTTCCACCAGCGCAGCGCCGCTCTGTTCCATCACGTCAGGGATCCTGAATTTCCCGCCAATCTCCACCAGTTCCCCCCGGGAAACGACCACCTCGCCGCCCTTTGCAAGAGAACTTAAGATCAGCATCACTGCCGCGGCATTGTTATTGACCGCCATGGCAGCCTCGGCTCCCGTAATCTTACACAATAATTTCTCAAAATGGGAGTAACGCTCCCCCCGCCGGCCCGCCTCCAGGTTATACTCCAGATTGGAGTAACCCGTGGCAATGGCGGACAGCCGCCTCATGTGCTCCTGCCCGATGGGGGCCCGCCCCAGGTTCGTGTGAAGAATGGTTCCCGTCCCATTGATCACCATGCACATATTCGGCGTGTGCATGGCGGCAACCGTCATCTCGATATGCGCAATCAGCAGTTCAATCTGCGCTTTTGCCGCCTCTTCCTCCTCACACTGCCCGATAAATTCCCGCAGTCTGTCCAACTCAATGTGAATCGCTTCCATCACCGGATCCCGGCTGTAATGGTCGATCATTTCCTGTATGGTCTCATTTTCCAGCAGTATGTCCACTTTCGGAATACTGCGGTATAATTGATTCTTATTCATCTCTTTTATTTCCTGACTATTTTATTTCCCGCCCTGCCAAAGGAATCAGCACAGGCGGATTAATTTATCGCTCTTTTCTGCTACCTTTCCAATGATCGAGACAGCCGTATCCATCCCCGCCTTCTGGAAATCTAAAATCATCTCCTCCAGATACTCCGGGGAAACGCTGATTAAAAGCCCTCCGGAAGTCTGAGGATCATACAGAAGGTCGAGATAATGTTCCTCCACGGATCCAGCCTCGACTTTGCCGATGGAGTATCCCCGGTTCTTATAGGCTCCCGCCGGAACCAGCCCCATCTTCGCATAATCAATTGCATCCTCAAAATACGCAATGTCTTTCACACGGATCTCAAATGTCACTTCACTGGCTGACGCCATCTCCACACAATGCCCGAGTAGTCCGAATCCCGTGATATCCGTACATGCGGACACATCGTACTTCTCAACCACCTGCTTCCCCTTCTTATTGAGGGAGGCCATGACTGTCTGCGCCTCACGGATTGCGGACGGCGATGCCATCCCAGCCTTAATCGCAGTATTCACCACGCCGCTTCCGATCTGCTTCGTAAGCACCAGGACATCTCCCGGCCTGCAGCCAAAATTCTTAAATATCTTATCAGGATGTACGAAACCGGACACGCACAGTCCGTACTTCGGCTCATCGTCCTGTACGGAATGTCCTCCTACCAGCACCGCTCCTGCTTCTTTCACCTTCATTGCGCCACCCGCCAGGATGTCGCCCAGAATCGCCGGATCCAGACAATTGGGAAATCCGACTATGTTAAGCGCCACTGCCGGCTCTCCCCCCATGGCCCATACGTCACTAAGGGAATTCGCCGCTGCTATCTGACCGAACATATAAGGGTCATCTACAATCGGAGTAAAGAAATCTACCGTCTGGATCATCGCAATCTCATCAGTGACCTTGTAAATAGCCGCATCATCGGATGTTTCGATACCTACTATTAAATTATCATCGTGAAACTTAGGCAGCTTACTCAGTACCTGAGCAAGGGTCTCCGGACCTATCTTAGCCGCTCAGCCAGCCGTCTTGCTTAATTGCGTTAATCTGACATCTGATTTCATTTTAAAAAACCTCCTGAACCTCTCTTTTCTTTCAATCTGCCGGATACCTTCCCGGCTCTTCCTGTTAATCTGCCGGATACCTTCCCGGCCTCCTTCCATAAAATGGGAAAACGGATTCCCGATACAGGAACGTCATTTCCGCACAGTCTGATCGGAATCCGCCTCCCACAAGACCATAACCTCTATGGTCTGATAATCTTTCCTGCTTTCGCCATTGTCTCTACAATGCTGTACATATTCGTCACAGAACCTACCGCCAGCCTGTCCTTCAATCCATAGTAATCCAGGCAGGTTCCGCAGGTCATGATCCCCACGCCCTGTGCCTCCAGAGACTTAAGGTCGTCAAGAGAATCCGAACCTTCCGCCGTCAGGGTTGCTCCGCCGTTATAGAAAAGCATGGTCTTTGGCAGCGTGTCAAGCTGGGTAACGGCAAAAATAAATCCCTTCATCAATACTTTGCCCAGTTCGTCATTTCCTATACCCATACGGTCAGAGGAAACCACTACCACGGTGTTATCCCTTGCATCCGGCGCACATACCGCTGCTTCTGTCTCTTCTCCTGCCGGCGCACCTTCCATCTGAATCGTAATCTTAAATTCCGCATCTCCAAGCTTCTCAGAGGACACCTGTCCTCCTGCGCTTGAGGCCATCTTCGTTACGTTCTGAACGGCGATCTCATTGTCCACCAGAACCTCGATCTTCTCCGGCCCTGTAAGCGCCTGCATTGCCTTTTTGGTCTTGATAACCGGGATCGGACAATTATCTCCCATTGCGTTGACTGTAACCATTCTTACATTCCACCTTTCTTCTTCGGTTCGTTTACCTCAACACATATAGACATATTCTATCATTGTTTGACAAAAAGGTAAACGAATATTTCATATATTATAAAATAGTTTGAGAAAATTCCCAGACTCTTTTACCACGTGAATCAAATCCTGCTGTCTGCATCTTATCCCCCACAGGTTGCATAACGGTAACTTTCCAGATTCTCCCGGACGCTTCTGTCTCTGACGTCTATCGTATGATAATCCCTGCCGTCATAGAGGGCCGGCTTCATCTGCCCCTTCTTAAATACGGTCAGAAACTCTTCCATAGTATGTACCTCTTCCGGGAAATAAGTCGCACAGACACCCACTTTCTCCGGTACATGACAGTCACTGGATCCCATGGTGAAAAGCCCCAGCTCCAGCGCAAATTCAGCCGCTTTCCGACAGGCTTTTCTGGACGTGCTTCCATTGAGGACTTCAAGTCCGTCTAACCCGTGCACATTGCGGAGATGTTCTTCCAGTCCCCTGTTATTGTTGCGGAAAGGATGCGCCGCAAAACACACGCCGCCCTGTCCTTTGACCAGATCAATGAAATCCTGCGCCGGTATACGCTCTTCCGGGTAATCATGGATTCCAAAGGCAATGATATCCCCCTGGAGAGAGAAAAATTCTATCCCTACAAAGATAGGAAATCCTGTTCTCTGTGAATATTCCCCCGCAAATTCCTTTAGTCCCATACTGTCATGGTCCGTAATACAGATTCCGCCAAGCCCTCTTGCCTTTGCAATCTGTACCATCTGGTCTAACTTCAGAAAACTGTCCTTTGAACAGGTCATTTCGTGCATATGGGTATCTATAAACATATGGTCCTCTCCTTTTTTCGGTCATCTGCTGTCAATGGTGTCTGATTCTATTATATAAACCCTTCGCCCTGGCTTCAAATAGACTTTTATAATATATTTTTCTATTTATTGATTTTTTCTATATATACCCTGACAAAAAAGGCCTGAGATCAACTCAGGCCCGACATTGCCACTCGGTTCACATGGCTTCTTTCATTATTTCTATTCGTACTGATTCTTAACTCTTCTTGTTCTCTTAAGCAATCCAGGATTGCCCTGTTCAGAGAAAGCATCTTTTCGTCCAGTGACGACACCATCTCTGCACATTCTCTTAATTCCCGGCTGATATATTCGGGAGCATTTCCTTCAAATTTGTAATAGATCTTATGTTCAAGGCTTGCCCAGAAATCCATGGCAATGGTCCGGATCTGTATCTCTACTTTCGTATCCACAACACTGTCCGATAAAAAGATCGGTACGGATACCAGCATATGATAACTCTTATAACCGCTCATCTTCGGGTGTCTGATGTAATCCTTGATTGACAGCACTTTCAGATCACTCTGGTTTCCAATCATCTCGCCCAACTGATATATGTCGGATGTGAAGGAGCAGATCAGCCTCACGCCGGCAATATCGTTGACATACTTGACCATATTCTCGATTGATATCTCGTAACCGTTCTTTCTTAACTTCTTTACTATACTCTCTGGTGTCTTTACTCTTGTCTTGATATGCTCAATCGGATTATACTTATGTACGTGCTGGAATTCATCGTTCAGTATCTCAAGCTTCGTTCCAACTTCCTTCAATGCCGAGTTATACAGGAACATAATCGTCTTCCAACTGTCTACATCCTCATAATTCTTTATTGCATTCTCCATATAGTATCTCTCCTCTCATACCGAAGAGTTAATTCGTACTGTCCTTAGTATACCATATGAATCAAGGTATGTCATGAAATTCACATTAATTTAAGAAAGTGGTTACATTTTCAGACACGCTCTAGAATTCGATTCCTTTTCTGGCAGATCTGCCCAGATCGAACTGGTGTTTTATTTTCTGTACCTTCGTCACATAGTCCGCCATCTCAAGCAGGCTGTCTGCCGCCTCATGGCCCGTCATCACAATCTCCAGTCCTCTTGGCTTATGCCGGATAAAGCTGATGAGCTTCTCCTCACTGATCACATCCAGTTCCAGGGCGCACAGCACCTCATCCAACAGAAGCATATCGAATGGCCCGCAGAATTTGATGATCTCATCCAGCGCTTTGTTGTTGTAATGGCGGAATTCTGCACGTTCATCCCCATTCATATTGCCTACGAACTTCACCCGCTCCCTTCCCGGCAGGCAGGTGATACCAGGAAGCGCCTCCAGTACCTTACGCTCGCTTGACGAATTGTCCTTCAGAAACTGGAACACCAGTACCTTAAGCCCGGCCCCTGCCGCCCGTACAGCCAGACCCACGGCTGCTGTGGTCTTCCCCTTTCCGTCCCCATAGTATATATGTATTCTTCCAGTACCTATCATAGATTCATCCCCGCTTTCCTCTGCGCCTTATGATCCGCCTTTCCTATTATATCCCGGCACCAGATAAAAAATCAATCCTATAATGATTTTCGTCCGCTTTTCAAAGCCTTTTGAATACTCTTTACATCTCTTCCAAAAACAGATATACTTTCTTTATATTTTAAGGAAATGAGGTACCGTTATGTTTCGTTTATGGGGAAAAGAATTTAAGGATAACAGAATGGTCCGGGATACCGTCATCTGTGATGACACAGACGATACCCGGACACATAAGATTTTTCATGCACTGGATGCCATATGCTATGAATTCGACTTAAGCAAACCCATCTGGCTGGACGCATCCATTGAGGAATTCCGGCGCCATGACAAGACAAGGTTCACACAGGATCATTTCGTAGATTCGATTGACTTTGACTATCTGGAGATTCAGATTATTGAGGAATAGACTGCACTACTCATTCCGGATCGCCGCAAGCGGGCTGAGCTTCATGGCGCGCAGAGCCGGAAAATAACCTGCGATCACGCCTACCAGCATCGCAAAGCCCATGGAGAGCAGCACCAGCCATGCCGGAATATAGGAAATGTTTCCGTCAAATCCCATGGCCGCACCATTCCCGGTGAGGAAATTGATCACTGCCGACATCAGAAAACTCAGCACATTTCCGACTGCACCGCCAATCAGTCCTATGAAAGCCGCTTCTAACAGGAACATCTGCCTGATATTCTTTAAACTGCAGCCCAATACTTTGATGACTCCGATCTCCTTGGTCCGCTCATAGATGGACATCATCATAGTATTGGCAATTCCGATTGCCGCCACGAACAGGGATACCGCACCGATTCCGCCAAGTACCGCCTGGATAATGGCGAACTGGCTCTTCATGCTGTTCAGATATTCTGCGTTCGTCTCTACATTGTAGCCCATCTCCCGGATAACCGCCGCAACGGTATCTACGTTGGCAATATCGTCCACATTCACCTGTGCGTAAGAATAACAGAATTCCTTATAGGGCTTGCCGGACTTGGTGGTGGGCTGTCCCGGAATGACTCTACCCGAGAACTCTTTCTTCAGGATCTGTTTCAGTGTATCCAGATCACAGTATATATAGTAATAGTTGGCATTATACTCTTCCGGGCCCCCCTTAACCATACCGCTGGCCCTTACCACATGTTTCTGTACAGTCTGGGATTTTGCCTGCTGTCCTCCGTTTTCATCCTCTCCCATAGACAGTCCGTCTCCCGTATTGTTATAATATCCGTCCTGGTCAAGAATCATGAAAATAGAATCATGAAGGAAATCAATATCCGGCAGTTCCATGGTTTCGTAATATCCATTCCCTGTTCCCTTTTCATAGAACATCGTAGGTATCCCGTTTCCGTATACCAGTTCCAGCGTACCGCTGCCAGGAGTGGGAAGCCTGCCTTCTCCCAGCGGGATGTTCTTGGCCGCCAGTCCCTCCGGGGTCATCCCTACAAGCTGCCCGGAGCCCTCGTAATTCCCCTTTATCATATTCACCCACATCTCGTACACCGGTGAGGCAATGGTCACATGTTCAATCCCGGCAAGTTCAGTAAGCGCCTGGTCGTTAATGTATTTCTTCGATTCTTCCTCACTCTCACTTCCCGAGTAGGAAAACATAGATTCACCTGCGCCGGCCCCTGTCACCTTGATACTGGTAAGGCCGCCGGAATTCTCCACCTCCCGGTAGAGAGATTCCTGAAGCCCCAGCCCCAGGGAAATCATGACCACAATGGACGCTGTACCGATAATCACTCCAAGGACAGTCAGGAAGGTCCGAAGCTTCCGTCGCTTTAAATTGCTACCGCTCATCCTCAGAAGATCTATCCAGCTCATCCAGCAATTCCTCCTCTTCATTCAGTCTCTGTCTCTTCTTCCTTTTCTTCGTAATCACCACAATGATAATGATTATAAGGACAATCCCCCCAATGACCGCAACCGGTATCACAGGGAATCCCTTCTCTTCTTCCGGCATCTCCATTCCCGACATCATGGACATATCCTCTGCCATCTCTGCAACCTGAATCTGCAGTTCCTTGGTGGTTGTGGAAATCTTACCCGCCTCATCCTCGTAACTTACTGTCATGGTGACATTTGCCGGACCTTCGGTGGTCTGCGTGCCTTCCAGCATGGCGTCGATAGAAGCCGTTGCACCGGACTCTACATTTCCCAGGAAGACTTCTTCCTTCTTAATGCAGGCTCCCTCAAAGGATGCCTTCACATTGTAGAGCTTGATTCTGCCAAGGTTATAGAGGCTGCACATTACATTGGCCTCTTCTCCTACAGAAACGCTCTCCGGGCTGATCTCGAATTCGCTGAACTCAAACCTTGCGTCCTGTTTGACCGGAATGGAGATACTGGAAGCCGCATCAATCTGTGCTCCGTCTTTGTCCTCATACTTCATGGACAGGTCGACACTGTAAGGCTTCTGGAGAAGATCCGCCTTTGCATTCAGCTGGATAGAAATGTCCGCCGTTCCGTCTGCCTTGATGCCCTCCAGGTAAATAGAACTGGAACCGGATGCCGGAAGAAATGCCGGAGCTACCGTCTGTGCATCGCTGCCTTCCGTTGGTGCGTTCAGGTCAAACAACATATTGCGCACCCTTGTAGACTTGGACGTATTCTTCAGATGGATGGTCAACGTAAAATTACTTCCTGCACGCACCTCTGCGGGATCGGTGGTAAATCCCGTAACGATGACGCGGGGAACGGAAGAAGAACCTTCTGATCCGGAACCGCCGCCACTGCTGAAGGAAGCCCCGCCGTTACTGAACCCGCCGGCATCCGCTGACATGAAGTCCATACCGTCTCCGGTCAGCTGACCGCCGGAATCCGGATTCTGAACCGGGGTATTATCAACCGGAGGCGGCGTATTTTCTATAGGTTTTGCAGTAGTATTGGCATAAAATTTCTGGGAAACCAGTGCATCCTGGAATCCTTGCGCATACACATTAAACTGCAATGTATGTCTCATTGTCGGCACATCTTCTCTCTGGGTAAATGCAAAAGAAACCTCCTGCGACTCGCCGTTTTTAATATTCAGATTCTCTGCGTAACTCTGATATTCCGTATTAAACGGCCACTCTTCGTTTTTATCACCCAGACTTGGGGATAACACGGCATTGGTCAGATCTGCGCCGGAATTATTATGTACAACCAATATCCAGGTCGTTGATTTCCCTGCCTCAAATGTGGGCACACGATTCTCCTTCGATGTAATCGCAATGCCGCTTGCGCTCTTCGCTTCTGCGGATCTGTCATTCTCCGTCTTCACATCTTCCTGGGCCCGCACTCCCGCCGGCATCACCACCGTCATCAGCAATGCCGCCAGACACACTCCTGCAAAAAGCCTTCTTACTACTCTCATCATCTCAGTCCTCCCTGTAATGCAATCTTCCGGTTATCTTCAATCTTAAGAATCTTCCCGTCCCGGATATGAAAGACCCTGTCCGCATAGGTCGCCAGATGTGAGTCATGGGTAACCATGACAAGGGTTTTCTTCTGCTCCCTCACCACCTGCTGCATCAGCCGCATGACCTCTTCCGAAGTGTGGGAATCCAGATTCCCGGTAGGCTCATCCGCAAAGATGATCTTCGGATCCACCACCAGCGCCCTGGCAACTCCGACCCTCTGCTGCTGTCCGCCGGACATCTGGTTCGGCAGATGCTTCTTGTGCTTCTTAAGCTTCACCAGATCCAGCATCTGATCCGCCTTACGCATCCGCACATCTCTTGGAACTCCCCGGAAACTAAGAGGCAGCGCCACATTCTCCACCGCATTCATGGTTCCCAGCAGATGGAAGGACTGAAAGATAAATCCCACATTATCCCGCCTAAACCTCACCAGCTGTTCCTCCGTCAGATTCTCAATGTGCTGGCCCGCAATCACCACACTGCCTCTGGTGGGCTTCTCAAGCCCTGCAAGCATATTCAGAAGCGTGGACTTGCCGGAGCCGGACGTACCTACAATGGCACAGAACTCACCCTTAAAAATCTCGAACCCTACTCCGTCCAGCGCCCGCACGACTTCGTCACCTACCCGGTACAACTTATAAAGACTTTTTACTTCTATTACTCTGTCCATAGATTCCTCCTAGTTTATCTGCCATCATTATAAGTCCGAAATCCAAACATTTTCGATAGAAAATCTGAATTTTTTCTTAAATTTATTTTCCCAAATGTTCTTTTTCAACCATTATAACATCTTTTCTGACAATCGCAACATTCCTTTTTCTTACAATCAAGAAAAGACTGACGAAAACCTCTTGTTTCCATCAGTCCTTGACAGTCAATGTTTATGAAATCCCCTTCATCGTAAGCTGGATCCGCTTCTTCTTCAGATCCACGCTTAACACCTTGACATCCACGATATCCCCCACGCTTAACACTTCCAGCGGATGTCTGATAAACTTCTTGTCCGTGATCTCGGAAATATGTACCAGTCCGTCCTGGTGGACGCCGATATCTACAAATACTCCGAAATCAATGACATTTCTCACCGTTCCTTTCAGAATCATTCCTTCCGTCAGATCCTTCATCTCCAGAACATCTGTCCTGAGAATTGGCTTTGGCATCTCATCACGGGGATCCCTTGCAGGCTTTTCCAGTTCCTTTACAATATCCCTAAGGGTAATCGCTCCTATCCCCAGTTCCTCTGCCAGCTTCTTATCATCTCTGATGGTAAGGGAAAGCCCCACCAGTTTGCCGCCGGTGATATCCTCCACGGAAAATCCCTGCTTTTCCAGAAGCTTCCTAGCAGCCTCGTAAGTCTCCGGATGAACGCTGGTTCCATCCAGCGGATTGTCGCCGCCCTGAATCCGCATAAAACCTGCACACTGTTCAAATGCCTTTGGCCCAAGCTTGGCCACCTTCAGAAGCTGTTTCCGGTTGACAAACTGCCCGTTCTCTTCCCGGTATGCCACGATATTTTTCGCAATGGCTGCGGAAATACCGGAAATGTAAGCCAGAAGGGGGGCGGAAGCCGTGTTCAGATCCACGCCCACACGGTTTACACAGTCTTCCACAACGCCGGACAAAGCCTCACTCAGTTTCTTCTGGTTCATGTCATGCTGATACTGGCCCACACCGATTGACTTAGGGTCAATCTTGACCAGTTCTGCCAGAGGATCCTGGAGACGCCGGGCAATGGACGTTGCGCTCCTCTGTCCCACATCGAACTTCGGAAACTCCTCTGCTGCCAGCTTACTGGCCGAATATACGGAAGCCCCGGCCTCATTGACAATCACGTACTGAACCTTCTGCGGGATCTCCCTTAGCAGGTCCACGATAAACATCTCTGATTCCCGGGAAGCCGTACCATTCCCTACAGAAATCAATGTAATATTGTATTTTGCAATAATCTTCTTCAGAAGATCCTTGGAAGCCTTAATCTTCTGGGGCGTGGTAGGTGCAGTCGGATAAATGACCGTGGTTCCGATCACCTTGCCGGTAGGATCCACCACCGCCAGCTTACATCCGGTACGGAACGCCGGATCCCAGCCCAGAACCGTCTGCCCCACAATGGGCGGCTGCATCAGAAGCTGTTCCAGATTCTTCTTGAATACCTCGATGGCGCCGTCCTCCGCCTTCTCCGTCAGATCGTTACGGATCTCCCTTTCAATGGCCGGTGCAATCAGACGCTTGTAGCTGTCCTCTATGGTTTCCTTCAGAATGGGCGTTGTATGAGGATTGTTCCCATGGATGACCTTCTTCTCCAGATAACGGAGAATATCCTCCTCCGGAGCCTCGATCTTAACCGTCAGAAACTTCTCCTTCTCTCCCCGGTTCAGCGCCAGGACCCGATGGCCCGCAAGACGGTTCACCGGTTCTTCAAAGTCATAGTACATCTCGTACACAGACTCTGCATTCTCATCCTTTGCCGCAGAAATCACCCGGCCCTTCTGCATGGTAATCTTCCGGATCCAGATGCGGTAACCGGCCTCGTCGGAAATACTCTCTGCAATAATGTCCTTCGCTCCGGCAACCGCCTCTTGTGCACTATGTACCTCTTTCTCTGGATTGACGTATTCTGCCGCCAGTTCTTCCACAGGCTGTTTCGTCTTCTGCAGGGTAATAACAGCCGCCAGCGGTTCCAGCCCTTTCTCCTTGGCAATGGTCGCCCTGGTTCTTCTCTTCGGCCGGTACGGCCGGTACAGATCCTCTACCACCACCAGAGTCTCTGCCGCAAGAATCTGTTTTCTCAGTTCCTCCGTCAGCTTCCCCTGTTCCTCAATACTGGATAATACCTGCTCCTTCTTCTCCTCCAGGTTACGCAGATAAGCCAGCCTCTCATGCAGCCTGCGCAGCTGCTCATCATCCAGGGTTCCTGTTGCTTCTTTCCTGTATCTTGCAATAAACGGAATGGTGTTGCCTTCGTCAATCAGCTTGACCGCTGCATCCACCTGCCATTTCTTCACACCCAGTTCTTCCGTAATCTTCTGATTAATATCCATACTTTATTCCTTTCAAGCCTTCTTCTCGAAATAAGCGTCTATCTTCTGCTTAATCTCCTCCATTTTCAGATATTTGGCCAGATACCCGTCCGGCTTCAGGGATACCAGCTTACGCACCGTTGCGGGATCCGTCCTTCCGGTCAGAAAGATGATCGGAAGACTGGCATACTCCTCTTCTGAACGCATCATCTCCAGTACCTGTTTTCCGTCACAGACCGGCATCTCATAATCCAGCAGTACCAGATCCGGCCGGTCCAGTGCAACAGACCGGATTGCAGACGTGCCGGACGCTGCCACCGCAACCTCATAATCCTTACACAGCAGTTCCTTCATCCCCTGGCGAATGGTCATGGAATCATCTACCACCAGAATCTTCTTCCTCTGAGGGACATCCCTCTTCTTAAGATATTTTCCGATCTCAGCCATGGCATTGTCCGCACCGATGGGAGTTGCCGCCCCCTTCTCCAGCATATGGGGTGCGATGACGCAGTAGGCAAAATATCCGGCCCCTGTGTCGAACAGAAGGCTGGCCTGCATCTTCTCCTTCTCGAACACATCCTGGAACTTCTCATAAGTAAGAAGGTTCTCTTCCTTAATCTCGCAGCCATCTGCATCCGGCAGATGCTCCATGATACGTTTTACAAACTGATGCGCCGTAAACCTGGTGGCATTGACCAGCATGGTATCCAGCCTGTTGGTTTCGATCCCCATTGCCTTACCCACCGTATTAATCAGAAGCTTTTCCTCAAAAGCCAGAAAAATCTCCCGGTCCTCTTCCTCCTGTTCCGTACCATAGACCAGGCGGCAGTACAGCCCTCTTCCAAACTTTTCTCCGCTGTAGGTATCACTGACCACATGGGACTCAAGCCGGAACATATCATAGACAAGCTGCAGGATCACCTTCTTCATAGCCTCCAGTTCTTCCTCCGGCAGCAGATCCACCCACTTGCTCATCCCTTTTCCGGTAATCGCACGGTCTTCCATCAGCGTATGTCCGATCAGCCATCCGGCACAGACGCCTAAGAAGTGATCGACTGCATCTTCAGAATAACCGGTCCGTTCCAGTTCCGCCTCGAGTGCAGGCAGTGTCTTCCTGCGGAATCCCTGATGAAGCTTTCTGTGATCCTCAAGACCCGGATATCCGATGGACCTCATGTAATTCTCTTCTTCTCCGAAATGTTTCATCGCATGGTCTTTGAAATACTTGATTCCTTCCTGGCATGCCCACTGGCTCTTCTTCTCCTCTTTCCCGAACGCAAACAGCTTATTGATAATCTTGAACAGCCTCTGGTGCTCCTTATCAATCGCATCGACTCCGATATTATACTCATCTTTCCATATTAATTGGTTCTCCATATGAACTCCTCCTCGTCCCTAACTACTATAACAAGTATAGAAGAAAATATCAATCTCTGCTGACAGACAGAAGCCGTCAGAAAATAGGATATTTTCTGACGGCTCTCAGAACACGTTTTCTTCTATAAAGCAAGATCCTTCGCAATATCATACTGGTAAACCGGAATACCCTTATGCATGCCAAGAGCCTCATTGATGTCGAAGTCAACATACTGACCATGCTTATAACCTACGACACGGTTCGTCTTTCCTTCAATCAGAAGGTTCACCGCCATGGCTCCCATAATCGATGCATAAACCCTGTCCTTACAGGTCGGGCTTCCGCCTCTCTGCATGTGTCCGATGATCGTTGCACGGGTCTCCATACCGGTAGCCTCTTCAATCCTCTCCGCCATCTCGATGGATCCGCCGATTCCTTCCGCATTGATAATGATATAGTTCTTCTTGCCGCGCTTCCTGCACTCCTGGATATCTTCCACAATGGCAGCCTCATCATAACCATGCTCCTCCGGCAGCAGAATACGCTCCGCACCGTTGGCAATTCCGCACCACAGAGCCAGATAACCCGCATCTCTTCCCATTACTTCGATGATGGAGCATCTCTCATGAGAGGTAGACGTATCACGAACTTTGTCAATCGCCTCCATCGCCGTATTCACCGCAGTATCAAATCCGATCGTATACTCGGTACAGGCAATATCAAGATCAATCGTTCCCGGAACGCCGATGGTATTGATTCCAAGATTCGCAAGCGCCTGTGCTCCAGCAAAGGAACCGTCACCGCCGATGACCACAAGTCCGTCAACCCCGTACTTCTTAAGGATTGCAGCAGCCTTCTGCTGTCCTTCCTCCGTACGCATCTCCTCGCACCGTGCAGTCTGAAGAATCGTGCCGCCCCGCTGGATTGTATCGGATACATCTCTTGCAGACAGGTCGATGATCTCCTCGTCCAGCAATCCTTGATAACCCTTTCTGATTCCTCTGACTCTCAGGCCTTTGCCAAGTCCCGTACGAACAACGGCACGGATTGCCGCATTCATTCCTGGCGCATCGCCTCCACTGGTTAATACTCCGATTGTACGAATTACTTTTGCCATAAATCATTCCTCCATGTGTAGTCATTTCCTGTTGAGTTCTCAACGATCCCAGCGTAAAATGACATTCCACTGGAATCATTTTCTATCTGTCTCTCTCGTGCATCATTGTACATTATTTAACAAAGGTTTTCAATGGGTTTTTCTATTACTTTTACACAAGATTCTCCAAGATAATTCGTCAATCTGCCAAGCAGCAGCCTGTCCGCCTTCACACTCCTGCTGGCAGGCAGACGCTTCACCGCCTTCTCTTTCTTACAGTAAATCACCACTGCATCCTGCCCGTCCGAATCCCGGATCATGTCGAGCAGTTCTGTCTCGCCCTTCAGATAGGTCTCCTTGTCCTCATACTGAAGCCAGAGTTCCCGTTTCGTCTGTTCGAAGGGAATTACCTTCTCACAGATCAGCTTGCTGGCCGCCTCGTCTTCCTCCGACACTCTTCCCCGGATAAATACCTTCGCATCCTCATTCAGATACTGCTGGTTCTTCTCATAGTCCCTTGGAAATACCACCACCTCCACAGCGCCGGCAAGATCCTCCAGCGTTACGAAGGCCATCACCTTATTCTGTTTCGTATATTTAATCGTCTTTGCGGTAATCATGCCGCCGATGACCTCTCTTGCCCCATTGTGTACCTTCGTCCGTCCCGTATCCTCATCCAGCTGGAAGTCCAGCGTCGTCTTCGTGATGTTCTTCTTCCATTTCTCCTCATACTCTTCCATCGGGTGCCCGCTTAAATAGAATCCCAGCACCTCTTTCTCGAAAGCAAATTTGGTCTCCTTCTCATACTCGCCCACATCGGGCAGTGGAACGTCAAACTCCGCCTTCTGATCCTCACCCACCATGTCAAACAGCGACAACTGCCCGGTCATGGAATATTTCCGCTCCTGATTTACCTGGTCCATAATCTGCACATAGATCACCATGTACTGTTTCCTGGTTCCCCCCAGGCTGTCAAAGGTTCCCGACTTAATAAAGTTCTCGATAATCCGCTTATTAATGTCCTTCCCCGAAGTCCTCTCGATAAAATCTTTCAGATTACGGAAATTCCCCCTGGCCGCCCGCTCTTCCAGAATCCCTGCGATCACTGGCCGCCCGATACTTTTGATGGCGGTCAGCGCATACCGGATATTTCCGCCGTCTACAGAGAAATTCCCCTCGCCCTTATTGATATCCGGCGAAAGAATCTCGATTCCCATCTGCCGGCAGGTATAAATATACTCTGCAACCTTGCTGGGTGCATCGATCACGGAAGTCATGAGTGCAGCCATGAATTCTACCGGATAATAGTATTTCAGCCAGGCCGTCTGATAAGCCACCACCGCATAGGCCGCTGCATGGGACTTATTAAACGCATATTTTGCGAAATCAATCATCTCATCGTAGATCTTATTTGCAGTCTTCTCATCAATCCCATTGGCGATACAGCCCGGAACGCCCTCTTCCTTATTTCCGTAAACGAAGTTCTGACGTTCCTTTTGCATAACCTCCCCTTTCTTCTTGGACATGGCCCGGCGCAGCAGGTCACTGCGCCCCAGCGTGTAGCCCGCCAGATCCCGGACGATCTGCATGACCTGTTCCTGGTAAACGATACAGCCATAAGTAGGAGCAAGAATCGGCTCTAACTGGGGGCAGTCATAGGTAATGCTCTCTGGATGGTCCTTTCCTCTGATATACTGGGGGATAAAATCCATGGGCCCCGGCCGGTACAGGGAAATTCCCGCAATCACGTCTTCCAGGTTCTGAGGTTTCAGTTCCTTCATGAAACTCTTCATCCCGCCGCTTTCCAGTTGGAAAATGCCGTCCGTTCTTCCCGTCCCGATGGAACCTAACACCTTCTTGTCGTCATAGTCAATCTGTTCCAGATCAATGACGGTTCCGCTGCCCTCACCTGCCAGCCGGGCCGCATCCTGGATCACCGTCAGAGTACGGAGTCCCAGGAAATCCATTTTCAATAGTCCCAGTTCCTCCAGAGTCGTCATGGTAAACTGCGTGGTGACAGACCCGTCCGATCCCAGAGACAGGGGCACATACTCATCAATGGCCTTCTGGCTGATCACTACTCCCGCCGCATGCATGGAAGTGTGTCTTGGCAGACCTTCCAGCCTCCTGGACATATCAATCAGCTCATGGACCTGTTCGTCCTCCTGGTACAGCTTCCGAAGCTCCGGATTCATCTGAAGAGCACGCTCCAGAGTAATGTTCACTCCCGGCTCCCTGGGTATCATTTTCGCAATTCCGTCCACGAAGGCATAAGGAAGATCCATGACCCTTCCAACATCACGCACCACGCCCTTGGCCGCCATGGTACCGAAGGTAACAATCTGCACCACCCGGTCTGTGCCGTATTTTTCTACCACATAATCAATGACTTCCTGCCGCCGCTCGAAACAGAAATCCACGTCAATATCCGGCATGGACACTCGTTCCGGGTTCAGAAACCGCTCAAACAGAAGCTGATAACGGATCGGGTCAATACTGGTAATCTCCAGGCAGTATGCCACGATACTTCCCGCCGCCGATCCCCGTCCCGGCCCTACCATGATATCATGATCTTTGGCATATTTAATAAAATCCCAGACAATCAGAAAATAATCCACGTATCCCATGGACCTGATGACAGACAGCTCATATTCCAGACGCTCTGTCAGTTCTGTTTCCCCGTCTGGATACCGTTTCTTAAGCCCTTCCCGGCACAGGTGGTTCAGATATTCCCAGGATGTATACCCTTCCGGAACATCGTATTTCGGCAGCTTGGTAACGCCGAATTCAATCTCGACATTACAGCGGTCAGCAATCTTCTGGGTGTTCTCAAGGGCCTCCAGAGCATAAGGGAACAGTTCCTTCATCTCATCTTCTGACTTGATGTAATACTGGCCTCCCTCATAGCGCATCCGGTTCTCATCCGCCAGCTTCTTCCCGGTCTGGATACACAGCAGCATGTCGTGGGGCTTCTCATCTTCGGCATAAGTATAGTGTATATCGTTGGTGGCCACCAGTTTAATCCCCGTCTCCTTCGACATCCGGAGAAGAGACTGGTTCACCAGCTTCTGTTCCTGCATTCCGTGATCCTGAAGCTCCAGAAAGAAGTTCCCTTCACCGAAGATCTCCTGATACTGAAGAGCCGCCTTTTTTCCTTCGTCATACATCCCCCGCAGGATATTGCGCTGAACCTCTCCCGCAAGGCAGGCGCTTAAGGCAATCAGCCCCTGGTGGAATTCCTTCAGAATCTCTATGTCCACACGGGGTTTGTAATAGTAGCCTTCCGTGAATCCCCGGGATACAATTTTCATCAGATTGTGATATCCCTCATCATTTTCTGCAAGCAGAACCAGATGATAGTAGCGGTCGTCACCGCTTCCCACCGCCTCCTTGTCGAACCGGGATCCAGGAGCCACGTAGACCTCGCAACCAAGGATGGGCTTAATCCCCGCCGCCTTCGCCGCACGGTAAAAGTCGATGACGCCGTACATGACGCCGTGGTCCGTGATCGCCACACTGTCCATCCCCAGTTCCTTTACCCGGGATACGCATTCTTTGATTTTATTCGAACCGTCCAGCAGGCTGTACTCTGTGTGGACGTGAAGATGTGCAAAACTCATATCTACTCCTTTTTCTTAAGGCGGCGCCTCTGTCAGCCGGCCCTTCACCGCCAGGGTTATCCTTATTTACAAAAAAGGCGTCCCCTTACATCCGGGAACACCTCTTCATGCATCTGCCGCTCGCTGCCAGCATCCTCTACTCGCCGTCCACCATGAACTTCACCAGCTTGTCTATATCTTCCTTCTCATATGCAATAATCTCCAGTTCCGGAATCTCTCCGTTGGAGAAAATATTCGCCATGGATACATACTGGGACAGCTTGGACTTCAGATTCAGCCTGTCTCCCTCTCCCGTCACTAATTCTACTTTTCCTGAGCAATCGTCAATCACCGAAAAAAATTTGTTAATGTTCGTAATGTTCTGTACTTTCATGATCCAAAAAGCTCCTTTCTTAAATTCCTTATATTTCCTTCTTCGTCTCCCCTATTATACCCTATCTTTTACGAAATTCAATAGATTTTTCACAAATTTCAATCCGTTCTTCTTTCAAAAGCCTTCCCACTGCCCGCTTGAATGCGTTCTTACTCATGCCAAATTCCTTCTTGATACGTTCCGGATCCGCCTTATCCGTAAACGGTAGCCGCCCTCCATATTCTTCCATCCTCTCAAGGATTGTCTGTACGTCTGTATCCATCTGAAGGAATGCCTTCTTACGCACCGCAAGATCCAGTTTACCGTCTTCCTTGACTTTTGTAACCCGGGCATGGATCCGTTCCCCCACTTTCAGAGAGCCGAAGGCCTCACGCTTCGGAATCAGCGCAGAATAACAGTCGTCCACGGCAACAAACACGCCGAAATTGTCGCTGGTGTCATAAATGATCCCTTCCACTTCATCATCCTTCTGATAAGGAGAATCCTGGCGGAGACGGTCGTAGACCTTCATGGTCGCACATAATCTGCCGGACTTGTCCACATACAGAGCTGCCAGGACTTCATCGCCCTTCTTCACCTTCGCCGTCTGCTCCCGGAAGGGAAGCAGCAGGTCTTTCTCAAGCCCCCAGTCCAGAAATGCGCCGATCTTCCCCACATCCGCCACCGTAAGCACGGCCAGCTCCCCCAGCGTGATCTTCGGCTCGCTGGTAGTGGCTATCAGCCTGTCCGAAGAATCTTTGTACAGAAACACCTCCACCGGGTCTCCTGCCTCCACGCCCCGGGGCACCTGTTTCTTTGGGAGCAGGACTTTCTCCTGGCTGTTCCCAAGGTAAACGCCGAACTCCACTTCTTTTACAATCATCAATCTTACTTTCTTACCTAAATTATCTGATAATGCCATCTATATTTCCCTTTCCTTTTGTATTGCCTGCCAGTCTCAATATTCTGCCGAAAAATGAGACTGACTTGAGACTGGCTTGAGACTGGCCTGAGACGCATCTCAAAAATACTCTCCAAATCCTTAAAAACCGGCCTTTCTCAGTCTCAAGTCAGTCTCAGACATCATGAGACTGGCTTGAGACTGGCTTGAGACTGACTTGAGACTGGCTTAAGTTTTACTCTTTACAAAGTCCATGTAGATATATTCTTATCATAGGATGCACCTGTCACTTTTTTAATTTTTGCATAATCCCTGAATACGGTGGCTCTCGAAATGTCCAGTTCTGCCATCACCTGTTCTACCGATAAATGAACATTTTCACAGATCATATTATAAATTTTCTGTTCTCTTTCCGATAACGTCTTTCCTTCCCTTGCCGCCTCTGCTGCCGCCCGGTTCAGCGGAATCGAAATTCTGAACACATCGTCTTCAAACAGCTCCGGCTTCCCACCGTCAGAATAGACCGGTGTATATTTATAAAGATTTCTGACCCCGGATCCTATGGTATCTGTCCGTCCGATATTGGCAAAAAACTGCTGAATCAGCGGATTCTTAGGATATGGAGTAAATTCATCACTCATAATATTCCCATGCCGCCTGGGCACGCACCAGTTCTCCGTCCTCAGCCAGTCCCTTTCAATAATTACCTTAGCCGGATATGCGCTGGAAAAATCCCTGTGGACCAGTATATTTCCGATCACCTCTCTGGCTATCAGATCCCTAATACTTGTATTCACATTATCGACCAGGAAAAATTTATCCAGGGTATGCTTGGCCACAAATTCCATCAGAAGCTCATAGGCTTCAATCAGATTCGTAGTGACCTGTAAACGGTCGTCATAACGGTCTACATTTTCCACCCTGTAAATTGCATCTGTAATATACCCCGGACAACAGGAACGGATCACTTCATCCCTGCCGAACAGCAGTACTCCTGCCAGATTATATCCCTGCACGCCGGACGAAAAATCTTTCTCCCACAGTCCCGCACTTCTTAAAACTTCCCGATCCGACAGATTCAGCCATGCATGGTCCGGTTTTCTGCTCTTAGCCAGATTCCGCACCTTGTCTATCAGCTCCATCCGCAGATCATCCTCTGTAACATATGGAAAAATTTTATGTTCCACATAGGTGTTGCTCTTTCTGTTGTACATATTCTGCAGCTGAAGCGGCGAATCCGTAATGTCCATATCACCATCTTCGTTCCGGTCATAGACTCTGCCGGCACATTTCTGCACAACAGACGTCTGCGGCACATACACCCACAACAACAGCTTTCCGTCATATTCAAATTCTTCTATCGATAAATATAAAGTAGGCGACATCTTATCCTGGTTATTCAGCTGATTGACAAAATTTTTCTTCATGTCTCTGACCATGCTGCGGTTCAGACCTACCGGAATCCCGCCATCTTTTACACCCATAATAATGTAGCCGCCATAACGGTTGGAAAATGAACATACCGTCTCATATACATCCTCATAGATTCCATTCCGGCATTCTTTATATTCTACGGTAATTTTTTCATCTTTCAGAAGAAGTTCCTGCATTAATTCCGCTGTCATTTCTGCCACCTCCGATTCATCTGCCAGTTTCATCCTTCCGGAATGATGGGTCAGCTAAACTCCACCACCGCATAAGTCTGCCCTGCTTCACCGCACAGTTCCACCACCGTCCGTTCCTCTTCATATGCCGCTTTCGGATAAATGATATCCCCATACACAGCCGACTTCTTATACTCCACCCGCATTTTTCTTACATCCGCCGTCCCGTCAAGCACTTCCAGCGCCATCTGCACATACTGACAGTTATTCACATGCTCGTTGGTATCAATATGGTACTTCCGGACCGGAAAAGGCTCTTTCGCCTTCCATTCCAGGGGCAGTTCAATCTTCCTTGGCGCATATTCCACAGGCAGCGGCTCACCCGTCCCATAAAGTTCAATCTCCCGCCTGCCGGGCCTTACGGGCCGTCCATTCTCCAGATCCATATAGACCCACACGGAATTCGCCCATGCCACCGTCTGCTGCCCTCCGTCCTCCATAAGGAAGTTCCGAAGTCCCAGAAGTCCCGTAAACTCCGTCGCCCAGGTACTCACCTTCACCGGTTCGCCCATCACCGGATACCGCAACACCTCTGCCTGCCACGCCGACAGAATCCACACTCTCTTATGTTCAGCACAGTAAGAAGGCCCCACCCCCAGACTCTCCGACTGAAACGTACTGCAGTCTTGAAAATAATTAATGATTCCCGGCAGCGTAATCCGTCTTGTGTGATCCACCTCACTGAACCGCACCCTGCCTTCCAATGTATACTGATTACTCCTTTGCACTTCCTATGTAACTCCTTTCTGTCGAAATGACGCACTGATACTTCGGATCCGTAATCTGCAGAAGCTTCACAAGCGTCATCCGCAGTTCCTCCTGTTTCTTCTCGTCATATTCATAAGGAACTTCCATATCAAAGATCAGATTCACCTGCTCTTCCCCGCTCACCATACGGAAATCATGGATTGACACCTTCGGATCCAGCGCTTCCAGAATCTTCTCCACCTGACCCCGGACCTGGATCACACGCACATCCCTGGTCTCCACCGGATCCATGTGTATCACCAGAAATACCCCCAGCTGCCTGAACGCCTCCCGCTCGATCTTATCAATGACCTCATGGGACACCTCAATCTCCACATCATTTGGCACCTCCGCATGGATAGACGCCATGCTTCTTCCAGGCCCGTAATTATGCACGATCAGGTCATGGCTTCCAAGAACCCCCTCGTACCCTTCCACAAAATTCGTAATCCTCTTATACTCTTCGGGCTCCACCGCCTTGCCGATCAGCGGCTTAAGCGTATCCCTCGCAATCCCGATACCGGCCCACATCACCACCAGCGAAACCCCAAGTCCCACGATTCCGTCAATATTGATTCCCGTGATACGGAAAAATAACAGGGAAGCAATCGTAGCCGTTGTGGTAATCACATCCCCCATGGCATCCGTCGCAGTTGCCATCATCACCTTAGAGTCAATCCGACGCCCAAGTTTCCGGTTAAAGTACCCAAGCCACAGCTTCACCCCTACCGACAGTACCAGGACAGCCACAGAAACCGCCTGAAACTTCAGTTCCTCAGGCCTACGGATCTTCCCTATGGCATCCTTTAGAAATGTAAATCCCACCTCCATGACCAGAAAAGCCACGATCAGAGCCGCTATATACTCAATCCTGCCATGCCCGAAAGGGTGATCCCGATCCGCCGGTTTGCCCGCCATCTTCACTCCAACCAGTCCGATCACCGAAGAGCCTGCATCCGACAGATTATTAAACGCATCCGCCATAACCGAAATACTGTGCAGGAAATACCCTGTCATCCATTTTACTACAAACAAAAGCACATTGCAAAGGATGCCTACCCCGCTCGCCAACACACCGTAGGCGGTTCTGACAGACACCCTCTCAATCTCCGTATAATCTTTTACAAAATGCTTTACCAAAAAATCTGTCATGCATTTCCTCCATTATTTCTCTTTCGCATCATCCCCGAAGAAAAACCACCTGATCTTAAAATCCGAGGTTGCCGTAACCATTTCATACTCCTCCGCCGTCAGAACTTCCTTAAGCCCGTTCTTCCCTTCGTCACTAACCACGGCACAAGTCGTATCCGTAAAACACAGACCAGGATACAGAACGCACCACCAGTTATGTCCCCGTGCCTTCCCAAGCTTAATCTTCAGCGCCTCGTACTCTCCCTGCGGGAAAAAAACATCCCCATACTGCTTATCCGGGAAATAACTGACTTCCACTTCCGCCCTGGACTGATAGGCGTATCCCTCATCCGCAACCGTCCGGTCAGCCACATCCTCCAGATCACGCAAATGCGCTTCCACCCACGCCCTTGTCTTCCCGGCATCCGGATCTTTTGTAAGCTCCTGCTCCATATTCTCCTCCATATACGCAAGAACCGCATCCCTTACCTTCATCTTCACCGCCTGGTCCTCTTCACTGTCACTGTTAGCCAGAACATGGAAACGCAGCACCTCTTCTGCCAGCGTCTTCTGCGTCTGCTCCATCTTCGCCTCTACCCGCTGAATCCCGCGCCCCACACAGCTCCCCGTCAAAAGCGCCGCAACACAAATCCCAAAAACCAGACAGACAACCTGCCGAATCCTGCTGCTATAATGAAATTCCCTACTCATATGTAACTACCTCCTTATAACCACTCATTATTGTTATAAGAAGTATTCACATCCAAACCACCCTTTATACAAAATCCCTAAAATTTTCTGTTATTTACCACCCATACACCCCTCTTCCAGTCCAATAGAATTCTCTTCCCCCTGCCGCAAAGAAAATTCTATCCCTACCCCTTTTTCGTGCGGATTGCATCCATCACTGCCTCCACCTGATTATCAATATGCCTGCACACAATCTCTGCCGCCCGTTCCTTATCCTTGTTCTCAATCCGCCGGATAATATCCTCATGCTCTGCCAGAAGCTGGGGATAAGCCTCCTGCCGTTTCAGATACTCGATACGGTAGCGGTACATCTGCTCCCGCAGATTACTCAGAAGCTGGATCAGCTTCTGATTATCCGTCGCCTCATAGATCACATCATGGAAACGCACATCCGCCTCGGCAATCTCTGTGATGTCACTGCTCTTAAGCGTCTTTCTGAACTCCTCTGCCGCCTGCTTCAGTTCTTCGATCTGCGCACTCTTAATCTTGTCACAGGTCAGCTTGACCGCCAGTTCCTCCAGAACCTTACGCACCTCCAGAACGTCCCGTAAGCTCTTCTCGGAAATATCTGCCACCTCTGCCCCTTTCCTTGGGATCATCAGCACCAGTCCTTCCAGTTCCAGCTTACGGATTGCCTCCCGGATCGGTGTGCGGCTGACTCCCAGCTTATTGGCAAGCTGAATCTCCATCAGACGCTCCCCGGGCTTCAACTCCCCCCGGAGGATTGCCTGGCGCAGCGTGTGAAACACCACGTCCCTCAGCGGAAGATATTCGCCCATATTGACCTTCAGTTCCATCCCTTATCTCCTCCTCGTATTGTGTACGCCGGTCACGTATGTCTGCCTGGCAAGCTGCATTTCCCGGATGCAAAACGCCGCTTTCTTCGCCTTCCTTTTATCATCAAACACCCCGAAGACCGTAGGCCCGCTGCCGCTCATCATGGCATTAAGGGCGCCATTTTTTTTCATGACCGTCTTAATCTCATGAATCACCGGATAAACCTCCACCGTAACCGTCTCCAGAACATTGCCCATGCTGGAAGCCACTTTGTAAAGATTCCGTCCCTTAAGTCCATCGATAATCCCGTCGATATCCGGGTGTTCCACAATCTCATGGGCATCCAGTTTCTCATATACCAGCTTCGTGGAAACGCTGACGGACGGCTTTGCCAGCAGCACAAAGCACTTCGGCACAGGCGGCAGGGGCGTCAGAATCTCTCCGATTCCTTCCGCAAGCACGGTTCCCCTCATGATACAGTACGGAACATCCGCCCCAAGCTGTACGCCTCTGTCCATCAGTTCCCTCTGGGACAGCCCCAGGGAAAACATACGGTTCATCCCAAACAGGACCGCCGCCGCATTGGAACTGCCCCCAGCCATTCCGGCAGCCACCGGAATATGTTTATCCAGTATGATCTTTACGCCTTCCCGTATTCCGAATTCCTTCATTAATAGATCTGCCGCCCGGTAGGCCAGGTTATTTTCGTTCACAGGCAGATAGAACAGATTTGTCGTAAGCCGGATTCCCGGTTCCTTCGTCTTCACCATCCAGATCTGGTCATAGAGGTAAACCGTCTGCATGACCATCCGTACGTCATGATATCCATTTTCCCGCCTGCCCAGTACATCCAGGCCCAGATTAATCTTCCCAAGTGCTTTCAGTTCTAACTTATCCATCGGTTTTCTCCTTGTATCCTGTATACAGTGTACCTATAGTATACTCATATTTTCCTTAAAAATCAATATCCTGTCGCCGGCTTTTATTTCTTCCGAAGGCAGTTCGTTCACCTCCATGATTCCCTCCACCGTTGTATTATATTTCTTTGCCAGATCCCACAGAAGGTCTCCGTCACGGACAATGTAGCCTGTAATGCCCGGCCGCTTCTCCATCTCTTCCATATCAAACGGCGTGAATTCAACTTCCCTTATATTCTTTATGCAGACCGGCTCCTTCAGGAAACTATGGAATGCCAGAACCGCCTTGATCTCAATCTCATCCGTCCCCAGAAGACCGATGGACAGCTGTTCTACCGCAGAGGTCAGGCCGTAAGTCATATGCTCTGCTGTCTCATTGCTTTCCAGAAGATAGGAAAAGGGAACCATCCCCTGCCAGGTATCAAAAGGAATGGCGTCATCCGCCTTGACATACAGGAAACTGATGTGAAGCACCCCTTCAATCTGAAGTCCCCCTTCGGCTGCCTCGGTGTGTTCGATCTGGATCCTTGCGCTGCTGTGGCAGATCTGCAGAATGTCGTCCTTGATCTCCGGCAGTGACAACTGCTCTGCCACCTTGCATTTGGAATGGTTCTGCAGAAGCAGGCGTTCCATCTGCTCCTCCGTAATCTTCGGCGTACAGATCTGATCCAGCGAATATGCATCCGCCAGGATCTCAAGCCTTTCTTCTTCATATACGGTCAGCCGTATCTCCAGGGTGGCCTCCACGCCGATCAGCCGCATTTCCCCGTCCTCGTCCATCCTCACATCAATGTTCACATCCGTAAGTTCCGGGAAAATCTGATGATACATCTTATCCTGGGCCCCGTAACACTCGATACGCCCCTCGTAAGGTACCGTCTGCTCTATCCAGTCCGTTTTCCCGTCCAGAGATTCGTAGAAACAGAACAAAAGCAGTTCTCCCTGGATTTTCAGTTCATCCGCCTCAAGGCGGGTATCCAGCTTCCGGCTCGTCACCTCCGTCCAGAGCAGGGTGCCGATATTCTCCTTCGTCCCGCCTATGGACACCTCTTCTTTGATCCGGTAGGTATCCTTCATGGCAGCAAATACCTTGAGGAATTCTTTGCTCTCAAACCTCTTGTACAGGGGCCGTTCACAGTCAATATCCGTGGTAAGTTCCGTCTCGTGCTTTCCCTCCGAGCAGACCGTAAGCTCTGCCAGCGTTTTGATACTGAGTTTCCGGGAATGGATCGCCGTGACTGTCATATCTGCACTTGAGGACTGTACGAACAGATTCCCCACCGGCTCCTGCTCTAAGTAAATCATTTCCTCGAAAGGAATCCTGCCCTCCAGACACGAAAGCCTGGTCTCCCCCTCGTCCGTCACGTAAAGCACCTTGAAATTCAGTTTTCCCGATACTTTTATGTAATTCTCCACCACCTTCATATCTTCCACGGTGAGCGTCCCTTCTCCTAAGATGACCTTCTTCACGTCGCTTTTGGCATCTGGTACATTATAGTCATCGTCAATGTAAAACTGATCGGTGATCCTGTTTCCCGTCCTGTAAGTCTGCATCTGTCTGGTTACATATTCCATGCTTTCCCTCCTACTCAAATTCAATCTGCTTATCTGTATATTCCATCTTTATCACCACATAAGGGTATGTTTTCTTCTTCAGAATCTTCTCCTCTTTCCCCGGCCCTAACAGACTGGTCCCGATCCGTATCTCCTGCTCCGTCTCGAAACACTGATCCACGGTCACACTGTATCCGCTGGTCTCCTGGACTCCGTAGCCTCTGGCAGCATAGAGATATCCCTTGTCGCCAAAGCAAAGCTTCATCTGTCCTTCTTTTTCTTCTTCAATCCGGGCAAGAAATTCTTCGGGAACATCTTCCCGGTCAACCACGGTAAATTCGATATTCCTTATTTTCTCATGATCCGTCTTTCCTGCGGCACACGCCCCAAGCAGCAGTATGAGAAGCGGCAGCGCCAAAAAAGTGTAATATTTCTTCATGAGAACCTCTTGTCAATGCATTTTCATATATTCTCTTTACATCATACACACCAAGTCTAGGAAAAATTACAAATTTGTAGTATAATTGGATTTATTAGTGACCAAGAACATGAATGAAGGAGATTTTTTATGAAAAATAATGAACGACTTTCAGGGATTCTGCTGCATCCAACCTCCCTTCCCTCTCCTTATGGGATTGGGGATCTGGGGGCAGCCGCATACAGATTCGTGGATTTTCTCGAGAAGGCGGGACAGCATTTGTGGCAGATCCTTCCTCTGACGCATACCGGATACGGCGACTCTCCTTATCAGAGTTTTTCCGCCTACGCAGGACAGCCGCTTCTGATCAGCCCAGACCATTTAAAGGAACTTGGCCTGGTGGATGCTGCCGGCCTTGCAGACGTGCCCCCTGGCTGCCCCGAAGCAGTGGACTATGGAGCCATCATTCCCTGGAAACAGTCTGTGTATGAGAAGGCCTATACTCGTTTCCTGGATGCAAGCCCCAGACGGCTTCCTCTTTACACCGAGTTTCTGGATTTTGTCCAGGCAGAAAAAGACTGGCTTGACGACTACGCCCTGTTCATGGCGTGTAAATCGGTGAACGGCGGGGTAAGCTGGCTTGAATGGGAAGACAAATACCGTATGCCCACCCCGGAATTTAAGGAAAAGCTGCGAGGTACCCTGAAGGAACAGATCGGATTCTATCAGTTCCTGCAGTTTATCTTCTATAAAGAATGGATGCATCTGAAATCCTACGCCAATGACCACGGCGTACGGATCATCGGAGATATTCCGATCTTTGTATCCATGGACAGTGCGGACGTCTGGGCGAACCAGCATCTGTTCCAGCTTGATACCAAAGGATTCCCGCTCAGAGTCGCCGGGGTTCCGCCGGATTATTTTTCTGCCACCGGGCAGTTATGGGGCAATCCGCTGTATGACTGGGAGGCTCACGAGAAAGAGGGATTCTCCTGGTGGATTTCCCGCATCCGGCATCAGCTGAAGTCGCTGGATATCCTGCGGATTGACCATTTCCGCGGATTTGAGTCATACTGGGCCGTCCCTTACGGCGAAGAGACTGCCATTCATGGAAAATGGGTTCCTGCGCCCGGATATGAATTGTTCCGTGCCATTCAGGAAGCTCTGGGCGACGAGCTTCCGATTATCGCAGAAGACTTAGGGATTATCACGCCAGAGGTGGATGCACTGAGACAGGAATTCCATTTCCCCGGCATGAAGGTGCTGCAGTTCGCTTTCGATAATCTGGGTGAGAATAATTACCTTCCTTACCGTTTTACCACCCCGGACTGTGTGTGCTACACGGGAACCCACGACAATGATACGACCCTGGGATGGTACCGGACCTTAAGCCCGGAATGCCAGCAAAGAATCCGGCGGTATATCCGCTGTACCGATGACGATACGAGAATCAGCCGGGAGATGATTGCCGCTGCGCTTGGAAGCATTGCAGGCTATGTGATCTTCCCGCTCCAGGATGTGCTGGGCTACGGCTCTTCGGCAAGGATGAACACCCCCGGAACTGCTTCGGGCAACTGGAGCTGGCGTTTTACGGAAGGGGCTCTCCGGGAGGAACTGGCCCAGGCTCTGCGGGAGGATACCCTGTTATATGGAAGATACCATATGCCAGAGCCGGCAGCGGAAGAACCGGCAAAAGAGGAAACACTGGCGGGGAACCATTCCCTGGATGAAAAGACTGCTCCGGCCGGGAATGATTCCCCAGCCGGGAAAGACACTTTGGCCGGGAATGATTCCCTGGATGGGAAGAAAACTTTGACTGAGAGAACTTCCCCAGATGGAAAGACTGTTTTGGCCAAGGGAGCTTCCATGGAAGGGCAGGACACTTTGGCCGATTCTGCAGCAGATGGGACATCCGATGGGACTGCTGCCAAAGGCAGCCTCTTGAATGGAGGAGACGACAGATGATCCGGTTTATATTTCTAGTCCTCTTCCTCTTTGGCTTCCTGCTCTTTGGAATCCCTATGCTGGTGATTGAATGGCTTCTTAGCAGATGTATGAAAAATTTTAATCAAGAGGCCAGTGACTACCGCTGTCTGCGTGTCGTGCAATGGGCATTCCGGGTGATCCTGTGGATTACCGGAGTGGACGTGACCGTAATCGGCGAAGAAAACGTACCGGATGAACCGGTACTCTTCATCGCCAATCACAGAAGCTATTTTGACATCCTGCTGACTTATTCCCGCTGCAGACGGCTGACAGGATACGTTGCCAAGAAAGAGATGCTGCGCTACCCCATCCTCAGGGACTGGATGAAACGCCTGTACTGCCTCTTCCTTGACCGGGACAATCCGAAAGAGGGGCTGAAAAGCATTCTGGAAGCCATTGACCACATCAAAAACGGAATTTCCATCTGTATTTTCCCGGAAGGAACCCGCAATGACGGGGAGGAACTCAGTATGCTTCCGTTCCACAGCGGTTCCTTCAAGATTGCAGAAAAATCCGGCTGCGCCATTGTTCCGATCAGTCTGAACAACACACACACCATGTTTGAGCAGCACATTCCAAGGATTGAGAAGACTCATGTGGTGATTGAATATGGCAGGCCCATTTATCCCAAAGAGATGGATAAGGAAGCCCGCAAACGGATCGCCCCTTATTGCCAGGACTTAATCCAGGAAACCATTAACCGTAACCAGACACTGGTGTAAATGCGGGTTTATCAGACGCAGCATTTTACATTTACTCTTGCAAGTGCTATAATAGAACAAATTCACTTGACAATCAAAGGAGCAGAAGCAAAAATGAACAGACAAGATTTAACTTTGCTGACAGACCTCTACGAATTGACCATGATGCAGGGATACTATGCGAAGGGCCAGCACGAAAAGGTTATTTTCGATGTATTTTTCCGGCAGAACCCGTGCAATAACGGCTATTCCGTCTGTGCCGGGCTTGAACAGGTAATCCAGTATATCAAGAATCTTAACTTTACTTATGAGGATGTGGACTATCTGCGGGGGCTTGGCATATTCAGCGAAGATTTTCTCCAATATCTGAGCGGCTTCCATTTCAGCGGAGATATCTACGCCATTCCCGAGGGAACGGTGGTATTTCCAAAGGAGCCCTTACTGAAAGTAATTGCGCCCATCATGGAAGCACAACTGGTAGAGACGGCCATACTGAACATCGTCAACCACCAGTCGCTCATTGCCACCAAGACCTCCCGCATCGTGTTCGCCGCTTCCGGGGATGGAATCATGGAATTCGGCCTCAGGCGCGCCCAGGGACCGGATGCCGGGCTATACGGCGCAAGGGCGGCAATCATCGGCGGGTGCGTGGGGACTTCCAACGTCCTGGCCGGACGGCTTTTTGACGTTCCTGTGATGGGAACCCACGCACACAGCTGGATTATGAGTTTTCCCGATGAATACACGGCATTCAGGACTTATGCGGAGATGTACCGGGATAACTGCACCCTCCTGGTAGACACCTATGACACGTTAAAGTCCGGCGTTCCCAACGCCATCCGTGTATTCCAGGAGTTCCGCAATGCCGGAAAATCTTTCAAAAAATACGGAATCCGCCTGGACAGCGGAGATCTTGCCTACCTGTCCAAAGAGGCCCGCAAGATGCTTGATGCCGCCGGTTTCCCGGATGCTTCCATCTGCGCATCCAACGACCTGGACGAGTATCTTCTGCACGACCTGAAGATCCAGGGGGCTGCCATCGACTCCTGGGGCGTCGGAACGAACCTCATTACCTCCAAGGACAACCCGTCTTTCGGCGGTGTGTACAAGCTGGCCGCCATCCAGAACGAGGCGGGGGAATTCGTCCCCAAGATAAAAATCTCCGAAAACACGGAGAAAATCACCAATCCTGGTAACAAAACCATTTTTAGAATCTATGATAAAACAACAGGAAAGGTAAAGGCAGATCTCATCTGCTTTGCAGAGGAAACATTCGATACCAGTGAAGATATGCTCCTGTTTGACCCCATCGAGACCTGGAAGAAAACAAAGCTGCCAGGCGGCTCTTACACCATGCGGGAGATTCTTGTACCAGTCTTTAAAAACGGCGAATGTATCTACCAGTCGCCTTCCGTGACAGAGATTGCGGATTACTGCCGGCGTGAGAAAAAGACTTTGTGGGATGAGACAAAGCGTCTTTTCTATCCCCACCAGGTCTACGTCGATCTGTCGCCAAAACTTTACGAAGTGAAGAAAACTCTGCTGAATCAGATGAGCATTACCGAATAGAAGGAGACTTTTTGTATGAAGATAATTGTATTAGCGGGCGGACTAAGCCCGGAACGTGACGTATCACTGACCTCTGGCGCAGGAATCTGCCGGACACTGCGGGAAAAGGGCCATCAGGCATTTCTCCTGGACGTATTTTTCGGATATCCCTGTGAGGAGGGCAGACTGGAAGAAGTCTTTGACCTTCCAGGTTATGGCCTTGAGATTGCCGATGGCATCAAGACCACAGCGCCGGACTTAGAGGCTCTTCGCAGATCCCGTCCCGGTGATTCCCAGAGCCTGATCGGGCCTAATGTCATCGAACTCTGCCAGATGGCAGACATTACTTTCATGGGACTTCACGGCTCCATCGGGGAAGACGGGAAACTGCAGGCTACTTTTGACGTGCTGGGCATCCGTTATACCGGCCCTAATGCACTTGGCTGTTCCCTGTCCATGAATAAGCTGGTGGCAAAGCAGATCTTTAAGATGTCCGGCGTTCCTACTCCCCGGGGCACCTCGCTCACCAGAAAGACCCGGGATACGCCCCTTGCGGATCTTGGCTACTATCTGCCCCTGGTCATCAAGCCCTGTGCCAGCGGATCCAGTATCGGGGTTTATATCGTACATACGGAGGACGAATATAAGGAGGCAATCCACAAGTCTTTTGACATTGACCTGGAAGAAGAGGTGGTAATCGAGCCTTTTATCAAGGGCCGAGAATTTGCCTGCGGCATCATTGCCGGGAAAGCCCTCCCGCTGGTGGAGATTATTCCGAAAAGCGGTTTCTTTGATTATGCCAATAAATACCAGGACGGAGGCGCACAGGAGATCTGCCCGCCGAAGTCTCTTGACGCCGAGACCCAGCAGAAGATTCAGCGGGCAGGTGAGAAAGCGTTTGCGGCGTTACGGATGGATGTCTATTCACGGGCCGACTTTATCCTTGATGACGAAGACGGCAGTTTCTACTGTCTGGAGGTCAATGCCCTGCCGGGAATGACCCCTGCCAGCCTTCTTCCCAAGGCGGCGAAAGCGGACGGTCTTGCGTATGATGTGCTGTGCGAACGGATTATCGAAGAATCTTTCCGGGCACGGTACGGGAATACAACAGCATAAGGAGGCGTGTAGCGCATGAAAAACCTTACCCTTGAAAATATTACAAAGGCCTGCCAGGGAACCTATCACGGAGATGAACGTCTCTGTGACAGGGAAGTGGAGGGTGTCGTGATTGACAGCCGGAAAGTAAAACCCGGTTATCTCTTCGTTGCCATTGACGGAGTGAAGGTCAATGCTCATCAGTTTATTCCCGATACCGTCAGGGCCGGGGCCCTGTGCGTGGTGTCCCACGAAGATCTGGGTGAGACAGATTACCCGTACATCCTGGTAGAATCCACGGGGCAGGCGCTGCTTGATATTGCCAAACTGTACCGGGATTCCTTTGACATCAAAGTCGTGGGCATTACCGGAAGTGCGGGCAAGACCAGCACCAAGGAAATGATTGCTTCCGTTGTGGCCCAGAAATACCAGGTGCACAAGACTCTTGGGAATTTCAATAACGAATGGGGGCTTCCTATTACTATTTTCGGACTGGAAGAAGGACACCAGGTGGCAATCCTTGAGATGGGCGTCAATCATTTCGGTGAGATGCGCCGTCTCTCTTCTGTTGCAAGCCCGGATATCTGCGTGATTACCAATATTGGTGTCGCCCACCTGGAATTTTTCAAGACCAGGGAAGGGATTTTCCAGGAAAAGACGCAGATGATTCAGGACATGAAGAATGGCGGGACGATTATTCTCAACGGGGATGACGATCTGCTTTCCAGAACCGCACCGATTAAGGGCGTAAAGCCCGTCTTCTTCGGCCTCGGGGATGAGAATCAGTTCAGAGCCGACCACATAGAGCCTCTGGGGCTTAAGGGAACCGCCTGCACAATCTACCTTCCCAATAACAGTTCCTTTACTTGCACGGTTCCGTTGCCGGGGATTCACATGGTCTCGAATGCGCTTGCAGGGGCGGCCGTCGGATATACCCTTGGCCTTGACAACCAGGAGATCAAGGCCGGAATCGAAGGACTTCCTTCCATTCCTGGACGCAACAATCTGATTAAGACAGAGCATCTGATTGTCCTGGACGACTGTTATAACGCCAATCCGGTGTCTATGAAGGCTTCGGTTGACGTTCTGGATATGGCGATCGGACGCAAGGTTGCCATTCTGGGCGATATGGGAGAATTGGGCGACAATACCAGAGAACTGCACAGGGAAGTCGGCGCCTATGCGGCAGAGAAAGGGATTGACCTGGTATGCGGAATCGGGCCTGTCTCAAAAGAGATTGTGGACGGAGCCGTGAAAGAAAACAGCGGCACGGAAGGTATCTGGTTCGAAACGAAGGGGGAATTTCTGGCTGCTATGCGGGACGTAATCAGAGAAGGGGATAATGTCCTTGTGAAAGCCTCTCATGGGATGCAGTTTACGGAGATTGTAGAGGCTCTTCAGACGTTGTAAATATCATAGAAGAAACCCTTGGGAAGTCAGAAGGCATACCGCATGCACTTTCCTGATCCAAAGGGTTTCTTTTTGACAAATGGCGTATCCGTATAAGCCATAATTTTATCTACATATAAGGGTCTGTAAATCATTCGGATCACCTCCCTTTAGACAGGATACCGCAAAACTATTGAATCATAAGATTCTTAACATCCGTCTACACTCCCACCCCGTCAAACTCCGGGATAAAACTCTCAAGCGCTGCCTCTCCCTCCTGGATATATCCGCATTCCACTCCCAGTTCCAACGCATAATCCACGACCTTCCCATATTCTCTTTTCGTCACCTTCCGCCCAAGAAGCGGATGACCTTTCACCTGGGGCATCGGCGTATACTGGTTCATAATACTGAGCAGAATGCCGTTTCCATAAGACTCATACAGATACCGGATCACTTTCCTGGCATTTCCCACCTGTCCCGGAAGTACCAGATGACGCACGACCACACCCTTCTTAAGAAGGCCGGTATGCGCATCCATCTTGAAATTCCCTGTCTGGAAATACATTTCCGCAAGCGCACGCCTGGCATAGAACGGATAATCCGGCGCATATGAATATTCTCCGGCAGTCTTCTCATCCATGTATTTGAAATCCGGCAGATAGATATCCACATAGCCTCTCAGCAATTGTAACGTCTCTACCCTCTCATATCCACTGGTATTATATACCACCGGAAGACGCATACCCTTTTCTTTCGCCAGTTCCAGCGCCTCTGTTATCTGCGGTACATAATGTGTGGGCGTTACCAGATTAATATTGCCCGCTCCCTGTCCCTGAAGTTCCAGAAAAATCTCTGCCAGTCTTCCCACTGATATTACTTTTCCAGCCTCTGCCCTGGAAATATTATAATTCTGGCAGTAGACACATCCCATGTTACATCCGGCAAAAAAGACTGTTCCCGATCCATACTCACCGGAAATACATTCTTCTTCCCACATATGCAGGGCGGCTCTTGCTACCACCAGCTCTGCAGTCTCCTTACAAAAGCCCCGATCCCCTGCCAGACGGTCCGCATGGCACATCCTGGGACACAAAACGCAATCCGACATCGCTGTTTCTATCCACTTCATCCGCTCTTTCCTCCCCCGCTCATCCCTATATTTTTATGGAAAATCCAGATCCTTACTCCCCTCCCACATAAACATGTTCAATCCGTCCTTCCATCTTTTCTCCCAGCCCATACACTACATGACTAAGTACATACTGCCCCTCATTTACAAATATTTCAATCAGATTGCTGTCCACAAAGATATCCAGCATATATCTTCCGCCGAGTCCCGGCGTGCTTCCTGTCAGCCGGTATCCCTTTATCCCCCCAAATACCCTGCTTCTGTCCGCCCATACCGCATCATCCTCCACCCAGATACGATAACCTCCGATATCCAGTCTTTCCCCTTCCGAAAGCTCCGTCTTGAGGCGGCAGGGCAGCCGGCCGGCCAGCCCGGTTCTTCCCTGGTTCTTCCTGCCAGCGCTCACCGGCTCCTCAGTGATCTCTTTTCCAAAATACCTGTCAGCCTCTGGATGCACCCGGAAGAAAATATGTCCGTTCTGGACTTCCACAACTCTGGGCAGGCACATCATCCCATTCCATGGCTTCCCATCATCATCAACCACCGCCTCCGGCATCCGCATCCACGCAATCATAACCCGTCTGCCGTCCTTATCCACATTCGTCTGAGGCGCATACAGATCCATGCCATAATCAGCCAGCCGCATTCCCTGCTCCTTCATCTGCCGGCCGCCGCCTCTTATCCTTTGCGCAGCTTTGGCCTGGGTATCCTCCCCAGAGATACGCAAATCACAGGTATCCCGGTCAAATTCAGCCAGTCCGCACATCGCATGGTGCTGATACTCCAGTCCCTCCTCCGTTACATACATAGGCGAACCAAGAAAAACATACCTTCCATCCACCTGAAACAGATCCGGACACTCCAGAATCTTTCCGAACTGTCTGTTCCGGCACTGGTTCACATATTCCCACTCCTGCCCATCCTTACTCCGGAAAAACAGCGCCCGCCCCATACATCCCTGGTAAGTGCTTCCAAGAACCATATAGTAATGATCCCCGTCTTTCCACACCTTCGGATCCCTGGTATGGGTCCGGTCTGCAGTCTCTGCATCCTCAATCACCGGAATCATCCTCTTCTTATCTTTCCAGTTGTCAAAATGCATTCCATCCTCAGACACAATCATGGCCTGGCTCGTCTCATAACGGTCTTTATACGCAGTATGAATATTCTCTTCATCCGCTTCCAGATATCTCACCGCCGAATAATACAGATATAACTTCCCATCCTTCTCCAGGGCGCTCCCGGAAAACACACCATTCTGGTCATACCCTTTTGTGGGAAACAGCGCAACACCCAGATGCTCCCAGTGAACCAGATCCTCACTCACCGCATGCCCCCAGTGCATGGTTCCCCATACGGCCGCATATGGAAAATGCTGATAAAACAAGTGGTATTTCCCTTTATAATAAATAAATCCATTCGGATCATTCAGCCAGTTTCCCGGTGCTTTCAAATGCAATACATCCCTCTTCCTCATAACTGCACCCTCTTCTCTAAGATTGTCCCCGTCTGCTCAACTTACAGACAGCATCATTATACTATTTCCACATTCATCCTGCAAGCCGGCGCCTTTTGTAACCCTTCTGCAGAATTGAAAAAGAGAGCAGTTCTGCCCTCTCCTTCAAACCACGCATATTTATTTTACCGCACCAGCCACGACTCCGCCGATAATCTGCTTCTGCAGAGCCACATACAGCACCAGGATCGGTACTACGCACAGTAACAGCCCCGCCATGATCGTACCATAATCCGCCGAATACGTGCCATAGAAACTATAGGTCGACAACGGCAGTGTCAGAAGCTTCTTATCCGACAGCACCAGCGACGGAAGCAGGAAGTCATTCCAGAACGCCATGGAATTGAGAATGACCATGGTGGAAATAATCGGTTTCAGCAACGGAAGCACTATTTTAAAAAATGTCTGAGAGTGTGTGCAGCCGTCTATGTAGGCTGCTTCTTCCAGTGCAATCGGGACATTTCCCTTGATGAACCCATGGAACATGAATACGGACATTGCCATGGAAAATCCGGTATGCATGAAGATCAGCGTAATTCTGTGGTTCAGCACATTCAGCGTGCCGCCATAGATGCTGACCAGCGGGATCATGATCGCCTGGAATGGAATGATCATGGATGCGACCATCAAGGCAAACGTAAGCTTGGAAATACCATTATTGTGACGCACGATATAGTATGCAAGCATCGCCGCCAGTAAAGTCACCAGCACCGTTGCTGAAACCGTTACAATCAGAGAATTCTTAAAAGCATTCAGAAAGTCCATCTGTGTAAATGCCTTTACAAAATTGTCAAAGGACAGTCCCTTGATGGTGTACAGCCAGGAAAACGGGCTCTTAATGATATCTCTCTTCTGCTTCAGAGAATTGATCACCACCATGATAAAAGGGAACATATAAGCCACAAAGATAATAAGCAGTCCTGCCATTGCAAGGAAATTCGCCGCTTTTCTTTTATTACCGCCGATTGTCGTCTGTTTCATTACGCCTCAACCTCCTGTCTCTTCGTCAGATATACCTGGATACCGCTAATGCAGGCAACGATAATGAATAAGATCAATGCTTCTGCCTGGCCCACGCCGAACTGCCTGGATGTAAACGCTTTCTCGTACACATGCATAGCCGCCATTTCCGTCGTTCCATAAGGCGCACCGGCTGTCAGAGACAGGTTCACATCGTATACCATGAATGCCCGTGACAGCGTCAGGAACAGGCAGATGGTCACAGACGACATCATAAGCGGCATGATAATATTCTTAAGTTTGATAAAGCCGGAAGCCCCGTCAATACTTGCTGCCTCCATGACGTCCTCACTCAGTCCCATGAATCCCGCCACATAGATCAGAATCATATAGCCGGACAGCTGCCATACAGACACCAGCACCAGGGCCGCAAACGCCTTGGCCGGATCAGACAGCCATGACACTTCAAACAGGCTCCACCCTGTAGATTCCCCGATACTCACAAAAACACGTGAAAATACAAACTGCCAGATATATCCAAGCACAATACCGCCGATCAGGTTGGGCGTAAAGAAGCCTGCCCGGAAGAAATTCTGCCCCTTAATTCCTCGCGTCAGAAGATAAGCGATTGCGAATGCAAGTACATTTACCAGCACAACCACTAAGATTACATACTTGAACGTCAACAGCAGCGATGTCCAGAACTGTCCGTCCCTGGCCACACCGGCAAAATTCTTAAAACCGATAAAATTCTTTACCTTTGCCACTCCGTCCCAGTCCGTCAGCGTCAGATAGATACCATAGACAAATGGCACGATAACCACTGCGAAGAAGCAGAACATCCCCGGAAGTGCAAACATACAGAAATCTTTTCCGTTATTTTTTGATCTCATGTCTTATCCCTCTTTTCTATTCCTACTTTTCTCTTTTCACTCAAACATTACCGGACGATAGTCCGCCCGCTCCGTAAGGAGCATGCATCACGGGATGCCCATGGAAACACAGAATCACTTCTGCTCATCCCAGTATTCCTGTATAGACTCCGTCAGCTCTTCCCGGTCACTTCTCTCTGCCAGATACTTCTGCATAGCCGCACCCAGAACCGCCCAATGGTCGTTCGGCACGATGGCAGACGCATTAAACGCCTTGTCTTCATGCACCTTCTCATAAATGTCACGGCTTAAAGGATCATTCGGCTCATAAGGATTATTCTGAAAAGGCGGGATAATGCTGCAGGTCTTCACCAGCATCTGCTGGCCGATCTCACTGAACACAATCCAGTTGAGAAATTCCTTTGCCGCTGCCTTCTGGTCATCCGTTGCAAGCTGCCCGTCAAGCATAATCTGCTTCGATGGCGAACCCTGAATCTTCTGATTTGCAAAATCCTTTGAATCGTTATTCAGAAAATAGGGAAGGAAACCATATTCATCCTCCGCTTCAGCCCCTGCTTCCTCCAGATTCGGCCATGCCCAGTTCCCATTGAACCAGATTGCCGTCTTACCGTCCACAAGGTCAATGGCCATCTCATCGTAATCGGCTCCCAGCGGATCCCCTTTCGCTACGTTATACTTCTTCAGCACGTCAAACATATCCAGGAATTCTGACAGACGGTCATAAGACTTCAGATCCAGCTTTCCTTCCTTAATCGACTGGATTACCTTCTGCGCACCCTCCGAAGTACCGTCATAGGTCTCATAGATAAACTGTAACTGATGTGCACCCAGAGACCAGTCCTCTTTGGCCATGGACACCGGCTTTGCAATACCGCCCTCCACCAGCCGGTCCAGAAGTTCCACGAATTCCTCCTGGGTTGTAACCGAATCCGGGTCAAACTCCTCTCCCAGAGCCTCTTCAATCACGGCCTTGTGATAGATCAGCCCCCTGCCTTCAATACAGAGAGGGAAACTATACACCTTGCCGTCAATCTCCGTCAGATATCCTTCCGCCTGTTCTGTCCACGCTTCACCGGTCAGATCCTCCGCCTTCTCCTCGGCCAGGGCAATCACGTCTGTGGTATCCAGAATCGACAGCGTGGGCGCACTTCCCGAATTATACATACTTACCACCTTGGTATACGGGGAATCCCCGTCTGTCACCGGCATGACTTCCACATGAACCCCTGACTTTCCCTCGAATTCCGCCGCCATCTTCTCCAGGGCAACCTGGATCTCTGCTTTCGAATTCAACAGCGTAATGCTCGTTCCGTCCAGAGACGGATCATACTCAAAGGTGTCCACCGAGGTATCAATCGGTATCTCCTCCTCCACTGCATCTGGATCATCCGGATCACTGGCGAATCCAAATCTGCATCCGGTCAGCATGGTTGTTGTCAGCATTGTGACAAGCCCAAATGCGGTGACTCTTGTCATAAGATTTCTTTTCATGACCATTCCTCCTGATTTCCTGCATTCTCTGCATATTTAGTAACATTATAACCGATTAAGTAACCGGTTACTCTATGGGTTTATAGTAACACCTTTCAGCCCATCCGTCAATCATAAAAAAGAACTTTATGAATCTTATACGAAAACAGATCTCTTATATTGTACATTCTTTACAAAACCGGTTACTTAACCAGTTACTTATTGTTCTTTTTTCTGTTATCTGGTATACTGATATCTGGAACTATTGATTGATAAAGGAATTTAACAGATCATGGCACAGAAAAAAAACGTAACTTTTAGTGATATCGCAGAATATACACATTTTTCCAAGACTACCATCTCGAGATACTTCAATAATCCAGACTCCCTTACCCTTGAGAATCAGGCAATCATCTCAGATGCGCTTGTCAAACTGAATTATAAAGAGAACAAGGTCGCCCGTATTCTGGCAAACGGAAAGACAGAATTCATCGGCATCATCATCCCCAGTCTTTATCTGCATTATTTTTCCGAGATGCTGAATCAGATTCTGTCCACATATGAGACATTTGGGTATAAGTTTCTTGTTTTTGTCGGAAATGAAAAGAAAGAGGTTGAAAAGCAGTACATCCAGGAACTTCTTGCCTATAAGATCGAGGGGCTGATCGTACTGAGCCATACCATCCCCTCCCGGTCACTGGCAGCCCTCTCCATCCCCATCGTATCTATCGAGCGGGAAGACGAATATATCTGCAGTGTCAATACGGACAACTATATGGGCGGCGTCCAGGCTGCCGGGCTGCTTGCCAGCCACAACTGCGACATTCTGATCCATATTAATTCTCCTACTGCTGAAAATCTCCCCGCCTATGGACGTATCAAAGGCTTTCTGGACGTCTGCGGGCAGCACCGTCTGAAACACGAGATTCTGTTAAGGGAGATGAAAGACAACTATGAATCCCTGAAAGCGCAGTTAAACGAGATCATTGACGGACTTGACCGCACCTACAGCGGACAGAAGAAAGGCATCTTCATCTCCAATGACACTCATGCGAATATTTTTCTGAATCTTCTTTTCCGAAAGCACGGCAGGCTTCCGGACGATTATCTGATTGTGGGGTTTGATAACTCCCCGATCTCCCGGGAAGCAGTCATTCCGATCAGCACGGTGGGGCAGCAGATTGACAAGATTGCTTTTGAAGCCGTAAGCCTTCTGGTGGAACAGATGAATGAACGGAAAAAGAGAAAGCCCGTCCCTTTAGAAAAGCCTGTTCACAAAATCATCCCGCCTGTCCTCATACGCAGAGAGACAACGGAACGGTAAGCCGCCTGCAATCTGCCAGTGCGGCTGTGATATGATATAAAAATCAGACGGCAGGAACTGTCATTCCAGAATTGACCACCTCCGAAAAACAGTTCCTGCCGCCCAGTACATCCTAACGGTTCATCCTCTCAACAATCTCCGCCGCTTTCACACTTGCAGCCACGCCGCCGAATCCGGTCTCCCGGAGGCTTACATCCATCTTGTCCCCGACTTCTTTCATGGCATCGATGACCTGATCCACCGGAATCTGGCTCTCAATTCCTGCCAGCGCCATGTCTGCCGCCGCAATCGCATTAAACGCACCGCCTACATTCCTCTTAACACACGGAACTTCTACCAGGCCGCCCACAGGATCACACACCAGACCCATCAGGTTCTTAAGCGCCATGGCACAGGCATGACCAATCTTGGCCGTATCTCCGCCTTTGACATGGCAGATGGCAGATGCCGCCATGCCGGAACCGGATCCCACCTCTGCCTGACAGCCGCCGGAAGCTCCCGCAAGATACGCACGGTTGGCAATAATCTGCCCGATTCCCGCTGCCACATATAAGGCCTCGATCATCTTCTCCTCCGGTACTTCAAACTCTCTGTAATAAGTAACCAGAACCGCCGGCATCACTCCGCACGCTCCTGCCGTAGGCGCTGCCACAATCCGCTTCATACAGGCATTGTTACAGCCCATCTTCAGGGCATTACTCATCACCTTCGCCATAAAATCCCCGCACAGGGTATCTCCCGCTTCCCGGTAGGCATCCATCAGCCCGCCTTCTCTTCCCACCATCCGGCTCCTTGACATCAGTTCCGGATCATAGGCATCAAGGCCGTCCTGCATTGCCTGCCACATACGCTTCATTTCCTTCCAGGAATCTTCTTCCGTAAC
>CAJULU010000019.1:54858-63515 GCA_910587575.1 uncultured Dorea sp.
AACGCCCCTCTCTTCGGCATCCTCAAGCTGTACCGCTTTCCAGAACGGGATTCCTTCCTTCTGGCACCTTATCTGCGCCTCTTCCATTGATTGATATGACATAACTCCTTACGATCCTCTCTTTCCACAAATTCATCTCTGCTATTGTGCCGCTTGTCATCAGTTCGCCGCCAGGAACTTCACTCTGATAATCCCCTTCTTGCTCTCCAGTTCCTTCATCGCATCTTCCGGCACAATCTGATCCGTCTCCACGACCATAATCGCATAACCGCCCCGCTTGTCACGGAACACCTGCATAGTGGCAATATTAATCTCTGTATTGCTTAATGCCGCTGCCACTTCCTTAATCATTCCAGGCTCGTCCACATTACGGATAATCAGAGTATTGCTCTCCCCGCTGAAATTCACGTCAATCCCGTCAACCTTGCAGACCCGGATCCGTCCGCCGCCGATAGAATATGCCTGGACCTTCATAGGATTCACGCCTTCCGCCTCCATAACCACCAGTGCGGTATTAGGGTGCGCCTCCTTGATCTCCTTTTCCGCAATCGTAAACTGCATTCCTTCCTCTTTCGCAACCTCAAAGCTGTCCGGGATCCTCATATCATCCGGCTTCATACCCAAAAGTCCCGCAATCAGCGCCCGGTCGGTTCCATGTCCCTTTCCCGTTGCCGCAAATGAACCGTGCAGATACACCGTTGCCTTCTGGGGCTGTCTCCCGAAAAGCTGCCTTGCCACCATTCCAATCCTTGCTGCTCCCGCCGTGTGAGAGCTGGAGGGGCCGACCATGACAGGTCCTAAGATGTCAAATATACTTGCCATTTTCTCTTCCTCATTCTTTCTTATTTTGACATATTTTTTCTTCTATTATACTTGAAACCCGCACGGTTTACAATCATCAGAATCGCACATCTTTCAATTTTCCGGCATACAATGCAGTAACTATCAATTTATGACAGAAAGGAGCCGATTATGTATATCATATTCCCCTGTATCCTGCTTTTCCTGGTGATCTGTGCCCTGCTCATGTTCTGGCGCAGGAAATGCATCATCAGAAAGATCTGCTGTATGTCCGTCCAGGAAAAACTCTGCCGGTTAAACGAACTGGTGAACCCTTTTGGATTTGAATACCTCTTATCCCAGGATATTTTCACATCCAGAAAAGATGCCTGGCAGAGAGACTTTGGCTACTGCCATCTCTATGACAAAAGTGCAGACCTGTTTAACATGGTATTCGACTGCGAACCCATTTACTTTGATTATGAGGGATGTACCTGGATGATTGAACTGTGGAAAGGACAGTACGGCATCAACGTCGGCGCAGAGATTGGAATCTACCGGGCGGACGGCCTTGTTTCCAGACGGCAGAGAAATACTGCCATGTTCCATACCGTGCCGGATGACGATCTGCCGTTCTTTTCATACACCTTATATCAGGAAACCTGTCCGCTTTACCGGATTGCACAGCGCCACTGGTGGCTGACCGGTTTTCAGATGGGCCGGTATACAGATCCGGATTTTCTGCTTATGAAAGTGGATATCACATTTCCCTCCTGCGAAATGCAGAACGCATTCGTACAGGGACTGCTTGAATGCGGTTATCCATCGGAAAACATCCATGTCTGGAACCAGCAGGTTTCCTTCCGTTTTTCGCATCCGCACACCAGACAGCCCAGACGTTCCCGCCGGGTCCGTGCTGCATTTGCACAGTGGAAAAACCGTATTTTCCTAAAAATCTACTGCCATGTAACGAAACACTTCTTTTTCACTATGGACAAATTACTGTACCTGTATGAGTATCTGCCCTTCGCATTCCGCCATATGCTGCGGATCCGGCACAAGAAGAAACGAAGAAGGAGACGAAAACATGTCCGCTGACGGCCGTCTTAACGCTGCATTTGCCCAGGCGCCTGTATTTCCCCTCACTTCCTCCTCCCGGTATGTCCTGTTCAGTGACTGCCACAGAGGCTGCGGTACGAACAATGACAACTTTCTGAAAAACCAGAACCTGTACTTTGCAGCTCTCAAGCATTACTATCGCCGGGGCTTTACCTATGTGGAGCTGGGAGACGGGGATGAATTGTGGGAAAACCGTTCTTTTGACAACATTAAGTCCATCCACAATAACGTGTTCTGGCTCTTATCCCGGTTCTACCGGGAAGGCAGACTGATCATGCTGTACGGGAATCATGACATCGTAAAACGGAATTCCCGGTTCACGAACAGAAGCTGCGCATCTTATCCCTGCAGCACCTGCCAGGAAGAAGAACTGTTTCCTGGCCTTGACTTCTATCCAGGCGTGATTCTGAAAAATGCAGACGGTTTAAAGGAAATCTATCTGACTCATGGACACCAGGCGGATTTCTTCAACAGCGTTCTGTGGCGCACGTCACGCTTTCTGGTGCGGTATGTCTGGAAGCCGCTGGAAGCTGCCGGCTTCCTGGATCCCACCAGTGCGGCGAAGAACAATACCAAAAAGAAGAAAGTCGAGAAGATTCTGTCCGGCTTTGCAGACCAGGCCGGGTGTGTGCTGATCACGGGACATACCCACAGGCCTATGCTGGATGATTCTGTTTCCTACTGCAATACGGGGAGTTGTGTACATCCCCGATGCATTACCTGTATGGAAATCGAACATCTTAAAATTCTTCTGGTGAAATGGACGCTGGCAACCCGTCCGGACCGGACGCTATATGTAACAAGGCAGGTCTTGTCCGGGCCGTTTGCATTAAATTAGGAATTTTTATAGCAGGGCTTTTTATTTGCAGAAGCAGGGAGCCACAAGGACAAAATCCATGCTCCCCGCCTCTGCAGCGGATTTCCTGCCGCCTCACATTCTCTTACAGCTCTTCCAAAAGCCCCCTGAGCAGCATAATATGATATTCTTCATCCTTGATAATCCGTGCCAGCACTGCGGTCACACAGTCATCCTGGATCATTTTGATATGCATCTGATACTGTTCAATTGCCTCTTTCTCCGATGAAATCCCTGTCTGGATCATCTTCACGGCATTCTCCGGAAGTGTCAGATACTCCGGCGTCCACATCCGTTTAGCCCCGTTCCTGTGCTTTGCCGTATAATTCACGTTTCCGCCAAGCAGCACAATCAGTTCCCCCAGTTTCTGCAAATGCATCATTTCTGCCATGGCAATGCTCAGAATTGTCTTTGCCACAGAACAATTTTCATAGGAAAGGCGGTTTTCATTATTAATATACTGAGCAATGGCTGATAATTCGGAAACCTGGCCGCAGTAATCAATCGTCAGCAGATTAGCATATGCCTGGTTCCGGCCCCATACCTGAATCTGCGGATAGGGCAGATCCGCCATGGCCGGCCTCATACCGGCAAAGTTACAGCTGCCCGCTAAAGCCTTCTTTTTTTCCTCCATTTCTCCTGTTCTCCTTTTATCCCTTTTATAAAATAATATATAGAATTTCTGAAATCATGTGCATATCTGCCCGCCTGAAAGTGACACTGTTCTTGCCAATCTGCCCCAGATATGCTAAGATTGGAGAAGTTTCAGAAAGGGAAGTGTAACGATTATGAATAAGAAAGATGTACTTGAAATACGCAGACAATTTACCCCGGAGAACTGTGCCATCACACGGATCTGCGGATGTTATGTGGATCATGAAAAAGAAAAGAAGACCGAACTTAAGAAAGCCTTCCTGTCCCTGCCGGAAGAAGAGGCTTTCAAATACTTTGACATTTTCAGACATACCCTGTCCGGCACCCTGGGGAAGAATCTGCTCAACATGGATTTCCCTCTGGAGGCAGAGTTAGAAGGCGGAACCCAGGAATTACTCCTGAAGCTAAGGGACAGCAAACTGGAAGACGACCTTCTAGTGGAAGAATTCTATGACCGGGTGATTGATCACTACATCTATGCCGAGAATTACTACATCATCTTAATCCACGCTGTTTACGATGTTCCGGGCAGATCCTCAGACGGCATGGAGATGTTCGATGCTTCTGACACTGTATATGAGCATATCCTTTGCAGCATCTGTCCGGTCAATCTGACGAAAGCAGGGCTTACATATAACTCGGAAACCAACAATATCGAAGACCGGATTCGTGACTGGATTGTTGAGGCTCCGGCAAAGGGGTTCCTGTTCCCGGCATTCCAGGACCGCTTAAGCGACGTCCATCACATTCTGTATTACACGAAGAAGCCCGAAGATCTCCAGCCGGATCTGATTGCCAATGTACTCGGCAGTACCATCCCGCTGACGGCCGGCGACCAGAAGACAACGTTCCAGTCCATCATCAGCGGCACACTCGGGGAAGAATGTGATTATGAAGTGATCCGCAGCATCCACGATAATCTGAACGAGATGCTGGAAGAGACGAAAGAAGAACCGGAACCGCTGGAACTTTCCAGGCCGGATGTACGCAGACTCCTTGCAAAAAGCGGCGTCCCGGAAGAACGGCTGGAATCCTTTGATACAGAATTCGAAGAGGCCGTGGGGGAGAAGAAAACACTGCTCGCATCGAATATCGCAAGTGTTAAGACATTCCAGATTGAGACACCCGATGTTATCGTAAAGGTGAACCCGGAGAGATCCGATCTGGTGGAAACACGGGAGATTGACGGGAGACGATGTCTGGTAATCGCCATTGACGACCACCTGGAAGTCAATGGGATTGAAGTTCACAAATAGAAGAACTGATGTTCCCAGTGACAGACTTACAGAGCCGGAAGCTTAAGAAACAGCTTCCGGCTTTTGCCAGAATCAGGGACACTACCGGTCAAAGAACGGGGATTTTCCAGACACCATCAGCGGGATCCCCACCATCTGGGCCACTCTGTCGCCCAATAGTTTCATTTCCATCGCCGCCCGTCCGATGGAAAACATCACACGGTTATCCACTCTTGCGTCCGCCGCCGCACTGACCGCCGAACCAATCGCAATCCCCAGATCCATGGCTGTGTAAGCACAGTTCCCTCCTGCTTCCATACATAATCTGCAATTGTCAAAACCACAGAACCGGCAGCCTTCATTCAGGCCGCGCACTGCATTCTCCTGGCCGATCAGAACCACTGCCTGTGCCTTCCGAAGATTGTCTGCGTCTCTATGGAAGAACTGATAGTGAAATTCCTCTGCAAGCCTGTCCATCTCTCCTGCAAGCTTCTCCTTATCTTCACCCGTCAGAACCGCTGTATGTAAGAAATCCATGCCCTTTGCTTTCGGGGCCGTCCTTGCCGCCTGACACATCGCTTTCGCTGTCTGGATAACAGCCTCTTCTTCTGCCTGCGTTTCCTGTATAAACATAATCATTCTCCTCCTTAGATCTATGGTATACATACACATTATCACATCTTTTTGGTATTAACAACTTGATGGCTTATAGATTTTATAAAATTTTTAGAATATTTTTTTGAAAAAGTATTTGCAAAACAGAGTCTTTTGTGATAGAATAACTTTTGTCAGCGGAGATGGCGGAATGGCAGACGCGCTAGATTCAGGTTCTAGTGGGAGCAATCCTGTGAGGGTTCAAGTCCCTTTCTCCGCATTGGATCAGAATCCCGAAGCCTTTAAAAATAAAGGTTTTCGGGATTTTTAATTTCACCTGTACTCCCCTTTTCATTTTTTGACTGCATTTTTATAGCCGGTGGTTTGACGGGCAGTTCCGAGAAACCCGGATCACCTCCTTAATTTCCATCCATTAGAAAACCACCAGACATTATGGCTGGTGGCAAAGAATTTTCTTTCCTCATTCTGAAAACAAGACATTTCCCGACAGACTCTTTCATAATGGCTTAGTTCAAGAAATTTTCAATAATAACTCCTTCCGCCTCTTCCTCCGTCATCCCCAGCGTCCGCAGTTTCACAAGCTGTTCATCATTAATCCGCCCGATTGCCGCCTCATGAACAATAGCTGCATCCAGATGATTCGCATTAATCTCCGGGATGGAACTGACCTGCGCATGATCCATAATAATAGAATCACACTGCACATGTGCATGGCAGCCCGCATTTCCCACCGCCTTCGGATGGAAAACCTGCCGGGACTGCCCCTTGGCAACCGACCTTGATATAATCTGCGCCGAACTCCCTTCCCCGTTCATCTGCACTTCCATATTCGATTCTGCCGACTGACCGTCATGGGTCATTAATTTCTCCATCACATACAGCCTGGAGTTACGTCCCATCTCCACATCCGTCTCCCTTACCGTAGAATCCACTCCCTTAATCTGCACCGTATCCAGTGTAAACACGGCATCCTCTTCCAGATAAATCTTTGTAACCGGGTTCAGAACCTTAGCGCCGGAACCTTCCCCTTCTCCGTAATGCTTCTCCTCATAACGCACGTTGGCCCCTTTCCCCACATGGAAAGAATGAATCCCGTCATGGCGGCTCTCATTGCAACCACTGTTATGAATCCCGCAACCCGCCACAATCGTCACATCCGCCCCGTCCGCAACATAAAAATCATTGTAGACCACATCCTGCATTCCCGAAGCATCCACTACCACAGGAATATGCACCTGCTCTCCCTTCGTCTGCCCGTCTATGAAAATGTCAATCCCCTGCCGTTCTTCCTTCTTTTTAATCTTAATATGCTCACTGTCCCCATGACAGAGTGCGATGCCGTTATGCCTCAGATTGAATGCACCTTCCTGCCGAAATCCTTCTCCGTCTATCTTCTGCAGTATTTTTTCCGTAATCCTGTCCAGTAATTCACTCATGCTTTTTACTCCTTCCTGTCCCGATTTTCTGCAGGCGCCGTTTCCGCCCACATTATTCATACAGATATCCCCTAATGCAGCCTGGTATTGTAAAGTATTACAATCCTATTTTTCTTAAAAACCTCATGTTTTCAGGGAATTTTTAGCTTTTTACAACTAAAAAAGCAATGATCCCCTATTTTCGTGTATAATGTAAGCACCACACTCAACAAAATACGAAAGGTAAATCATTGCTTTATGGATAACATTATACTATATTTACTTAAAATCATTCAAGAACAATATCAGCAAATTTGCTGGCTCATTCTTTTTATTTGCAGATACATTCCTCTTAAGCAGTGGGCTCACGATGAACTCCACAGCCCTAAATACCAAAAGTTCCTCACGGATAAACTTCCTGTCATCAAACCATTCATCAAACAGGACTGGCAACTCTGGAACGGATACTACCTCCTCCGCTATGGCAAAGCCGTAAAACCTGTCAAACCCCAGAAAGGCAAACCCCGTAACGTTCCGACAGATACCGCCTGCCCTCTCTGCGGCGCCCCTCATGACTATATCTATGACAACTCTGGCGGCCGCGGACAGTTTAAGTGCAAGATCTGCGGGCAAACCTTTGTCAACGGTGAAAAAGTAACATCCCCGTTAAAACTACAGTGCCCTTATTGCGGGCATGCCCTAAAGCCTGTCAAAGACCGGAAACATTTCCGTATCCATAAGTGTGTCAACGACAGCTGTCCTTACTACCGGCGGAATCTCACAAAGCTTCCTAAAGGGCTTCCGCAATCCGAATACTGGAAATATAAACTACGTTATCTTTACCGCGAGTTTTCTGTAAACTTTTTTGATATGGAACTAAACCAGCTCCCAAAGTGGGCAACCTCCTTTAGATATAAGAAAAACAACGCCTATATCATGGGGCTGTGCCTTACCTACCGGGTAAACTTAAAACTCTCTCTCCGGCAGACCGTACAGGCCCTTAAAGAAATCCATGGTATTGACATTTCACATACCATGGTCAACAATTATGCCAAAACAGCCGCTGTCATCATCCGTCCCTTTGTAGATTCCTATGACTACAATCCTTCCAACGAACTTGCTGCTGATGAAACCTACATCAAAATCAAAGGTATAAAAGCATATGTCTGGCTCATCATGGACAAAGTAACTCGCTCCATCCTCGGCTATCAGGTCTCAACTTCAAGAGATGTCGGCCCCTGTATTCTTACCATGCGCATGGCATTTGATAAATTTAAGGAATTCCCTGACAGAACCCTGAAATTCATTGCTGACGGATACAGCGCGTATCCGCTTGCCGCCCAGCAGTTCAAGATTGAAAAAGGCTGGGACGTATTCATCACGCAGGTGATCGGCCTTATCAATGACGACGAAGTATCCAAAAAATTCCGGCCATTCAAACAGGTGATCGAACGCTTGAACCGTACATTCAGGGAATCTTATCGTGTCACCTGCGGTTACGGTACGGATGGCGGTGCAATACACAGCGTTTCTCTCTGGGTCGCTTACTATAACTTCCTGCGTCCTCATGAGAAATCCGGCGGCAGGGAACCGCTGAATAAAGTGGAACTGCTGGAAGGCGCTGGGAATATGCCCGGCAAATGGCAACTCCTGATCTATCTGGGCCAACAGGAACTCTTAAAGCAGCAACAGGGCTAAGCCCACATCTGTTCTTAGATTCCGAGCCAGAGGTAATTACCTAGCCATCCCGAAGGGACCTGCCCTTGATGGCACGCCAAAACAATGCTACAATGCTGTGAATCAGACGGAGAAACTGGTATCTGTTCTTGAGTTCTTCGCCGTCGGTAAGACGTTCAGAGCATTGTTTTGGTGTGCCGTCAAGGGTGGCGGACACTGCCAAAATCTATCGTATCTACAATTATCAAAGTTCTAATGGAGCCTATTTTTTTGACTCCAGTTTTTCATAGGCTACTTTACACTACC
>CAJULU010000020.1:0-20402 GCA_910587575.1 uncultured Dorea sp.
CTGATCTGCCCGTTAATCATTAAATCGCTAATTGTCTTGCACCCCCATCATAAAAATATAAATAAAAATAAGTGAACAGCATTCAGACTATCCACTTAACATATCTGTATAACAGGCTTAACTTCCTGACATTATCACATAATGTCACCAATCATGCCCCTAATACTCAATATCAAACCAATAGTCACCCGCTTGTGCTATGGTGAGAGTGGATACTCTACTTTCTTTTTTGCTTCACGCATTTATTAATTTAACATATCTGCTTTTTTGTGTCAATACCTGACTTTCAAATTTTTTCAAAACTCTTTACTATAGGGAAGTCCAAAAAATATTCTTGAAAATATTGTCCGTTCATGTAATAATAGAGCATAATCTGTTTTTGGAATGAATAATGATTTGAGGAGGCTTTTCTATGAAAGACAGAAGTAATTTTTCTAACAAGCTCGGGTTCGTTCTTGCCGCCGCAGGCTCGGCAGTCGGACTCGGAAATATCTGGAGGTTCCCCTACCTTGCCGCCCAGTACGGCGGCGGTACGTTCCTTCTGATCTACCTGATCCTGGCCGTCACCTTTGGATTCACGCTGATGATCGCCGAGATCGCACTGGGACGAAAGACCGGCTTAAGCGCCATCGGCGCATTTAAGTCCCTGGATAAACGGTTTAACTTCCTGGGAATCCTGGCCGTCATCGTTCCGGTCATCATCTTCCCCTATTACTCCGTCATCGGCGGATGGGTTGTGAAGTATTTCACCGTATTTGTCAGCGGCAGTGCGCAGGCCGCTGCCGGAGACACTTATTTTTCTGACTTTATCGGCGGCACATTCCAGCCGATCGGCTGGTTTCTGGTGTTCCTGGCGTTTACGGCCATCGTTGTTCTGTGCGGCGTAGAAAAAGGAATCGAGAAAGTCAGCAAGATCATGATGCCCATCCTGGTTGTCCTTACCATCATTATCTCGGTATACGGACTTACCCTGGACGGAGCGAAAGAAGGGCTGATCTACTACATCAAACCTCATATGGCCGATGTATCCGCAAAGACCATCCTGGCAGCCATGGGACAGCTCTTCTACTCCATGTCCCTGGCAATGGGCATCATGATTACTTATGGTTCTTATATGAAGAAGACCGACAACCTGGAAAGTTCTGTCCGTCAGATCGAACTGTTTGACACAGGAATCGCATTTCTGGCCGGTCTGATGATTATCCCGGCAGTATTTGCATTCTCCGGCGGCGACCGCTCTGCTCTGAATGCAGGCCCGGGGCTTATGTTCATGACCCTTCCGAAAGTATTCGCCAGCATGAAATTCGGCGGAGTCATCGGAACCATTTTCTTCGTGCTGGTGTTCTTTGCCGCCCTTACGTCCGCAATTTCCCTGATGGAGACGATTGTGTCCGTATTCATGGACCGGTTCGGATGGAAACGGCGGTTTACAGGTATTTTTGTAGCCATACTTGCACTGATCATGGGGATTCCGTCCTCGCTGGGATTCGGTCCTCTGGGATTCATAAGCTGGAATGGCATGTCCATTCTGGATATCATGGACTTTACGAGTAACAGCGTACTGATGCCGATCGTGGCACTCTTTACCTGTATCTTCGTAGGCTTCATTATCAAACCGAAATCCATTGCCGACGAAGTAAAGGAAAGCGATGGATCCTTCAGGGCAGAAGGGATGTTCAACATCATGATTAAGTGGATAGCGCCCCTTTTCTTAATCATCATTCTGATCAGTTCCGTTGCAAGCGGGCTTGGACTGTTCAAGCTGTAATATAGAATATTTATTTTCAGAAGGGAAGGAAGGGCCATGGGACTTAGAAAATGGAATGTATTCCTTGCAGTCGTTGATTCCGGGAGTTATACCAAAGCCGGTGAAGAATTGGGATACACACAGGCAGGGATCACACAGATGATGAAATCCCTCGAAAAAGAGGTGGGATTCCCCTTGTTCCACAAAGGACACCAGGGGGTATCCCTCACCCGTGAAGGGCTCGCACTTCTTCCCGCCATCCGGTATCTTCTTTCCGCCAGCGAATCTCTGAACCAGGAGATTTCTTTCCTTACAGGTGCCCGGAAAGGAACCTTAAAGATCGGGACCTACACCAGCTGCTCGATCCACTGGATTCCCGGCATCATCCAGGCATTCCGGCAGGAATATCCGGGGATCCATTTCGACATATCAGAGGGGAATGAGTATGAACTTTCCTGCTGGATCCGCGATCACAAGGTTGACATCGCATTTACCAGCTATCAGAACAGTTCTTCTTATCATTTTATTCATCTGTACGATGATCCAATGCTTGCGGTGATGCCAAAAGGACATCCTCTGGCCGTATATGACGAGATACCCCTTGATTTATTCGAGAGTTCCGCCTTTGTCGTATCGGATTATACTTATCTGAACGATGTCCACCGGATACTCAAGACTGCAGGCGTGACTCCGGATATTAAGTACACTTCCCACAACGACTACTCCATCCTGTCCATGGTGGAGCACAATCTGGGAATCAGCATACTTCCTGCGCTGATCCTCCGCGGAAAGACGGGAAATTTCGAGGCCCGGCCACTGAAGCCATACGCCGTGCGCCGGCTGGGTATGGCGGTTGCCTCGGCCACGGACATGTCGCCGGCCATGAAAATCTTTATCGAATATGCAAAAAATTTTCTGAAAGTCTGAAAATATCAGAAGACTTTATCCAAAGAACAGACCAGAAGGCGTACATCATCCTCTGGTCTGTTCTTTTAACCCTGATCTCTGATCTTCATCCATGTTATGCAGAACCTTCTTCATCGTAAATGTAAATACGATCCCCGTCGTTACCACCGAGATGATATCCGCCACCGGTTCCGCCCGGTAGACACCCATAACTCCCATGAACTTTGGAAATATCACCGCCAGCGGAATCAGAAGAAGTACCTTTCTCAGCAGGGCAATAAAGAGAGAAACCTTTGCCTGTCCCAGCGCAAGAAAGGTGGACTGGCACGCAGACTGCAGACCGAAGATGGTAATCCCCAGGAAATACACCGGCATCACCTGGCAGGTCAGTTCAATCAGCTTCTCATTGTTCGTAAATATCCCTGCGTAGACTTCCGGCACAAGTACCGCCGCTCCGCCCAGAATCAGCGTCCCCAGAAGCCCCGATACCAGAAGCCTCATAAATGCGCCTTTCACCCGTTCCCGGTTTCCTGCGCCGAAACTGTAACTGATGACAGGCTGGACCCCCTGCGCAATCCCCTGCACCGGAATCAGAATCAGCTGCATGATACTGGTCATGATCGACATGGTTCCCACGTACAGATCGCCGCCGTAAGCCTGCAGCCCGGAGTTCAGAGTAATACTCACCATGCTTTCCGTACTCTGCATGATAAAAGGCGAGATGCCAAGCCCGGCAATCCTTTTCACAACATCTGCCTTAAGCCTCATATTCTGCACCTTCAGCTTCATGACACTTCTTCCTCTGGTCAGAAAATGAATGACCCACGCCGCACTGACCGCCTGGGAGATCACCGTTGCAATGGCGGCTCCTCTCACGCCCAGATCCAGGACAAAGATCAGAACCGGATCCAGGACAATATTGAGCACAGCGCCGATCACAACCGACAGCATGGCAGTCTGTGACTCGCCCTGTCCGCTGATAAAAGTATTCAGTCCCACCGCAGTCTGGACAAATATGGTTCCCACAAGATAAATCCCGATATAACTTTCCGCATGGACAATCGTTGCGTCACTGGCGCCGAACGCATACAGCACCGGCCTCTTGAAGATGGCAAACCCCACTGTAAGCACAATGGAAAACAGCACGATCATGCCCGCCGAATTCCCCAGAATCAGTTCCGCTTTCCGGTGATCCTGCCTGCCGAGTTCGATAGAGGCAAGGGGTGCGCCTCCCATCCCCGCAAAGGCGCTGAAGGCAGAAATCAGCATGATAATGGGAAAAGTAACCCCCACCCCCGTCAGGGCAACGTCCCCATATCCGTGAATATGACCGATATAGATTCTGTCAACAATATTATACAGTACATTGATGAGCTGCGCCGCCACTGCAGGTACTGCCAGCGAAACCATCAGTCTTCCCAGAGGTGCCGTGCCAAGCCTCTGGCTGTCCATTTCTTTCTTCATATGTATCCCTTCTTTAAATGATTTCATCACGTTCCTTATTCTAACATTTCCATATTCAAAAGGCAAGAATCTCATTTCCATGATATTCCTGCCCTTTGCTGTCCACAGTTGAAAAAAAATCAGTTTAACTTCACATTCAGATAATTCCTTCCCGACAAGGTCTTGTTAAAACAGATACTCAGCACAATAATCAGCGTCCCGGTTACGAAGCCCCACCAGTTAAACAGGGCCGTAAGGATTAAAAGTTCCAGACGCATGAATTTGAGCGCATAGCCCAGTTCGAAATTCGGCTGCGTATAATTGGCCACGGAAACGAACGCCATATACAGCATGACCTCCGAGTTGAACCACCCCGACTGTACCGAGAACTCTCCCATGACCAGACCTGCAATCACACTTAAGGGTGTGCTGAGCATACTCGGCGTATTCAGCGCCGCAAGACGCAGACCGTCAATGGCAATCTCCAGAAGAAGAAGCTGGAAGATCAGGGGAATATTCACCGTATCCTTCACCGCCACAAAGGAAAACACCTTGGGAAGCCAGTTTAGATTCTGCATAAACAGAAGAAACACCGGCGTCAGGAACACTGTCATAAGGGTAATCAGCGCCCTCGCAACCTTCAGATAGATATTGGTCAGCGTCGGAAAATAATAATCATTGGCCTCCTCAATCATATCAAAAATGGAAGTCGGAAGAATCATTGCAGACGGCGAATTGTCCACCAGCAGTACAATCTTCCCCTCTAACAGACAGGCGGTTGCCGTATCCGGCCTCTCGGTAAATTTGAACTTCGGAAACGGATTGAACCATTTCCGCTTATATAATTTCTCTGCCAGACTCTGCTGGTTCATACGCAGCGCATCCGTCTGGATACTGTTGATACGGTCCGACACATTTTTCAGCAGTTCCTGATCCACCCGGTCACTCATATAACAGATTGCCACATCCGTCCTCGAACTGTCGCCGATCTCTACCATCTTCATGACCAGATGAGGATCCCGGATCCGCCGCCGCATAAGCGCCGTGTTAAATACAATGGTTTCCACGAACCCGTCCCGGGAACCCCGCAGGGATTTGTCCTTATCCGGCTCTTCCACGCTTCTGACGGGGTAGGTCCTGCAGTCAATGGCAATACAGGCATCATACCCGTCTACAAACAGACAGGTAACACCGGACAGAAGGTTCTTTAAGACCTGGTCAAAATCCACCAGAATTTCCACTTCCACAAAGGGAACACATTCCCTGGAAAAACTCACGACATCCTTCGGCATATCCTCCTCTGTAATGTCAAAAAAGGAATCCAGAATCTTTAGCAACGTTTCATCGCTTGTAAAGCCATTTATAAAATAAAGAGAAGCGCACCGCCCGCCGATCCTGATGTCCCGCTGGATGATATCAAAACTTTCCTTCACCGGAAGCACATGGTTGAGCCAGGCAGCATTTTCTTCTCTTGAAGAAGTGATCTTTTTTACGTCTGACATAGCAATTCCTCCTATTCAGACTTATCATTCCCCGGAAACGAAAAAATATGCAGAAAACCTTAGTTTTTGGACGTACTTCCGAACCCCCCGTTACGAACCGCCGTCACACAGTCATCAGCCGTAATCCCATATTCAATAAAAATCCCCTGCATGAAACCTGCCCCTGCTTCCACACAGAGCGTCTTTCCCTCCCTGCTGTCATTGGTAATCTTGGCAAAGATATGGCCTTCATTATCCGAATAAAAATAGTCGCTGTCTATAATCCCCACCGTATTATTCAACTGCAGCCGGTATTTAAATCCCAGCCCGCTTCTGGGATAGCACTTCAGAACCCAGTCCGGTTCCATCTCCACGCAGATTCCTGTCGGTACTTTTAAAGAATCCCCCGGCTTCAGCGTAATCTTGACGGGAGCGAAGAAATCATAACCCGCCGAACCTGCAGTGGCCCTCCGAGGCAGCCTGATCTCTTCGTAGATTCTCCGAATCCCGGCCTCCTCCTTCTGACCAAAGGAATCCTCATATCCTTCTTTAAACTGTTCATAACTTACTTTATGAAATTTTGCAATCCTTCTTGCCATGTGATCCTCCTTTATTTCTCCACCACCGGAACCGGCGTATCATCCTTTGCATCCAGGTTATGTATAAACCGTTTCGTATCCTTCACCATTACATTGGACAGCAGCAGAACCGCAACCAGGTTCGGAATCGCCATCAGCGCATTCAGCGTATCTGCAATCAGCCACACCAGGTCAAGAGCCACCACCGGCGCAATGACAGCCACCGCAACGTAAAGAATCCGATAGGGAACCAGTCCTGCTTTTCCCGCAAAATATTCCACGCACCGTTCCCCATAATAGGCCCATCCAAGAATCGTGGAATAGGCAAAGGAAATAATGCCAAGGGTCAGTATAATAGGCCCAAGATAAGGAATCTGGCCGAATGCCAGGGTGGTAAGCTGGCCGCCGTTGTCAATGGAATCTGCATTGACACCTGGATTCTTCATAATTGTGGTCACCAGCACAAGACCTGTCATCATACATACCACAACCGTATCCCAGAACGTTCCGGTAGATGACACCAGCGCCTGGCGCACCGGATTCCTCGTCTGTGCCGCCGCTGCCGCAATGGGCGCAGAGCCAAGGCCGGACTCATTGGAAAACAGCCCTCTTGCCACACCGTACCGGATTGCCATGCGGATACCATTTCCTACAAGACCTCCCATGGCCGCTCCAGGCGTAAATGCCAGACGGCAGATCACACCGATAGCGGGAATGATGTAGTCGAAATTCATACACAAAATAATAATACAGCCAAGCACATAGAAAATAGCCATAAACGGAACCAGCCTCTCGCAGACCCTGGCAATGGACCGGATTCCGCCAAAAATAACGATTGCCGTCAGTATGCCGATCCCAAGCCCTACCGCAATCCTTGGAACATGGAAATTCGTCTCACAGATCTCTGCAATGGCATTCACCTGGGTCGCACACCCGATGCCAAAAGAGGCAAATGCCGCAAAAAACGCAAACAGCATACCAAGCCATTTCATATGAAGGCCCCGTTCCAGGGCATACATAGCTCCGCCCTGCATCCGTCCGTCTGCCGTCTTAACCCGGTACTTGACGGCAATATAGGACTCCGCATATTTGGTAGCAATGCCGAACACGCCCGTAAGCCAGCACCAAAGAACCGCACCAGGGCCTCCAAGCGCAATCGCAGTGCCGACGCCAACAATATTGCCCGTACCAATGGTTGCCGCCAGTGCAGTTGTCAATGCCCCGAACTGCGATACCTCCCCTTCTGCATCCGGATCCCTGGAAACTGACAGCCGGATTCCTCTGGTAATGGTATGCCGCTGGATGAATCCTGTACGGATGGTCAGGAACACATGGGTTCCCAGAAGCAGAAAAATCATGCCCCACCCCCACACCACGTCATTGACCGACTGCACCAGAGACTGAATCATATCATACATAGTAATCCCCCTTTTTCATATTCCGTATCAATAAACACAAAAACTCCAAAGCTTTTCCATCCTTGGAGTTTTTCCTATACGGTTTTTATATTATTATTCAATAATATGGATAATATACTACCATATCCCCGTCCCTGGCGCAAGCATTTTACCGAAATATTCCTGGATCTGTCTGGCAGACAACGGACTATCGCATTCCCGCACTTTTCAATACGTGTTTTGCCAGTACCGAGGACGTCACGCTTCCGACTCCGCCCGGTACCGGGGTAATATAGGAAGCTTTGTGTTCTACGGCCTCAAAATCCACGTCTCCGCACAGGCTGCCCTCTTCGTCCACGTTGATTCCCACGTCAACCACCACCGCACCCTCGCCGACCATGTCCTTTGTGACCATCCTGGCCTTTCCTGCTGCCGCTACCAGAATCTGCCCATTACGGCATTCCGATTCCAGGCTTGCAGTCCGGGTATGGCATACGGTGACCGTCGCATTTTCCTTCATCAGAAGCATCGACAAGGGACGGCCCACCACCATGCTCCTTCCCAGAACGGTCACTCTCCTGCCCTGGGGGGAAATCCCGTAATGACGGAGGATCTCCATGACCGCCTCTGCCGTACAGGGGGCGAATCCCGTCCCGTCTCCGGAAAAGACTTTCGCCATATTGACCGGGCTCATTCCGTCCACGTCTTTTAACGGATCCACCATCGCTCTTACCGGTTCCTCGTCCAGAGTCTCCGGCAGGGGACGCAGCAACAGTATTCCGTGAACATCCGCATCCTTGTTGATCTTTGAAACCGTCTGCTCAAACGCCTGCTGGCTGACATCCGCCGGAAGTTCCGTTACTCTGCACTCAATTCCCGTCAGTTCCATCCGTTTTCTGGCTCCCCGCTCATAGGCCAGGTCATCGGGACGCGCTCCTACCCGGATGATGGCAAGGCAGGGGATAATTCCCCTTTCTCTCAGGCTCTTTGCTTCTCTGGTCAGTTCTTTCTTCATGGATTTCGCCACATCGGTTCCTTTCATGATCACACTCATCCCACACACTCCCTCTCCTGCAGTTCTGATCTCTTCCTGTTCTTCTAAAGACATGTTTATCCTATCCGGCTCATGAATGGATTCATGAACGTATCTGCGCAAGTACCCCTGCGTATGTCCTCTCCCGGAATGCATTCCCTTCCCGTATGAGATCATCCGCTTTCCCGTTCAGTTCCCGAGCCCTCTCCCGGTTCTTCATGAGCTTCGTATTGATATAAACATTCAGAGATGCGCCCTCTAATGCCGCCTGTGCGAACAGAATGCCCACGCCCACGTCACTGACCGCAAGCCTGCTTCCCTTCTCTCCCAGAATCTCCAGACAGCCCATAGTCTTTAAGATGGTTTCCATCAGTTCCAGCGGGACAATACTGGCCTCATACAGCGCCTGCTCAAGCACCTGCTCCTTTCTTGCCTGCTCTTCCTTAGTCTCCTTCGGAAGCCCGTAGGCACGGGAAAGAGGTTCAAAACACTCCGCATCCTTATCCGTCAACACAGTCAGTTCCTGGCAGAGCCCTTCCAGGCGTCCCAGAATCTCCCTGATCTCTTCTTCAGCATCTGCATAGCGTTTCTTCCCTACGGTCAGATTCGCCACCATCATTCCAAGGGCAGCGGCAAAGGCTCCCACTGCCGCACAGGCGCCGCCGCCGCCCGGCACAGGCTTTGCCGAGGACAGGTCCGCAATAAAATCCGTGGCTTTCTTTTCTAACATCATCGTATCATCCCCTTCTCAGACCGGAATTATGCATACAAAGGATATTTCTCACAGATCTGGCTGACCGCACTGCGGATCTCATCCGCTTTCGTGTGGAAATCCGTCACCGTCATCCTGATCAGTCCTGCGATCGTCTTCATATCCTCTTCCTTCAGCCCTCTGGTAGTGACGGCCGGCGTACCGATACGGATACCGCTGGTCACGAAGGGACTTGCCGGATCATTGGGAACTGCGTTTTTATTCACGGTAATATAGACTTCATCCAGACGATTCTGCATCTCCTTCCCGGAAATGTCCATATTCTGCAAATCAACCAGCATCAGATGGTTGTCCGTACCGCCGCTGACCAGATGGAACCCTTCTTCCACCATAGCCTCTGCAAGCGCTTTCGCATTCTTCACCACCTGCTGCTGATACGTCTTAAATTCCGGCTTCAGCGCTTCTCCGAAGCAGACTGCCTTTGCAGCGATGATGTGCATAAGCGGCCCGCCCTGGGTTCCGGGGAAGATTGCCTTGTCAATGGCCCTGGCATGCTCTTCCTTGCACAGAATAATGCCGCCTCTTGGCCCCCTCAGCGTCTTGTGGGTGGTACTGGATACCACGTCTGCATATGGAACCGGGCTCTGGTGCAGGCCTGCGGCAACCAGACCCGCGATATGCGCCATATCCACGAACAGATAGGCTCCTGCTTCTTTTGCAATATCGGCAAAGATATCAAACCGGATCTCCCGGGGATACGCAGAGGCCCCTGCAACAATCATCTTCGGCTTACACTCCTGCGCCTGTCTTCTGATCTCGTCATAATCCAGAAATCCTTCGTCATTTACATTATATGGTACAAAGTTATACAGAAGCCCGGACATATTCACCGGTGAGCCGTGGGTCAGATGGCCGCCATGGGCCAGGTTCAGCCCCATCACCGTATCGCCCGGTTTCAGCAGAGCCTGGTAGACGGCATTGTTGGCATTCGCCCCGGAATGAGGCTGCACACACGCATGGTCACAGCCAAACAGCTTCTTCACACGCTCAATCGCCAGATCCTCCAGGATGTCCACATGCTCACAGCCTCCGTAGTAACGTCTTCCCGGATAACCTTCCGCATATTTGTTCGTGGGCACCGTTCCCATGGCCAGCATGACCGCCGGGCTTACAACGTTCTCAGAAGCAATCAGTTCCAGATTCCTCCTCTGACGGCTCATTTCCAGATCCAGGGCAGCCCCGATCTCCTTGTCACAGCTTCTGACATAGTCCATTACGTCTTGAATCATGTTCATTGCAGTTCCTCCTTTTTGGTAAATGTAATATGTACATATTACCATCCGCAGAAAGATTCGTAAAGGCCAAAACAAAACCAAAATTACAATTGATTTCTGCGCCGGATTGTCGTAAGATAATAATGTTTATCTCCATATATTAGCAGCAGGAGGATATAATGGAAAATAAGAATTATTATGATATATTAGGTGTTTCTGAAAAAGCTTCCCAGGAAGACATCACCGCCGCCAAGAACGAGATGGCCAAGCGGTATCACCCGGACGTCAATATTAAAAACGGGATCGACACCACCGAAAAGATGCAGGAGATCCTGGAAGCATACCATATTCTGTCCGATCCGGACAAACGTTCCGAATACGACTGGTCCATTTCCCGCAGACGGCCCGTCATGCAGACATTTGACCTTCATAATATGGAAGAAGAGGACGATTCGTCGCTTCCAGACTTTGTAGGTTACTGGAAAGCAGCCAACGCATTGTTTGACATCGTACAGAAAAGCGATCCCTTATTCCGGGATAAGAATTATTCCGATGAACTGACCCGCTTATCTACGGAAGCCCTTCCATATGTGGTTCTCCTTCGGAATTCTTCCATACCGGAACGCTGCTGGTATCCGGATATCATGAACTGGCTGCTCTTCACCTGGTTCCAGCACAGAAATTACACGGTTTCCTATCTGGTGACCCTTTACGACGAGTATGCGAAAGAGAATATCTCGGCGCTGGACAAGCTGAAACTCCAGAAGAATACCCACCGTTACCAGCATTCCATCAGACGCCTGGTAAAATTTTAAATTTCTTTTTCACACATCCTGCCTCCACGCATATTATGTTACTGTAAACATCATAAATGGAGGATTTCAATATGAGCGATTTAAGTGCTACAAACTGTGGATGTGGTTGTGAGTCTGGCGGAGGAAGAGGCGGAGACTGCGGCTGTGGCTTCGGCAACAACAGCTGCCTGTGGATCATCCTTCTGCTCTTCTGCTGCGGCGGATGCGGAAGCAGCTTCGGCGGCGGATGCGGCAATGACAGCTGTCTGTGGATCATCCTTCTGCTCTTCTGCTGCGGCGGCCTTGGAAATGGCTGCGGATGCGGCGGCTTTGACTGCGGATGCTAATCTGATAAGCGGAAAGGGAACGGAGTACAGCACTCCGTTCCCTTTTTTGTCTATTCGTTAAGACTGAAAATCCTGTCAACACTCTCCAGCAGATTCTTCGCAGACAGATCCTGTCCGGATTCTTCCGCCCCGATGAACACCGTCCGGCATCCCGCCGCTTTCCCTGCCAGAATATCATTCCTGCTGTCACCGATCATCCAGGACCGGGACAGGTCAATATGAAAATCCCTGGCTGCTTTTAACAGCATCCCCGGCTTCGGCTTACGGCATTCGCATTCGATCTTCAGTTCCGGCACTTCCCCTTCATAACCTTTGTGGGGATGATGGGGACAGTAATAAATTCCATCCAGATATGCACCGTCATAACCAAGCATTGTTTCCATCTTGTTATGGATCTCCTTCAGTTTTCCAAAGCTGACTTCACCCCGGGCAACCACAGGCTGGTTCGTTACCACAATGGCAAGATATCCCGATGCATTAATCTTTTTAACGGCCTCAGACGCTCCTTCTAACAGTTCAAACTCTTCCGTTTCACGCAGGAAACCTACAAGCTTATTGATCGTTCCGTCACGATCCAGAAAGATCGCTTTCTGCCTGTTTTTCAGATTCTTTTCCCTCATCCTTCCTGACCGGAAATCCTGGCACACAGATTCATAGCGTCTGGGAGTTCCCATGTCCCGGACATATTCGGAACTGTCATAACAGAACATGTTCCCGCTTCCGGCCAGCGGCTTGAGAAGCTGCCTGTCAAGATCGGTCTTCTGCCGGGCCGTCCCGTTATCCAGTAATGCCGGGCTGACGACGTGGAGACCGGCATTCACACAGTTATGATAAAATTCCGGACGTTCCTCCTCTTTTAACAGCCACTGCAAAACACAGCCGTCTTCACCGGCAACAATCAGCCCGCTGTCATAAGGGTGGCTGTTGGGGTGTGTAAACAGTGTGACGATCCCTCCGTGTGACTTGTGGAAGCGGACAAACCTGTTAAAGTCCACATCAAACATCACATCTCCGTTCAATAACAGAAAATCTTCTGTCAGTCTGTCCTTTATTCTGAACAATGCGCCTGCATTGCCAAGGGGTTCCTCTTCAACATAATACTCTATCTGTACACCGAACGGTTCTCCCGTAACCGGCGAAATACCAGATCCATCCTTAAAATAGTCCATAATCACCTGGCCCAGGTGACTGACTGTAATGATAATATCTGTAAACCCCTGATTGCGCAGACACTCGATTTCATGCTCCAGTACCGGCTTCCCTTCTATTCTGATCATTGGTTTCGGTATATCCTGCGCTACCGATGTAATACGCGTTCCTTTTCCGCCTGCCATAATTACTGTTTTCATGATACTTTGCACTACCTCATTTTCCGCTCTGTATTTCGGTTCATTTTACCATATACCCAGTACGAAAACAATATTCCGAAGAAAAATACCCATTTATTCGTTGATAAAACTTTCAAAAGAGATTATACTGATTTTAAGAATGGCTGTAGAACAGATGCTCTACCGAAAAATCCAGGAGGTGTACCATGCATTTCATCAATGCGCAGATAACAAATTTTAGGGGAATCGAACAGTTACGTCTGGAATTTGAACCAGGCTTCCATCTGATAAAGGGAACGGACGGAAAAGGGAAGACCTCAGTCCTCAACGCACTGACTGCGGGCTTAGAGGGAATTCTGTCCGGAATAGAAGGCTTTCTGCCGGAACATTTTACCAGGGACGAGATCCGCAAAGAGTACCGCATCTCCGATAAAGGGGCTCTTACATGCGATTATTCCGTTCCGGTTGAGGTCATTGTGGTTGCAGGGATTAAGGGTATGAACATCCCCGTCCGCTGGATTATGAGCCGGACCAGCATCCATGCTTCCAAAAGTTCCCTCCAGCCCAGAGACACTGCCGCCATCCTCCGGCGTCTCGCTAAAAAAACGGAATCCGACCTGCCCGTATTAAGTTTCCAGGGAGTGGGACGGGCCTGTTCCCAAAGATTTGAGAAGACAGAAAATATCTTCCGTAAAAAATATGACAGAACCATCGGTTATCTGGATGCGCTGTCAGATGCTACGAATCTGAAGTTCCTGTATAACTGGTGCTCGAAGATGGAGAAGAGCGCAGAATATGAAGCGGTCATGCATACTGCCGCTGATTTTACCGGCCGGATCTATGAGAACGGCCCCTTCCGGTTCTTTCTGGATAAAAAAGCCGAGGAATTCATGTGTCAGGACGGACAGGGCATTCTTCCGGTCGGACACCGCAGCGCATCTTTCCAGTCTCTGTTCTTCATGGTCCTCGACATAGCCTGCCGGATGGCTCTGCTGAACCCTCATAAAAAAGAAAAGATCCCAGAGTCTGAAGGAATTGTTCTGATCGATGACCTGGATATGCATCTGGATCTCACCCGGCAGAGAAAGGTGATCGATGCGCTCCGGGCAGTATTTCCGAACGTACAGTTTATTGCGTCCACATCTTCAGCGGCCCTGGCTGAATCTGCGGAAGATATCAGAATCATTGATATTGAAAACGGGGATCCCGAATATTCCCATACGGAATCCTCCGGGGCACACTAAAGAATTGTGAGCAGTCAGCATTCTTCTACACGAGAACACAGTTGTAGAAAAATGCTGATTTTTATCTTACAGCAGCCAGTCTTCAAACGTATCCAGAAGGGCGCTCTGGTAACTGACCTGATCCACATCTTCTGACGCAACGATATCCCGGCTGCCCATCTTTTCACCGTTCAGATAATATCTCGCTTCTCCCACTTTATCCCCCTCTCTGACCGGCGCCGTCAGTTTCTTGTCAGTCACCACTTTCCGCTCCATTCCTTTCAGGTCCGCTCCCGTGGTATCGATATATGTAAAAGACTCTTCCTGTACCGCCTTAACGGTTCCTTTCACGCCTCTTCCAACCTTCACAGGCTTTACCGGGCCGGGCTTTTCCTCCTGGTACTTATTGCATTTACCAAATCCATAGCTGCAGAGCGCAATCGCATCCTTTACGCGTGCCTTGCTGTCTTCTGCCGCCATAATAACTGCGATCAGTTCCGTATCATCTTTCTTCGCCGTAGCCGACACGCAGAACTTCGCCTTACTGGTGGAGCCGGTCTTCAGACCCGTTGCGTATTCATACTGGCGGATTAATTTGTTTGTGTTGGTCAGGCCGAATTCCGTTGTTCCCTTCTTCGTCGTGTGGGTAATATTCTCCATCCAGATGGTGCAGTAATCATGAATCTGGGGGTATGCCGTAATCAGCTCCCTTGACATCAGCGCAATATCCCGCGCCGTTGTCAGGTGTCCGTCCGCATCCAGTCCGTTGCAGTTGATAAAATGCGTGTTCGTCATTCCAAGGCCTTCGGCTCTTTTATTCATCTGTGCCACGAATTCCTCTTCATTGCCGCAGATATGTTCTGCCATTGCCACACATGCGTCATTGGCGCTTGCCACGGAAATGCACTTAATCAGCGTATCCACCGTCTGCACCTCCCCCGGCTCTAAAAACACCTGCGACCCACCCATGGACGCCGCATACTCCGAAGTCGTCACCTGATCCTCCAGGCTGATCTTCCCGTCATCCAGGGCATCGAAAATCAGCAGAAGCGTCATGACCTTCGTCACGCTGGCCGGAGGACGCTGTGTATCTGCATCCTTCTCAAAGATTACCTGCCCTGTGGAAGACTCCATCAGGACTGCTGACGGTGCGCTGACTTCCACCGGTCCCATTATCTCCGAACCGCCTTCTTCCTGTGTTTCCTCCTCCTTCCGGACATCCGTTTCCTCCTGTGCGTCAGTTTCCGCCTCTTTGTCCCGGTCCGTGTCTTCTCCCTCTCCGGCCTCCCCTTCCTGCACGTCTGTATGTCCCTGGGTAAACCATACCGGACGAAATACGCCCGCCCCCAGAGAACAGGCATCCCGGGATGACTCCTGGGTATACAGAACCGGCTCCTCTGCCTGCATCACAGATACAGGCTGTACACACAGCAAAGCGCCAAGCAGCACTGCCACAATAGATTTCATACACTGACTCCTCATAAATTCCTCTATTACTATCATTGTAATATGCATATGCAGGAAATATGACGTATATCTGAAATGTTCTGTAATGTGAAATGAAAAAAGGTATGGAAAGCAGCCAGGCCGCCCATACCTTTTCTTCTCCCGATGAGACTCTTCTTTATACGCTACGCCTCAGAGAACTGATCCTTCCCTACCATGCAGAGAGGACACACAAAATCCTCCGGCACATCTTCCCATTTTGTCCCAGGAGCAATATCTCCTTCCGGATAGCCGGCTTCCTCGTCATACTCCCATCCGCATACGTCACATACATACTTCATAATTATCTCTCCTTTTTTCATAATCTATAAACAGCTCTGCAGAGCGTTTATGATCTGTATCACAGCCATTCGCCTACTCTGACTCCAGCACGTAATTCCTGGTCGTCACTCCGCTGGTACGGCCTTTCCCGTTGACCAGGACTGCCTTGAACAGCGTCTCGCCTTCCGGCATATCAACCGGTCCCGTATATTTCGTGGATGCCGTAGACGGATCTTCCCCGGTCATCGTATAATAAGCCGTATACCCATCCGGCACCTTGATCTCGATCTGCACCGCAGAACTATACTGCCCGGTGGACGGCGCCACAGCAGGGGCATCCACAATGGGAAGCTCTACTGTATAAGACTTCTTAACAGGCAGGCCCGGAACCCCTTTCCTGTCAACGGAAAGTGCGGAAATCTCGCTTGTGCCTTCTCCAAGCTGGATCGGCTCTGTGTACTCTTTACTGTGAATCGTTGCCTCCGTCCCGTCATCCGTATAATAAATGGTATATCCATCCTCCGCTGTCAGGGACAGTTCCTGGACATCCTCGTAAACCTCGCTGTCATCCAGGCTGAACTCAGGTCCTGCGACGATATAACCCGCCAGTCGTTCTGACACGGCTGCATCCACATCCTCAAGAAGCAGCGGAATCTTCTCCTTCTGATCCGTATCCATATAGAATTCCACATAGACCTGATAAATATCCGCATTTTTCGGCTGTTTTTTTACTGCTTCCTGGAAAACGGATTCCGCCCAGTCCAGATCATTCTTCGCAATATAGACCCTGGCAAGCCCGGCGTAAGCGTCCTTCTTTGATTCGTCTTTACGGATCGCACTCTCAAAACAGTCGATTGCCCGGTTCAGTTCCCCCGCTTTCAACGCCTGGTTTCCTCTTCTGACGATCCCCACATAAGTATTCCTGTACAGAAACACTCCGCCGCCGGCCGCCGCCGCAATGATCAGAAGCAGGATGAACAGACATCCCATCCTTTTGCGCCGCTTTGCCTTTTTGCGCCCGGCCTGTCTGCGTTTCCGTTCACGCTCCGACATATTCTCGGTGCCGTTTCCCCGGCGGGTTCCCGTATTCCGGCTGCCCCCGCCTCTCACATCCCGGCTGGTACTGCGTCCCGCTCCTCCCATGTCACGGCTGGTACTGCGGCTCATCCCTCCCTGGGTATCCCGGTTCATTCCCCGCCCCGTACTGCGGCTTACTCCTCCCATATCACGCCCCGTACTGCGAACGATCCCCTGCCCCATATCACGGACGGTACTGCGTCCCACGCCGTTTCGCATATCCCGGCCGGTACTGCGGCTCACACCTCCCATGTCACGGCTGGTATTGAGCCCCGTTCTTCCCGGATCCGTACCCCTTATGGAATCATAGTCAATATAATCATCATAGCTTTCTTCGCCATTAATGGCACCCCTTATCTGCTCGGTAAGCATGTCATCTAAAGGATTGTAATCCGGAACAATGCGTACTTCCCTGCCGCATGATTCACAGTATAACATCCCTTCCGGTATCTCATATCCGCAATACTCACATTTCATCTTAAGAGACCCCCCTGCTTCCTGCCGTACCCACATACAGACTCCGGCAGGTTTTTCTTAAAACAATCCGGTGATCTTCCCATCGTCCGATACATCAATCCCGTTAGCCGCCGGAACCTTCGGCAGACCTGGCATCGTCATGACCGCTCCTGTGAGCGCAACCACAAATCCCGCTCCGGCACTGACATAGACCTCTCTGATATGAATGTCAAACCCCGTGGGTCTTCCCAGTTTCTTCGCATCGTCAGACAACGAATACTGGTTCTTGGCCATGCAGACCGGAAGACTGCCGAATCCCAGAGACGAAATCCTGGCAAGCTGCTTCTTTGCCGCCGGTTCATAGACAACCCCTCCTGCTCCGTAGATTTCCCTGGCAATCGTCTCAATCTTCTCTTCCAGGGACATCTCATCCGGATACAGGGGATGGAAATGACTCTCCTTGTTCTCTAAAGTAGCCAGAACCTTATGAGCCAGGGCGATTCCGCCCTCGCCGCCCTTCTCCCAGACTTCGGAAAGTGCGAACTCACAGCCTTTCTCCTCACAGAACTTCCGGATATATTCATTCTCTGCCTCAGTATCTGTCACAAAGGAATTCAGCGTCACTACCACCGGGATATCGTATTTCCTGATATTCTCGATATGTTTCTCAAGATTCACGATTCCCCTTTCCAGTGCCTGAAGGTCTTCCTTACCCAGATCCTCTTTCGCAACTCCACCATTATACTTCAAAGCGCGGACAGTTGCAACCAGAACTACCGCATCCGGATGGAAACCGGCTTTGCGGCACTTGATATCCAGGAACTTCTCTGCGCCCAGGTCTGCGCCGAACCCTGCTTCCGTCACAGTAATATCACTTAATTTAAGCGCCATCCTGGTGGCCCTTACACTGTTGCAGCCATGAGCGATATTCGCAAAAGGTCCTCCATGCACCAGCGCCGGCGTATGCTCCAGCGTCTGGATCAGGTTCGGCTTGATGGCATCTTTCAGAAGCGCAGTCATGGCTCCCGTGGCCTTTAATTCCTCTGCAGTTACCGGGTCACCGTTAAAATTGTATGCCACAATGATCTTTCCAAGACGTTGTTTCAGATCCTGTATATCTTCCGCCAGACAGAGAATCGCCATGATCTCGGAAGCAACCGTAATCACGAAATGATCTTCTCTGACCATGCCGTCCATCTTATTCCCCAGACCCACCACAATATTGCGCAGATTCCGGTCGTTCATATCCAGACAGCGTTTCCAGACTACCTGTCTGGGATCAATCTGAAGCGCATTGCCCTGCTGGATATGGTTGTCAAGCATGGCTGCCAGCAGATTATTCGCCGATGTAATGGCATGGAAATCCCCGGTAAAATGCAGGTTCAGATCCTCCATAGGCACCACCTGGGCGTATCCGCCTCCTGCCGCTCCCCCCTTGATTCCGAAGCACGGGCCAAGCGAAGGTTCCCGAAGGGCAATGACCGCTTTCTTATCAAGCTTTGCCAGCGCCTGCCCAAGCCCCACGGTAGTAGTAGTCTTTCCTTCCCCTGCGGGGGTCGGATTGATCGCCGTCACAAGCACCAGTTTCCCATCCGGCCTGTCCTTGATCCTCTCCCATACCTCGTCGGACAGCTTCGCCTTGTACTTTCCGTAGAATTCCAGTTCCTCCTCCCCGATTCCAATGACTTTCGCTACATCCTTAATGTGTGCCATCTGTGCTTCCTGTGCAATCTGGATATCTGTTTTCATCCCATTCCCCATCCTTTCTTTGGTTTACAGTTTTCTATGTTTCAATATCAGGCTTCATTGCCCGATACAAACTGGTCGAACTCCTCTGGCGCCATCAGCACCTTCCTGGGTTTCGTCCCTTCTTCCGGTCCTACGACCCCTGCCTCGGCAAGCTGGTCCATAATCCTGGCCGCACGGTTAAAACCGATCTTAAATGCCCGCTGAAGCATCCCTATGGATGCTTTATCCTTGTCAATGATCAGCCGCCCCGCCTCTACAAAATAAGCGTCATGGGCCTCCTCCTCCGGTGCGCTTCCGGAAGCGGGTGTACCGCCTGCCGGGCTGGTATTCACATGGTTCACCACTTCTTCATCGTATGTAACCTCTTCACTGTGGGCCTTGAGGAAATCCACCACGTCCTGCACTTCTTTGTCCGAGACGAAAGCGCCCTGTACTCTGGCCGGCTTCAGATATCCCGCCGGATAGAACAGCATATCTCCCTTTCCTAAAAGACGTTCCGCCCCGTTCATATCAATGATTGTCCGGGAATCAACGCCCTGTGACACGGAAAACGCAATCCGGGACGGCATATTCGCCTTGATCAGCCCTGTAATGACATTGACAGACGGTCTCTGGGTCGCAATGACCAGATGGATTCCCGCCGCTCTGGCAAGCTGGGCCAGACGGCAGATGGCGCCTTCCACTTCCCCGGGAGCCGTCATCATAAGATCTGCCAGCTCGTCCACAATCACGATGATCTGCGGCAGAGGATCCTTCGGCCCCCCGTCTGCCGGCGGCTCAGACTGAATCTTCTCATTGTACCCTTTCATGTCCCTGACCCCATACTCCGCAAATTCCCGGTAACGCCTGTCCATTTCGGCAACCGCCCAGTTCAGTGCGCCCGCCGCTTTCTTCGGATCCGTCACCACCGGAATCAGCAGATGGGGAATCCCGTTATAAACGCTTAACTCTACGACCTTCGGATCAATCATAATCAGCCTGACTTCATCCGGCCTGGCCTTATATAAGATACTCATAATCAGTGTATTGATGCACACCGACTTACCGGAACCCGTCTGCCCCGCAATCAGCACGTGGGGCATCTTCCCGA
>CAJULU010000020.1:20412-30648 GCA_910587575.1 uncultured Dorea sp.
AGATTCTGGAACTGCTGTTCTGAAACTCCGGGGATTCCAGAAGATCCCGGAACATGACAGGAGAATTCTCCTTGTTGGGCACTTCAATCCCTACTGCCGCCTTCCCGGGTATCGGCGCCTCGATCCGGATGTCTGCTGCCGCCAGGTTCAGCTTGATATCATCCGACAGCCCTACAATCTTGCTGACCTTGACCCCCATCTCCGGCTGTAATTCATACCGGGTGACAGAGGGGCCGCAGCTTACGTTGGTCACCGTAACCTTCACCCCGAAATTCTGTAAGATCTGCTGGAGCTTCATGGCCGTCTCCCTAAGCTGGGTATCAGACTCTCCCTTGTGCCTGGTTCCCTTCTTAAGCAGGGAAACCGGCGGCATATGATACTCTTTCTTCGGCTTCTGGTTCCCGGAAGCAATGGCAGAAGCTACGGCTGCCGTCTCATCTGCGGCCTCCTCTGCCTTTACGCTCTTCTTCCGGCTCTTTGCCGGCGGGATCCCGGTATGGATGTCCTCCGGCGCCTGCATAGCCACAGCCTCTTCCATCTGAGGTATGCCGGCGTCTATGAACACTCCCGCCTCTTCCGGTTCACTCTCCGTCATCATCTCCCCGCCCGTATATGCATCGCCTCCCCGGTTAATGACAAAATCCATCTCCCGGCCCGGCCCGGTCTTTCCCTTGGTTTCTGCCCCGGGAATTTTCCGTCCGGATCCTGCCGGTTCTGATGCGGCTTCCGGTACCGCAGGAGTATCTCTGGCAATCTCCGTATTAAAAGAAACGCCCTCCACGTGCCTATCACTTCTCTTACGGGATTTCTTAGAAGCCGTCCCCTTTACATCCTTCGGTTCCGTCTCTTTCATCATCCTGCGTTCCTCTGCCAGTTCACGCCTGCGGGCGGCATCCTGTTTTGCCCGGTCGTATACCTTGCCGCTCTGACTTCTGACACCCTTAAGGGCAGACTTCCCCGTAATGATCACAAGACAGATGATCATCAGTATCACATCCACCACATAAGTGCCGGCAATCCCGATTGCCGGTATGAGGATCCCTCCAAGCAGTTCCCCGGCCAGACCGCCTTTCCGGTCCACAAGATGGAGAAATGTGCAGACAAGAGCCATCAGACACAAAACTGCCCCCACCTTCACATAAGCGTTCGGATTCTCCCGGTTCGATATGATAAATGTCACGGAACCGAACAGGACAAACGGGACTGCGTAAGCCACCCACCCGAAAAGATCCTCCATCATTCCGGCAATCAGCTCCCCCATAAACCCGCCGAACCCGAAATTGCTGATCATCAGCAGGATGCTGACCGCAAGGGTCATCCATATGAAAATCTCCGTCCCTACAAAACTCGTCTCCGTGTTCTTTTTCTTCGTCGTTTTTCTGCTCCCCTGTTTTTTTGCTTTAGCTGCCATCATACTCTCCCCCTTATTCTGGCAAAATAATGCAATAACAGTATAGCATTTTTGAAAAGGACTGTCATTACCTATTTTCACTCTTTTTCCTGCGGCACTCATCAATCATTTCGTGCAATTTATTCAATGCCTCGCTCATTCCGCCCACTTCATCAATCAGACCTTCCCTTACAGCGTCCTTTCCTTCCAGCAGCGTTCCTACGTCTTTCACCAGTTCTGTCTGGTTTAACATCAGCTCCTCAATCCGCTTCTGGGTCATATGGGAATGATCCGCAAGAAACCTTGTGATCCGGTCCTGGGTCCTTATCATGTTGCGCAGGCTCTGGGTGATGCCAATGAACATTCCGTTCGAGCGCACAGGGTGGATAATCATGGTTCCGCTGGGAACGATAAAGGAATATTTCGCCGAGACTGCCAGCGGCCCTCCGATGGAATGGCTGCCTCCCAGCACCAGGGAAACCGTGGGCTTGCTTAAGGATGCGATCATCTCCGCAATAGACAGCCCTGCTTCCACATCTCCTCCCAGGGTATTCAGAAGGATCAGAAGCCCCTCAATCTCGTCACTGTCCTCTACCTCCGCAAGCAGGGGCAGAAGATGTTCATACTTGGTGGATTTTGCATTGCCGGAAACCGCCTCATGCCCCTCAATCTCCCCGATCACCGTCAGCAGTTTGATCTTATGCCGGTTTTTACTTCCCTCCAGATCTACGCTTCCCATTTCTTTGATTTCTTCCCTTTTCTGTTCTTCACGTGCTCCGTCTGACATAAAAAACACCTCCATACATATTTTTACTCATTAGTATGGAAGTGTTTTACATATTTTATACCATATCCGTTATACCTGTTCTAAAGCCTGGGAAAGATCCTCCACAATATCGTCAATATGCTCGATGCCCACGCTGAACCGGATCAGATCCGGCTGCACGCCGGCTTCCAGCAGTTCCTGGTCATTCATCTGACGGTGGGTATGGCTGGCCGGATGCAGCACGCAGCTTCTCGCATCCGCCACATGGGTGACGATTGCAATCATCTTCAGACTGTCCATCATCCGCACCGCCGCCTCTCTGCCGCCCTTAAGGCCAAACGTGATCACCCCGCAGGTGCCCTTTGGCATATATTTCCGGGCAAGATCATAATATCTGTCTCCAGGCAGTGACGGGCAGTTCACCCACGCCACCTTCTCATGCCTCCTTAAAAATTCCGCCGCTTTTACCGCATTCTCACAATGCCTTTCCATCCTGAGATGCAGTGTCTCAAGCCCCATATTTAACAGGAACGCATTCTGAGGGGACTGGATCGAACCTAAGTCCCGCATTAACTGTGCCGTTGCCTTCGTGATATATGCCCCTTTGCCGAACCGTTCCGTATAGACAATCCCATGATACGTCTCATCCGGCGTGGTAAGGCCCGGGAATTTCTCCCCATAAGCCGCCCAGTCAAAATTGCCGCTGTCCACGATAGCGCCGCCGACACAGGTGGCATGGCCGTCCATGTATTTCGTGGTGGAATGGGTCACGATATCCGCCCCCCACTCAAAAGGCCTGCAGTTTACAGGCGTGGCAAATGTATTATCTACAAGAAACGGAACCCCGTGGGCATGGGCCGCCTTTGCGAACTTCTCAAAATCCAGTACCACCAGCGCCGGGTTCGCAATACTCTCCCCGAACACGGCCTTCGTGTTCTCCCGGAATGCTGCGTCCAGTTCTTCCTCCGTACAGTCCGGATCCACGAACGTAGCCTCCACCCCCATCTTACGGATGGTATGGGCATAAAGATTATAGGTTCCTCCATATATGGCGGATGCACAGACCACATGATCGCCCTTTTCCGCAATATTCATCACGGCATAAAAATTCGCCGCCTGCCCGGAAGAAGTCAGCATGGCCGCCGCTCCGCCCTCCAAGTCACAAATCTTGGCCGCCACGGCATCGTTGGTGGGATTCTGGAGACGCGTGTAAAAATACCCGGATTCCTCCAGATCAAACAGACGCCCCATCTGCTCGCTGGAGCCATATTTAAACGTAGTGCTCTGGCAGATGGGAAGCACTCTCGGCTCCCCGTTGCCCGGAGTATATCCCGACTGGATACATTTGGTTTCTGTTTTATAATCACTCATGATTTATCTCTCCTTTGTTCTTAAGGATATGTCCTGCCCTGCTTAAAATAAGAAGGCGCAAACCTCTGTCTCAGACTGCCTACCATATCCGCATACAGATCCCTGCACTTTTCATTCTCTTCCTTTTCTGCATATTCCACACATGGACGAAGATAATCCTGGCAGATTTCCTCGTAGATCTTCCCCGGATCCTTCTGCATCCCGATGGAAAGCACGAGAACCGGCGCAATCTCATAGTATTCCTCTACCATAGCGCGCCCCTCTTCGGACCTCATCAGATACTGGTCCCGGTAATTCCGAAGCGTTGTCAGTTCCCGGCAGTTATCCGCCTTTTTCTGGTACTCACACACAGCCGTCGTAATATAGCACAGGCCTTTGCGGAACCCTCCGGCAATCTGCTCATAGTCCGATTTCTGAAGCGGAAGCCCTGTTACCTGGCTCTCATTCCAGATTTCCACCATGCGCCCGGCAATCCGCTCATTTACCGGGTCATGCTGATAGACCAGCATCGGAACCACATATACCGCCATCGCCATATTATAATCAATCCCTGCCGGCTCCCTCTTCCTCTTCGGCACATCCAGGAACTTACTCCTGGCATACATGGGAATCGCGGCCGCCAGCTCCTCCAGGGCCTCCTTTGCTTTCTCTTCTTCTCCTTCACAGAGTGCGGGAAGAGATGTGATCAGATCCCTGTACTTTGTATACGTGTCTTTGAAAAACTGTTCGTAGGACTTCTTCTTAAAATACTTCATGCTCTTAACCATCTCGTCGAAGAACTCCTCCAGTTTCTTCTGCGTCTCTTCCATAATCCCTCTCCATCCAATTCTCCGCCCTATAAACCTGGAAACCTACTCGTCCCAGTTATGGTACACATCCTGCACGTCGTCATCGTCATCCAGCATATCCAGCGTCTTCTGGATACTGGCGATATCCTTCTCATCCGTCAGTTCCACATATGTCTGCGGAATCATCGTCACCTCTGCAGCCGCCATCTGAATTCCGGCTTCCTCAAGAGCCACCCGGACTGCGCTGAAATCATCCGGAGCCGTCAGAATCTCGAAGCTGTCCTCTGCCTCCACGAAATCCTCTGCTCCTGCGTCCAGCGCCATCATCATCAGTTCGTCCGAGTCACCCTGGTATTCTTCCTTGTCCACCACGATCTGTCCCTTCTTGTCAAACATAAAAGAAACACACCCCGGCGTCCCCACATTCCCGTTTCCCTTGGTAAATGCATTCTTCACGTTGGAAGCCGTACGGTTCTTGTTATCCGTCAGCGTCTCCACAATGATCGCCGTGCCGTTCGGACCGTACCCTTCATATGTAATATGCTCATCATTCGCTGCATTGGCATCGCTGTCCGCCCTCTTGATATTGCGGTCAATGGTATCGTTGGGCATATTATTCGCCTTTGCCTTGGCGATCACATCACGCAGACGGCTGTTGTTGGCCGGATCCGCACTTCCGCCCTCTTTTACCGCCACTGCCAGTTCCTTACCGATCTTCGTGAAGATCTTTCCCTTGGCGGCATCATTCTTCTCCTTCTTATGCTTAATATTCGCAAATTTTGAATGTCCTGACATACTGTCTACCTCTCTTATATTTTAATCTGATCTCAAAAATCCGCATCTTACGGCGTAATTTATTCTATCACTCTTCCCACCGTTTTTCAATCCTTACCCTCTGGATTGTATTATTATCCACCAGAAGAACCGTGAAGCGGTACCCTTCATAATCGACGACACACTGCTCGTCCTCTCCCGGAATCCGTCCAAGCTGCCAGATTAAGAATCCGTTCAGTGTCTCAAACTCCTCCTTCTCGAACACGACAGGCAGCAGATCCTCCAGATCTTCCAGATCCACCATTCCGTTCACCAGAAGGTTTCCGTCCTGCAGCCTTCTGATCCTTTCATCCTCCTCGTCGTGCTCATCAAGGATGTTCCCCACAATCTCTTCTAAAATATCCTCCATGGTCACAAGCCCCGAAGTCTGGCCATACTCGTCCAGCACGATGCGGATATGATTCTGGTCCGCCTGCATCTCCTTGAATAACGTATCAATACTCTTCGTCTCCGGAATAAATGCCGCCGGCCTTATGTAGCCCTTCAGGTCCCTGAGGGGAACCTGCCGGAATTTTTCATCAAGATAGCAGGACATCGCTTCCCGCAGATGCAGAATCCCTATGATCTCGTCAATATCGCCTGCACAGACCGGAAATCTGGAAAAATTCTCTTCCAGCATAAATTTAAGCCCATCCTCCAGCTTTTCCTCACCGTCAATGGCAACAATATGCTTCCGGTGGGTCATGATGTCCTTTGCATCCTTATCCATGTAACGGATGATATTGTGGATCAGTCCGGCCGCCTCTTTCTGTGCGCCCTCATCCAGTTCATCCTCGCCCCTTAACAGATGTTTCATCCGTTGGAACAAACTGCCCTCTTCCATAATTACTGTCTTCTACTCCTTTTCCATCTTCGAGCACTCTATGTATGAAGCTCAAAACTGACTTTTATCGCCTCATCTACTCTGTTCATTATCTCCTTATCCAGATGGCACACCAGATCCCGAAGCCGCTGTTTATCAATGGTCCGCACCTGTTCCAGCAGAACCACCGAATTCTTCACGATCTGATAACGCCTCGCATCAATCTCCACATGGGTCGGCAGCTTCGCCTTATTCATCCGGGACGTGATCGCGGCACAGATCACCGTCGGGCTGTGCCTGTTGCCCACGTCGTTCTGAATAATCAGCACCGGCCTTACGCCTCCTTGTTCTGAGCCCACTACGGGGCTTAAATCTGCATAATAGATATCTCCACGCCTTACCTGCACACTCTTTCACACTCCGATTTTTTAAGATATACCCCTAGCCGGATCCATCTGCCCTGTGGGTATAAGATGAGTATTTCCATCTTTTATCGGATGTATTCTATCTTTTATGCAAAATAATCCATCTGCCCGACAACTTTCCCATGACGCAGGAATTCTCTGGGAACCCGTTTGCCGAAATTACAGATAAACTCATATCTCAGTTTCTCTGCCAGGTCACTGAGTTCCTCCACCGTGACACAGGCCCCGCCGTTTCTTCCTACCAGGGTCACCGGATCGCCGAACGCAGTCTCTTCTATCTCCGTTACGTCCACCATGAACTGGTCCATGCACACACGGCCCAGAATCGGCGCCTTCTTCCCGTGAATCAGAACATAGCCCTTGTTCGACAGGCTCCTGGGATATCCGTCCCCATACCCCACGGGAATGGTGGCAATCCTCGTCCTCCTGGCTGTGACGAATGTTCCGCCGTAACTCACGGGCGTTCCTGCCTCCACCCATTTCACATGAACCACATGGCTGACAAGTTCCATGGCCGGACGCAGGGGCACCAGTTCCTTTTTTACCTCGTCCCCGAGTGCCAGCAGCTGCTCCTTCATCTCCAGGAATTCCTTAAGCTGCCTTCTGGCATCCGTCTTGTCAGTCTCATCCGCCCTGGCAAAATGGGTATACATGCCCTCAATCACCAGACCGGGCATCCTGCTGATCTCCAGGATCCTGCTGACACTGTCCTCCCCCACTGGAAAGCCCAGACGGGACATCCCCGTGTCAATCTTCAGATGGATATATGCCTTTCTGTCCATCTTTACAGCCAGATCAGATACACGCCTGGCCGTGTCGCTGTCATAGACCGTCATATGAATCTCATGAACCAGCATTTCCTCCCACTGCTCTGGGAAAATACAGCCCATGACCAGGACCGGCTTCGTAATACCGCCTTTTCGCAGTATCATTCCTTCATCAAGGGCCGCCACGGCGTAGCCCCAGATATAGTCCTTTCCTGCAAGGAATTTCGCCACCTGCAGGGCGCCGTGTCCGTAACCGTCAGATTTGATTACCGAAAGAATCTTCACCCCCTCGTCAATATTCTTCTTCATCATCTCCATGTTATATTCTATTGCATCAAGATCAATCCTCGCACAAACTCTGCTGTAATTCTTCATCTCCTGCCTCCGGTTTCTTATCTGTTTCCTTAAATGCCTCACTCAGATATAATAACAGATCCTGCGCCATAACGCTATAACTTCCTTTCGCTGCCTGCGCATAATCACCTGCCCTGCCGTGAAGGTACACACCAAGCACGGCCGCAGTATGGCTTTTCAGTCCCTGCGCCAGAAGCCCCGCAATGATACCTGCCAGGACGTCGCCGGAACCTGCCTTGGCCATGGATGCATTGCCGGAACGGTTGACACAGATTCCCTCATCCCGGGATGCAACCATGGTGCGTGAATCCTTGAGGACACAGGTTACATTCCTGCTGTCTGCATAATCTTTCAGCAGATTCAGACGGTCCGCCTTCAGTTCTTCCACGCTTCCGTGAAGCAGGCGTGACATCTCCTTCATATGGGGCGTCAGCACAAGCTGCCTTGTGTCAGGCTTCGGTTCCTGCCGGCTTTCTTCCACCTTAAAATCTCTGCCGGATAACCCGGCCTGGCTGCCCGGCAGATTCCGGTCCACGGCAAACTCCGCCAGCAGATTCAGCCCATCCGCATCCACCAGGCAGGGAACCGCCGCCCTTTCAAGCGTTGTCTTCAAAATCTTACCGGCCGTTTCGCCAGTCCCGATCCCGGAACCGATACAGACCGCATCCGCCCAGGAAAGAAGACCGTCCAGTTCCTCTTCCCGGAAATCCGTATAAGTCGTAATAATTGCTTCTGGAAGAAGCTGCTGCAGAATGACCCGGTTCTCCTCTGGCGTATAGATCCGCACCAGCCCTGCACCGGACAGATATGCCGCCTTCCCGTTCAGAAAAGCCGCACCGGACATCCCCTTGCTTCCGGCGATCACCAGCAGTTTTCCATACGTTCCTTTATGGGAATCCGCTCTGCGCACAGGAAGCATCTCCCGGTAATCCGCCTGATCACAGACATAGATGCGCTTCGGATCCTTTGCAAGTCTCTCCGTACGGATTCCGATATCCTCCACATAAATCCTTCCCGCATACTCCCGTCCCGGATACAGCACAAGTCCCAGTTTCTCTAACTGAAAAGTCACCGTCACATCTGCCCGGAACGCTGCCCCAGGTACATTGCCCGTATCCGCCGAAACACCTGACGGAAGATCCACGGCAAACTTCACACCAGGGGCCCGGTTCATCTGTTCCAGTACCGCTCCATAGCGCCCCTCTGCCTTCCGGTTCAGACCAACGCCAAACACAGCGTCTATGATGATACTATATTCATCTTCTCTGTATTCGTTGCATATCTCACCGCCGATTTCCAGAAACCGCTTCCTCTGCCAGCTGGTCTCTCCCGTACAATGGCCGTCATTTCCCACAAACCAGACTGCCGGGACATGGTCCTTCTGTAAAAGCAGCCTGGCGATGGCGAACCCGTCGCCGCCGTTATTCCCAGAACCACAGACTACACAGGGCTTTGAAAGATCAAGCCCTTCTTTCTCCATCACCCTCACACAGGCCTGTGCCGCCCTCTCCATCAGTTCCAGAGAAGGGATTCCCACCTCCTGTATGGTATATTGATCCGCTCCCTTCATCTGAGAGCCGTCTGCCAGATACCGCATATTTTCCTCCTTAAACCAGCAAAAGACGTGTAACTTTTGTATATACATACCGTTCCACGTCTTCCCTTTTATTATTTTTGATGTTCCTCATTGAACCGGCTGATCTTGTAAGATAACTGCATCAGACTCTCAGAAAGATGCACATTCTCAACGATCACATCCTCCGGCAGATTCAGATCCGTGTGGGCAAAATTCCAGATCGCCCGTACACCGTTGGCAACCAGAAGATCCGCCACCTCAACCGCCTTATCCTTCGGAATGGTCAGCGCCGCAATCTCCACGTCATTATCCTTCACGAACCCGCCCAGTTCTTCCATCATCCTTACCGGAACCCCGCGGATCGTCATGCCCTGAAGCCTGGGATTCACATCGAAAATCCCTTTCAGGAGAAATCCGCGTTTCTCGAACGCCGCATAATTGGCCAGCGCCTGTCCCAGATTTCCTGCTCCGATAATGATCATACGGTGATCTTCTTCTAACCCCAGAATCTTACCGATCTCCGTATACAGATACTTTACATTATATCCATATCCCTGCTGCCCGAATCCGCCGAAATTGTTAAGATCCTGACGAATCTGGGATGCAGTCACCTTCATCCGCCTGCTCAGGTCATTGGACGAGATCCGCTCTACCCCGTGCTCCAACAACTCACCAAGATATCTGTAATACCTGGGCAACCTTCGTATGACTGCCTGGGAAATTTCTCTTTCTTCCAATTTAAACTCACCTTCCATTTCCTTTCTAATATTCAATTATATAGAATCGTTAGATTAAAGTCAAACTTTTAGTTGTATTTTCTATAATTTTCGTTATAATGAAAAGGGATATAAGGAGGGACATTATGATACTGGCATGTCATGGAATCAGCAAATCCTTCGGGGAAAACGTTATTGTTACCGAAGGTTCTTTTCATATAGAAGACCACGAAAAAGCAGCCCTGGTAGGGCCGAACGGTGCGGGGAAGACCACGCTTTTAAAGATGATCGTAGGGGAACTTCCCTCTGACGGCGGAGAGGTGGTTTTAACCAGGGGGAAGACTCTTGGCTACCTGGCCCAGCACCAGGACATGGTAAGCGGCAGCACCATTTATGATGAAGTAAAACTGGCCAAAGCAGACATCATCGCCATGGAACAGCAGATCC
>CAJULU010000020.1:30658-44019 GCA_910587575.1 uncultured Dorea sp.
CGAACGGGAACTGAAGCACTTGGAAGGCGGGGCTCTGTCCGCCCGCCTGGAAACCTACCATCGTCTCACCGGAACTTTCGAGCGTGAGAACGGTTATGCATACGAAAGTGAGATTACCGGCGTCTTAAAAGGACTCGGCTTTTGCGAAGGCGATTTCTCCAAGCCTGTTTCCACCCTTTCCGGCGGCCAGAAGACACGGGTTTCCCTGGGAAAGCTTCTGCTCACAAAGCCTGACATCCTGCTTCTTGACGAACCGACCAACCACTTAGACTTAAACTCCATCGCATGGCTGGAAACCTATCTGCTCAACTATCCGGGGGCCGTGCTCATCGTCTCCCATGACCGTTATTTCCTTAACCGGGTGGTGACGAAGATCCTGGAAATCGAGATGGGAAAGCTTAGTACCTACCTGGGCAATTACAGCGATTATGCCGAGAAGAAACGGCTGCTCCGGGAAGCACAGCTCAAAGAATATTTAAACCAGCAGCAGGAGATTAAGCACCACGAGGCAGTCATTGAGAAACTGCGCTCCTTTAACCGTGAAAAATCAATCAGACGTGCCGAAAGCCGTGAGAAGATGCTGGAGAAGATCAGACCGGTGGAAAAACCGGCGGAGATGAATACAGAGATCCATCTGACCCTGGAGCCCTCCCGCATAAGCGGTAACGATGTGCTCACCGTAGAATCACTGGGCAAATCCTTCCCTGGCCAGGTGCTTTTTGCGGATGTCAGCTTTGAGCTGAAACGTGGAGAGCACGTTGCGATTATCGGAGACAACGGAACGGGCAAGACGACTCTTCTAAAGATTCTCAACCAGGTTCTTCCTGCGGATACGGGAACATTTACGCTGGGAACCAATGTAGAGATCGGATACTATGACCAGGAACACCATGTACTGCACATGGAGAAGACCATTTTCGAAGAGATTTCTGACGACTACCCGGAACTTACCAATACCAGGATCCGTAACATGCTGGCAGCGTTTCTGTTTACCGGAGACGACGTGTTTAAGCGGATCGGCGACTTAAGCGGCGGGGAGCGGGGGCGGGTCTCTCTTGCGAAGCTTATGCTCTCAAGGGCGAATTTTCTGATCCTGGACGAGCCTACCAACCACCTGGACATCACTTCCAAGGAGATTCTGGAGAAAGCCCTGAATGATTACACCGGAACTCTGCTCTACGTGTCCCATGACCGGTATTTTATCAACCAGACGGCCACAAGGATTCTGGATCTGGTGAACCAGACTTTTGTGAATTATATCGGGAATTATGATTATTATCTGGAAAAACGGGAAGAACTGACCGCCGTTTACGCAGGGGCAAAAGAAGCGGATTCTGCCCTGGCGGCCAAAAATGTGTCGGAAGCGAAGCTAAGCTGGCAGGAGCAGAAAGAAGCACAGGCAAAGGAACGGAAACGCCAGAATGATCTGCGAAAGACGGAGGAGCGTATCACGGGCCTGGAAGAACGGGATGCGGAGATCGACGGGCTGATGATGCAGGAAGATGTGTTTACCAATTCTGTCCGATGCCAGGAACTGGCGGACGAGAAGGCTTTGATTGCAGCGGAATTAGAAGAATTGTATGAGCGTTGGGAAGAACTGGGGACGTAGTAAACTTCCATTTTACTACGTCCCCACAAACGGCCTGGATTCTGTCAGACATTCTTCCCTGCCTCCTGTCCGTTCTTCTTCCACGGACGCTCCTTTCCAAGCCACCCCTTCTCCTTCCAGTATGTCACATCTGCAAGGTTCTTTCCGTTCTGCTGCATATGTCTCATAATATAGAATAAGACCTTCGTCTTCCATCCCGGAGTCACAGATGCCGTATCCCTGGTCAGCTTCAAGGCAAGCTGATCCACGTCATTCACGATCTTCTCCTTCACCGGCATCTCCACATCCTCCCAGCGTATTGCGGCCACGGCAATCCCATATGTATAGATCCTTGCCACGCCCCAGAAGAAGAGGCTGCTCTTCATATCCTTAAGCGTGGATTTCATGCCGCCGCCTGCCCCGGTGGTCACACACACCGCCTGCTTGTGAAACATACACTCCTGGGGCCTGTGCACCATAAAACGGTATCCGTAATGATCCAGCAGCACCTTCAGAGCCCCTGTCACATGAAGCACGTGAACCGGCGACGTGAACACAAGAAGGTCCGCCTCATCAATCATCCTGGTTACCCGTTTCATATACATCAGATAATCGGGACACTTCTTCTCACTTTCCAGAATACAGGTTGCACATCCCCGGCAGTATTCCGGCATATCTTTCGGAAGAAATAACTCAATGACCTGATCCTCTTCCTTCACAATCTTCTCAATCACCATCTTACCGATATGATAGCTTGAGCCATGCCGCATCGTGCCGTTAATCATCAGTATTTTCATCCTGCCTAAGTTCTCCCTTCTCTTCTCTATGGTATCTATCCCCCAGAGGGTACATGATCACCCATACCCTGCCAGATATACAGACTTGTCCAATAGAATATATTATACCATTTTCCGCAGAAAAGTGGTATAATTTTCACTGATAAGTTTTAATTTTCCATTTCATGCAAAGGAGGAACCTACATGACAACCAGGAAGAAAAAGAAGTCCATGATTTTCATCGGATTTCCAATGTATGCCATTTCCTTTATGGTAAAATCCCTTCACATCTTCGACAGCCGGGCACTTACGGTCTGTCTGACACTCATCGGATATACAGGTATGCTCTTATTCTTAAATGGGATTCATTATTTTGGAACTACATATCAGTATGAGAAATATTCAAAGGAGAGCAGCCAGACCGCCGCTGGCCTGAACGATGAACGGACCCGGACCATCCAGAACCTGGCCAAGGCCCGGACATTTGACATCATAGTCTATGTTCTGATTCTCCTTCCCGTCCTTTTCATTGAAACCCGGACAGACCTTCTGGGAATCCTTGGAAGTGCCGCTGCACTGGCGGTTCTGGGTGGTTCCTATGCTTATTTTTACAGAAAATATTCGAAAGAAATGTAAAGAACTGCCGGGAAATGACTTCGTATCCCATGCCATTTCCCGATAGCTTTCTGCCTGTTACAATCTGGCCGCAATCGCTTTGATAAACTCCTCACTATTCAGCACAGTGGGATTCTCAATGGTCGTGATCAGCGCAAGATCCTTCGTCATCTTCCCGTCTTCAATCGTATCAATCGTTGCTTTCTCAAGCCTGTCCGCAAAATCCGTCAGTTCCTGATTCCCATCCAGTTCCCCCCGTTTCCTGAGAGCCCCCGTCCAGGCAAATATCGTTGCTACGGAGTTGGTAGAAGTCTCTTCCCCTTCCAGATGCTTATAGTAATGTCTCTGAACCGTCCCGTGTGCCGCCTCATACTCATAATATCCATCCGGAGACACCAGCACAGAAGTCATCATTGCAAGAGAGCCGAACGCAGAGGAAACCATATCGCTCATCACATCCCCGTCATAATTCTTGCAGGCCCAGATATAACCGCCCTCAGACTTCATGACACGCGCCACGGCATCATCAATCAGCGTATAGAAATAAGTAATTCCCGCCGCCTCGAATTTCTCCTTATATTCCGCCTCGAAGATCTCCTGGAAAATATCTTTAAAAGTATGGTCATACTTCTTGGAAATCGTATCTTTCGTGGCAAACCAGAGATCCTGCTTAATGTCCAGCGCATAGTTAAAGCAGCTTCTTGCGAAACTCTCGATTGACTGGTTCACATTATGCATTCCCTGCACAATCCCTTCCCCGTCAAATTCATGCACCAGTTCCCGCATCTGGGAACCGTCACTGGCAGTATACACCAGTTCCACCCTGCCTGCTCCCGGGATCTTCATCTCAGAGCCTTTATACACGTCTCCATATGCATGCCTTGCAATCGTGATGGGCTTCTTCCAGTTACGGACACAGGGTTCAATCCCCTTGACCACAATAGGCGCACGGAACACCGTTCCGTCCAGAATCGCGCGGATTGTCCCGTTGGGACTCTTCCACATCTCTTTCAGATCATATTCTGTCATACGCGCCGCATTGGGCGTGATTGTCGCACACTTCACGGCAACCTTGTACTTCTTCGTTGCATTGGCCGAGTCAATGGTTACCTGGTCGTCCGTCTCATTCCTGTGCTCAAGCCCCAGGTCATAGTATTCCGTGTTCAGTTCAATAAACGGCTCTAACAGATGCTCTTTAATCATCTTCCAGAGGATACGGGTCATCTCGTCTCCGTCCATCTCTACAATCGGTGTGGTCATCTTAATCTTCGCCATGTTCAAATCCCTCCTGTTTGATTCTTTCTATTCCTGTCTTCCTTGCTTTTATTTTACTCTTATTTATTTTAAGTAATCTTCCATTTCGTTGCCTTCCCAATTAGCGGTCCTTCACTTAGTGGTCTTCCATTTCGTGATCCTCCACTTAGTGGTCTTCCTCCAGATGCAGATTCTCCATTACATTCAGAATATGCTGGTTGGCAAGCTTCTCCGCCAGCTCTCCATCCTGTTTCCTGATGGCCTCAAGGATCTCCCGATGCTCCTGGATGGATTTCTTCGCCCGGTTCTTCTCTCCCACCGACATCGCCCTCGCCATCTGGACATATTTATGAAAATCCGACAGCACATGCTCCAGTATCCGGCTGTTGGAAGCTTCATACAGAACCTTGTGGAACTTTCCGTCAAGCTCCGTCACCTGTTCCGCCTGCTCCCTGCTGCTTTTACGCAGATGAAATTCCGACAAAAGCAGCACCTCTTCCAGTTCTTCAATCTGCTTTTCTGTAATATGCTCTGTGGCCCACCGGGCGCACATTCCTTCCAGCATCGAACGGATCCGGTAGATGTCTGCCACATCCTTGCGGGTAATCCCGGTTACATAGGCGCCCTTATTGGGAATGATGGTCACCAGCCCCTCCAGCTCCAGCTGCCGCAATGCCTCCCTTACCGGAGTCCTGCTGACCCCCAGTTCCTCTCCAATGGTAACCTCCCGCAATTCCTCATGTTCCTGGTAGACTCCCGAGAGGATGTCTTCCCGCAGCCTGCGAAACACCCTGCCCCGCAATGAACGATCCTGATACTCTTCCATCCCTTCTCTTCCTTCTCTCCTATCTTTCCGTCCCAGCATTCTTCCGGCGCTTTTGCAGCAGATCACATCCACTGTATCAGACGATTTTCCTGACCAGACAGGCCTGTCAGGAAACCAGTTCACAGCCCGTCTGCTTTTTTGCATCCCGAATGACTGCAAGCAGCTCGTCATCCGTCAGAACCGTCACGCGACCATCCTCGTATTCCTTGTCCACCCAGGCCTTTACCATGGCAACCAGTTCCGAATTCTTATCCACCTGTTTCCCTTCCGGCAGATGAAAATAAGTATTGATCCAGTGTGCGATCCCTGCGAGTCCGGAGGTATTGGATACGGCTACCAGAGGCGGACGGTTCAGAAACTTATCCGTATCAAACACATTATAAATCTCCTCATTCTTCAGCAGACCGTCCGCATGGATTCCCGCCCTGGTCACATTAAAATTGCGCCCCACGAACGGCGTCCTCGACGGCACTCTGTATCCGATCTCCTTCTCATAATACTCGGAGAGCTCTGTAATGACCGTCGTATCCATGCCATCCAGCGTTCCCCGAAGCTGTGCATATTCAAACACCATTGCCTCAAGCGGCGTATTACCGGTACGCTCTCCGATTCCAAAGAGGGAACAGTTCACCCCGCATGCCCCATAGAGCCATGCGGTAGACGAATTGCTCACCGCCTTATAGAAGTCATTATGGCCGTGAAATTCAATCAGTTCACTGGGAACTCCCGCATGGACACGGATCCCGTAGATAATCCCCGGTATGGATCTGGGGATCACAGCCCCCGGGTAATTCACCCCGTATCCCATGGTATCGCAGACACGGATCTTGACCGGGATCTGATACTCCTCCATCAGCTTCATCAGTTCCAGACAGAAGGGAATCACAAAACCATAGATATCCGACCTGGTAATATCTTCCAGATGACATCTGGGGCTTACCCCTGTCTCCAGGCACTCACGGACCACAGACAGATAATGTTCCATACATTCCCGCCTCGTCATCTTTAATTTATAAAAAATGTGATAGTCCGAACAGCTGACCAGAATTCCCGTCTCCTTCATTCCGATCTCTTTCACCAGTTCAAAGTCCTTCCTGCTGGCGCGGATCCAGCTGGTAATCTCCGGAAATTCATACCCCTTTTCCATACACCGGTACACCGCATCCCGGTCCTTCTTACTATACAGGAAGAATTCGCATTGCTTAATCTTTCCTTTCGGTCCGCCGAGCCTATGGAAATATTCATACAGCTTCACAATCTGTTCTGTACTATATGGAGCCCTGGACTGCTGGCCGTCCCGGAAGGTAGTATCCGTAATCCAGATCTCGTCCGGCATGCTGTGGGGCACAATACGGTCGTTGAACGCAATCTTCGGAATCTCGTCATAACGGAACAGATTGCGGAAAACATTGGGCTTGTCCACATCCACCAGGGGATACATATGCTCCTCGAGCTGCAGCAGATTGGTATGTTCGTTCAGGTACACTTTCCTGTTTTCCATAGATGTCATCTCCTTCGTGTCATATCTTTTGATTCTACCCTTCTATTAACGTGTATAATTGTATACAATTATACATTTTTTGTCAAGAGAAAAATCATTAGCAGTTAATTTAAACGGGCAGCCGTCCATATCGGCTGCCCGTTCGGAATCTGCCGCAGTCTGTTCTGCAGAATCGGATTTCATATAAACCGGACTTTTCATCTGCTTAGGAACTGTATATAAATAACCTGCGGCAGTTCCTTATCTAATACAACTTCGCCCCAATCTCCCTTGGCCGGAATCCTTCATCCTCCAACGCCTTCATAATCTCATTCTTATGCTCCGTCCCAAAGGCTTCCATCGTGATACGCAGTTCCACCGCCGCATTACGGTTCGTGCTGACGAACTGGTTATGCTCAAGCTTGATTACATTTCCCTGGGCATCCGCAATGGTTGCCGCAACCCGTACCAGTTCTCCCGGTTTATCCGGAAGCAGCACAGACACAGAGAAAATCCTGTCCCGCTGAATCAGCCCGTGCTGTACAATGGAAGACATGGTAATCACATCCATGTTACCGCCGCTTAAAACAGCCACCGCCTTTTTCCCCTTCAGGTCAAGCTGCTTTAAAGCCGCAACCGTTAAGAGCCCGGAATTCTCCACCACCATCTTGTGGTTCTCCACCAGGTCAAGGAAAGCGCCGATCAGCTCATCATCCTCCACCGTCAGCATACGGTCAATATTCTCCTGGGCATAAGGAAAGATCTTCTCACCCACCCGTTTTACCGCCGTGCCGTCTGCGATCGTGTTGGCGCTGTCAAGGGTCACCGGCTCCCCGGAAGCCAGAGCCATGGTCATACTGGCCGCCTGGGACGGCTCCACGCCGATTACCTGGATCTTGGGATTCAGCATCTTGGCAAGAGTAGAAATTCCGGTGATCAGACCGCCGCCGCCTACAGGCGCCAGAATATAATCCACGGTAGGCAGTTCCTGTACAATCTCCATGGCAATCGTCCCCTGCCCGGTAGCAATATCCGGGTCATCAAAGGGATGGACAAAGGTATAGCCCTTCTCCTGGGCTAACTTCACCGCATACTCGCACGCATCGTCATACACGTCTCCATGAAGGATAACTTCCGCACCATAATTCTTCGTGCGGTTGACCTTGATCAACGGCGTGATCGTCGGCATGACGATGACTGCCTTACAGCCGAATTTCTGGGCGGCATAGGCCACTCCCTGGGCGTGATTCCCGGCCGATGCAGTGATCAGCCCCCTCTCCCGTGCTTCTTCACTCATGGTACTGATCTTATAGTAAGCGCCCCGCACCTTATATGCGCCTGTCTCCTGCATGTTCTCCGGCTTCAGATAAATCCTTCCGCCAGTCTCCAGGCTTAGATATTCACTGTATATTAATTTTGTGGGATTCGTAACCTTCTTCACAAGTTCACTTGCCTGTTCAAACTTTTCAAGCGTAAACATCTTATGATTCCTCCTTATGATCCATTTCTTTCCTGTCATTTCTTCTATCTCATTTTCCTGTCAGACAATGGTCCGGCAGTCACCCGGACCATTCAGACTCTTACACATCCGCTCCTTCGTCCCCGGAAGCAAACAACGCCCGGACAAAGGTGTCTGCATCAAATTTCTGGAGATCGTCAATAGATTCTCCGACACCGATATATTTCACCGGAATTCCCAGTTCTGCATGAATGGCCACTGCGATACCGCCCTTGGCCGTCCCGTCCATCTTCGTCAGTACAATCCCCGTAATGTCCGCAACTTCATTGAATTCCTTCGCCTGCTGCAGCGCATTCTGTCCCGTAGTAGCATCCAGTACCACCAGAGTCTCACGATACGCCTCCGGGAACTCCCGGTCAATGATCCGGTTCATCTTCCTGAGCTCTTCCATGAGGTTCTTCTTATTATGGAGCCTTCCTGCCGTGTCACACAACAGCACATCCGCATGCTTCGCCTTGGCGGAAGCCACGGCATCATAGACCACCGAAGCCGGATCCGAACCTTCCTGCCCTCCGATCAGATCTGCCTGGGCACGATTGGCCCACTCTTTCAGCTGTTCCCCTGCTGCCGCGCGGAAGGTATCTGCCGCCGCAAGTACCACCTTCTTATTCTGGGCCTTAAGTTTCCCCGCAAGTTTCCCAATGGTCGTGGTCTTCCCAACACCATTGACCCCGATTACCAGAACCACAGATGTCTTCTCTTCGAAATCATAGGCTGTCTCACCTACGTCCATCTGCTCCTTGATACTCTCGATCAGCAGTTCTCTGCACTTAACCGGCTCCTTGATATGCTGCGCCTTTACCTTTTCCTTTAAGTCATCCAGGATCTCATAGGTGGCCTGTACCCCCAGATCCCCCATAATAAGAACTTCCTCCAGTTCCTCATAAAATTCATCATCAATATGAGAAAACCCATGAAAGATACTGTCCATCCCGGACACAATATTATCCCTTGTCTTCCCAAGCCCCTGTACCAGACGCTTAAAAAAACCAACCTTCTCCTTCTGCTCTTCCGCCATCACTACCTCCTGCTATTTTCTGTCTTTATTCACATCATAGCTGCCTCATATCTGCCAGCCATTTCACATCACAGCCCCATGTCAGGCTCTGCAGAAAAGTGCTCCGCCGGCAAGACAGGGCATCTATGCATCCAGTTCTTCCTCCAGGAGACTCACGGATACCAGCGTGGAAATCCCTTTCTCCTGCATGGTAATTCCATACAGCCTGTCCGCCGCCGTCATGGTCCCCCTTCTATGGGTAATGACGATAAACTGGGTGCTTTTCGTCAGCTTATGCAGATATCCCGCAAATCTGACCACATTATTATCATCCAGCGCCGCCTCGATCTCATCCAGCAGGCAGAACGGGGACGGTTTCAGATTCTGGATTGCGAACAGCAGAGAAATCGCCGTCAGCGCCTTCTCTCCGCCGGAAAGCTGCATCATATTCTGCAGCTTCTTTCCCGGCGGCTGGGCGATAATCTTAACTCCCGCCTCCAGGATATCCTCATCCTCCATCAGTTCCAGCGTCCCCTTGCCGCCGCCGAACAACTCCTTAAACACCTGGTCGAATTCACTGGCAATCCTGGCAAACTGTTCCCGGAACTGTTTTCTCATAGCCGCATCCAGCTCCTCGATAATCTGTTCCAGCGTTGCCTCTGCCTCCACCAGATCGTCATGCTGGTCTTTTAAGAACTCATACCGTTCGGAAACGCTCTTGTACTCCTCAATGGCGTTGACATTGACATTTCCAAGCGCCCGGATCTCTCCTTTCAGATCCTGGATTCTCTTCTTCATCCTCGACAGATCCGTAAGGTTTTCATCCCGCAGTTCCTTTGCCCGGATATAGGTAATCTCGTACTCTTCCCACATATAGCTGATCTGCTTCTCCGAAGCTGACTCATAATTCTCCTTCTGGCTCTCCAGACGGAAAATCTCCTTGTCCAGATCCGACATGTGTTTTGCCAGGTCTTCCCGGTTCCTGAGGAACTCCTTATGCTTCTGGTTCAGTTCCTCCCGGTCTTTTTTATACCTTTCGATCTCAATCTGGATCTCTTCAAACAGATCCTTCGAGTTCTCAATGGTCGTCCTAAGTTCCCCGATCTGGTTCTCCTTTTCCTCAATCTCCCTGGAAGTACCGCCTTTATTCTTCTCCAGTTCCTCCAGTTCCTCCTGAAACTTCCCGATCTCTTCCCGGATACGGTTCACATTCTCGTCAACAAAGGTAAATTTCTGCTCCAGGCTTGCGAATTCCAGATGAATCTCCTCTGTCCGCCTTACCTTCACGGCCTCTTCCTCGTGTTCTTCATCCAGAATCTTCTGTTCCTGTTCGATCTGCTCCGTCAGTTCCTGCTCCAGTCTCTCTGACGTATCCAGTTCCACATTGATTGATTCCTGGTTGTCAGCAATATCCGTGATCTGACTGTCAATCTTTGCGGCTTCTTCGCCCAGACTCTCCGCAAGTTCCCTGACATTCTGAATCCTGGCCGCCGTCTGGTCTGCATTCATCTTTGCCGTGTTCTGGATGACATAGGCTTTCTGAAGCTTCGTGCTGATCTCATCCATCTTCTCATAATACCCGGCCCGCTCTTTACGCAGCAGATCCGAAGAGGCCTCCACCTCGTCCATCTCCCGTTTCAGCTGTCTGACCGTCCGCTCGAACTCCTCCATCTCCCGCCTTCTGCTCAGCAGATTGCTGGAATTCTTAAATGCGCCTCCTGTCATGGAACCGCCCGGATTAATCAGCTCCCCCTCCAGGGTAACGATCCGTATGGTCTGCTTATATTTCTTCGCAATCGCAAGCCCGTGGTCAATGTGATCCACCACCAGGGTTCTTCCCAGGAGATTGTCTGCCAGCGTCTGATACTTTTCCTCTGTCTTCACCAGTGTATTGGCAGTTCCCACTACCCCCGGTTCTTTCAGCGCCTCTGCCTTTATGCTCCCCGCATAAGAACGGATATTCGTAAGCGGAAGAAACGTTGCCCGTCCGAACCGGTTCTTTTTCAGATAACCGATCATCCGTTTCGCCGTATCGTCATCCGAAGTAACAATGTTCTGAATACTGCCACCAAGAGCCGTCTCTATGGCAATCTCATAATCCTTGTCCACCTTGATCAGATCGGCAACCACGCCCAGTATCCCTTTCTCCCTGCTCCGCAGATCCATGACTTTACGGATACTGTTTCCATAACCATCGTACCGTTCTGTAAGATTCTTCAAAGATTCAAGCCTGGATTCTTCCCGGTGGTACGCCGTCTGCCCGATCCGGAACTGCTCCGTCTGCTTCGCTAACTGCTCCTGCAGTACGGCAATCTTCTCTTCATACTGACGGTTCTCCTCAGACAATGCGGCAATCTGCCGGTCAATCTCCTTTAGTTCTTCCTGGTAACCATTCAGTTTCCCGCTCTGGATCTCTTCCTCTTCCCTGGCCTCGATCATCTGGCGGTTCATTCCCGCCCTGCGGACCTGGATCTGCTCTAACATCGTACTTCTGAATCTTCGCCTTGGTGGAAGCCCTGTTATTCAGAAGTTCCATGATCTCGTCCTTGTGCCGTTCCACCGAAGCCGTGACAGACGCAATCCTGGCCTGCACCTCAATCAGTTCTGCCCTGGCCTGGTTCTCAAGCCTGGTCTGCCCGTCAATCTGCCGCTTTAACTCCTCTTCTTCACGCCCCAGTTCCTCAAGCTGGTCTTTGCGCACTCCCACCTCGGAAGTAATCGTTCTGGCACGCTGGTCATAATGGGCGTCATTCATATGCATACTGTTGATCTGCTCTTTCAACAGTTCAATCTGGTTCTCCAGCTGCTGTTTCAGAAGATTCGTCTCGTTCAGCTGGCTCTTGGCCTTCTCAATGGCTGCATCAATTGCGTCCACCTGTTCCTCCACCGTCTCATACTCCGTCTTCATGGAGTCATACTTCCCGCTGGATTCCTCAAGCTCCCCCTTCGTAATCTCAAGCTTCCCGGTAAGTTCCCTGACCTGTTCCTCCAGACGTTCCGTCTCCAGGAGAAACATATTGATATCGTAGGTCTTCAGCTCTTCCTTCTTCTTTAAATATTCCCGGGCCGTCTCTGCCTGACGCTCCAGGGGCCCTACCTGCTTCTCCAGTTCCGCCAGAATGTCATTGACCCTCAGAAGATTCTGACGTTCCTCCTCTAACTTCTTCACCGACAGATTCTTCCGCCGCTTAAACTTCACGATCCCCGCAGCCTCGTCAAACAATTCCCGCCGCTCCTCCGGTTTTCCGCTTAAGATACGGTCAATCTGGCCCTGGCCGATGATGGAATATCCCTCTTTGCCGATACCCGTGTCATAGAACAGTTCGTTGACGTCCTTAAGCCTGCAGCCGCTTCCATTGATCAGATACTCGCTCTCCCCCGACCGGTATAATTTCCTTGTCACCGTCACCTCTTCAAAATCAATGGAAAGCTGATGGTCGGAATTATCCAGGGTAATGGCAACGGATGCATAACTTAAGGGTTTGCGGTTCTCCGTCCCCGAGAAGATCACGTCCTGCATGGTGCCTCCCCGAAGCTGCTTCACCCTCTGTTCGCCTAACACCCAGCGGACCGCATCCGCAACATTGCTTTTCCCGCTTCCGTTGGGCCCTACAATGCCCGTAATCCCGTTATGGAAATCGAATTTTATCTTATGTGCAAATGACTTGAAGCCCTGCACTTCTATGCTTTTCAGATACATTCTCCACCTACTTTATATTCTTACTGCGCAGCTTTAAGATACTCTGGTAAGCCGCAACCTGTTCCGCCCCTTTCTTCGTACGGCCGACCCCGACCCCGTACTCCTCTTCCCCGATATAAGCCGATACCTGGAAAGACTTGTCATGATCCGGCCCCTCCTCCCCCACCAGCTGGTATGTGATGGGCGATTTGGAACTTGCCTGCACAATCTCCTGCAGGATAGTCTTGCTATCGAAAAAGAGCGTCTTATTCTCCAGATCATTGAGAATAAAACGGTGGATAAACTCTTTCGCATTAGCAAAACCACCATCCATATAGATCGCACCGATCAGCGCTTCCAGCGCATCCGAAGTGACAGAGTCCCGCTCCCTTCCTCCGGTGGCATCCTCTCCCTTGCCAAGCAGCAGATATCTTCCCAGATCCAGATCCTTCGCACAGAACGCAAGCGCCGGCTCACACACCATGCTCGCCCGTGTCTTTGTCAGTTCCCCCTCCGGCATCTGCGCATGTTCAAAGAACAGAAACTCGCTGCAGACCAGTTCCAGCACGGCATCCCCCAGGAATTCCAGACGCTCGTTACACTCATGCTTGGACAGATGCCTCTCAT
>CAJULU010000020.1:44029-47988 GCA_910587575.1 uncultured Dorea sp.
GCCTGCTTCAACAACTGAAAATTCTCAAACCTGTACCCAATCTTTTCTTCCAATACTTTTAATTCCCGACTCATTTTATCGCCTCACTAACCTGAATCCAGAAGCTGCCGCCGGCAGCATTTCCCATATCACGTTTCAAAACACGAAAAAGCCCTACCGGGCTTTTTCCAAAATTACACTGCCTAGTTATCCTTTGCCTAGTTGTTCGTTGCATTCTTAATCTGCTCTACCGCATCCCCGACCGTAACGATCTTCTCGGCCTCTTCATTGTCAATCTCGATATCGTATGTCTCCTCTATTCCCATAATGATCTGAAAGATGTCGAGAGAGTCCGCTCCCAGGTCATCCACGAAAGTTGTATCTTCCGTAATCTCATCTGCATTCACATTCAAAACATCTGCTATAATCTCTTTCAACTTTTCAAATTCCATACCATCTCTTCTCCTTTTCTGTTAATCATTTTCTGATACACAATGTTCTTCTTTTATTCAGCGGATACTGCATCCGTTTGAATACACTCTCTGATCTTCTCGTTGATTTTCTGTCTCTTAAAGGTCACACACTGAATCAGCGTATTGCTGACCTCCTTCGCTTTCGCACTCCCATGGGTCTTGACCACCAGGCCGTTCAGCCCCAGAAGCGGCGCCCCGCCATATTCACTGGCATCGAATGCTTTCAGCGTCTGCTTCAGAGCCGGCTTGATCAGAAGCGCACCGATCTTGCTCCTTAAGGTTGACATAAGCCCCTCCTTGACCTTGCTGATCAGGACGGCGCCCACCCCTTCGTATAATTTCAGAATAATATTCCCCGAAAACGCTTCGCAGACCACCACGTCCGCCTGGCCGTGGGGAATCTCCCTGGCCTCCACGCTTCCGGTAAAGTGAATGTCCTTTAACTCCTTGAGAAGCGGAAAGGTCTCTTTCACCAGTGCATTTCCCTTCTCCTCTTCTGCACCGATATTGACGATTCCCACCTTCGGATTCTGAACCCCCAGCACGTGTTCCATATAGATCGACCCCATCCTGGCAAACTGGACGAGATGAGAAGCCCTGGCATCTACGTTGGCGCCGCAGTCCAGCAGCAGGGACACTCCCTTCTCGGTAGGGATCAGAGACGCAAGGGGCGGCCGTTCCACACCCTTGATACGCCCTACCAGCGTCTGTCCTCCAACCAGGATGGCGCCGGAACTTCCTGCAGACACGAATGCGTCCGCCTTCCCGGCCTTTACCATCTTCATGCCCACCACGATGGAAGAGTCTTTCTTCCTGCGGATGGCGTTCACCGGCGGTTCCGCTGTCTCTATCACCTCTGAGGCATGAACCACTTCTATCTGCGCCTGATTAAACTGGTACTTCGTAAGTTCCCTCCTGATGACCTCTTCCTGCCCGATCAGAAATACCTTCATGGCAGGCTCTTTCTCTGCGGCGTCCACCGCCCCCTTCACCATCTCTGCAGGGGCATTGTCCCCGCCCATGGCATCTAATGCTATGTTCGTAATCTCCGTCATCTGTATCCCTCCTGGCTTTACCGGCACATCGTCCATTAAATAACCAGCCATATTCCCTGCCATAGCCGTTTATTTAATCTACGATGCACTAGACTAATTTTACTAGACATTATAGGAAAAAGCAATACCCCATTCTGTCCAACATGTAAAAACATATCAGAACATCAAAAACGCCGCACAGCCGGATATTTCCTTCTGTGCGGCGGCCTGCCCTCATCATATCATGATGGACGCTCTATTTTCTTGTACGGAACCTTTCCACCAGGCTTTCCAGGATCCTTGCCTGCTCGGACAACTCCCTGGAGGCGGCAGAATTCTCCTCGGCAGCCGCTGCGTTGGCATGCACGACCCCGCTAATCTGGGCGGCAGAATCCACCATATGCGCAAACGCTTCTGCCTGCTCGTTCGTAGACTGGTCGATATTCCCCAGAAGTTCCGCCATTGTCTGTACATTCTCCCCTACCTGCTTCATGGACAGCACCGTTGCGTCAGCAACCTTGATCCCATGTTCCACCGCAAAAGCAGATTTTTCAATCATTTCTGCAGTAGCGCTGGCCGCTTCCGCACTCTTGCTGGCAAGATTGCGCACTTCATCCGCAACAACCGCAAATCCTTTGCCCGTTTCACCGGCACGTGCGGCTTCTACCGCTGCATTGAGTGCAAGGATATTGGTCTGGAAAGCGATATCCTCAATGATTTTAATTACTTTTGCAATCTCCTGTGAAGATGAGCCGATCTCTCCCATTGCCTGAACCATGTCATCCATCTGCCGGTTGCTTTGAACAACAACCTCCCATGCCTGTCCGGAAATCTGTTTGACATGGGCTGCATTCTCCCCGTCCTGCCGGGTCAGGTCTGCGACTTTATCCAATGACATTTTAAAAGCTTCCACTGCGGCAGTCTGTTCGGTAGACCCCTGTGCCAGCGTCTGGGAATTGGAGGCAAGATTCTCCGAACCGGCCCGGACCTGCGTACAGCAGCGGTAAAGCTGCCCGACGGTATCGTTCAGGGCATCCAGGATCAGCTTGAGAGAATCTTTGATTTCCTTAAAGTCTCCGATGTATTCCCGTTCGATTTCCATGGAGATGTCACCATTAGATATGCCGCCCAGCACATAGGAAATATCCTGCACATACTGCCGGATATTAAGCATCGTATCATTTAACTGCCGGGCGAGTATCCCCAGTTCGTCCTGTCCCAGGCTGTCGAACTCAACTTCCAGACGTCCCTGAGAAACCTGCTGCATCCCCTGGGACAATTTCTTAAGCGGCACAGTGATGATAACCGACATTTTATAAGAAATCAGCAGAGCGGCAACCACGATGACGGCGAATAAAATATCCTGGATGACAATCGTGCGGTCAGCCTGTGAAACGGACTGATTTTTAAAAGCTTCTGCCTTTTCCTGGGAAGCAACGGAAATCTCCTGTGCAGCCACCGTCGCCTCGGCAACCACTGCTTCAAACTGCTCCACCTCATCCGCCATCTGCTGCGGTTCCTGTTCCGACAATAAACGGCTGATCTCAGCATACGATGTCTTCATTGCAGACAGCTTTTCCTCGAAATCTGTTACCAGTGCCGGATCAATCACGCCGGTTTCCCGGATTGCAGTCAGTTCCGCCTCGATATTCCGGCAGGCATTCTCATAATCCTCCGTCGTCCGGGCATCGCCAGTCAGCAGCATACGGTCGACTGCATTTTCTATTTTGTATACGTCTTTCAGCATTGCGACAGAGGAAAGCGCACTCATATGCGGGCCTGTATACAAATCGACTGAAAAATTTGAAATGCTGCGCAGATTCGAAAGCGAAAATGCGTTCATTACAATCAGAATCATCAGCAGAAGCCCGAAGCCCAATGTCAGTTTCCCTCGAATTTTTAGTGATTTCATTACCTTGCTCCTTATGTATATTTAATATTTTTTTCAGTTGTCCAGGCAGCAACTTTAAATGTACATTATTCGTAATATAACATAGAGCGCCGCACATTTTCAAGATATAAATTTAATAATTTCATCTGAAAAGCCGTCCTGCGCCGGCCGTTCCCAAAAGCCACAAAATCCGCATAAAAACGCCGCACAGACGGATACTCCTTCTGTGCGGCGGCCTGCCGTTTCTCAGTATAAACAGATGTAATTAAATCAAGTAATTCATCATCATTCCCACAGCATAATAATTGCTCATATTGTAAGCCCCGCTCTTGGAGTACATGCCCAGTACACTGTAGGGATTCGTCGCCGCACTCATGGAAGATGAGCTGCCGGATGACGAACCGGAGAATGTATCGGAGCCGCTTCCATTGATCAGAGACCTGGAGCTGACATTCATGGCGCTGCTGGCCTTGTTGAACATGCGGTCCGCAATTCCGCCCATGCCGGAAACCAGACTCTTGGTCAGGGACGGATCCTTCTGCATATTCTTCTCGAAGGTGCTCTTGCTGAAGCTTAAGGTCG
>CAJULU010000020.1:47998-54146 GCA_910587575.1 uncultured Dorea sp.
CTTGTTCACCGTAATCCCAAGCTGCTTCAAGGACTGCTCAGAGCCGATACCGGTGATCATGTTGCGAAGCTGTCTGCCGACGCCCGTTCCCTTGTCATAATTATCATTGAGGAACCTCAATGATGAATTATAAGCATCAACCAGGTCGCCAAGTGCGGAAGCCACATTCGCGGAATTCACGCCCGCCTTCAGCGTAGCCTCACCGGCCTTCTTAAGCTCTACGTCTACTCCGTAATAACCGATCGAAACGTTGTTCTTATCTGACTCATACTCTGTGGTCCTGCCGTCCACGGTCACAGAATACTTCGCATTGGCTGCTTCGGTCTTCACATTGTCCGCTCCCGCCGCTGCTCCAAGTTCTCCGCTGACGGTGAAGTCCTTGCCTTCGCCCGTAGACTTTCCTTCTAACTGCAGGGAAGCTACTCCGTCTTTCTGTACAACGCTGGCCGTCACGCCAACCTTGCTCTTATTGATCTGGTCTGCCGCTTCCTGCAGCATCTGGGCATTGGTTCTGGAGCCTCCGTTCGCTTTCGTAGTTCCTACACGGACATTGACGGAATTCTTCCCGTCGCCAACGGTGAAGTTCATCGCTGACTTCGCATACTCAGAACCCTTCACGCCGTCGCTGACATTGACCTGCGCCTGTGCGATCTGCTCAACACTAAGCTCATACTCCTTGTCATTCTTAACCAGTAATTTCCCGCTTGCCGTTGCAATGCTATTGTCAGAACTGGTAATCGCAAGATCACTCATAGCCCCGTTCTTATTCGAACTTCTCAGTTCATTCGCCGCATTCATCAGGTCAGACATGGTACTGCTGTAATCCTTGACAAAGCTGACATTGGCATTCATCGCCGCCTTCCGTGATATCACAGATGACGTTGACGAAGACGAATAAGACTGGTTCAGCCTTGGATTGTTGGAAAGAGCCTGGGTCAGACGAAGACTGTTGATGGATGACTGATAGCTGTACAGACTGTTCAGTCCATAAGAACCGATTCCACTGATTGCCATAATTCTTCCTCCTTTCTTAAATAATAGATTGCATAAGAATGGCTATCCATCCTTCAATAATATATCGACATGCTGGATATAAATGTTAATACTTTTTTATTTTTCCACACCTTCTGTCTCAATAATGAACTTGGTGCTTCCGTTCATTCCTTCCTGGATTCCTGCAAATGACTTGTAGTTCTTTCCCAGGTCTGACATGGTATCAATCCTGGTTCTTACAGACTGGATGTCATTATCAAATACATCGGTCAGTCTGTCAATACCGGAAGTCTTGAATTCTGACATACCGTCCGCAAGCTGCCGGTTCCCATCGGAAAGGGCGGCCGCACCATCTGCAAGCTGCCGGGTTCCGTCGGAAAGAGTTCCGGCTCCAATGGCAAGCTGCTGGTTCCCGTCAGATAATTTTCCGGCGCCGTCCGCAAGCTGCTGGTTCCCGTCAGAAAGTGTAACGGCTCCGGCTGAAAGTGTACTGGCTCCGGCCGAAAGCTGCCCTACGCCGTCCAGAAGCTTAGAACCGCCCTCCTTTAAGGAGTTCATTCCGTCCAGAAGCGGCTTGTTGCTGGCATATAAGCGTTCTGCCCCCGCCTTAAGTTCCGCCGTTCCTGCTGCCAGTTCATCTGCGCCCGCTGACAGAGACGCCGCACCGCCTCCGATGGCACCGGTCCCCCCCAGTGTTTCCGCAAGGCTGGCCGCACCATTTTCAATTCCCGATACACCGTCCACCAGCGGATATCCCGGTGTCGTCAGCTGTGCCTGTGCTCCCTGTATGCCTGCCCCTACGCCTTCGATCTGGTCTGCAATCGCATTGATGGACGCATCTTTGCTGTCTGCCGCATACGCCATTGCATTGACGGCCTCATTCATACTTCCGCAGATCTGATCCAGCTGCGCCTCAATTGCCGCCGCTGCCGCCGCCCTGGTCTCTTCGTCTGCATCCGGGAAATACTGGTCCACGATTCCTGCCACATTCACTTCCGAATACACCGCACCTGCTGTTCCGTTACTTCCCGTTATGGATCTTAAGCTGGCCGCCAGACTCTGTAATCCGGCCGACGCATTTCCCAGGCCTGAGGCCACCTCACCCATGCCGCCTCTGACAGCCTGTGCTCCGGCTGCAAGCTGGCCTGCTCCGGCTGATGCCTGTGCGATTCCCGCATTCAGGCTTCCTGCTCCTTCACTCAGCGCACTGGCTCCGCCTGCAATGGCTTCGCTTCCTTCTTTCAGTCCTGACACTCCGTCTGTATATGCATACATCCCTTCTGCCAGCGTATTGACGCCCTTAGTCAGTTCTCCGCTCTTGCTGTTCAGTTCATTCACACCTTCTGCCAGTGTCCTGGAACCGTCTCTCAGTTCTTTTGCTCCAGCCGCAGCGCTCTTAGAGCCGTCTGCCAGTTCCTTTGCTCCGCCGGCCGCTTCCTTCGCCCCGTCTGCCAGTTCTTTTGCCCCGTCTGCAGCGCTCTTAGAGCCGTCTGCCAGCTGGTCCGCCCCGTCAGACGCTTCTTTGGAGCCATCCTCAAGCTTTGCAGAAGCATCCTCCAGTTCATGGATGGAATCCTCAAGGCTGTCAAAATCATGGACATCGCTTAGATCGAACTCCTCCATAATCTCCGTGGAAGCCACCGTAATGGTCGGGCCCACGGAAGCATCCTTCACATCAGCCGTAATGGTCACGCTCTCCGGGATATCAAGATCCAGCTCTTTCAGTTTCAGATTCTCGGACAGTCCCGGGAACCCAAGCCCTACCACGATGTTCTTATCTGCATCTGACAGAATCTTTCCGTTGTCAATGGTCACATTGCTGTACTCATCCGTTGGCAGCATCATGGAAGTCACCATGGTAAACGGAGTATACATCTCCACATTCTCGCCGTCAATCTCCACATTCTCCTTCGCATGGTTGTCATACTCGATATGGATCTCAACCTTCCCGTCTTTTCCCGCCAGATCCTCTGCCTTAATGTCTTTCCCGTCTAATTTATAGGAGATATTCACGTCCACCGGAAGCTTCTCGTCTGTGGTCCCCTGGTAATAGATATCGCTGCCCTCGGACTTCCAGGTCAGTTCTTTGCCGCTTCCCTTGGAAAATTCTTCTTCCCCCTTGATATTCCTGATATCCTTCAGTCCGGAGATATCGGCCAGCTGCCCGCTTTCCGGGTTCTTAATCCACTCCGTCACAGTGGTCTTGCTGACATTTCCTTGTGCGTCCGCTTTTACATAGACCGATTCCTCCTTGAACAATCCGCCGCCTGAAATCTCCGGTTCTTCCGTCCCGCCTTCAAGTACGGCATTGGCAGCCTCTTCCAGAATCTCCGTGGTCTCCTCCTCTGCCAGAACCTCTGCGCCAGACCCGTGGCACCCATACGCCCCGACTGCTCCTGCCGTTACAACGACCGCCATAGCTCCTGCCATTATCCGTTTTCTGTTTCTATTCATAACATCATACCTCCATAAAATCAATCATCATCCGCCATACAGACTTAATATTAAAATCATCCAGTTTATATGCTGCCGTCAGAACACTCTTTCATAGAGTTCTTCTCTCTTTTTCCGTCCTTCTCCATCCTGGGAAGAAATCCCCGGCTGGTCTTCACGATCACCCTGTCAAATACCATGAACATCGAAGGAAGAATCAGCACAACAACCAGCATGCTGATGACCGCCCCTCTCGCCATGAGGATACACAGGGAACTGATCATGTCAATATTCGAATATAGTCCCACACCCACCGTGGCTGCAAAGAAGCTGAATGCACTTACCATAATGGACTGTGCCGAAGCCTGGTGGGCAATGGTAACCGCATCGTATTTGTTCTTACCCTGGCTTCTCTCCCGCTTATACCTTGTGGTCATCAGAATCGCATAATCCACGGTGGAACCAAGCTGTATGGTACCGATTACGATAGAAGCCACGAAGGGAAGCTTCGTTCCCGTATAGAACGGGATTCCCATATTGACGAAAATGGCAAATTCAATGACGCCAACCAGGATCACCGGCAGTGAGACGGACTGGAACAGAATCAGGATAATCAGAAAGATAATCCCAATGGATACCACGCTTACCGTCTTGAAATCCTTATCCGTAATGGTGATCAGATCTGCCGTCAGAGGCCCCTCCCCTACCAGCATGGCCTTCTCGTCATACTGATCCATGATTGCATTGATCTCTTCAATCTGCTGATTGACCTCATCAGAAGCCACCTTATATAATGAATTAATCATTACCATCTGATACTGATCCGTCTTTAACATACTGGTAATGGATTCCGGAAGCATATCCGACGGAACCCCCGGGCCTACCAGTTTATCTAATCCCAACGCCCACTTCACGCCGTCTACCTTTTCTATCTTCTTCAGCATCTTCCCTACATCCGAGGAGGGTACCGAGCTGTCAAGCAGCAGGATGTGGGTCGTATTCATCTCATAATCTTCCTTCAGCTTCTCATTGGCAATGATACTGGGCAGATCCTTGGGAAGCGTCTCATCCAGGTTATAGTAAACCCCGGTGTGGTTATTTCCATAAACTGCCGGAAACAGCAGGATCAGAAATGCGGCCACATACCAGAGATAACGCTTTGTAACCTTTGCCGACAGCCTGCCGATATCCGGCAGCAGCGGTTTGTGCTTTGTCTTTTCAATCAGCCTGTCGCAGCACAGGATCATGGACGGAAGCACCGTCACACAGGCAATAACGCCAAAGACCACGCCTTTTGCCATGACTACCCCGATGTCCAGCCCCAGGGTAAAACTCATGAAACACAGTGCGATAAATCCGGCAACCGTTGTGACCGAGCTTCCCACCACCGAGGAAAACGTATGGGAAATGGCATGAGCCATGGCCCGCTTCTTATCTCCGTCAAACCGGATCTGCTGCTCTTCGTAGCTGTGCATTAAGAAAATCGAGTAATCCAGCGTAACCCCCAGCTGCAACACTGCTGCCAGCGCTTTCGTGATATAGGAAATCTCTCCCAGAAAATAGTTACTTCCCAGGTTATAGAGAATCGCCATTCCGATACTCAGCAGAAACAGTACCGGCACGAAGAAGGACTCCATCGTAATTCCTAATACCAGCACCGCCAGGGCAACCGCAATCAGCACATACAGCGGCGTCTCTTTCTCGGCAAGGTTCTTTGTATCCGTTACAATGGCCGACATTCCGCTTAAGAAACACTGCTTTCCCGCTATATTACGGATTTCTTCAATCGCATTCATGGTACCGTCAGCGGAAGTCCCCTCATCAAAGAAGATGGCCATCATCGTACCCGTTTCCGAATTGAACACCTCGTAGAGTTCCTTTGGGAGCATACTCTCCGGAACCGAGATATCCATTACGGAATCATACCACAGGACATTCTCCACATGATCAGTCTTCTCAATCTCTTTCTTCAGCTTCACAATGTCCTTATCCTCCATGCCATCCACGATAAACATGGAAAATGCGCCCGTCCCGAAGTCTTCCACCATGATATCCTGACCCTTCATCGTCTCGATATCTTCCGGCAGATAGGTAAGGACGTCATAATTCACTCTGGTATTCACATACCCCAGTACAGACGGAATCAACAGCAATATACTGATGATCAGAATCGGCACCCTGTACTTCACCACTTTTTTCCCAAACTGAACCATACTCACCTGCTCCTTTTCTATTTCTGACTAACAGTCATTTCTTACAATATGCACTATACCACAAAAATGACCAATAGTCAATACTATTTTTCAAAAAATTGACTTTTAGTCATTTTAATGAAAAAGACTTGAAAATACGCCGATTTTCTGGTTATAATAAGGTAGCACGCCGAGGCGTGCGCAGAAAGGACAGTCGATGATTATGGGGAAAATTGACGAGAATAAAAAGAAGAAAAAAGAGACACTTTTTAACAGTGCTTACGATCTCTTCATTACAAAGGGAATTAACTCCACGGCCATTTCTGATATCGTGGAAAAGGCCGGGGTTGCAAAGGGCACCTTCTATCTTTACTTCAAGGATAAATACGACATCCGCAACAAGCTGATTGCCCACAAGACCCACGAACTGTTCCACGGGGCGAAGCTTGCCCTTGACCGGGCGGAAGAACCAGTGACAGGATTAGACGGACAGCTGATCTTTATTATCAATCATATTATTGATACCCTGG
>CAJULU010000020.1:54156-56315 GCA_910587575.1 uncultured Dorea sp.
ATCTCCAAGAATCTGGTCATGGGGGCTCTGCGTTCTGTCCTTCTGACCGGGGAGCATTCTGATACGGATTTCTATGAGATTTTTCTGGATATGGTACGACAGGATTCCTATGAGTACCAGGATGTGGAAGTGATGCTGTTCACGATTGTGGAACTTGCGGGTTCTGCCGGGTATAATTCGATTCTGTATAAGGAACCGCTTCCCATAGAACAGTACAAGCCGTTTCTTTACCGTTCCGTCCGGCTGATCATTGACAGCCACCGGGTAAAATAATTCTCTGCCCTGCAAAAGGCAGGTCCATAAAAAGGAGAGCCATATGCAGATACCGTCACCTAATTTAAAGGAAATCAGCGTTCACGGCACAAAGTCATTTCCCTGTGCCATCTATCAGACCCGTTCCATCGGAAAAGGAACTCTCGTCAAGCATCACTGGCACGATGAGGTAGAGATACTGTATTTCTTCGGCGGAGAATTCCGACTGGAGATTAATATGGAACAGTTTTTCGTCCATTCCGAGGCGCTGTACTTCATCAACCCCGGAGAACTGCACAGCATTTACACAGAAAAGGCGGGAAGTCCCGGGGAGGATGCCATCGTGTTTTCCCTGGATGCACTGGGCTTCGATTCCCATGATGCCGCACAGGTCCAGCTGATCCAGCCCATACAGAACGGAAAGCTTCTGTTCCCCCGCTGTCTTCTGCCAGTCCAGCCAGGGTTCCTTGCCGTCCGGGACGCATTCCTTCATACCATGCAGTCCTTCGGGCATCCTCTGAACGAAGCGGCGCCTCTGGAAAACGGAGCCGTCACAGATGACCTGACGAGCCAGCTGTTCATCAAATCCTCTCTGCTCCGTATCCTTGCGGTTCTTTCCAGACATCAGCTCTTTCGCCCTACAGAGAAGAACCTTGACAAGCGTGTGGAAGGAATCAAGGCCGTCCTCACTTATATCAGGGAAAATTATAAAGAGAAAATCTATATCCAGGATCTTGCCGGGCAGGTTCACATGAACGAGCAGTATTTCTGCCGTTTTTTCAAGAAATCCATCGGGCGTACTCCCATGGAGTATCTCAATGAATACCGCATCAAACAGGCAATGCGGCTGTTAGAGGAGACAGATCTGCCCGTAACAGAAGTCTGCCTGGAATGCGGGTACAATAATCTGGGAAACTTTCTCCGGGCTTTTAAGAAGTATACGGAGATGACCCCGCTGAAATACCGCAGCAGCATTCCGGCAGAATAAGGTTCTGTCAGTCTCCATTTGCCAGAACCTTATTTCCCTCACAGTCTCCGTCTCTTCTATCGGGCTGCATTTATTTTTGCCAGTAGCGCTTCCTGGAGAACCTGTGAAAAATTCACACCTAATGAAACCGCTTCTTCATTCATCCATTCCGGAATCGTTAATGTCTTTTTTACCGCTTTATGATTATGCATTTTCGCATATTCCCGTGTATCACATGCGATATCATTCACAAACTCCTCTTCTGATTCCAGCTGAATCATATTTCTGGAAGATGGTTTGGGAATCTCTCTTCCGGTTCTCTCATAATCATATAGTACATATGCCAGAACATCCTCTGCCATAAGGATTGCATCGTTTAAATCATCGCCGCAGGTATAGCAGCCTTCCAGATCGGGAAACCACACCGAAAATCCATTTTCCTCCTGTGTAAAAACCGCAGGATATACATATTTTGCCATAATCTTACCTCCTACTTTAACCCCGCATCCTTAAAAATCCTGTGAACTGTTCCATTCGGAATCTCTTTGCTTCCATGTCTTGGAATTCTGAAATCTTTCCCTGTTTTATTACTATGCCACTTATCGTGCTCTTTCCCATGCTCTACGAAAATACAGCCATTCTTCTTTAATAATTTTATCAGTTCTGATGTCTTCATTATTTCCTCCTTAATTATATATTATCACACGTATTCACACGTGTGTCAAACATCTTTTTCATATCCTTGTGAATATCCCTGTCATCAGATTCCTTGACAGAATACTGCCAATCCACGGAACGGCTCTGGTACAGATGATTTTTACGGTCCTATAAAAGTCAAAATATCGTAATTTATAATCAGATAAATGTAAGACAAAATGAAAAAACGCCACTATAATAGACATAAAGATTAATTTACAAATCAATACGGAGGTATGGTTAT
>CAJULU010000020.1:56325-62928 GCA_910587575.1 uncultured Dorea sp.
AAAAAAAAGTGGTGGCATGACAAGGTAGCTTATCAGATCTATCCAAAGAGTTTCTACGATTCCAACGGGGACGGAATCGGCGACATTCCCGGAATCATCAGCAAATTAGATTATCTTCAGGACTTAGGAGTCGATATCATCTGGCTCTCCCCCTGCTATCCTTCTCCTCTTGCCGATGAAGGATATGACATTTCCGATTACTATGGCATCGACCCCCGCTTCGGCACCATGTCAGATATGGAACAGTTAATCGCAGAAGCAAAAAAACGGAATATGTACATTCTCATGGATCTGGTTGTGAACCACTGTTCAGACGAACACGAATGGTTTCAGAAAGCCTGTGAGGATCCGGACGGGAAATACGGGAACTTCTTCTATCTGAGAGATAAGAAGGACGGGGAACTTCCCACCAACTGGCGCTCCTACTTCGGCGGCCCTGTCTGGGAAGACCTGCCCGGTACAGACAAGCAGTATCTCCACGTGTTCCACAAGAAACAGCCGGATCTGAACTGGGAGAACCCTGAGCTTCGGGAAGAGGTTTACAAGAATATCAACTGGTGGCTTGACAAGGGACTCGGCGGTTTCCGTATTGATGCCATTATTAATATTAAGAAGGCTCTTCCTTTCAGAAGCTATGAACCTGACCGCAGGGACGGCCTGTGCAGTATCAAGACCATGTTAAAGGAAGCCCATGGAATCGGAGAGTTCTTAGGAGAAATGCGTGACCGCACTTTCAAAAAGTACGATGCCTTCTCTGTGGGGGAAGTATTCGATGAAAAGCCGGAAGAGATTCCCGATTTTATCGGAGACAACGGCTACTTCTCCAGTATGTTTGACTTTAACGAGACGATTTTCGGAAACAGCGAGAAGGGCTGGTATGATGCGAAGCCGGTTACGCCTGACGATTACAAACGGTGCTGCTTCGAATCCCAGGCTAAGATTGGGGACATCGGTTTCCTCTCCAACATCATTGAGAACCATGATGAACCCCGGGGCGTCAGCAGATATATTCCGGAAGGAGACTGCAATGTCCACAGCAAGAAAATGCTTGCCGCTCTGAACTTCATGCTGAAAGGACTGCCGTTCATCTACCAGGGACAGGAACTGGGAATGGAAAACGTCCCCTTCTCTTCCATTGACGAGATAGACGACATCTCTACTCTGGATGAATATCAGGTTGCTTTAGATGCCGGACTTACTCCTGCGGAAGCATTAAAAGTAGTGGCTAAATTCAGCCGTGACAACGCCAGAACCCCCATGCATTGGTCCGCAGGGGAAAACGCAGGATTTACCACAGGGAAACCATGGCTTAAGGTGAACCCTAACTACACTTCCATCAATGTGGAGAGTCAGATGGATGACCCGGATTCCGTAAGAAGTTTTTATCGGGAACTAATTGCCCTGCGCAAGAATCCAGAGTATAAAGAGACGGTGGTCTATGGCGCACTTAAGCCGTATCTGGAAGACAGGCACAATCTGATGGCTTATTACCGCAAAGGCGACAGGACGCTTCTGGTAATCGGCAATTACCAGAAGGAAGAGCAGACCGTAGAACTTCCTTCCAGTTATCAGAAGGTGCTGCTGAATAATTACCCGGAACTGATTACAGAAGGGAATTCTGTCCGGTTATCCGGATACCAGACAGTCATTCTTGAGATGTAAGCACATTATTATAGTTAAGAAAGGACGGAATCTTATGAACAGAACATGGTGGAAAGAGGCGGTAATCTATCAGATCTACCCCCGCAGTTTTATGGACAGCAACGGAGACGGTATCGGAGATATCAAGGGAATCACCAGCCGTCTGGATTATCTGAAATACTTAGGAGTCGATGTACTCTGGCTCTCTCCCATTTACCAGTCGCCCAACGATGACAACGGCTACGATATCAGCGATTACCAGGCGATTATGGAAGAATTCGGAACCATGGCAGACTTTGACGAGATGCTTTCCGAAGCCCACAAACGGGGGCTCCGGGTAGTCATGGATCTGGTCGTGAATCACACTTCCGATGAACACAGATGGTTTATGGAAAGCCGCAAGTCCACAGAGAACGAATATCGTGACTACTACATCTGGCGGGAAGGAAAGGATGCAAAGACGCCTCCTAACAACTGGGGCTCCTGCTTTGGCGGTTCCGCATGGCAGTACGATGAGCAGACGGCCATGTATTATCTGCATCTGTTTTCCAGGAAACAGCCGGATCTGAACTGGGATAATCCCAAGGTCCGCAAGGAAGTGTTCGACATGATGACCTGGTGGTGCGACAAGGGGATTGACGGATTCCGCATGGATGTCATCAGTATGATCTCCAAGACAAAGGATATGCCGGACGGCCCCATAACTGATTTCTACGGCGACTACTCTCCTTACTGCGTACATGGTCCGAATATCCACAAATATCTCCAGGAGATGAATGAAAAGGTTCTCTCCAGATATGATATCATGACCGTCGGCGAGACGCCCGGCGTCACTACAGAACTGGCGAAACAGTATGCCGGAGAGGATACCCATGAACTGAACATGGTATTCCAGTTTGAACATGTAGATAACCACGGTAAATACGGCAAATGGGATGCCCAGAAATGGCAGCTTACAAAGCTGAAACAGATCCTGAACCGCTGGCAGGTTGATTTATACGGCAAGGCATGGAACAGCCTGTTCTGGGATAACCACGACCAGCCAAGGGCGGTCTCCCGTTTCGGAGATGACAGGCCCAGGTACAGAGAACTTTCCGCCAAGATGCTGGCCACCTGCCTGCATATGATGCAGGGCTCTCCTTATATCTACCAGGGAGAAGAACTGGGGATGACCAACTATCCGTTCCAGAGCCCGGAAGAATTCCATGATATCGAGAGTATCAACGCCTATCAGGAGTGGTGCTTAAGCGGCGAAGTTTCCCATGAAGATTTCTGGCCATGCATTACCGCCAGAAGCCGCGACAATGCCAGGACGCCGGTACAATGGGATGACAGTGCGCAGGCCGGTTTTACCACCGGAACCCCCTGGATTGCCGTAAACCCTAATTACAAAGAGATTAACGCCAAGGCTGAGACAGAAGATCCGGATTCTGTATTCCATTATTATAAGAAGCTGATTGCGTTAAGAAAAGCAAATCCGATCATGGTCTACGGGAAATATGAGCCGCTGATGGAAGACAGCGAAGAACTGTTCGTATATACCAGGACTTTGGATGATGTAAAACTGCTGACAGTATGTAATTTCACAGACCGCAGGATCAGTTTTTCCATACCGGAGGAATTCGTTGGAAAGTCCTGTCTGATTGCCAATATGGAAAATGACTACAGTAAGAAAGAGCTGACGTTAAGGCCTTATGAGGCATTCGTATTAATTTAATCACGTATTTTATTTCCGGAGGGCAGGAGGGGAATCTCCCTTGCCTTCCTTTTTTTACTATGCTAGAATGTATTCATAGTCAAGGAGGAGGTGATACCTGTGGGAAATTATCTGAATCCCGGCAACAGCGGGTTTGAAGAAATCCGAAAAAGTCCCTATGTGGATAAGAGTGATCTGATCCGTCTGATCAACCAGACAATCGGCACGAAGCAGAAATTAATCTGCGTCAGCCGTCCACGCCGCTTCGGGAAGTCCTTCGCCACTCAGATGCTCTGCGCTTATTATGACCGGACCTGTGATTCCGCCCCCCTGTTTGATGACCTTACCATAGCAGGAGATCCACAGTATTCCCGGCATCTGAATCAGTACGATGTCATCTACCTGGATATGACAGGAATCATCGGTGAAACATCCATCGCAGATATGGTGCCTTATATCAAGAGAACCATCATCTGTGAACTGACCGCAGCATATCCCCAACTGGAAGTAACCGAAGGTTTTGTCCCCACTCTGGCCTGCGCTGCCAGGCTGGCAGGACGATTCATCATGGTCATTGATGAATGGGACGCACCAATCCGTGAAGCAAAAGACAATCCGAAATCCCAGAAGGATTATCTGGAATTTCTGCGGGCATTATTTAAAAACAGCGCTGCCACTTCCCAGATTTTTGCAGCAGTATACATGACAGGCATTTTACCGATCAAAAAAGACGGTTCACAGTCTGCAATCTCCGACTTTCGGGAGTTCTCTGTCCTTGATCCCGGGGAATACGCAGTATTCACCGGATTCACGGAGAATGAAGTAGAGACATTATGCGCCCAGTACCACATGGATTTTAAAGCTGCAAAAGACTGGTATGACGGTTATTCCTTCGACAAGGTTCATTCCGTATACAATCCCTACTCCGTTATGAGCGCCATGTTAAGCGGTAAATTCAGATCTTACTGGAAGAAGACATCTGCCGCAGAAGCCCTTCTGAGATATATTGATATGGATGAAGACGGATTGCAGGACGACATCGCCAGACTGGTCAGCGGCGAGGAAATCGAGATTGACACAGAAGGGTTCGAAAATGATTTTGAGACTTTCAATAGTAAAGACGATGTACTGACACTCCTGGTTCATCTGGGTTATCTGTCTTATACAGAGGAAGAAGATGGATCTGGTACGGTCAGAATTCCCAACAAAGAGGTTCTCTTAGAGTTCAATAAGATCCTCCGGAAGGGAACACATACCGAACTTCTCCGCTTGATCCAGGCTTCCGACCGGCTCTTTGAGAACACGCTCCACGGAAACGCCAGTATTGTAGCAGAGATGATTGCCAGGATTCATGACTCCAGCTATTCGCCTCAGTACTACAATGACGAACAGGCGCTGCGCTCTGTCATAAGATATGCATATCTTACCTGTGTTGACCGGTACAGTAAAATCGAAGAGCTTCCATCCGGCCATGGGTATGCGGATATCGTGTATCTTCCAAAAAGGAAATCCCTGCTTCCTGCAATCATCATTGAATTGAAATGGAACAAGACAGCCGCAGGAGCGCTTGCCCAGATCAAAGACCGGAATTATCCGGCCGTCCTGAAAGACTATGGAGGCCCGCTGATTCTGGTTGCTATCAGTTATCATGCCAGGACGAAGGTGCACTCCTGCATCATTGAGAAACAATAACCTGGAAAAAGGGGCCGGACAGCCCCTTTTTCGTTTCATCTGAATTTATTTCACTTCTTTTACAAACACAGCCGTGGCGCCTGGAATCGTCAGATTTCCGTCTTTCTGTGTCACATCCCCGCCGTTCTGGTAAATCACATCTCCTAATTTCCCGTCATAGGCAAAGCATGCCTCTTTCCCGGAAGGATTGATCACAATCAGCACAGACTCATCCCCGTTATATCTTCTGTATGCCAATGGATAGGCATTCTCCTCACAGTACAGGAACTCAATCTTTGCTTCACTCTGCAGCACCTTCTCCGACTGACGGACACCAATCAGCTTCTTCACCTCATGATAAATGGAACCGGCATCTGCCATCTGGCTTTTCGCCGTAGGGCGGTTAACGTCCGGGTCAATGGGGATATAGAGTTCCTCTGCCTTTGCCTCAGAAAATCCTGCGTTCAGGCCGTCATCCCACTGCATCGGTGAACGTGAACCTGTACGGATATAACCGCCTTCCACAGACACCACATCCGCCAGATACCGCATCCCCAGTTCATCGCCATAGTAGATAAACGGCGCACCCGGCAGTGACAGGATGAATGCAAATACGATCTTCACCTCTTCCTCGTCCAGCCACTTTGTAAGCCTCTCCATATCATGATTGCCGGACGGCATACAGATCATGCCCTTCCCGTTGGTAGGCTCATAACATTTCTTATAATAGTCAATGAACGCCTTGGCGTTTCCTGTACCCTTCCGTGAAAAATACGGATTATCCGCATGGTACAGATCCGTGTAATGGCTCGGTCCGAAGTGCAGCATGAAATCCATATGATATCCGGACTGAAGACTCCTGTCCGGCTGTCCCCACTCTGAAATCATGGCTGCATCCGGGAACTCCTTATCCAGAAAATCACGGAAGTCACGCCACAGGGCAATCGTCCCTTTCTGTTCCGGGTCGTTCTTGACAAGGGAACCCGCCATATCCACACGGAACCCGTCGCATCCCATTTTCAGCCAGAACCGCATGACATCCTTAATGGCCTCACGGGTCGCCAGTGCATCCTCTGAATCCATGGGCTGCTGCCATTTCGGATCATTTACCTCATAGAACCCATAATTCAGACAGGGCTGGTGTGCATAAAAATTCACTGCCACACAGCCGTTCCTCTGGCTCATGCCCCGGAGAAATCCCATAATGCTGCCCACGCCTTCAAAATCCTTCCAGGCATCATCCGTCCACACATACCGTCCGGAACAGGAATTCTTCTCCGGCTTTAACGACTCCTGGAACCACTCATGATCCCAGGAAGTATGCCCCGGAACCAGGTCGAGAAGCACATGCATGTCTCTCTTATGGACCTCGTCGAACAGCCTCTTAAGATCTGCATTCGTCCCATACCGGGGAGCCACCTTCATATAATCGGATACATCATACCCGGCATCTAAAAACGGGGACTCAAAACAGGGATTCAGCCAGATCGCATTACATCCAAGTTCCGCAATATAATCCAGGTGATTGATAATCCCCTGCATATCTCCGATTCCGTCTGCATTGGTATCCGCAAAGGACTGAGGATAAATCTCAT
>CAJULU010000021.1:0-60120 GCA_910587575.1 uncultured Dorea sp.
TGGAATCCAATGTGCTCTAAGAAAGTAAACATAAATTTAAGCGTCAAAGCTGAATAGAAGTATTTATTAATGCATCAGAAGAAATTATGTGATACAATAAATAATATACTGACCTGTCTGCGGCCGGCCGCCAGTCCGTTCCTGCCTCTATGGCAGGTGCTAAAATATATGCGGCCGTCTGCGGAAATAGATAAGAAAAATTTAAAAGAAAAGAGGAATGTGATTTATGAGAGCATACGAACGGTTATTAAAGTATGTGGTTGTGCGCACACCCAGCAGCGAGGACAGCAGCACGGTTCCCACTTCCCAATGTCAGTTTGACCTTGCCCGTCTTCTGGAACAGGAGATGAAGGATCTGGGACTCACAGAGGTGCGTCTTGACGACCAGTGTTATCTGTACGGGAAACTGCCTGCAACAGAAGGTCTGGAAGACAGGCCTGCCATCGGATTTATTGCCCACATGGACACTGTGGCGGATTTCTGCGATCACGAGATCAGACCTGTCCTTACGGAGAATTATGACGGAAAGGAACTGGCTCTGGGGGAGAGCGGCCTTGTCTTAAGCCCGGAGAATTTCCCCCATCTTGCGGGCCTCAGGGGACGCACGCTGATTACCAGTGACGGCACCACCATTCTTGGTGCGGACGACAAGGCTGGAATTGCGGAGATTCTTACCATGGTGGAACGTCTTTTGAAAGAACAGATTCCCCATGGCCCCATCTGTGTTGCATTTACCCCGGATGAGGAAGTCGGAACAGGAGCGTCCCACTTCGATGTGGAGGCCTTCGGCGCAGACTACAGTTATACGCTGGACGGAGATACGGAAGGCGAGATTCAGTATGAGAACTTTAATGCCTGCAAGGCGCAGTTTGACGTGAAGGGATTCAATGTTCATCCTGGTTCCGGAAAAGACACCATGATCAACGCCAGCCTGGTTGCCATGGAGATTAATTCTCTCCTTCCAGGTATGGAGACTTCCCGGGGCACGGAAGGGTACGAAGGATTCTATCATCTGATGAGCATGTCCGGGGAATGTGCGAAGGCACAGCTGAACTATATTGTCAGAGATCACAACAAGGAATTTTTTGAGGCCAGGAAGCAGACTCTGCGGCTGATCGAGAAGAATCTCAATGCGAAATGGGGCGAGGGAACGGTTACGCTTACCATCACTGATCAGTATCAGAATATGGCTGAGATCATTGCCGGATGTATGCATCTGATCGACAATGCCAGGGCTGCCTGTGAGAATGTCGGCGTAACGCCCCTTGTGATTCCGATCCGGGGCGGTACGGACGGATGCCAGTTAAGTTTCAAGGGTCTGCCCTGCCCGAATCTGGGAACCGGGGGACATGCATATCACGGGCCTTATGAACATATTACGGCAGAAGGAATGGATCAGAGCGTGGATGTGATCACCGAACTGGTGAAGCTTTACGCAAAATAAGGAATCTACAAGAAAAACCTGCTGTTTTACGAAGCATATGTCGGTTCAGACAAGTAAAACAGCAGGTTTTTTCTTGCAGATTCTATGATACGTCTTCTTTGAATCCTTCTCCCACGACCTCATTAGACTCCATAATAATCGTAAATGCCTTGGGGTCAATCTGGCGTACCATCTTCTTGATGGTATACATCTGCTTATTGTTGCAGGCGCACATGACAACGTCTTTGTGCTTCTTCGAGTAACTTCCGGTTCCCTTCAGGATGGTGGAACCTCTCCCCGAATATTCATCAATCTGCTCTGCAACCTCTGCTCCGTGTTCTGTCACGATCAGCGTCATCTTTCCTTCGTCAACCCCATAGAGGATACGGTCCATGACGATAGCCATAAGGTACGTCACGATGATGCCGTAGATGAATCCGTCAATGTCCTTGAATACTAACAGGCTTCCTAAAATGATTGTTGACGTATCCAGCGCAAAGGTAATGATCCCCAAGGATATGTGAGGTTTTACCTTCTTGATGGCCATGCTGATGAAATCCTGGCCTCCCGTGGATGAGCCGCGCATGAACACAATGGCATATCCCGCACCCGACAATACCCCCATGCAAAGAGCCGCCAGAAGACGGTTCCCCTCATATACCGGAAACAGCGGGGCAATATAATCCATAAAAACCGAAGATATGACCATCGTCTTGACCGATTTGAGGAAAAATGTCCTGCCCAGGAATTTATAACAGAATATAGCCACCGGGACATTGAGCAGCAGGGTCCCCGCACCCACCGGAAGACCGAACAGGTGATAAAGGATGATGGCGATTCCCGAGAATCCTGCTACCGGAAAATTAGCGGTAAGTGCAAAGTTATAGATTCCGACTGCGATCAGCATGCTGGCTGCGATATCAACGATAAGGTCGATTCCTGCTTCTTTCCATTTCATCTTGTTATTCATTTCTGTAAAACCTCCTTTATTGACCCGCATTTCCTTTAAAAATGCCCTGAAATACTCAAAAGAGCACTTGCAAACTATACTTTACCAGGCGAAGTCCGCCTGCCCTGCCGGGCAGTCCGTACATCATAGAATGCCCTTGTGGTATAAAATATAATTCGCAACTGCTCTTCTGATTATTAGTATATCTATGAAAAATTGTTTTGTCAATGATATCGTAACTGTATCGCTTAAGTTCATAACATTTGGCTTTGCCTGGCCATGCAATTTCTCCCCCGCTAATTTCTCTACAGCAAGAGGTCTGCTTTCTCAATAGAACAAGTATGCTTACCTGTTTTCTAATTATAGTTTATGCCGGCAAGAAGAAGGTTACCGGCAAATGGTTTCAATGCGGCAGTGTATTTTTTATTTTTAATCTGCGCAATGGCGCCGCCCGGTGTCTTATTCCATTTCAATTCAATTACCATTGCCGGAAGTGCGGACAATGAAGCCGGGATAAAAACAACATCTGCAAGTCCCTTGCCCGACGGCCTCTCTTCAATCTTTACATATTGTCCGAATGCAGCGATATACGCATACTTGATGACAGCCCTTAATGCCTGTTCATCGTTGTAATACTGTGGCGCATACTGCTCTTCCCTAATTTCTTCCAGCTCCTTTTTTCCTACCGTCTGGTTAATCAGTTCGATCAACATCGTCTTATCCACATAATCCAGATCATTGATTTCGGCAAAGCCGCTGTTTCCGGGATTCACATAAATACCCATTTCCGGCCTCCTTCCAAAGGCTTGCAGAATGAATCAAAACAGATCGTTTATTATAGTAAAGGCTACTTACTTTCCATACTCTCATCCGCAGCATATCTCCCTTAAGCTGCTTACCGCCGTATACTGATTGCCGTTCCCACCGCCCCCGGGCCTGTGTGGCTTCCGATACTGAACGACAAAGGATTATAGTAAACAGTCGCCCATGGGAATTCCGCCTGCAGCAGATCCGTCCATTCCCTCTCTTCTCCGGCGCCAAGTCCGGCTCCTGCACCGCCAATCACCACCCGGTTCCTGTCCACGCCCTGAAACCGGGTAGACAAATCTTTTTTTAACGCTTCCAGCATCTTATGCTTTCCCTTCTTCATTCCCCGTACCTTGGCAAATGCATCCAGCCGTTCTCCCTGGATCGTAAGCACCGGCTTGATATTCAGCACCGCTCCCAGAGCCGCAGCGGCAGGCGTCACCCTTCCCCCTTTTTTCAGATATTCCAGCGTGTCCACCGCAATATAGATCACGGAATCATATGCCCTCTCTTCCAGTTCTTTCCTGATCTCTCTGGCAGAAAGCCCCAGGCCGGCCAGTTCTCTTGCCTCCAGCACAGACTCCCGCAGTGTCACGGAAATCCTGTGATTGTCCACTACCTGTACTTTTCCGTCATAATCAGCCGCAAGTCCGATTGCCGACTGGCATGAATTACTCAGACCACTGGACATGGGAATATGTACGATCTCATCATATCCTTCTGCCAGAATCTGGTCCCACATCCCCATAACCTCTCCTGGTGACGGCTGGGAAGTTGACACGTCCTTTCCTCCCCTCAGACTGTCATAAAACATTTCCTGGGTAAGATCCACTCCCTCATAACAGGTCACTCCGTCAATAATCACGGGCATCGGAAGTGAAAATATCCCCAGCTTCTCTGCCTCTTTCTTTGAGATTCCACTGTTACTGTCTGTCATAATAGCCGTCTTCATACTGCAATTCCTCCTGGTTCTTCCTATCTTTTCCTGCAAAATCATTCCCACAGTCCTATTTCATCCTTGTTATACCTAAAGGCACATCGTGATTCATACCCAAGGGTACACTTTACAGATCCCGTCCGTTATAGTATCATTAAGTGTGACAAATTGTAACACTTTATATCTGGAAATTCAATCACTTATCCCGCAACTGTTACAAAAAAGGAGGTTTTGTTCATGCATACAGAAAGAAGAAACCAGGCAAATAAATTAGCCCGGGAATGTATCGTCACCGCTCTCATGCAGCTCTTAAAAGAAAAATCATTATCCGCTATTTCCGTTTCCGAACTGACGGAAAGAGCCGGTGTGTCAAGAATGACTTATTACCGGAATTACCAGTCTAAGGAAGACATCTTTTCCTCTTACCTGGAAGAAGCGCTGACTGATTATCAGCAGGAAGCCCGCCGGTTGTCACTGGACAGACAGATCTACGATTCCGCCAACCTTTATCACTGCTTCTCCTATTTCGAAAAGCACAAAGAATTTCTTGACAGCCTGTTCAAAAGCGGCCTGGGACATCTGCTTCTGTCTGCAATCAGCAGATACATCATTGACTCCTGGTACCGGCCAGAGGATGGAATGGAAACCTATTACGGCCTGCAGGCATTCGCAGGCGCTTTATACAATCTCTATATTTCATGGTCGTCAAACGGGTCGAAAGAAACACCGGAGGAAATGGTGCGGCTTTTACAGCGTATCGCCGAACCCACCCGGAACACTTGATTTTTCAGTCAATTAACATTTTATAAAAATTTTTTCAGATTATGTATTGACATATGCTTTTTCGTGTGATATTATAAATACATCAAAAGAAAAGGAGGACAGACCACCAAAAACTTAAATCTTTAAATTCGGAATCTATAGAAAAGTGAGGTACCATCCGATGGATACAGAATTTTAAAATCCACTGTACAGAACAGAAGATTCGTACAGTGGATTTCATTTTGTTTCCTATACTTTTTCTGATAACGGCTACGGTTTTCCATTCTCATCCTTCCACCCGGTCACATTACAGCCGCATGTTATATGCCAGCCTTCTGCTTCTCCTGCTGCTCATCCCCGCAGGGCTGCGACCAGGCGTTTCTCATTCAGCAGCAGTTCCAGCCCTTCTTCCATAGATCTTACGCAGATATCAGCCTCTGCCAGAAGCCCTCCATACATCCCTTCCGCATCCATGACCGCCACGGAAAGACCGGCAATCCGGCACATCTTTACATCGTTCCGCCCGTTTCCCATACAGATGCACTTCCCGCTGCCAAGCCCTTCCACAATCTCCTGTTTTGCACGTGCAGCGTCCGGGGAAGGAAAGGTGCAGATTTCCACCGGCAGACCAGAACACTGCGTCTTTGCATTACCATAGGTATCCGCAGTTACCACATAGATCCGGAACCGGTCTGCCAGCTTCTTTAACCCCTCCCCTATCTGTTCTGGAATCCGTCCGTCCACGGCGATTGTTCCGTTATAATCCAGCACCAGATACTCAAGCTCCAGAACCTTGTAACCAGGGATATCCACCTTCATCTGTGTACACGCTTTCTATGAGCCGGACGGCAGATACGGACGCAGAATACCGGCCACATTACTGATAGGCATCGTCTGAAGCCATACCCGACCAGGGCCGCTGATTACCGTATTAAAGAGCCCTTCTCCGCCGAACAGCATATTTTTGACTCCCGGCACGCTCTTAATTTCCATCTGGCAGGATGCTGTCATGGCTGCAAGATGTCCCGTATCCACGACAATCTGCTGTCCCGGCTGCAGCTCGTATTCCACCACATGGCCGTCAAACTCCGCAAATACCGTCCCGTAGCCGCTGATCTTCTGCATGATGAACCCTTCTCCGCCAAAGAGTCCTGAACTGAACTTCTTATTGAAAAATACGGATAACTCTACCCCTGCCTCTCCGGCCAGAAACGCACTCTTCTGGAAAATCATCTCCTGTCCCGGCGCAATCTCGTAAGCCTTGATCGACCCTGGAAAGCTGGAAGCGAACGCAATCATCCCGCTGCCGCCCTGGGCGGTATAAATGTTCTGGAACATCTTCTCTCCGGAAAACATCCGCCCGAACGCTTTCCCGATTCCTCCGTTGGTCGTGGTCTCCATCAGCATATTCGGTGACATCCATGACATGCCGCCGCCTTCTGTGATCATCTTCTCACCGCCCTCAAGCTGGCAGATGACAACCGGAAGAGTTTCTCCCTTAATCTCATATCTCATAATTGTACCTCCTGATATATCTCTGACATACTCCTCCATTCCTTAAGCCGTCTGACAACTGTCCCGCACAGGCTATGAAAGTATGCCCTATAATGATATCATAAACATTTACAGGAACCGTGTCAATTATCTGACGATATTCCATTTCACTAATTTCTGCCTGCACCAGTTATTTATGATTCGGTGTACTAGTCCTGCTTCCTCTTCGCTCCTGCACAGAACAGTACAAATCCCAGGAACAATACAGCTGCCGCCATCCATCCGGCAAGCACGGCCGTCCCCCGTCCTGCAAACATGTCATAATACCCTTTCAGATAGATCACAACAATCATCAGCGGAAGCACATAGGATACATACCCCTTTAATCCCCGTGGAAAATGGATGCCGTCTCCTGCATTTGCCTCCTGCAGAAAGTTCTCCCATCCCCACCCGTTCTTTCTGGTACAGAACAGTACATATCCCAGGCTTCCAAGGGGAAGCAGATTATTGGATACGATAAAGTCCTCAAGATCCATAATATTTGTTCCGGCGCCTAAGGGTTCCAGCCCTGCCAGTACATTAAAGCCCAGCACACAGGGCATACTCAGAACGATCAGTAATACCACATTCACCAGTACGCTCTTACTTCTGGACCATCCGGACAGATCCATGGCAAATGAGATAATGTTCTCGAACACCGCCACTATGGTGGTAAATGCCGCAAACGTCAGAAACAGGAAGAACAACGCTCCCCACACACGCCCGCCAGGCATCTGCGCAAAGATGTTTGGTATGGTAATAAAGATAAGGCTTGGCCCTGCCCCCGGCTCTATTCCAAAGGAAAAACAGGATGGTATGATAATGAATCCCGCCATTAATGCCACGAACGTGTCCAGCGCCGTAATACTGACGGCTTCTCCCGTCAGACTCCGTTCCCTTCCGATATAGCTGCCGAAGATCAGCATCGCCCCGATTCCGATGGAAAGAGTAAAGAACGCCTGGCTCATTGCCCCAAAGATCACGTTTCCGATCCCGATCTCTTTCATTGCGGCAAAATCCGGCACAAGATAAAACCGGATTCCCTCACCCGCACCTTGCAGAAACACCGAGTGAACCGCCAGCGCCACCATGATGGCCAGGAGAGCAGACATCATCACCTTGGATACCCGTTCAATCCCTTTCTGGATGCCGAAGTAGCAGACCACAAACCCAGTAATGCAGATCAGAACGGTCCAGAACGACATCACAGGCACATTTCCCAGCATATCCGTGAATCCTTCCGCCACCGCCTCTGAAGACGCACCCACGAATTCTCCCTTCATACTGCGGTAACAGTAATACATCATCCATCCGCCCACCGTGGTATAAAACATCATGAGCAGATAGCAGCCGGCCACACCGATCCACTTGGTCAGATGCCACCGGGTCCCGGCCGGCTCAAGCTTTTCAAAACCTGCCGCCACGCTTTTTCTGCTTCCTCTTCCTACCGCAAACTCACAGACCATGACCGGTATTCCCATAATCAGAAGAAATACCAGATAGATCAGAATAAACGCCGCCCCGCCAAATTCCCCGCACATATAGGGAAACTTCCATACATTCCCGATTCCGATGGCACACCCTGCCGATACCAGGATAAATCCCAGACGGGATCCGAATTTTTCTCTTTTCACGCTGTCCTATCCCCTGGAACATCTGAACTTCAGTTCTTCCCATCTGCGGTCAACTTCCTTCTGGAATTCCTCGATCAGATATTCGTTTCCTTTCTTGAATAAATGTCTGAAACGTCCCTGCGGTTTTAAGAAATCCTCAACCGGAAGCTTCTTCTTCGGTTCATAGTTCAGAATCCACTTCCCTTCCGCCACCTCAAACAGCGGCCAGTAGCAGGTCTCCACACCCAGCCTGCAGATTTCCATGATATCCGGCGTATTGTACCTCCATCCTCTCGGACATGGAGCCATAATGTTAAGAAACGCAGCTCCCGGCGTATAGATGGCCTTCTCTGACTTCACATGGAGATCTCTGAAGTTCCGGATAAACGTAGTCTGTGCCACATAGGGAATATCATGGGCTGCAATGATGGCCGCCAGGTCTTTCCGGTTCTGTGGTTTTCCATTACTCCTGGTTCCCACCGGTGTTGTAGTCGTGTCTGCATACATCGGTGTCGCAGAAGAACGCTGGATTCCTGTATTCATGTATGCGCCATTATCATAGCACACGTATACCATGTCCGTGTTCCGCTCCATGGCGCCGGACAATGACTGGAAACCAATATCGTAAGTACCGCCGTCCCCGCCGAACGTAATGAATTTATATGTTTCGTCTAATTTCCCCTTCCTTTTCAGAACTCTGTAAGCGCCCTCCACGCCGCTTAAGGTTGCGCCCGCATTCTCGAATGCGTTATGGATATAGCTGTCTTCCCAGGCCGTATACGGATAAGTAAACGTGGATACCTCCAGACACCCCGTGGCATTTCCGATGACCGCCTTATCGCCTTCATGCAGGCTGCGGAGTACATTTCTGACCGCAATGGTTCCGCCGCATCCTGCGCACATTCTGTGTCCTGGAGCCAGCCGTTCCGGTCTGCTCATGGTTTCTTTAAAATCATAACTCATCTCTTGTCCCCCCTTATTCTCTGATTCCCAGATAGCGGTAAGTCTCTCCTGCCGAACCTTCTGCTGCAATCTGTTTCAGGGTTTTATATACGCCTTCCATGTCCTCCACCCGCACGTCACGGCCTCCGAGCCCGTAGACATAATTCACTGCAAGAGCCCGTGCCCCTGCGCGGTATAATGCAGACATCACATCTGCCCCCAGGGGGCCGCCATGGTTGGTATATCCCTCTGCACGGTCCATGATGGCAACGGCCTTAACGTTCTTCAGAGCCTGTGCAATGGCTTCTGCCGGGAAAGGACGATAGAGACGGATCTTTAAAAGTCCCGCTTTCTCTCCCTGTTCCCTGAGCCTGTCAATGGCATCCTTGGTCGTACCTGCCGCCGAACCGATCATGACAACCGCATACTCGGCATCCTCCATGCAGTATGCTTCAAACAGGCCGTATTCCCTGCCGGAGATTCCTTTGAATTCCTTCGCCACATCCAGCACAACCTTCTCCACATGCTTCATACCCTCTGCCTGGTTCCGCTTTGCCTCCATGTAATAGTCCGTAATGGAATAAGGGCCCACCGCCATGGGGCAGTCCGGGTTCAGCAGATAATTCTCCGGCCGGTATTCCCCCACAAATTCCTTCACCTCTTCATCCTCTAACAGTTCCATATTCTCCACCGCATGACTGGTAATAAATCCGTCCTGGCAGATCATGATCGGAAGCCTCACATCCTTGTGTTCCGAAATACGGTATGCCTGCACCATGTTATCATAGGCTTCCTGGTTATTCTCCGCATAGATCTGGATCCATCCGGCATCCCTGGCGCCCATACTGTCTGAATGGTCGCAGTTGATGTTGATGGGCCCCGAAAGGGCGCGGTTCACCAGCGCCAGCGCCAGAGGCAGACGGTTGGAAGCCGCTATGTATAACTCTTCCCACATATAAGCAAGCCCGCAGGAAGAGGTTGCCGTCAGGCTCCTTGCCCCCGCCGCCTCTGCGCCGATAGCCGCACTCATGGAACTGTGTTCGCTCTCTACCGGAATAAACTCGGTATCCACCTGGCCATCTGCCACAAAAGACGCAAAATACTGGGGAATCTCTGTGGAAGGAGTAATGGGAAATGCAGGAAATACATCCGGGTTGATCTGCTTCAATGCGATTGCCACTGCTTCGTTTCCAGATAAACGGTCTCTTTTTGCCATCTTACTCCACCCCTTCCATCGTGATTGCGCCAAACGGGCATGACCTGACACAGATGCCGCAGCCCTTGCAATGATCATAGTCAAACTCTCCTCTTTTACCATCCTTCACCGGAATACAGCTATCCGGGCAGACTGGTGTGCAGAGCAGACACTGTTTACATTTTTCCTCTATGAATACCGGCTTGTCCGTGGACCACTCGCCGGTGTGAAACTCCTTGGACGTACCGGCCCCGGCGATCACCATGCCTTCCGTCAGATCCTTCCAGGCTGCCTTCACATCTAATTTTGTGATATCTGTAGCCATCTACCGCACCTCCTCAAGCGCCATCTTTAAAGCCGCCATGTTGCCGTCAATTACCTCCGGCTTACTGGCAAACTTATGGGTAAACGATGCGCGCATTTCTCTTAAGAACGTCTCTTCGTCCATAATTCCCGCCACCTTCACGATAGCCGCAAGAAGCGGCGTATTCGGAAAATACCTTCCCATGGCGGCCATGGACACCTTACGGGCATCGATGGTGAATACTTTTCCTTTATATCCTTTCAGATGAGGAAGAATCTCCTCCTTCGGGCGGGAAGTATTCACAAGAATTGCCCCGTCTTTCTTAAGGCCGCCAGTCACGTCGACCGCCTCTAACAGGGATTCATCTACGACCACCACATACTCCGGATCATAGATATTGGAATGTACCCGGATCTGTCTGTCGCTGATCCGGTTGTAAGCCGTAATCGGTGCGCCCATACGCTCCGGCCCGTACTCCGGAAAGCCCTGGACGTATTTCCCCGTCTGGAACGCCACGTCTGCCAGGAGCAGCGCAGCGGTCTTGGCACCCTGGCCGCCCCGGCCGTGCCATCTGATCTCTGTAAGGTTACTCATATTCCTTCTTCCTTTCTTAAATCATACCCAGGGCACACCGTAATACATGCCCTGCCGGGCGGGTGGACTGCGTCCATCAATGTATTACCGAGTGTACTCTGTTTTCTCACATTCATTATTGTACTCGAAGAAAGGGATTCTGTCTATATCGAATTTATTCCAATCGAAAAAACAGAGCCGCCCGGTTTCCGTTGTATCACCACCTTCTGGTTCTTTTTTCTGCTGTCTGTACCGCCGCCATGCCGCAGGCTGCCACCAGAATCATGAAAATCCAGATCTTTCCCAGGGAACCGTCCCCTGTCCTGACCTTTCCCGGCGTTCCCGGCTGCTTCAAAAGCCTCACCGTCTGATTCTGATCCTCCAGATCTTCATGCTCTGCCACCTCTTCCTCATTCTCTGTCATCAGAAGCTTCTCAAACACTACCAGCTCCTTTTCTTCCATCCCTTTACTCTGGAACGTAAAATCAATCTCAATACTCCCGGAGGGCTTTTCTGCCACAAATACCGTTTCTGCCCTGACAGGTTCCCCATTAATCTGAAGCGGTTCTCCAGAAGCCTTGTCCATGACCGTCCCCTTTACCCTGTATTCCGTACCAGGAATCAGATTCTCATACTCCACCCGGTCCGTAATGGTCACCATGTCCTTAATCAGAAGTTCCTGGTCGTTATCCGTCTTATCCTTTGCACTGGTCTTAACCGCCGGGAAACAGATACTCTGCTTCGTCTCTTCCAGGTCTTCATGACCCGCCACTGGGGTATTCTCATACACAAGGGTCTCAAAGATTACTGCCGTTTTCCCTGCAAGAGAAGTCCCACTTAAGGTAAATCCTACAGGAATCTCCCCTTCGGCCTCTTCTGCCATGAAAGTCACTTCCCCCTTCACCGGTTCTCCATGGTCATCTTTCAGTTCTTCTCCTGTCTCACGGTTCATCAGGATTCCTTGCACCGTATATTCATTTCCCGGCAGGACATTGGAATAATATACCATATCCGTCACACCGATCTCTCCGTCCGCCCTTGCCTGCCTGGTCAGCGTCTCATCATCCGCCGCAAGGGTCCATACCATCGGAATATGGATCGTCTGCGCCTCATCTTCCAGATCCTTATGAACTGCAGCCGTCACTTTCTGAAACCAGGATTTCTCTAATAACAGTTCTTCAAATACCACAAATGTACGGCCTTCCAGACAATTCCCCGGAAACCGGAATGTCAGTTCCACCGTTCCGTCCGGTTCGTCCGGTTCAAATTCCATCTCTGCCTTAATCTTCTTATTCTTTGCATCCAGGGCTGGTTCTCCAGTCTTCTGATCCATCAGCATACCTTCCAGACGATACCGGAAGCCCGGAACCAGGTGACGGTAAGTAACGGTATCCACTACCGTGACCTCATCCGCCGCCATGACCAGATTTGTTTTCGTATCCGGACTGACAGCCTGGGTCCTGATCTCCGGGAATCTGATTGTCTGTGCCTCGTCACGGATATCCGCATGAACCGCAATCCTCTTCTTGTCCGTAAATAACTCCTCGAAAGCAACTGCAGTCTTCCCGGCAAGGAGGCTTCCATCGAATTCAAACACCACCGTCACGTCGCCCTCTGTATTTTTCGCAGTAAATTCCTTCTGTGCCGTAATCTCTTTTCCTCTGGCATCCAGCAGTGATTCTCCGGCAGACTGATCTTTTAAGACTCCCTGTACCGTATACTTCTTTCCCGGAATCAGATTCTCATAATGCACCGTATCCTCAATGACCACCCTCTGCCCTGCGTAGGAAATCTGCTTTTCCGTATCCCGGTCAGACGCTGACGTGGCAATGGCCGGAAAATAAACGGTCTGTCCCTCGTCTTTTTCATCCTTGTGCTCTGCAGCCAGTTTTCCGTTACACAGCAGTTCCTCAAATACAACCAGAGTCTCTCCCGCCAGTTCACTTCCGTCAAACCGGAACGTGACCTGCACACTTCCGTTTTTCTTTGCCGGCGTAAAGGCCGTCTGCGCCGTAACCGGGTTCCCTTGTGCATCCTTTGCCGTCTTTTTCGTCCCGGGATATACCAGGGTGCCCTTCAGCACATACTCCTTTCCAGGAACCAGATTCTCATATTTCACCGTATCCACCAGGGTCACTTCTTCATCCGCATGGGACAGATGAGACTTGGTATCATCATCCTGCACCGAAGTACCGATTTTCGGAATATACACCGTCTGCCCTTCATCGGCAATGTCATGGTGCACCGCATATTCTTTATTGTCCTTCGTAAGCGTCTCAAAGGCTACCACGGTCCTGCCGGCCAGATTCCTGCCCGGGAAACGGAACACCACTTCTGCCGTTCCCCCTGCCGTCTCTGCGGTAAATGTAGTTTCTGCTTCCACCCTGCTTCCATGATCATCCAGAACAGCACGCCCGGTCTCCTTATCCATCAATATTCCGGTAATCTTATATTTACGCCCCACCCGCAGATTTTCATAAGACACCCTGTCCACAATCGTCATCTCTTCATCTGCTTTCGAAAGATTCGTACCCGTCTCCTGGTCCGCCGCCTTTGTGCCGATGGCAGGAAAGTGTATGGTCTGGGACTCATCGTTCAGATCTGTATGCTCTGCCAGCTTTTCATCCCCCAGATACAGTTCCTCATACACTACGACATCGGCTCCCTTAAGCCCGGAAGCGTCAAAGAAAAACTCCACTTCCACCTCTCCGTCTGAATCTTTCGGCACGAAGGTCTTTGTTGACGTAACCGGATTTCCATCTTCATCCGTGACTTCCCTTCCTGTTGTCCGGTTCATCAGCGTTCCTGCCAGACGGTAGGTTTTTCCCTTCTGCAGGCCTGTATAGGAAACCGTGTCAGTCAGCGTGACTTCTCCCGCCGCTGCATAGTGGGTGCCCGTGGCCTCGTCTTTTGCCGTTGTCCCGATTGCGATATCGGCATTTTCCACATTTCCCAGACTGACCATATAATCCGCCCTGGAAATGGTAAAGGATCCGGAATAAAGGAATTTCCCCCGGTTGGCCTCACACCTTAATTCCTCGATGGTGTAAGTATCATAGGGCAATGCGCCGGCAGTGTCGTCTACCGCTACATTCTTTCTGCTCTCATCCAGCCCGAACCAGAGGCCGTCTCCCGGCTGGCCGCCATTGGTCCGGTGACTGTGGGCAGCGTAAGCCGTGCCGGAGGAATAATGGCCGTTCTCGTCCGTCATGATCACATGGGACTCCTTCGTTGTCGCAGACGTGATCCGGAACGGAACCTGCGCAATAGGCCTCTGGGTGTTCTGATCAATCTTCGTCAGTTCGAAATCTCCCCGGATAACGCTGTCTGCGACCTGGTACTCCACGCCGTCCTCCACCATGCCCTGGTCTTTGTTCTGTATAATTCTGGCCACATGGACTGCCTCCGTCACCCGGGTGCCGTCTCCGGGATGATAGTAAGAACTGTCCATCTGATAGCCTGCGGGCGCCTTGATCTCCTCCACGCTGATAGTTCCCAGAGGAAGCAGGACCTCCTCCCCGTTCTGATAGAAAGAATCTCCGGAAATCTTAACCGGCTCCTCTCCTCCTGCCGTCCGGGCCGCTGCGCCGCTGCCAGCTTCCATCGTTCCGGCTCTGATGATCCAGGATCTTTCGGCTGTCTGCGGAAGGGTCTCTTTCGTATAGTGTCCGCTGTAAAAATTTACCCGGAACTGTGTACCGGCCAGCGAAGCAGCACCAAGCGCCGCCGTTCCCTTTGTCTCCCGGTCCACCTTATAAATCCGGATCTCCGGGGAAACAACCGGCTCGTCACGGACTTCCAGTTCCGTTTCTTTCCCTGCCTCTACCTGGATCGTATACACCCTGGGATCCAGGATATATCCTTGCGGTGCGGTCAGTTCCTTCACGTAATAGGTCCCCTCGTCCAGACCTGCCTTCCCCGAATTCCCGGAACTGTCCGTGGTCAGTACCGCCGCCTGCCGGGTACAGCCACTGTCATGGAACACGCCGTACTGTGCACCCGCAAGGCTATAACAACTGTTTCCGTCCGTGATCTCCGGACTGGCCGAAACCTTCCTTAACCCGGCATACCCTACGGGATTCTTTTCCAGCCATACGATATCCTGCACATCCGAAGCCCCGGTATAGGCCACATAAGCCTTGTACTGTTTCAGATACCCCTGGAAGATCCCGTAAGCATAATCCTCCGGATCCTGCGCACGCTCACTCAGCACTTCCGCCATATGCCGGACCCCGGAAGCCATGGAATCGCTCAGTCCCTTAAGGGAGCCCATATACAGGTATCCGATCAGTGCGTGAGCATAGGCATAGACATTGTTATCCCCTTCATTATAGATATTTTTCCCGAACCTGTCATACAACTCCGGTACGCCGCCCGGCGCAATCAGAAGTGCGGCCGTAATCAGCTCATTGTCAAGCTGGGCAACCCGGTAGGTTCCGTTGGGCGTATCCAGATTGGGCTGCGCACAGTATCCCAGATACTGGCCGGAACTGGTTGTCACCGTGAATTCGCACGTTCCCCAGCTTCCGTATTTATGAGCCGTCCCAGGCCGGATCACTACCTCAGACCCAGGGGCAGAACGCAGCATACGCACGGCCTTTTTGCCAACAAGCCTGGCCGTCTTCCCGGTATCCTTTTTCTTACTGTCTTTTCCCCAGACATACCCGTCTGCAGGAAATGCCCAGGGCTCCTCATCCTGCGTTTCCGGCTGCGGTTCTGCCTCATCGTCATTCTCAATCTTCTGGAATTCTCCGCAGACAATCACCGGATCTTCTCCCATGGTAAAGGAAATTTCCTTCTCCCCTTCCGTTACTTCCCCTGCTTCCTCCGTCCGCAGTTCTTCTTCCGTCCCGGCATCCAGAATCCTGATCCGCCGCAGATAAAAGCCGTCCTCCGGCTCTGCCTTAAGTGTCATACGGTCTCCCGTCCTGCACAGACGCATTTCCCCATCGAGATCCATATCTTCCGTACCTTCCCCGGGGTCTGCAAACTCCAGCCTTCCATGTTCCGTCTGCCTGATCCGGACCGTCTGACCCCCGTCTTCCAGATCAGCGGCCCATACCTGCCCTACATAGGGCAGCAGCGATAAAAGGCCGATTGCCAGCACAAGTAAAAAGGAAATCCACTTCTTCATTCCTGCCATACATTTTCTCCTTCCCTGAATAAAACATTACTTTGCCTGCTGCCGCAAGGCAAACGCAGCCCTGTTCTGCCCATTGCTTTTCTCAGAATGAACGGCACCTCCTTTTCGATTGAGAACTTACAGATTCCTTTCACAACTCTGCTGCAGACAGCTTTGCAAGACAGCCGTTTTTGCCGCCCCCTGGGAATACACTTACACTACATCTGGGATTTGTTACATTGATCCATCAGAACCTTTTAGATATTCAGAAAAAAATACTTTACAGAAACAAAAGAATCAATCTGATAAAAAATGGCTGGGTACGGATTATGATCGGATAAATCTGAATTATATGAAAAACAAAGAACAGGCAGCATTGCCTTGTAAGATCTATTATAGCAAAACATTACCGCCTGTCAATGAGATTTTCAAATTTTCTATATCAATTTTCTATATCTTTACTGCTTCCACATCCCTGGTGGCAACCAGATCCACTCCTGTCCCCGCCACGTTTTGAACGATCACATCCCCCATATGGACCGGAGCCTTCGCCGCAACATTCTTCAAGGCCCGCACACATTCCAGGACCTTCCCCTTGGGAATGTCACTCTTCGTCTTCACCGGAACCATCCGCTCGCTTCCGCCGGTGACCTTTACCGTAGACGTCACAATCCTGGTGGGATTCTTAAGCTCTTTTCTGGCATAAGCCTCACCCCGCTTACAGGTGTTCCCGGCCACGCCAAGAATCTGGTCTCCCTCCATCGTTACCGTAAGCATACAGCCCAGCGGGCAGTTGATACAGATCAGATTTTTCTTCTCCATCGCTTCTATGCCTCCTCGATCTTCACATGAATTGTCTCTAAGCCGGGATGTCCAAGCAGCTGCTCTTTCGTAAGCACAATCTCCTCCATCTCGCCAGGGGCCACCACCGCCTTTTTCCTGCGGATCATCCTCTCTTTGTCAAAATACACGCTTACATAACAGTTCTTATAAACGTTTCCCGCCCGGAAGCGTACCGTCAGACGGTCGTCCATACATGCCGCACAGATGGTTTCCGGAACTGTGTAACGGATGCCTTCCCCTGTGGTAAGGCGGATCACGGAATCTCTTCCGGCAGCGCCGGACCTCCGGATATACTTTGCAGCATTCCGCCCTGCCGCCTTTGCCTCCTCTGACACAAAATCCACCAGGTCGTGGACATGAAGTACATTTCCGCAGGCAAACACCCCCTCCAGATTCGTCTCCAGGCTTTCATTTACCCTTGGGCCGGATGTAACCGGGTTCAGTTCCACACCCATCCCGCCGGAAAGCTCATTTTCCGGGATCAGGCCCACCGAGAGAAGAAGGGTATCACAGGAATAGAATTCCTCCGTCCCAGGAACAGGTTTTCCCCTTCCGTCAACCTCTGCCAGCGTGATTCCCTCAAGCCGTTCCTTCCCCCTGATCTCCACCACCGTGTGGCTTAACTTAAGAGGGATCCCATAGTCGTCCAGACACTGGACGATATTCCGTTTCAATCCGCCGGAGTAAGGCATCAGTTCGGCTACCACCTTTACCTTCGCCCCTTCCAGCGTCATCCGCCTTGCCATAATCAGTCCGATATCGCCGGAACCTAAGATTACCACTTCCCGTCCCGGCAGATATCCTTCCATGTTCACCAGTCTCTGGGCCGTCCCTGCGGAAAAAATTCCTGCCGGGCGGTACCCCGGAATGTTCAGCGCACCCCTGGGACGTTCCCTGCAGCCCATCGCCAGAATAACCGCCTTTGCCTGGATCTGAAACAGACCGTCTTTTCGGTTCATGGCCGTCACTGTCTTCCCGGAACTGATCTCCATGACCATCGTATTTAACCGGTACTCAATCCCAAGTTCCCGTACCTGGTCAATAAACCGCCCGGCATACTCTGGGCCCGTCAGTTCTTCTTTGAACGTATGCAGCCCGAATCCGTTATGGATACACTGGTTCAGTATCCCGCCAAGTTCCTTGTCCCGTTCCAGTATCACAATCCGGCTGATTCCGTTTTCCCTGGCCGAAACCGCCGCCGCCAGCCCCGCCGGGCCGCCGCCGATGATTACAATATCATAATTTTCCATGCTGCTGCCTCCTCACATTTTCCCTAAAAAGCATCTTTATTCACTCCAACGGCCAGATAGGATTTTCCGCCGGATTTGGTGACTTCCCGTACATCCATCTTCCACTCCCTGGCCAGAATCTCCATTGTTCTCGGTGAACAGAAACCGGCCTGGCAGCGCCCCATGCCGGCCCTGGTCCTGCGCTTTACCCCGTCCAGTGATCTTGCGCCAAGAGGGCGGCGGATGGCATCCAGTATCTCTCCCTCCGAGATCATCTCACAACGGCAGATGATATTTCCATACGCCGGATTCTCCCGGATCAGGGCCGAACGTTCTTCCCATGGCAGAGCCGCCGGTTTCAGAATCCCTTTTCTTGTGGAAATAAAATCTTCTCTCTCTTTGAGGCCAAGCTTTTCCTTCAGAATACCGGCAATCCGTTCTCCCACTGCCGGACAGCTTGTAAGCCCCGGGGACTCGATTCCCGCACAGTCAATAAATCCAGGTGCATCCGCCAGCTCTTCTATGATAAATTCCCCCTCATCCTCATGAGCCCGGAGTCCCGCAAAGGAAGTAATCACCTGTCTCACAGGGATGTTTTTCACGTTCATCCCGGCTTTTCCCAGCACTTCATCCAGTCCTTCCCGGGTCGTTGCAGTTCCTTCCCTGTCCTTTACGTCAATGGCAGTGGGCCCCAACAGCAGATTGCCGTGAACAGTGGGCGCAACCAGAATTCCCTTGCCATACTTTCCCGGCAGGGCAAAAATGGTGCTCCTTACATGGTTTCCCGTACACTGATCCAGCAACAAATAGTCTCCCCGCCTTGGAGTAATGTGAATCTTCTTTCCGCTGACCATGTTGTGGAACCGGTCTGCGTATACTCCCGCCGCATTTACCACATATTTCGCTGAATACACCCCCTGGCTGGTGGTAAGCCGGTACCCTTTCTCCTGCTTTTCAATATCCGTCACTTCTGTACAGAAATGAAATTCCACGCCATTCACACTGGCATTTTCCGCCAGGGCAATGTTCAGTTCAAAAGGACAGATAATGCCGCCCGTAGGCGCATAGAGGGCTGCGTACACGTCCTCCGAGACGTTCGGTTCTTTTTCCAGAACCTCTTCCCGGTTCAGAATCTGAAGGCCTTTGACTCCGTTTGCAATTCCTCTTTCATACAAAGACTTCAGTTCCGGCAGATCTTCTTCTGCCAGGCAGATCACCAGAGAACCGTTCCGTCTGAACGGAATATCCAGATCTTCTGCCAGAGAATCCATCAGCTCATTTCCCCGCAGATTCATCTTTGCTTTCAGCGATCCTTCGGCAGCGTCATAGCCCGCATGGACGATGCCGCTGTTCGCCTTGGAAGTTCCGCAGCATACGTCCTCCTCTTTTTCTAACACACCTACGTTTACCTTGTAGCGGGACAGTTCTCTGGCCGCCGCACAGCCGGACACGCCCCCGCCAATGATTAACACATCATAATCCGTCATATCTTCCCGTCTCCTTTTCTATCGGATATACCAAAAACAAAAAAGAACAGGACAAGAAACGCATATCTTTCAATGCGCCATTGCCCTGCTCTTCTCTCCCGCAATTTCTCTATTCATAACCATTCGCCGCCGGCAGACTCACCGGCAGACTACAGTTCCTGCTCTTCCTTTGCCCATCCATAGGCATATCTGACCGCCTTATTCCATCCCCGGATCCTCCTGACCCGCTCTTCTTCTGCAACAGAAGGCGCAAACGTCCGGTCAATGGCCCAGTTCTTAAGTACGTCTTCCTTACTCTTCCAGTATCCCACCGCAAGTCCCGCCAGATAGGCCGCACCCATGGCTGTTGTCTCTACGCACTGGGGACGCTGCACCGGAGCCCCTGTGATATCCGCCTGGGTCTGCATCAGAAAATCATTGGCGCTTGCGCCGCCGTCCACCTTAAGGGATGCCAGGGAAATCCCGGAATCCGCCTTCATGGCCGCCAGCACGTCATTGACCTGGTAAGCCAGGGATTCCAGCGTTGCACGGATAATGTGGTACTTGTTCACCCCACGGGTGATCCCCACAATCGTCCCTCTGGCATACTGATCCCAGTGCGGCGCTCCAAGCCCTGTAAATGCGGGAACCACGTAACACCCGTTGGTATCCTTCACCTTCTTTGCCATATATTCTGAATCCATGGCAGAATCAATCAGGCGCATCTCGTCCCTCAGCCACTGTACGGCTGCCCCGGCAACGAAGATAGATCCCTCAAGGGCATAAGTAACCTTGCCGTCCAGCCCCCATGCGATGGTCGTAACCAGCCCGTTCTTCGAGAACACCGGCTTCTCTCCTGTGTTCAACAGCAGAAAACAGCCCGTACCGTATGTATTCTTGGCCTCTCCTGCCGTGAAACAGGTCTGCCCGAACAGCGCTGACTGCTGGTCTCCGGCCGCACCCGCAATCGGAATCGGGCCGCCGAAGAAAGAGGGATCCGCTTCGCCGTAGATACAGCTGGAAGGTTTTGCCTCGGGAAGCATGCAGCGGGGAATCTGAAGTTCTTCTAAAATTCCGTCATCCCATTCAAGTGTGTTAATATTAAAAAGCATCGTACGGGACGCATTGGAATAATCCGTCACATGGACAGCCCCTTTCGTAAGCTTCCAGATCAGCCAGGTCTCCACCGTACCGAAAAGAAGTTCCCCCTTCTCGGCCCTCTCTCTTGCCCCTTCCACATGATCCAGAATCCACTTGACCTTGGTTCCTGCAAAATACGCATCAATCACCAGCCCCGTCTTCTCCCGGAACAGGTCGGTCAGACCCTTTTCCTTCAGGGAGTCGCAGTATTCAGAGGTTCTCCTGCACTGCCACACGATCGCATGACAGACTGGCTCCCCGGTATTCTTATCCCACACAATCGCCGTCTCCCTCTGGTTCGTAATTCCGATTGCCGCAATATCCTCTGCCACTGCACCAATCATGCTCATGGCCTCCACTGCCACTCCCATCTGGCTTGCCCAGATCTCATCGGCATCATGCTCTACCCAGCCCGGCTTCGGGAAATACTGCTTAAACTCCCTCTGGGCCACACTGCACATCTCCCCCGCCTCATTAAAAAGAATACATCTGTTACTCGTAGTCCCTGCGTCCAGCGCCATTACATACTTCGCCATCCCCATATCCTCCTTTTCCGATTCCTGTTTTATCCCTATTGTTTTATCCCTACTGTTTTCTTACGACTGAGCCTGCATACAGTCTTTCTTCCTCCTGCCGCAGCAACCGTATCTGCCTACAATCCGGTTTACATCCTCCACACGTCCTGGTTGGTGGTAGAAACCGCAATCGCTCCGGCAGACAGGGCGGCCATTACATCTTCCTTGTCCGTAATCAGACCTCCTGCGATGATCGGGACTCTGGATGTCCGGCAGATCTTACGGATTACTTTCGGCATAAGCCCTGGAAGCACTTCGATAAAGTCCGGCCTTACCATACGCTGCTGATTACGGATATTTTCCAGAGCCATGGAATCAATCAGAAAATACCGCAGCACCGTACACAGAGACAGTTCCTTTCCCCGCCTGATCAAGGCTGGTTTTGTCGTGATAATCCCGTCTGCCGCCGTAAACCGTCTGATATAGTCCACTGCCACTTCTTTTCCCCCAAGACCAGTGACCAGATCCACATGAACCATGGCTAGCCGTCCGGTATCCTTAACCTTTTCCACGATTTCCCCGATGGAACAGATGTCTCCGAACAGGATAAACACCACTCTGACCTCCTCCTGTTCACAGCACCGTTCCAGGCCTTCCATATCCTTCACTGCCGCAACAACAGGATTACTCTCAATTGCCTCGTAATATCTTCCGTCCATTCCTTTTCCCTCTGTGTCTCTATGCAGGGAACCGGGTTCCCCGGTAAGGTCCCTTCATTCCCCAGGATTCATAAAGAAAAAGAGCAAATTAAATAACAACATTTCTGTTGTACTCATTCGCTCTCCCATCTCAATACGTTTATAAAACTGTTATTACTATACCATATCACAGCGGATTGCACAACTATTTTCATCAAGAAATCCAAAATTTCCACCACATTATCTCATTCCATCCATACCTGACCTTCTAAAACCTTTATCCCGTACTCCCTCTCAAGTTCCAGAAACTCTTCCTTTTCCAGAATCTCGGGCTGCCGGCCGAGATATTCCTGTATGGTCCGGGCACAGAGATCCCGTTCAATGGAGGCATCCTGGCACATCAGCCGGATGTGTGCCACTTTCAGTCCCGCCGACTCCTCTATTTCCCCGATTCCCCTTATACAGAGCTCCATTGCCTGGTCTTTCCGCCCACAGGCCTCATATAGGGCAATCATCCGCTGGTACGTCTCCTCCCTTTTTCCCCTGTCAGTCTCCCTTTCCAGCATTTCCTCATACAGCTGCTCTGCTTTCCCGGATTCACCGGTCTTCTCATAAGCAGAAGCCATGTATCCCCGGATCTCTTCCGCCTCTTTTCCTTCGCTGTCCACCTGTTCCATACACTGCCGCCCCAGGCGCAGGATGGCCTCTGCCGACTGCTCTGTATCCAGCAGACCGTAACCTCTGAGCAGACAGAGCCACAGCCGCCCGTCCGCCTCCTCATCCAGCTCTTCTTCCAGACAGTGAAGGCTTTCCGCTAGGATCCCCGGATCCTTGGGCTTCCCCATAAGAGCCTCCACCACTTCCTTAAAGTTCTGCGCCAGGGTATACTCCTGAATGTTCTCCAGATAATACAGACACTTCTCATAATCATTCAGATCCAGAAGATAAGCCATTGCCAGCTCCAGACAGGCCTCACCTGTTCCGGGCATCCACTTCTGCACCCCCGCCTTCGCACCATCCGGATTCCCGCCGTCTTCCGTCTCTTCTGCCTCCTGGCTTTCCGGGTAGCCCTTCTCCTGTCCGGCCGGTGTCAGTCCCGTTTCCATGGCCTGTTCTTTGAATCCAGCATGGTCTTTCAGCGCCCATGCCCCGGCAAGTACAGCCCCTGCCCCGGCGGCTGTCAGCAGCCATCTGCAGATGGAGGCTGTATGTTCTGTTTTCTTTCTGTATCGCGGAATATTTTTTCGAATCTCTGCCGCACTCTGATAAGCTGATCCTGACTGATAATTCAGACATTTTGAGATAATCTTTAGAAATCTTCTTTCCTCCCGCAGAGTAAGGGAAGGATCCGGCGCTGCCGCTGCAAGGAGGTACTGGAATGTCTTTCCCAGACCATAGAGATCCAGTTCCCTGCTGCCCTTCTGGTAATACGCTTCCTCCTGCGGAAGAAAACACTCTCTGACGATCCGCCTCTGCATGAAACGCATCCGTTTTTCATTAGACCCTGCATCCAGATCCAGAAAATAGGGCTTTCCTTCATCCGTCACTACAATGCTGTAGGGATTGACATACTGATAACAAGGCTTCTTCCGGCACTTGTGAAGCATATTCATCTGACCGGAAATCTCCCGCATCAGCGAAAACAGCCGCTCCTTCCCAACATCCGGACAGAAACGGATCCATCCTGCCAGGATTCTTCCTTCCACATACTCGGAACTGATATAACAGTTTCTTCCATGTTCAATCAGACGCAATACGTCATAACCTTCTTTTCCCGTCACATACACCACCTCTTTCCCGTGTGTCACATGTTACTGATCATTGTTATAAATGTGGAAATTCTTGAAATAAGTTGAAATTAAGTGATAAAAAGATTTGTTTCTATCTGAATAATTTATATGATACTTGATTTTCCGGAAAAATACAAGTACCTTTTTTAAAAAGAAACAGCCGGGAAATGCAGGTAAAACTTCATTTCCCGGCAGACGCTCAGTCAATGGTCCATTTCAGCAGATGCTTCTTCAGCCGCTCAAATAACTGCATGACAATCACCAGCACGATCACCATGAACACAAAACCCACCCAGGTATTTGCAAAAATACCCAGTTCCGCATATTTCTTGACAAAATATCCCATTCCTTCCCCGGCCCCGTACATCTCCGCATACACCAGCATCACGAAAGAACTTCTGAGCGAATTCACGAATCCTGCCAGAATGGAAGGGCTGGCAGCCGGAAGGATTACCCTGGTCAAAAGCTTAATCCCTCTAAGTTCCAGGGTCGCCGCCTTGTCCAGATACCGCTTATCAATGGTCATGATCCCCGTTATCGTGGCGAACAGAGTCGCCCACACGATATTATAGACGATCAGAAACACGGATGCCGAAAACAGATCCGGCGCCAGCAGAAGGACAAAAGGTGACAGCAGAATGGACGGTATCACAGAAAATGCATAAATAACCGGATGCAGAATCTCACGGATCCTTGCATTCATCCCCATAAGCGTGCCAAGCAGCAGTGCAATCAGCAGAGAGACCATAATCGAGGGAATCAACAGCTTAAAAGACGCCAGCATATTTCCCAGCATCATCCCTTTGCTGTCAATAAAAGCCTCCCTGATTGCATCCGTTGACGGGAACAGATAGGGATTCACCAGCCCTTTTTCTGTCACAAAGACATACAAAAGCACCAGCCCTGCAAAGATACAAAAAGTAATCCAGTATTTTTTGATAAAGGTTTTTACTCTGTTCATCTTACTTGTTATTTTCCTCGAAGAAAGTCTTGGCTTCCTCATAGAATTCCGGCGCTTCCTCACCATAAAGCTTTGTAGCTTCCGCAAGCGCTTCCTCATACAGCGTGGTATTTATGTGATCCTCGATATCGATCTCTTTGGCTTTTTCATCCAGGAAACCGGTCTTGTCCAGAATCTCCCAGGCACGGACTACAGAATTCTTAAGCGGATCCACACTTACAAAATAGTGCTCTTCATCCTTCATATAAGCCGCCACATACTCCTCGGTAGCCTCAATCTTCTCTGCGTGCAGTTTCACCGCCTCATCCTTATTGTCCTCATAATAAGACTGTGCGCGCAGCAAGGCTCGGATAATCGCCTTTACGGTATCGGGATTGTCATTGACCCATTTCGTCTGCGCCTCCATACGGCAGCAGGAATAGTTCTCCATGATCTCGCTCTGGTAGCTGACGATGTCAATCTCTCCGTTTGCAGCCATCTCCTGCACGGAAAGGTTCTGTCCTGTCCCCATAAGCGCATACTCCACATCCCCGCGGGTCACGGCTGCCAGTGCGTCATTGTAATCCGTATAGATCTCCCAGTCTACCACTTCCAGGGGATTGTCATATCCAAGATCCATAACTGCACCCGTAAATGCAAAATAACTGGGATTGACGGCTACCTTCTTACCGATGAAAGATTCAATCCCGTTCCATTCGGCGCCTGCCTTGGCCACAACCGGCATACATCCTTCCACCATATGACCGCCGAAGATCGTCAGATCCACGCCCGACGCAATCTGCTGAAGGGGATTACTGGTACCGGAATTGGATACAACGTCAACCTTCCCTGTCGCCAGAAGCGTCATGGCGTCCGCATTGGCATTGGCCTGGACATACTCGATGGCAATTCCTTCCTCCTCAAGATACCCTTTGTCCTCCGCAATGGTAAGAAGCACGTTGCCGCTGGTTCCGCAGTTCCACTTCACCACCGTCTCTTCTTTGGAATCCTGGTCAGTATCAGAATCCTCTGTCTTCTCTGTGCTCTCTTCCTTCTTCTCCCCGTCAGTTCCTTCTGATCCGCTGCTCCCGCAGGCTGCAAGACCAAAGGTCATAGACGCCGCCAGAAGCATTGCAAAAATCCTTCTCTTCATTGTTACTCCTTTCTTTGACATACATATCTGTTTTTATATATAGCAGGAATGCCCTGTCTATACCGTCTGCCCCACATGGCTTGCCACGTCTCTGTTAATCTGCCGGATCAGTTCCGTCCGCATCTTCAGAACCTCAGGATCTTCAAACTGCGTTTCCCTGGTGGGACGTCTGTCATCGGGAATCCTGCAATCATAGATAATATGACTGGGAGACTGTCCGAGCACCAGAAGCCGGTTGGCAAGCAGCATGGCCTCATCCACGTCATGAGTAACAAAAAACACCGTCTTCTTCGGTTCTTCCTGGGCCCATAATTCCAGCACAAGATCCTGAAGCCTGGTACGGGTCACTGCATCCAGCGCACCGAAAGGCTCATCCATCAGCAGGATCGGCGGGTCAATGCTGAAAGCCTGCGCAATGGCACAGCGCTGCTTCATACCGCCGGACAGTTCCTTGGGAAGCTTCCCGAAGACCGTCTCCTCAAGCCCCACCCGCTTCAGCATATCTGCCGTGATCTGCCGAAGCTCCTGCCTGGGCTTCTCCGGGAAACGCTGCCTCAGCGCAAGCATAATATTCTCTCCCGCCGTCATCCAGGGAAACAGCCCATAATCCTGGAACACAACGCCCCTCCTAAGGCCCGCTTTCTGTATCCTCTCTCCATCAATCGTAACTTCCCCGGTTGTCGGTTTCTCCAGGCCCGCAATCAGCCTTAGCAGCGTACTCTTCCCACAGCCCGACTGCCCCAGGACACAGACAAACTCTCCTGCCTGAATCTCCGTGTTAATATCCTGCAGAATAACCTTCCCGCCTTCTTCGTATGAAAAAGACACCTCTTTCATGACAATATTCCCCATATTCCCATAATCCCCCGGTTTCTATGCCTTTTGTACAAAAAATCCGTAAACATACATCAGGCAAAAATAAGACTACAAACTTTGTCCTATAAAGTATACCTGTTCCATCCCGCCTTCGTCTAATCGTTTATTCTCATATATTTGCTGTATTTATTATTTCTATCTATAATTCACCGACTGTTCAGGGCCGGATCTGACGCAAAAAACCGCTGCACTCCCTCAACGGAAGTACAGCGGTTTTCTTCTCTATTCTGTCCTATTCTGCGGTCTTTTTATTCTGTCTGTAGCTTAACTCCCTTGGAGTATACAGATGTCTCGGGATACCGTCAACCATAACCGGCGATACGTCTCCCTGAATCAGCGGCCTTACATAAGAAATGAATTCACTGGTCACATAAGTACCTTCTTCGTTCACCCATTCCCTCGGAACCAGCTTCTCATCGTTGGCAATCTTATGCACATCCTTCACTTCTGTTCCGCACTGATACGGATCGTCTGACAGTCTCTGCAGGACAACCATCTTGCCGGTATCTCCCTCGTCTGCCGCCTTCACAGCCGCACCGCCGACCTGGTAAGCTTCCAGAATGTCCACGCGGGAAGCCGCATGTGACGCAGAACGCTGCAGGGTACTGAGCTCAATAGCACGGGTCTTACATCCCAGTTCGCCTGCGATGAAACTTGCCAGATAAGACGCTGTTCCCGATAACTGCTTATGTCCGAACGCATCAACAAAATCAATGTTATTGCCAAGCTCACATACATAGGTGCCGTCTTCCGTACGGATTCCTTCCGATACCGCAACTACGATAGAAGTCTTCTTCTCTAATAAATTCTTCACTCTTTCGCCAAAAGCACGAAGGTCAAAGGTGGTCTCCGGCAGATAGATCAGATCCGGGCCTTCACAGTCCTCACCCATGGACAATGCAGCCGAACCGGTCAGCCAGCCTGCGTTCCGTCCCATAATCTCCACGATTGTAACGATTCCGTTCTCATTCTCCAGACAGAAGCTGTCGCGGATGATCTCTTTCATAGAAGTACCGATGTACTTCGCAGCGCTTCCGTATCCCGGCGTATGGTCAGTCAGTGCAAGGTCATTGTCAATGGTCTTCGGGCATCCGATGAATCTTGTGGAAAATCCCGTGATAATTGCATAATCAGATAACTTCTTAATGGTATCCATGGAATCATTGCCGCCGATGTAGATAAATGCCTCGATGTCCAGCTTCTCCAGAATCTCGAAAATCTTGTCATACACTTCACGATTCTCATGAATCTCCGGCAGCTTGTAACGACAGGAACCCAGGAAAGCCGCAGGCGTTCTCTTAAGCAGTTCCACATCCAGTTCTGTCTTGATATGATCTGCCAGGTCAATATAATTCTCTTCCAGCAGACCCTGTACGCCATGCAGCATACCGTATACTTTCTGTGCCCCACGGTCCTTGGCCGTACGGTAAACTCCGGCCAGACTTGAGTTGATCGCTGCTGTTGGTCCTCCGGACTGCCCTACAATAACATTTCTCTTCATAGTCTCCATATTCCTTTCTTTCTGAAAAATTGCTGACGATATTACTAGCTTAATATATTTCGATCTGTTTGTCCATAAAAAAACGCAAAAGGACGCATTACTGCTGTTCTCTGACAGCATTCTGCGCAAAGATATAACCTTTCATACATCCGTTGCCCGTAACCTCGACTACTTCGCCGTCCTCAATCTCAGCTTCCATCTCACACTGGTTGCGGCAGACCTCACACGCAATCTTTCTCTTCTCCATCTGCGTACTCCTCCTTATGGAACTGTATCAATTCTGTCTTTTGTCTTCCCCGATCCATCTAGTTACTATCGTCACAGGTACGATAAAAGTCCTCACAGAGAATCTGCAAGGACTTTTAACGTGGGCGAGAGGATTCGAACCCCCGACCTTCTGGTCCGTAGCCAGACGCTCTATCCAGCTGAGCTACGCCCACATAATTACCAATGTTTTTACAACGATATTTATTATAGCTTACTTATCTCATGATGTCAATATATTTTAAAAATTTATTTTTACTCAGTTTTACCCGGAGTGACACGGTGATATCCGTACAAAATCCACTGACCGAATATCATCGTGCCAACCTCACAAACTTCTATGCCCGTCTGTTACGGCAGACCCTGCAGCAAGGAATCCTACAGCGTCTTCACAAACCTCATAAACGCCTCACGGCCTTCCTCTGTACATTTATAGACTCCCGCATCCTCCAGCACATGGGTAAATGTAATGCCGATCTCTTCCTTCAGCACATCCATCACATTCTCCCTGGTAATGCTGTCATATTTCCCAAGGAACCCTTCTGCCCACTCTTTATGCTTCTCAATCTTCTCATTGCTGCCGATGTCCCTGCCCTCCACAAGATAGTCTGCCAGAATCTCCATCTCTTCTTTCAGTCTGGCAGGCAGAACGGCAAGACCCATGACCTCAATCAGTCCGATATTTTCTTTCTTAATGTTATGATACTGCGCATGTGGATGATAAACGCCCAGAGGATGCTCCTCTGTAGTAATGTTATTGCGCAAAGTCAGATCCAGTTCATAAGTATCCCCGACTTTTCTGGCAATCGGCGTAATCGTATTGTGTGGTTCTCCATCAGTCTCTGCGAAAATAAACGCCTCTTCGTCCGTGTATCCCCGCCATGCCGATAACACATGGTCTGCCAGTTCAATCAGCCGCTTCTCATCCTTATTGCGGATACGCAGCACGGACAACGGCCATTTCACAATTCCTGCTTCCACATCCTCATATCCGGGAATCGTCACCGTTCTCTCAACCGGCGCTTTCGCCATGGCAAATGTATAGTTGCCCCCCTGGAAATGGTCATGGCTTAAGATAGAGCCGCCCACAATCGGAAGATCCGCATTGGATCCCAGGAAATAATGGGGGAACTGCTTCACAAAGTCAAACAGCTTGATAAACGCTGCCTTGTCAATCTTCATAGGCACATGCTGTCCGTTAAACACGATACAATGCTCGTTATAGTACACATACGGGGAATACTGGAAGCCCCAGCTGCTGTCATTGATGGTAACCGGAATAATCCTGTGGTTCTCCCTGGCCGGATGATTCAGACGTCCGGCATACCCTTCATTCTCCATACAGAGCAGACATTTCGGGTAACTGACCGCTTTCGCATTCTTCGCCGCTGCAATCGCCTTGGGATCCTTCTCCGGCTTGGAAAGGTTGATGGTGATGTCAATCTCACCATAAGGAGAATCCACCTTCCACTTCATATCCTTTTTCACACGGTAACGCCGGATATAATCGCTGTCCTGACTGAATCTATAATAGTAATCCGTAGCCTCCTTCGGAGAAACCGCATACTTCCTGGCAAATGTCTCCTGCACCTGCGCCGGTCTTGGCATTAGGCAGTTCATTAACTTCGTGTCAAATAAGTCCCGGTAGCCGATGCTGTCCTCGATGATTCCCCGTTTTACGGCCTCATCCAGTAATTCCTTTAACACAGATTCCAGTTCTATCGTCTCCGTATCCGTTTCCACATCCTCATATCCGTCTTCATGGAACATTTCCAGCAGGAGGTTCGTTGTATAAATCCGTTCCGTTTCCGGTACCAGGCCAGTCTGAATGCCGTATTCTACCAACTTCTTGATATTCTCATTTAACATCTTCTCTTCTCCTCCAATCATCTTCATAACCATATATCCACCAGCAGAATTCTGTCTGGAAGCCAGGCTTTTTCATCTATATCATTCTTCCACAACCAGCTGCCTCTGACTTAAATCATACCGGCGCCGTCCCCGATCTCCACTACATAGAACTCTGCCTCATGCCCCACCTTCTCAAGATAGGTCTTTCCGATCTCGCTGATAAATGTATCCACCGCCTCATTCTTTACGATGCTGACCGTACACCCGCCAAAGCCGCCTCCGGTAATACGGGAACCCAGCACGCCCGGCATTGCCTGTGCAAGATCCACAAGAATATCTATCTCCTCACAGGAAACCTCATAATCATACCTCAGTGATTCGTGGGAAGCATTCATCAGTTTCCCGAACTGTTCCACATCCTGGTTCTTAAGGGCCTCCACTGCCCGGATTGTCCTCTGGTTCTCATAGACGGCATGTTTTGCACGTTTCTGTCTCACCCCATCCTTGATCGCATCCTTGTGAGCCTCATACGCTTCTTCCGTCAGTTCGCCCAGAGAATCTATCTTCACCACTTCCTTCAGTTCCTTAAGGGCCGTCTCACACTCATTTCTCCTGTCATTATAAGCAGAGTCCACCAGACTGTGCTTTACCTTGCTGTTGGTAATCACAATCTTCGCATCTTCAAGAACCACCGGCGCATACTCATAGTGCAGGGTATTGGTATCCAGGAAAATCGCATGATCCTTCTTCCCCATGGCGCTTGCGAACTGATCCATGATCCCGCAGTTGCAGCCATTGAAATGATTCTCCGAATCCTGTCCGATCAGTGCAATATCCACCATGGACACCTGGTCAAATCCAAAGGTATCCTTTAATATCACGCCTGTCAGCACCTCCAGTGAAGCGGACGAAGAAAGTCCCGAACCATTGGGGATATTTCCATAGATCAGAATATCCATCCCGTGGGTCAGACGGTATCCCCGTTTCTCAAATGCCCACATCACACCCTTTGGGTAATTCGTCCAGTCTGCCTTCGGATCCGGCACCAGTTCGTCCAGACTGGTCTCGATGACACCCAGCTTCTCAAAATTCGCTGAGTAGAACCGAAGCTTCCGGTCCTCCCTGTTTCTTACAATCCCGTAGGTTCCCAGTGTCAATGCACAGGGAAATACATGACCGCCGTTGTAGTCCGTATGTTCCCCGATCAGATTCACTCGCCCCGGTGCAAAATAAGTCCGGATCTCCCCTTCTCCTTTGTACAAATTCTGAAACTGCTGAATTAATCTTTCCTTCATATCTTCATGTCCTCCGTTCTTATTCGTTACTCTGTTCTACATTACCAATTCCGGATGCAGGGAATTCCCATTCCGTATCCCACCCTACGGAGCCCCGCACTGCACTTGCATATCTCCTCTTTCTGTTTTATAATTATAATGAGATTAACTTCCGGATACAATAAGAATATTTGATAATATTATCAGTATATTGAGGAAATGAGGAATACTATGCAGTTACAGACCGAGAAAGACCACAAAGAGATTAAAAAGCATGGGAACTATGAGTTTCCCGTGCACATCAGCCTGGAAAAAATCCAGGCCTACGAACAGAATTTCTTCCCCTGGCACTGGCACCCGGAGATTGAACTGACCTGGGTCGTGTCCGGCCAGATTGAATACCTTGTGAATGATAAGAAATATCTGCTGACAGACGGCGAGGGGTTGTTTTGCAACAGCAATTCTCTCCACTCCGGCTACATGGTAGACCAGAAGGACTGCAGCTATCTGTCTGTTACGTTTCACCCCAGATTCATCTACGGGTATGAGAACAGCCTGCTTCAGACCAGATATGTAGACTTTATCACCGCCAATGAAGGCTGGCATTCCCTAAAGCTTCAGAAAGACGTGGACTGGCACCAGGAGACCGTCAGACAGATCCAGGATATTTACCGTATGTCAAAGGATCCTTCGCCGGACTATGAACTTAGGGTGCATCTGATTCTGACCGGCATCTGGCTGAACCTTTACCGGTATTACCGTTCCCTGCCAGCCAGCGAACAGCAGCCCCAGAAACATCTGGCAAGGCTGAAAGAGATTCTCTCCTATATCCAGGATCATTACACCCAGGAGATTACGCTGGATGAGATTGCAGACCATGTGAATATCTGCAAGAGCGAATGCTGCCGTTTTTTTAAGAAGTATATGAAGATGACCATCTTCGAGTACATCCTGTTCCTGCGGATTCAGAACAGCCTCCCCCTTCTGCGGGCTGGAGAAAGCGTCACCAGGATCGCTGGCCTGACGGGCTTCTCCACCTCCGCATATTACGGGCAGATCTTTAAGCGCTACATGGGCTGTTCCCCCAGCCGCTACCGGAAAGAGCATATGGACGTGCCGGTGCGCTGACCAGTCCTCAGCAGCCAGACTCTGAACAGAAGTCTGCATGGGAGGCGGGGAAATATCCTTAGTTTCCATTACCCCGGCATCTCCACCTTCATCCAGGTATCATAAATGTTCCTTTTGAATGCATCTTCCTCCCCAATCTCAGGAAGATTACACCGCCACATACCGTCCCGGGCCTTTCGCAGATATCCTGTTGCCAGATCCTCCTCGGAAAAAGCAAACCTTCCTCTCTGATCCGTAAATAATTCCGGATGCATCAGATACACGGCCGCTGTCACATCCCAGTTATAGAATCCCTGAATCCCATAATCCTTCTCATTATACCCGAACCAGTAATCCGTCCGTTCTCTGATATATCTGGCTATCGGTTCTTTCCGTGGGAACAGCTCTTTTTTATATTCTTCTTTCGTAAAGAGGACTTTCAGACAGTGGTTTCCCGTAATCACGGATACCTTTTTCCCGTATTTCAGTACATTACAGGAAGCATGCGGGTCACAGGAAAAATTGAGTTCATCCATGACCTTCTTCTCAAACACTAATGGCTCTGTAATCCCGCCCATCAGCACAATTTCCTTAATCTTTTCAAAAAAATGCACGTCTCTTTCATATGCTCCCTGCAGATTCGTAAGAGAACCTGTGGCAAGGACAGAGAGCTCTCCCGGAAACCGGTCCGCCATCTCTGCCAGATAATCCGCAGCAGGGCTTTCATAGTCTCCCGCCCGATATCCGCCCCGCTTTACCTCAATCTCCTCTCTCCCCAGGTCTTTCAACATCCCAAGAGTCGTCTCATAGACAATATCCAGACTGCTATTCCCATAGGTTGCCGTAATTCCACAGATTTCCGCCTCTTCTTTACATCCAAGAATGTACAGAAGGGCAAGCCCGTCGTCCACATCGCAGTTCTGCACTCCGAATGTATTATCACAGTCAAATATAATATGCTTCATTTTGATCTGCCATCCTTTTCCTCTCAGAATCCGCTCTTTACATTCTGTAAGATCATCTGTACTTTTTCAATGCTCGAATTAGATACTGCTGCAATTTCTTCCGCAGATTTTCCCTGGGCATGCAGATTCAATACATGGAATACTAACTGAATACCGGCATTTTCTCCTATCTCTCTGCCTCGCTTCTCTCCTATCTCTTCTCCAATCTTCTGCCCCTGCCTTAGCGCACTGCTCATCTGTGTATTATAATCTTTCAACGCCTTATCCCGTTCTTCATATTCCAATCGTCTCCGCTCATCCGCACTTAATCGCTGCAGCGCTTCATATGCTTCTCCAAAATATACGCTTGTCTCTGCCATACGCTCAAACTCCTCCCTGCTTTTTCCTTTCAGGAAACGCATCCAATCCACAATGTCCTCCCCTGTCCGCACTTCCTCCGGCAGCTTCTTGAGTTCCAGAATCTGAATCTCCATCTTATCATTATAAAGCTCGCTACTCTCATCATCTCTGAAATGCAGGGTACGATAACACTTCTCATCCTCCGGGAACCGGACAAAATCCAGAATACTGACATGGATACATTTCCCTAATTTTTTATAAGAATCCCCGTATTCTAACTGCCCGGAAAACATCCTGCTGAGATAAAACAACGCCCTCTCATCCCAGAACTCAAAATATCTCACCTGCATCTCCAGATTGATATGTGTCCCATCTTTTAATTTTACCACAACATCCAGAATTCCCAGTTTATCCTGGGCATTCTCTCTGCGCAGATGTGTGGGAAGAAGCATTGTCTCGCCAATCAGATCCGGTGAGACCCGCATAACAGCCGCACAGAATCCTTTCCGTACAACAGGATTTTCCATTAGTCCGGCAAAACACACATCGACGGTCGGTGACATGATAAAATCTGTCTGCGTTCCATTTTGTGTCTTAGTCATAAAAAGTCTCCTTTCATCTGCAGAATACTTGGATTCTCTTAGGAAGACTTTTACTGTATAGATTCATCATATCATGAAACATACGCATAGAGAAGCAGAATTTCAAAAGAAATCATTGACGGCTGATGACAAAATCTTCCATATTAAGAATCTCATAATCTGCATACTTAAATTATTAATTGAGTAATCCGGCGAACTGTCGGATAGAAAATAAAAGGTGAGTACCTTTTAAGATTCTTATGTAGGAAGTATACCATATAAAAAGGCAGGACGCAATGGACTTTTACGACTCCTGCCAGAATCTTTCAGACTTCGGCTGCCTGTTTCCCCGCCGGGCAAGGCAGCCGATATTGGATATTGCCGTGACGCAAATCCAGAACGGCAACACATATTTATTTGTAACGAAAGATATCGTTAAAATGCGATCTCCATCCCCACACGCATTCCGGCTTCTATTCCCATCCCATCCAGCTCCCTGCTCATCACCAGACAGTACACCGCCCCCTGGGGTGTGCCAAGCCGGACCTCCGCCGTCTCCCCCATGAATACGATTTCCTCCACCGTACAGTCATTCCCCGAGGGCAGGATACGGACATCAAAGGGACGGACCCCGATTTCCCGATCACCCTCCCGGATATAATTCATTCTCCCAAAATACTCCGCCACCTCCCTGCATGCCGGATGCCGGTAAATCTTCTGGGGCGTGTCATACTGCAGGATTCGCCCGCCGCTCATCAAAGCGATCCGATCCGAAAATTTTAATGCTTCCTGTTTATCATGGGTCACAAGCACAGTGGTCAGCCCATTTTCACGGTGCAGTTTCCTCACCAGCTCTCCCATTTCCGTCCGGAGCCTCTCATCCAGCCCCGAAAACGGCTCATCCAGAAGCAAAAGCCCAGGCTTCGCCGCAAGAGCCCTTGCAAGGGCGACGCGCTGCATCTGTCCCCCCGACATCTCCCGGATCTTCCGGTTTCCATATCCTTCCAGCTGCACCTGGGCAAGAAGCCTTTCCACTGTCTTGCGCTGCAGCTCCTTGGGAACTTTCTTAATACTCATAGGAAATGCAATATTCTTCCCCGCCGTCATATGGGGAAATAACCGCAGATCCTGAAACACGATCACTGTCCCACGCTTTTCAGGCGCGACATTGTCCATCACCTTCCCGTCAATCTCTATCCTTCCCGACTCTGTCTCCAAAAGTCCTGCTATGCTCTTGAGAAGCGTACTCTTCCCGCAGCCCGACGCTCCAAGAAGCGACACGAACTCCCCATCCCCGATTTCCATGTTCATCTCATGGAGAACCCGCATCTTCCCAAACGATACGCATAACTTTTCAATCCTTACGCCCATATCCACGCCCTTCTCTTCTTCTCGTTCCACACATTCCCATAACGCTCGCCTCACCATCGCTCGTCCGCACCCACACCCCGATAACATTCCAATGACGGGCGCCGCTGCACATGTCCACTGCCTTCCCAGATTATGCATAAAATTCCGTATCCAGATTCCGGCTCCACCTGTCTGCAATCTTCTCAAACACCCCAAATACCTCCAGCGTCACCCCAAGGAAAATCACACTGTACACGCACGCAATATTCCGCTCTCCGCTCTGCAAATAAGGCACCATCACCACCGTAAATGTCCTGACCTGCCCGCCGCCAATGAGCAGCGTCAGAAAATACTGGCTGAAAGACACGATATAAGACATACTGAACGCAGACAACAGGACCGGAACCAGAACCGGAAGCGTCACGCACACGAATGCCTGCACCGCCGATGCACCCAGGACTCTTGCCTGTTCCTCAAGCCTGTCCCCTATAGCCGCAGTCCCGTCCATCATAAGGCGCACCGCATATGGAAGGGAACAGATGAGATGGGATACCGTCACTCCCGCCACCGTATTATTCAATCCCATCTTGATAAACGTAATCTGGATTCCCATCGCAAACACGGTCGCCGGAACCATGAACGGAAGGACCGATAAAAAATGCACCAGGCCCTTCCCCCGAAATTCATATAATACCAAAGCCCTTGCCGTCATTGTCCCAATCGCAGCCGACAGCGCTGCCACCACAGAAGAAATCATGATACTGGAAAGAAACAGTCCTGACAACATTCCTCTTTTTCGGAATACACCTTCATAAGCCCGCATGGAAAGAACCTGCGGGAACAGATCTGGCCATGCCCACCGCTCCGTGACTGTCCAGAGCAGCAGCACGGCCACCGGCAGTAAGATTGTAAAAACAAAACATGCCAGAATGATATTTGCAGCTGAAATTCTCTTTTTCCTCATTTTACTTTTCCTTTTCCCGACGCTATTTACGCACAAATCGATCCAGATTTTTTTTCATCAGCATAAAATACGCCCACGCACTGACCAGCGAAATCACAATAATCATTCCGTTCAGCGCCATCGCATAAGGCCGGTTCCTAAGATCCGGGTGCGTATACTGGATATACGCCTGCACGGGCAATGCTTTTGGCGTAGTCGCCCCCAGTAAAAAAGGCAGTTCATACGCCCCCAGCGCAAATACGAAGATGATCAGGAATCCGCTGCATATGGTATGCATGCAGAGCGGCAGCGTTACCCGGAAAAACGTCTGTAGCCTTCCTGCCCCCAGATTCACAGCAGCCTCTCCTAGTTTCCCGTCAATATTTGCCATGATAGCAATCACAAAATAAATGATGAACGGAATCTCCTTCCACAAATATGCAATCACGATTCCAATCCCATGTGAATCATAGATCATCATCGGGAATTCCTGCTGCTCTTCAATCATTCCCAGACGGCAGCAGACTCTTGCAAGAAGCCCGTTCTGGGAACAGACATTGATTACAAAAAGTGCAGCGACAACATGGGGGACTATGATCGGCATCTGGACGATCCTCATCATTTTCCCCTTCGTCCTGCGGCCGGTGACCAGAATTCCACATAACAAGACCCCCGCCGCCGTAGACAACAACGCCGAGGAACATGCAATTTTAAGGCTGTATAGCACAGATTCCAGCAAATCCGGCTTCGTCAGCACTTCCCGATAATACCTGAGGGTGGGTTCCGTCATCCCAAAAGCCGGAATCATCCCAAGGCTCTGGGTGATTCCGGTCACCAGCCCAACCAGGAAGAGAATGGTCAGAATCGTCTGCGGAACCAGTAAAATGTACGGTGTCAGCTTCCTTCGCATTATTTCCCCACAACCTCTTCCAGCCAGATTTCCTCAATTACCGGCACAAGCTCTGCCGGCATCTCCGGAAGACGCTTAGACAAAAGCTCATCCTGAGGAATATTTCCTTTTCCAAGATCGACCTTGTCAAATGCCTCCTTCTGGGCGTCTGACAGTTTCCCGTAATCCACCACCGGAAGTACCTTCATGGTATCATAGCGGTCCGCCTGGATTTCCGGGGACATCATTTCATTGATTGCCACCATAGCGCCCGCTTTATTCCCTGAATTTGCCGCAATCGCCATAAAATTCGTGTTCCCGATCGTTCCCTTGTCAAACTGGAAGGACTGGGTCGTCTCCGTATACATCCCGTCTGCGATCTTAATTGAAGTGCCGAATGCATCATAGGTCATATTCAGCACAAGCTCCCCATCCGCAAACATATTGTCTACCGTTGTGGAAGACTCCGGAAATGTCTTACCCTCATTCCACAGGTAAGGATTCAGCTCCCGCAGATACGCAAGCGCAGGCTCAATGGCCTCCTTCACCGTTTCTTTATCGGCCTCCATATCAAGGAACTGCTCATAACCACAGATTTCATAAATGATATTCCGTACAAATACACTTCCGGTAAAGTCCGGCAGCGCCGGATAGGTCACTTTTCCCTTATTATTTTTTGCGAACTCCATCAGCTCATCCGTATTTTTCGGAAGGTCCGGCGTCACTGCCGTATCTGCGATCATAACCATCTGCGCTTTGCCATAAGGCGCCTCATACCCCTCGATCGGATATGCGAAATCCAATGTTACGTCCTCGGATTCTGTATCAATATATTCTTCAAAATTAGGCAGCTTCTCCACGAACGGGCCATACAGCATATTGTTTTCTTTTGCCGACTGGAAGTTCTCGCCATTGATCCATATCATGTCTATGCTGCCGTCCTCCTCGCCCGCCTGGATCTCGCCGGAAAGCTGGCTTAACACCTGGTCAATATCCATGGGAACACGCTCCATGGTGATATCATACTCTTCCTTCATAGCCGGCGCAAACACATCATCCAGCCATTGGTTCAGCAGCTCGTCTCCTCCCCATCCGTAGAAGGTCACAGTACTTCCCTTTGCCGATTCCTTCAGCTCGTCAAATGTCATGCCCTCAATATCTGCTCCGCCTTGCGTACTGCCCTGTTCTTTGGAATCCTGTTTCTCTCCTGCCGTCTCCTCCTTCTGGCCGCTGTTCCCACACGCAGCAAGCCCCAATGCCATCACTGCTGTCATTAAAAATACAACTACTCTTTTTTTCATCCTTTTTCTCCTTTATTACCTGACATCCCTGTACAAATCTGCAATCTTCTCAATATCCACGCCTCTTCGGTACATCGCACGCAGACGGTTCATTTTCCACATGACCCGAAGCCTTCCGCCTCTGGCGAACCGCCTGTCGGAAGTATAGATCCGCTTCCCGGCAATCCCGGGCCTGACCCCCATCTCTTTGAGCGTAAGGGAAAACTGATAATCTTCCATAATGGGCAGATCCGGGAACCCGCCTATCTCAAAGAATAATTTCCTCTGGATAAAGATTCCCTGATCCCCGAACATGACCTTCCGGTCCTTAATTCTATGATTGGAAATGATCTGGCAACATTTCATCCAGATATTTTTAGAATGAAACGCAATCCCAAAACATCCTGCACGGTACTTCCCCATGACTGCCTTGATCTGCTCTATGGCATCTGCCGGAAGTTCGCTGTCGCAATGGAGAAAGAACAACACATCCCCGCTGCTCTTTTTTGCACCAAGGTTCATCTGCCTTGCCCGCCCCTTCGCTCCTTGAAGCACCGGATATCCTTCCGGTATCATTTGCAATGTCCTGTCCGTACTCCCGCCGTCCACGAAAAGAATCTCCGCTTTTTCTTTCACCGGCTCAAGAGAACGGATTAGTTTCCGGATGGTCGTTTCTTCGTTATAGATTGGAATAATGATTGAAACCTTCATCTACAATAATTTTCTCCTTGCACGATTCATGAATGGCTGTATCCCAAGAGGCACCTTTTCCTCGATCCCCAGAATCAGCGGCAGGATATGGTACGCATCTTCCATGCCCTTTCTCCTGAAATTACTGATACAGGAAGCGCAATAGGTATACAGCTCATCGCCGTAATCCTTCGCCGACTCCGCCATTTTCCGGGAAAGTTCTGGTTCCTTCACACCTGCGCATCCGCCCAGCCCGCAGCACTGGACCTTCCAGAACGGCTCCGCTATCTCCCCTTCCAGAAACTGGCAGACATCCTGGAACATTTCCTTCTGATCTCTGTCCGGGCATGGATAGTAGATAGGAAACCTGTCTTTTTTCACAGGCTTTCCTTCGCCCAGTTCTCCAAGCTTCTGATAGACGGTCACCATCTGGATCTTAAGCCTGTCCTTAAAAAAATGGTAACAGTTGGGACACAGCACGATCAGCTCCTCCACTCCCTGTTCTTTCAGACGGGCGGCAATCCGGTCAAGGCCATCTTCCGAATCGCTCTTAAGCCCAAGCTCATAGACCGGTTTCCCGCAGCAGTCATAGACCGTCCCTATTCCATGATTTCTCATGAGCCGTTCCAGATATTTGGTGGTCCTGGGATAAAATGCGGTAAAATTACATCCCGGGAAGAAAACGGACTTTTTCCATCCCTTCCGGTAATTGGCGAATTTATAGGGGCTTTTCTCCCACAAAAGACCTTGATAGGGAGCTCTGTCCGTGCGCATCTGCCGCATAAGGACCGCCATATGCGCACCGTCAATATCCTTAGGGCATACCGCCTTGCACCTGCCGCACAGGAAGCAGGAATATGCAAGCTGGGGCCGTTTCGCAAACCCTTCCAGATCGATCCCATACTTCTCAAGAAAACGGCAGCTCCTTGTACATGCCCCGCAGTGGATACAGCGGTCAGCCCCATACCATGCCATCAGATCTTCCTTGGTATCAATATCTCTCAATGTCTGCCCGACGCAGACACGAAGCCCTGCCTTTTCAAGTCGGCAGAGAGTATCCTCAAATACGGTATTTGTGCCATAATGAGGCACGTCCCAGATATCGTCCCTGGCGCTGTTCAGCCCGATCAGATAATAACCGCCGTCTTCCGTGGGGTTCACTACGACGTCGTATTCCTCAAGCTCCCGGAAGGACTGCCGGAAAATATCGGCCGTTATCTGGGGAATATCCGTCCCAGTAAGCAGCACACGCTCATATCCCATCGCAAAAACTTCCTCAAAGGCCTGTGACATCCGCTCCCCCAGTCCTTCCCCCTTCTGGGGATAAAAACCCTTAGAGCCTTTGGCTAACTTCGCAAGCGTTCCAATACACGCCCCGGCATTTTTTCTCTCCCCAGACGGGTGCGCTCCCTGCGGCAAAGCGTAATACACCAGAAGATCCGCATCCACGCCCTGGCATGTCCGTGCGGCGCTTCGGATGAACCCGCTATGCAGCGCCGCACAATCCTCCCCTGATAAAAATGGCATCAGCCTTGTCTTTGTCTGTCCGGCCACAGGGACTCTGGTAAATAAAATGATTGCCTGTTCCATCTACTTTCCTTTTGTATCCTCCTTTACATTCCCAAGAAACTTTCTCTGGATCAGAATCCCGGCTGCCGTCACCAGTACCGCAAGGATTCCGGCAGTCAGGAAGTATTTCCACTTGTCCCCTTCTGCCGTAAGCCCAGCCGAACCGATGGTAAAAAAGGACACCCCTGGCAGCATGAAGATAAATGTGAATATGGAATATTTCCAGAATCCGATATCCGTGATCCCATAGGCAAAATTCTGCAGATTATAGGGAAAGAGCGGAACCATCCTCGTGATCATGAGTATGATCATGTCGCTCTTCCCATCCTCTGAGAACAGAAGCCGCTTCAACAGCCTGTTCTTTTCAAGCATAGGCTTTACGGATTCCTTGAGGAAAAACCTTCCCACAAGGAATGCAAGCATAGCGCCGAGAGTCGTAGCGATCAGGCACGCAAAGATTCCCATGAACGGTCCGAAAAGTATGCCCGCCGCAACGGCAAAGGTAATTCCCGGAAGCGCAAGCACGACACAGCCAATGATGGTAAGGACAATATAGATGCACAACGCCCACAGGAAGTGTTCTTCCACCGTTTCCTTCAGGAACATCAGATTATCTGCATCCGACAGATAGTCTGACCAGCCGAAGTAATGATTCAACACCAGTATCAGTAAGATAATGAATGCAAACGTTATGATTTTGATATATTTCCTCATGGCTTGCTGACCTTACAGAGCTTCATCGCAGTAAACGTCTTTGCCAACTGCACCACATTTGCCAGGCCGATCAACGGAAGCATCAGATAATAGGCGCGGACTCGCTCCTGTGAAAAATATAGCGTAAACCCAAGATAACCTGCCGCAAGCACAATCGTCACGATTACCATTGGAAGAAGGATTTTCTGGTATGCCTTCCGGTTCCTTCCATACAGGATCAGAACCAGGACTGCCAGCGCAAGCACTGCTGCCACGGCCACGTAACGCAACATATCAATTGGCAGCGCTTCTTTTACTTTTGAAATCTTGAACACGATCCAGCGGTTCATCCCCAGCTTACGCTTTGCAAAATACTGGACAATATATGCTCCCGCCAGCAATGCGGCTATCAATAGATCTGAGATGATATATAGTACTTTTTTCATAGATTCTCCATACCTCGATATAAATTACGAAAGGGACTGCCGCATTAAGCATAAAATATACAATATATGACAGCCATATCTTGTAATTCTCCTGCTTAGTACAACAGCCCCGACATTATTCTGTTCTGTCCGATTATTCTGCTGCCGCCTTGTCAGTCGGAAGCTCTCCGACCGTCGTATGCTCACAGTCGTCACTTGCCGGATCTCCTACCTGGACCGGATAGTCAGACTTCATCTGCCACTCATACCAGCCGCCGTCATAGACGGAAATATCATCATATCCGTTTTCATAAAGCACTAAGAACGGAACCGTTGCCCGCCATCCTGTGCCGCAGTAGAAGGAAAGATGGTTGTCCAGGGTAAAATCACAGTCTTCCCATACCTTCTTAAATCCCTCTAAATCCTTGACAACTCCGTCTGCGTCTGTAAAATCAGCCACGTCGAACGCAGTCTGTGCGCCTTTGCCCCACACAGCGCCTTCCGGCTCGCCGCCCCGCTCAATGTAGTTATAACCGCTTGTCTTTCCCAGCCATTCATCCTCGCTCCGGATACTTACCAGTTTAAAGTTGTCATCATTTTCAAGCCTGTCCTTTGCATCCTCGATAGATACCCAGAATTCCGGATGGGCCGGAACGGTTGTGCCAAAGTTCTCTGCCTCCGTTCCTTCATTCACATCTGTTTCCAGATCATAGCCGGCCTTCTCCCATGCCTTCAAGCCGCCGTTCAAGATCTTGACGTCCTCAACACCTGCCCAGAGATAAGCGTATGCCACACGTCCCACGCCGGAAACGTCCTCACCGTACAGGATAACCTTGGTGTCCTTGGTAATGCCGTGAGAAAGCATATAAGACTCCACTTCTTCCGGCGTAAGAAGATTATAGGGCTTCTCTTCCGTTCCTTCCGCATCCTCCACTTCCGTATCCCCTACCAGGATGGCCCCCGGGATATGTCCCTTTTTATAAGACTCGCTGTCATCCAGCACGCCTGTATATGTGACCTCTGCGATCACGGCATCCTCATAACCTGCCTGATTTCCGTCCATGGCGCTTTTCACCCACTCCGGCGTCACATACACGTTCCGCTGCTCCACAGGCTCTACGTCTGCGGTATCGTCTGACGTATCATCCGCAGCATCGGTATCCTCTTTCTGCTCATCTGCAGTATTCTCCGGAGCTTTCTCTGCATCGTCCGGATTAGAACTACATCCTGCGGCAAGAGTTGCTGCTACTGCCACACTTAATAATACGCTTAATAATTTCTTTTTCATAATGGAATACTCTCCTTCACTCATAAAAATTATTCTTCTTTTTTCTTTTGCCGTTCCACATAAAGCTGTCTGAATAGTACGATCAACGCCGACAGGGCAAAAAGTATCAGCAGCGCCGTCACGAGCATCTGCGCCCCTCCGGTCAGCATGCCGCCCACGTAAGAATAGATGATCGTTGCCGGAAGCTGTCCGATTCCTGTTGCGACAAAAAAGCTCCAGAATGACATGGACGTAAGTCCCGCCGCATAGCTTACGATGTCAAAGGAAATGAACGGGAGCAGCCTTGCGATCAAAATGCTTAACCGCCCATGCTTCTCAAAGAAAACGTCAATCTGTTTTAACCCCGCCTTGCTGGTAATCTTTTCCACCACGTCGCGGCCTAAGATCCGCGCAATGAAGAAGCAGACTGTGGCCCCTGCCATGGCACTGGACCACGAAAGAATCGCCCCCTGCCACCATCCGAAAAGGTTCGCATTGGCAAATGTCAGCAAAAATGCCGGCAGCGGCGCTGCGATGGACTGTAAAATCATCAGTGCGAATGATACTGCCGCCGCATATCCGCCGTAGGATTCCACAAACTCGCGGACCACGGTAAAATCACCGCTGGTAAACATCCGGGCAATCTCATTGTACAGGTCATGCACGGACGGAACCCACATGTACGCCAGGATTGCCGCAGCGAACAGTACTATGACAATCGCTTTCCCTATCCAGTTCTTTTTTTTCTGCTCTGTTTTCTTATCCATCTCTATCTAGTTTCACCTATTCAGCAAAATTATATTCTACCTCTTTTGCCCCGTCCAGACAGTTGTATACATTCGTATACCCCATATCCACCAGAGCCTGTGCCGCTACCGCAGATTTGTTGCCTGAATAGCAGTGGGTAATAATCTTTGCCCCCTTGTCTGAAGGCAGCTCTCCCTGGGCATCTTCCATCTTCTCCGGGTCTGCATTGATTGCATTTTTAAAATGCCCTGCCTCATAGTCAGCGGCATCCCTTAAATCAACGATTGCTATATCGCCTGCGTCTCCAGCCTCCTGAAGCTCGTCTGCACGGATGTTCCCCCATGTGACAAGGTTGTATCCGCCGTCTGCTACCCCTTCTGCATTGGTGACATCTGAAAATCCATTCTCGACCAGAATATCTGCTGCTTCCCCGCTTTTTTTACCGGAGTTGCAGACCGTTATCACAGCCTTGTCCTTCCATTCCTCGATTGAAGCCAGATTATCTGCGAAAGTGTCAATTGGCATGTTGATTGCAAATTTCACATGGCCTTCCTTGTACTCCTCTTCACTTCTCACATCAATAACAAGGCATTCTTCCTTCTTGTCCTTGTCATCCTCGATTTTCTGAAGCTCAGCAGCGTCCATGGACTTGACTTCCGCTTTTTCATTCCCTGCGTCCTCGCTCTCAGCGCTCCCCGCAGTCTCCGCTGCCGGTTCCTTCTCTTCTGATCCGGAACCTTCGCATGCTGCAAGGGAGAACATCATCATGGACGCAAGTAATGCTGCAAGAAATCTTTTACAATTTCTCATGACTCATTTCCTCCTGATTTCATAAAATATTAATATTTTAGACATTTTCTGTCTGTTTTTTTATATTATCATAAGAAAATATGCCCGTCTAATCAATATTTGTAATAACACCACCTGTTTATAGATTCCATTCATAAATCTATTGGCCGGCTGCCGCATGCCGGTTGCCAGCCCTCTGCTTCTCCTGCTACCCGATCATCTTCAACGCCATACCCCAAGACACAAAAAACTGCCGGAATATCGCATCTTCCAGCAGTTTCCCCTAATATTCTATTTACCAGTCAATGTTACTGTATCATAAAAAATCCGGCGCCGGTGCCAAGTTTCCGGCCGGAAAGCATATATTCCTTCGCCCCTTTCCGAAGAGACGTATCCTCCGGGTACAGCCTGCAATCTGCAAGAACCTCCCCGAAGATTCTCATCTCTGGCTGCTGGCTGTCATAGCCCACCTCTGTCACCTCGAAAAGATTCTGGAAACGGATGATATTACTGGTCTCTGGCAGGATCTCCTTCAGATGCGGAGACAACAGCCAGGAATCACAGACATATACCTGATATTCCTTACCGAAAAATTCTGCTGCCTGGCCGAAGGACTTCCGGCACTCCTCATAAATTAATGGCTCCCCTGCCGGAATATGTATGTTCAGCACCTTTGTTCCTGCCAAAATTGCCTGGCTTTCCCCCTTCATCTCCTTCTCTGTTATGCCAGGCTCGAACTGCAGCCTGCCAAGCCGGAACAGCTTCCTCTTCACAGACAGCGAAAGCCACTCAAGTTCTTCCAGACCATAGACGCCATGCTTCCGGTTACATTCCCTGCACCAGATTGTAATATCGTAGAAGGTCTGATCAAATATCTTATCCCCATATCCCTTCTTCTGATATTCTTCATAAGTATCCAGTGCCAGCTTCAGATAGAATTCCAAAGCCCATGTATAACCAGCTCCAACGGACTTCCATTCTACCACAAACTGTCTGATATCCTGGTCAAACCGGTCTTTCCAGACAGCGTATTCCTTCACGCCGATCCGCTCCTTACGGACCTGTTCACGCGCCTCCCTGGGCAGATGAATCCGTTCCATTAATTCTTCTAACTTCATATGATAAATCTCCGCTTTCTGTTTTTTAGGACTTCTCTTTTCTGTCGTTACTTTCCGGGCATCTTCTCTTTCAGACCGCTTTCATCCTCCGTGCAATCTCATGGTTTACCCGGTTCCGCAGCGTAATCAGATACATATCCGATTTCGGGTACCGTTTAAACGTAACCGGCTCTGCCAGTTCTCCCTCAATCAATTCCATCACATACTCCTTACCGGCCAGCGATTCCAGCAGCCGCAGCGCTCTCAGGTCTGTAAGAGCTTCATAGTGGACCATCATCCGGACAGATTCCTCGGGATACCCGTCACTGCCCGGATATACCAGGAAGGGATCGCCTGCCGGAAACGCATTACCCGCATCTGTCACCTGGTAGGGATTGATATGCTCCATCGAAAACTGACTGTTATAGAAATTATATCCCCAGTGCAGAATTCCGGCAATATCGAACTTGAACAGCTGTACTCCATAGATCCGGTTTCTTGCCGAAGGCATGGACATAAACCGGTTGCTCACCTCATAAGACTGGGCAGTACAGTAATACGTCCACAGATCCGTCACCCCATGTTCCAGAAATACCTCTATCTCGTTATTCCCCGGAACCGGCCGGTCGACCAGCCCGTGCCGGTAGAACTCATAACTGGAAAGTGCATCTAACGTATGGAACCCTTCCAGCAGATTTCCCAGAGATTCCTTGGCTGCCCGGAACCTTTCCAGATGCTCCTCCCCCGGCTCATCCGAAATATGAAAATAAGTATTCTCTGCAATCCCCCATTCCCGCAGTCTTTCTGTCAGCTGAGGCAGGAAACAGTGTAAAAACCTGGTATACTCACCCACTGCAGGCGTATGCCACCCAAAGATCTTCACTTCTTTCCCATCCGCCGTGGCCACTACCTTGGGCGCATATTTCGCACCCCACTGAGAGAACAGGTGGGACATCTCATAGTATTCGATTCCACAGGATCTGCACAGATCAATCCAGCGTTTCAGCCTGCCGAATCCAAACCTGTATTCTCCGTCCTTCACTTCTACCTCGACCAGCTGCGTCGTAGTCCGCTCCAGTCCTTCCGCTGTATCCAGCGGTGATGTAAAGAGCGGAACCAGCATCATGTTACATCCTCTCAGCACATATTCATGGAAATAATTCTCAAGAAGCTTCCAGTGCTCTTCTGAAAATACTTCCACCTGATAATAGTCTGCAAGACAGTCCGCATGGAACCATTCCGTATGTATGATCTCCTGTTTTGGCAGAACCACCCCGATGACCTCTATCTTCATCACGGACGAACATACCGGCCCGCCGTCTTTCACAAGCTGGATCTCAATCTCATACTCCCCGGCTTTTATCTCCTGCGTCACTTCCACGTCAATCCACAGGCTTCTCCACTGACGGGAACATACGATAACCTTCCCGTTCTTTACGTCCCGCAGAAGATCCGGATATAGCCCGGAAGAGGTTCTCAGATAATTATCGTCCACCATACGATTGACTGCGCGCCCCACCGGGACCTGTTCCACAGTCCTGATACGGAGCCATTTCTCCAAAGGCGACAGGACTCTTAAGTCCAGCCGCTCACGCTCAGAACAATCTCCTGTATATGCGGCCTGAAAAGATACCGTTTCTCCCCAGAGTGCGCTGAGTTTCAGGCATTCCGGCCGATAGACCGGAGTCTCGTCCTGGAATACTTTTTCCAGGGAGCTTAATAACTTCATCTCATACTTTACTGTTTTCTGTTCACACATCTCCTATTTCCTCACTTCTCTCCCATCTTCTTACTGCCGTTTTAACTCATATTCAAAAGAAGCCCGGTCCGTCTGAAAGGAAAAGAAAGTATTTTTTCCTTTCCGAAACCGGTAAGCCGCCCGGCAGACCGCATTCTCATGAATTGTCCTTGTCATGTTCCCGTTAGCCGGAGCTTTCAGCGGATTTCTGACCTTTTCCATCAGCCTGGCTTCCAATTCCAGATTTCCCTGCACAATTCGAAGCAGCCCGTCCCGAACTTGTACCGCTTTTGCACCCAGATAAGTTGCCAGCCTGTATTCTCTGCCTTTCCATAGTACAACGCCAATGACGCCCCGGAAATGAAACCGCCCGATCGGAACATCCGCTACGGCCAGCATCAGCGAACCGCCCCGGAAATTACATTGCGTCCATGCGTATTCTTTCGGAAATGAATCCCCCTGGTCCCCCTCCCAATATCCAGAATCATTCTGGAACAGATATTCCTGCCTGTTTATAAACATTTTTCCAGAAACAAAATGCCGCATACTTCGCACACTGTGCCGACATTCCAGGAAAGGCAGTATGGAAAACGGTCCCATAATATCATATTTTACCGGTGACAGCGGCCCGAAACGTAATTCCCCATTAATGTCCAGTTCCGGCGTATGTACTGCCAGAAGAATACCTCTCTCTCCGAAGCGGTTTTTTCCTATCCAGATCTCCCTCTCTGTCCGGTGGAACGCAGCAGCAGGGTAATCAACATTCCATACATGATTTTCCGTAATGATCTGAATGGAACATAATCCCTGTTGTCCCGACCTGTGAACCGCCGGTATGACTGCCAGGGTCTGGGTTTCAGACTGACATTTAAAATACCATCCATAAAAGAAATTTTGCATATATTCTGCCCTCCAAAAAAAGATCCGTTTTTATTCTCTCTCAAATGGTTTTCTTTTATACATGGTATCTCTGTCAACGCTCTCATATTCCAGTCGTCTCCGGTCAGCCCCACTCAGCTTCTGCAATGCTTCATACGCTTCTCCAGAATATTCGCTTGTCAGCATTTACCGATTAGATACATCATATCATGAAACAGGAGCATAGAGAATAAAAATTTATACGGAAATAACATGCAATCTTTTTCTCAAAATCACTCCCAGATGAAAAACTGCCGGAAAATCAGATTTTCCGGCAGCCTCTCCTATCATAACCGTTACATAGTCTGTCTCTTCACCGTATCCAGCGCCTTTGCCACAGGTGGAATGGATAGAATGACCAGCGTAATCAGACCTTCCGCCCCCAGATAACTTCCCTGGTACAGGGCAGAGTATACCCAGGGATTCATGCCCTCCGGCGCATAAGCGGCAAAGAAGAACACGCCGGACAGAGTCGAGAATACGAATCTCCCCAGAACGCCCAGGACATAGCCTGCCTGAAGTCCGTACCTGCGGCCGCAGAAAAGCCCGGACAATCCCAGTGCGCCAAAGGCCAGCGGATAGTCAAAAAGCACCTGGGGAACTGACATCATATAGGGATCCACAATAAACTGCAGCAAACCGAAGCCGACTCCCGCAAGGATTCCGTACCCGGCTCCGAACCAGTACCCGATCAGACAGATAAACAACATGGATAACAGTGTGACTGAACCGCCCATAGGCATTTCCCATACTTTTATATAGGAAGTGACCATTGCAAGTGCGATTCCCATAGCAGAAAAAACGAGTTTCCTGACAGCAGAAGACGTACTCCTGCCTGTGACAGAATGAATTTGTGACATTATGAAATTCTCCTTTCCTTACGCCGGCATTACCCGGATCAAGTTTTAAGGGTCTGTATGCCCTGCATACATCTCAGCCATTCTCAGCGCCCCTGTGTGACATCTATAGAATAAATCCAGAGAAAGAAAAAGTCAAGCAGAAAATATTGCCTCGATTCTTTCCAGGAACCCTTCTTTCAGATACGCTTCCATTTTACAAAACGTCTCTTCATTCCGGATCAGCCTGCCTGGCTCCTGATACTGCACCCAGGCCATCGCACACCAGGTGAGCCCTCTCAGACAGGTTATGGGGATAAACAGCTTCAGACGGTCTTCTACCCCCTGTACGTCATATCTGTCTGCCACATATGTCTTGTACCGCCGGACAAAGGAATCCATCTCATTCTGATCAAGGATCACGTCCGTCTTCCAGAAGGTGGTCGTGGGAGCAAGGAAATGTCCCAGATCCTGCACAGGATCGCCGTACAGCGGCTTCTCCCAGTCAACCAGATAATTGTTCCTTCCTTCTCCATTGATCAGAAAATTCCCGGAATTCAGTTCTGTATTGATACAACAGCGATATCCTTCATACTCCGGAACCCGCTCAAGCATCTGCTGCCCCCTCTTAAGCAGCCGCTCGATCCTCCGTTTTTTTCCCGGATCCCCGAGCCGGGAATGATAATATGTTTCTACCATCTCATTGCATTCGTCCAAAATTGCCTGCAGAGGGTTTTCAGGTATCAGCAGTCCTGCATCTCTGGTCACAGGGACACTGTGGATATCCGCAAGACACTGGGCGGCAAAGTCCATCTCCCGTCTGTAATCCAGAGCGTGCCCTTCCAGGAATTCCATGACCAGAATGCCTGCATCCAGCTTCTTCCTGCTTCCGTCCACATAGAGAGCCTTCGGAGTCCGTCCCGAATCTTCCAGTAATCTCAACGCATGATATTCATATCCGATCTGATCGTCAAGATGCATCTGGCTTGCGGTATTCACTCTGAGAACCAGTCTTTTGCCGGACACAGGGTGAAGGAACAGATAATTAACATTGTACTCTCCCTGGGCCAGCAGCCGGCATTCGATCTCTTCCCTGTGCGGAATCCCTAAACTTTCCTTAAATTCTTCTGTCTGAATATATTCCTTTAGTCCTGTAAATCTCTCCATATCGTTTCATCCCTCTTCCCTGACCTGACAGCCGTTCTAAATCCTGTCCAGCATCTCCATTACCTCTTTCTGTTCTGAAAGCTTTTCGGAATCATGATGACCATACTTCAGCCCGATCACCATAAGCGCCCCTGTAAATGCTCCGCAGGTATCAGTCTGAAACATTCCTCCGCCAAAACAGGCAGCCACCTTATTGGCCGATTCCTCTGAGATTCCCGTCTCTTTCGCATAATGAGACACTATAACCTGGGAACAGTCATACCCCTTGGCAAACTGTCCGGCGATTACTTTCTCTTCCATCGTACCTCTCCTTTCGATTCCTACTTTCCCATCACAGGACACCCTCGAACTGCTTTACTACCTCTTTCAGCCATTTTCTGACTGGAAGATGCTGGGGACACATCTCTTCACACTGCCCGCATTCCACACAGTCACTGGCTTTCCCAGCCTTCCCGGCAATATGTCCGTACATGACCGTCTGGGCTGTCCATGCCTTCGTGGATGATTCCTGCATATCCATATTATAAAGGGAAAAATATTTCGGTATGGCTATGTCTGCCGGACATTTATGTAAGCAATAGGCACACCCGGTACAGGGAATCGTAATGCTTCTATTGATTACATCCGCCGCTTTCTGCGTAGCGGCAATCTCCTCTTCTGTCAGCGGGACAAACTTTTCCATATAAGAGAGATTATCCCGCAGCTGCTCCATGCTGCTCATTCCGCTCAGCACCATCATCACGTTATCCAGACCGGCCGCAAACCGGACCGCCCATGATGCGACAGACATATCCGGATCACAGGAACGAAGCAGGGATTCTGCTTCTTCCGGGAGACTGGCAAGGGTTCCTCCCTTGACCGGTTCCATGACGATCACAGGCTTTCCGTGCCGTTTCGCCGTCTCATAACATCTCCTGGACTGGATAACCGGGCTTTCCCAGTCCAGATAATTCAGCTGTATCTGCACAAAATCCACTTCCGGATGCTGTGTCAGAATGTCGTCCAGCACATCCGCCGTATCATGAAAGGAAAAACCGATCTGCTTTACAAGCCCGGCTTCCTTCTTCCGCTTCATGAAATCAAACACGTGAAGTTTCTCTGCAATTTCCCTGCGGTCCCTTCCCATATCGTGAATCAGATAATAATCAAAATATTTCACGCCGCAGCGGGAAAGCTGCTTCTTAAAATACCTCTCAAGTTCCTCTTCTCTCTGAATAATCACAAGCGGCAGCTTGTCCGCCAGCTGATATGCCAGGCGTGGATGGCGTCTGACCAGGCAGTCCCTGAGCGCCGCCTCAGAATTCCCGTTGTGATAGAACCAGGCTGTATCAAAATACTGAAACCCCTTTTCAATAAAGTAATCCACCATCCGGCATAATGTTTCCTTATCCACGTTTCCAAACTCTCCGTTTACCACCGGAAGCCTCATGAAACCAAACCCCAGCTTTTTCATCAATACTTTCCTCCGCTTTTCTATCCCGTTCCTCATTCACTGCCGATACGCTGTGCCACATAACGGCAGTGGGGCATATCCACACCCCGGTAATGCTTCGTCCAGCAGTCCGCCGCAGTCATGCCGTTTCGAAGGGCCACTTTCTGCGAGGCCGTGTTCGTGTCCCTGATGATGGAACAGACCTCATCTGCTTTTAGTTTTTCAAAGGCGTATATTTTACATGCTTTGGCGGCTTCGGCAGCATAACCCTGATGCCAGTACCGGCGGCAGAAAAGATAGCCGATCTCCAGCACTTCCGTTTCTTTCCATGGCTGCATGGTGAGCCCGCACTGACCGATCATCTCATCCGTTTCCCTCAGAATGACCGCCCACAGGCCAAAGCCCCATCTCTGATAGCGTGCAGTCTGCCTGTCAAGCCATTCCTGTACTTCTTCGTCGCTAAATGCCCCTTCATAGGCATACATAGCCTCTTCGTCCTGCAGGATTCTGCACAGAGAACCATAATCATCCTGGTTCATTTCCCGCAGATATAACCTCTCCGTTTCCAGTATCATATTCTCACCTTATATCCGCACTGCCCGCAGAAAGCCGCCCCCGGCTTCAGCGGATTCCCACAGCCCGGGCACATTCCCGGCGCCGCTGCCCCGGCTTCCTTAATCCTTGTAATCCGGTCAAACAATGGAAGCAGAGCCGGAAGAGGATCCTCAAACTTTCCTTCGTAATAGGCCTTCCCCAGTTCCATATACGCCCGCTCCAGTTCCAGGGAGCCTTTGTCATCCTTTTCATAATTCACAAATACAGTTGCCTCGTTCCCATTCATGATCTGTCTCCTCCTTATTCCAATACAAATGAGTAGTCTCTGCTTTCCAGATAAATCCGCATGCCTCTGGGAAGAAAATATTCCCTTCCTTCGCCTAATGGCTGACCGCTTTCCAGGAAAACCGCCAGTCTCCTATATGGCTTCACGCAATACTCCCCATATTCTGCCACATAATACACTTCTGCAGCCAGCTCGCCCATCTGCCGGCACATCACCACCATCTGCAGGCCTTCTTTACAGCAATATACCGGTACTCTGTCCTCCATAAGGAAAGTCTTTGAGGCATAAATCCCTTTTTCTCCAGTGATTGCTCCATGAAAATCCCGACACACCGGATTCTGTCCATTGTTTCCTATCGCCGTCTGTTCCGGATTCTGCACATTGCTTCCCATTGCTGCAGACTGCGCCGGACTGTACATATTACTTCCTATTGCTGCATGCTGTACTGGATTCTTCATCGGATTCCTCACATCAGCACACTCATCCGGCCTACTTCCGCTTCTCTCCAGTTCATGAATTCTGGCCAGGTACGCATTCCGCCCCGGCTGGCAGTTTTCCGGCAGGATGTCTCTGCGTCCTGCTTTCACAGCCGTCTCTTCCTTCATACTTGCCCCCCAGACTGCCAGGGACAATGTAACCAGATAAATCCCGATCCAGAAAAGCACCGGCAGGATATGGACTTTGATTTCCGCCTCCATTCCCAGCAGATCTCCGAAATCAAAGAATCCTTTTGCACTCTCAAATGCATCTGACACCGACATAATCCGGTCTCTGATCTGAACATAAAAGATGATGGCAATGACGTTGACAGTAATCTGCCCTATCATCGAAACAATATAGGCGGCTCCTGTCGGAAGCAGTGCGGTAAGGGCCGCTGCAATCAGTATCAGTATCAGCCATGCCAGTACCATATAAGAATAGTTTCTGATATAGGATTTTGCCATTTCCATCACTCCATCCAGGATTCCCAGATCCCCGTCTTCGGCAAAACCCAGCTGGACTATATTGAAGACAGACAGTCTGACCTCTCCAAACGATGCCAGCGGCAGAAACACAATTCCCATGGAACCCAGCATAAACAATGCGATGATATATCTCAATCCTTTTTTCATATGATTCTCCTTCTTACTCTGTCTCTATCGTCTCCAACAAATTCTTGGATTCCCCCTGCTCTTCTTGTACAAAATGAATGGGTTCCACACTTTTCCGAATTATCATCTCCTGCTGAAAACCTCTATGCAACACTGGCGGAATGTACACCTCTTTTCGGTCTTTCCACCCTTTCAGATAGTCTTCCATCTGCGCTCCCTCCTTTCCGTCTATTCTGATTCCAGAAGGCTGTCCTGGTTATTCCTCTTTTCCAGAAAACGGGAAACACCCGCCAGTACGGTACTTGCGATACTGGCGGGCACTTCTGCCTTATTCCTTATAACATCTCTGAAACATCTGACGGGATCACCCATTTACCGTCAATCTTCGCAACCGGAATATCCGTGGTCTCCTCTTCGCTGTATTCCCCCATTGTCATAGTCATCTCCACCTCGAGAATATACGCTGCGGCTGCTTTTTGGGCATACATACTTTCCACTCCGTAGTCTTCGGCCAGAACCTCTGCAATCTCATCTTTGTCAAGCTTCTCTTCATCTTTAATCTCCAGCTCCACCTCATAATCAATCAGGCCGCCGAGACTTTCAAACACGCCAAAAATCTCCGAAGACAAGAATTCTCCGTCCACAAATGTTTCTGCAAGCAGATCCATATCCTGTTCATTCAGTCCCTTTTCCAGATTCTCGATGGGCTGCTGATATCCTGCCCCCGAGAAAAGCTTCACCCCGATCACGATCAGCACAATTGCTGCAGCAGCCCCCACTGCTGCAATGATCATTTTAGGGGAAGATTTCGCAGATACCTGCGGGGAACCTGCTGTCAGTCCCGCATTCTGGACGGGCGCACCGCACGCCGGACAGAATTTTGCCCCCTCCTGTATCTCCCTGCCACATTTCGCACAAAACTTCACCACTCTGATTCCTCCTATATCTTCCAGGTACATATCCAGGCTCTGATGTAATCCATTCAGAACCCTGACACCGGAACACTAATCACGCCTGGTTCCGCATTCCGTACAGAATGCACACCCATCTTCCAGTTCTGCACCGCAGTTCTTACATAAACCTTCAGACTTTTCTTCCGCTTTTCCTTCCACAGAAGCCGGTTCTTCTTTTATTTCTCCCGGCATGGAATCTGCGGCATAATTTCCTGCACGGTCTGCCGTCATATCTGCCGCCACACGGTCCGTCATCGGATCTGCCGCATGACTGACAACTTCGCCGGCTATGGGACTGGCCCCATTATTCGCAACCGGAGACCCACATTCCACACAGAAAGCTGCTTCGGTCGAATTCATATGACCACATTTTGCACATTTCTTTCCGCCGGCCGGAACCACAGACAGCGGAGCCCCGCAGCTGATGCAGAACCTGGCCGATGCACCATTATTGAAGCCACACTGCGGGCAGACAATGACAGCGCTCAGTTGTTCCAGTTCCTTCTGGTATCTCTGGTTCTGTTCCTGTATGCGCCGGATCTCTGCAAATAATTCCGAATACTCTGAATCCACATCATTTAAATGCCTGCCCACACACTGCATACCTACCTGAAGGGTGAGTTTTTCAATCATTCTTTCATTCGCCTTAATCGCATTACTGATTTTCATACTTTCAGTCATGCTTTTGGCTTTTTGTGAAACTCCCTGCCCAGCCGTTGAAAGAGAATCTCTCATTTTTTCAAATAATTCCATCTTCTTATCCTCCCGTATTTTTATTTTCATATTTCTGCAGTATTAACAGTAATAACGAGTTGCAGACACTAATCTTTACATCATTTACAATATAAGAAAGTAAGATTCCTGTCAATACTCTGTACTTAAAAACTTTCAGAATACGACATCTATTTTACCGGAATTTCCTTATTTTTACTGTTTTTTATCTCGGGAAATGTAAAAAAATGTGATATAATAGCAAATTGGGGAGTATTGATAATCCAGAGTGTGTGTACCCGACCATTGCCACACACTCTGCATCTCCAGTATGACATCATTTTCGGGGAGGCATCCTAATGACAATAGCGCTGGTAGACGATTCAGACCGGGACATCAAACTTTTACAGGAATGTCTGTATCGTTATTGCCAAGAACATCATGTGTATATGAATATTGAGAAGTTCACAGATGAACATAAATTTTTACAATCCATGCAGCATACGGCCTATGACCTGGTATTCCTTGACATCTACATGAAACGCATGAACGGAATCCAGCTTGCATGCGAAGTGGCCAAGAATGATTCCAAGTGTCAGATCATCTTTATCACCTCCAGCGAAGAACATGCCGTGGCCGCATACCGTGTCCACGCCGTGGACTATCTGGTAAAACCTTACAGCTATGAAGACCTTAGGGATGCTCTGAACCATTATGAACAGATTGCCTCACGCTTCGCCCGCTACATCGAACTGAAAGAGGGCCGTTACCATACGCGCATAAGGCTCTCTGACATTATGTATACTGATTATTCCAATCATTATATCCAGGTTCATACGACTTCCTGCATTGTGCGTTCTTATATGTCCTTCGACACGTTTCTTCCGATGCTGGCGCCCTATCCTAATTTCCTGTGGTGTTACCGGAACTGCACCGTCAACATGGACTATGTAGAATCCTTTACCCAGAAGGAATTCATTCTGAAAAGCAAAGAGCGCATCCCCATTGCAGCCGCCCGCAGAAAGGAAATCCTGCAGAACTATGCAGACTATATATTCGATCATCAGTCCAAAGGAGACCTTATGCCATGACACTTGCTTACATTATTAATAATCTGCTCTTCGTCATTCCCTGCATCCTTCTGCTGCTTCTTGTCTTCAGGGATCAGTTCAAATCTCCTGTGATTCCCCTGGTTGCGGCAGGCATTCTCCTCTTTGTTGCCGCTTCCTTCTGGGGCGCCCGGCTCTATCTGGTGCTTGGCAGCCCTTTACAGCGTTTTACACTTTCCATGATTTCCACGTTTATCGGCGTATTTATCTTCAGCGGAGCCTGCAGATACAGCTTTCTGCAGAGTTTTTTCATTATCGCAGTCATAAAGTCCTATTCAGAAAATACCCGGTTCCTGTCCTCGCATATTTATTTCCTGATTACAGATCAACTTCCAGAACATGCCATTCTTCAGATCTCGTGCATCACGGCAGGGCTTACCCTGCTCACCTTTCCGCTGATCTTTCTGTTTTATAAGAAAATTATGCGGCCTGCCCTGGATTATACGGTTTCCCTCTCCGTCTGGCAGATTATCTGGATCATACCGGTCTGCAACAATGCCATCTTTACGCTCATTATCACACCGGATGTATCCAACTATACTCTCTACCCTGGAAACGAGTTCTCTCTGATCCCGCCCCTGTGGGTCTTACTGACCTTTTCAACCTACGTGATTCTGCTGAAAATGGTGATAGACGTCAGTAAAAACGCACAGCTTCAGGAGAATCTGCATCTGTCTGAGATACAGATTGCGGCACAGCAGAAGCGGATGGAACTGCTTCAGCACAACATCCACGAAACCAGCCGGTTCCGCCACGATATGCGCCACCATTTCCTGGCTATAGAGGGCTTTATCAATGACAGGGATCCGGAGGGACTCCGGGCATACATCCGCCAGTCCATGCTGTTCTTCCCTGCCAGGACCATCCGTTTCTACTGTGAAAGCAGCGCTGTCAATGCATTGCTCTGCTATTACCAGGAGCAGGCAGAGGAGGACGGGATTCCCCTGAACATGAACATGACTCTTTGCCACACTCTGCCTGTGCCGGACACGGATCTTTGCATCATCCTTGGTAATCTTCTGGAAAATGCCATCGAAGCCTGCCGGAACATGAAATCAGAGAAGCGTTTCATCACCGTCAGTCTTTCCATGGCAAGTTCCTCTATCCTGGTCATCCAGATCAGCAACAGCTATGAAGGAACCATCCGGCAGGCTCCCGACGGGACCTTCCTTTCCTCCAAAGTCAGAAACCGGAAGGGGATCGGCATTGCCTCTGTCCTCAGCACTGCGGACAAATATAACGGCTTCGCCCGGATTGAATATCCGGATCAGACTTTTAAAGTCTCCCTGCTGCTGAACGGTAAGGAGAACATCTGCCCGGAAACCGGGAATGAGCCCATATCCTGAAGTCTCTGGATACGGGCTCATTCTTTTCTTTAATCAATTATTAAATATGCACTATTCTTTCCATTCCTTTCCAGATTTTTTAATCAATTTTTCTATAATCCTGCAAGAATTCATTGACTTTTTCATATGATAGTGATAAATTTAATTATATCAGAGATGATAAATCGGGGGATTGTCTCTGATAAAATTATTCTAATTTTATAATCTGAGGATTGGAGGGACTTTTATGTTACTAGCACTACAAATCTTATTCGGCGTATTAGCAGCCGGAACCGGAATTGGCCTCATCTTCGACATTTTCAAGAACCGTATGGATGATCTCCGCAATGCCACAGGCAAGCAGTGGGCGGCAGGTTTTACGGTAGGTATTATCGCCAACTTCCTTGACACCCTTGGCTGCGGGTCTTATGCCCCATCCACATTCATGTACAAATTATTTAACCAGATGGACGATATCGACATCCCGGGTACTCTGAATATCGGAGATACCTTCCCGGTTATCTTCGAGGCATTCATCTTCACGGCTTCCGTAGACTGTGATCCTATGTTCCTGTGGATTATGTACATATGTGCTGCTGTAGGTTCATTCGGATTCGCTACGATCGTAACCAAGTGGCCTCGTAATAAGATCAGATACGCTCTTGGATTTATCATGATACCTCTTGCGATTATCATGCTCTGCAAGAATACCGGAGTTGGTCCTTTCGGAGCCGTAGGTACTGCTACTGGTCTGACTGGCTGGAAACTGATCGTGGCTGCAGGTCTTAACATTCTGTGGGGCGCTCTGATGGACATTGGTTTTGGTCTGTATGCACCATGTATGGCCACCTGTCTTCTGCTTGGCGTAGACGGAACTGCCTGCTTCCCGGTATTCATGGGATCCTGTGCATGTCTGATGCCCGCCTGCTCCATTGAGTTCATCAAGACACACAGATACGATGTGTCTCATACCATCGGTAACGCTCTTGGCGGATGTATCGGTGTATTCATCGCATGGAAGCTCGTTACGAACCTGCCGATGTTCTGGCTCATTAATCTGATCTGCGTCGTTCTGTTCTGGACGTCATACACTTTGATCAGCGCTGCTAACAAAGACAGGAAAGCTGGAATCGCTTAAGTTCATATTTCAGATAGATAAATGGCTATCCGGGGGGATGGCCATTTATCTGTCTATCCCTAAAGGGCATACCTTACCAGGAAATCATTATAAAAAACGGAGAAACTACTATGTTTGTAAACGAATATGTAATGGATCGAAGACGTTATGATAAATGGGCAACTCCTAAGTTCTGGAAGTTACCTGTTTTTTATATATACTGTGCTATTTTCATTGCCGGTATATTCGGCTGGATTTATTTTGGAAAAGCAGATGTTCCCGCAAGATGGCAGACTATCGGGGCCTTTCTCACATTTGTCGCAGTATACAGGGGAGTGTTCTTTCACTGGATGCACGCAGACAAGACATTCCGGGTTACCAGGGCCACCTACTTTAACGGCCAGAACTGGACATGCAAGGTCATAGTTGGAGAGAAGAATATTTCTTTATA
>CAJULU010000021.1:60130-62435 GCA_910587575.1 uncultured Dorea sp.
AGTTGAATGGAAAGAGATCCAGAAATTTGAAGAGGCCAGATCCTATTTCAAATTATCAGCGAAGGAATCGAACGAAGGCGTGATGATTGATAAATCCTGCTTTATTGAAGGAGATGCCGACAGCTTCAGACAGTGGATGAAAGATCACCATCCGGAAATTCCGTATGGTCCCATCGCCCCGCCCCTGGACAAATAATCAAGTTAGACAATTTATTTCATTTCTGTAATAAATAATTGTCACATTGCACAAAAATTATTTCTATAATATGAAAGTATTGACATTAGAAAATAAAGATGATATATTAAAACTATCTTAAATGCATATAAATAAAATAAAAATTCTTGCATTAAGTAAACCGTTGCGGTTGTATTTGCAGTTACACAGTTGCCGATTGTTTCCCCCAAGAACATTCTTGCAGCAGTGGACTCCAATTAATATATACGTCCTCTTTACAGAGGAGCATTCCCCAGCTTTGTATATAAGACAAAACTGCAATGCAACGAGGAAAACCTCTCAATGACATACCAAAAAGAAAGGGCACGACATACAGGTCGTGTCTTTTCTTTTGTACATTTATCCGATACACTCCCCAGCATAGTAAGAGATTCTGCGCAGCATACGCAACGTAGAATCTCTTCTTTCAACCTCTTCTTATTTCTTCCAATCAGTCTTCCCGGCAGGAACTGTAACAACTATTTCTTCTGCTGATCTTTCTGGCGCATCTTTAACTTCAGCAGCGCCATCGCCTTCCTGCAGTCGAGCGCAACCATATTGTTTTCCCCTACAACATTGGTCTCCGTCCCATCTGCGCTCTTATTAATATCTACAATACCATCCAGGTATTCATTCACCACCACGAACTGTGCTACCGTACCGCTGAAATTGAGCCCTGTCACCGGGATTCCCCTTATCCCTAATTGCTCACAGGTATTCGTGAAGTCCACGTCACTGTTTCCCCAGCCGTCAGATGAGATAATCACACCGTCAGCCCTCATTGCTTCTGCCCACACGGCTGAACGGGTTCCTACCAGCATCTTATCCTTGTTGTCGTCCGGCGTCCCTACCAGAAGGATCCCCATCAGATCAAGATCCGTATCATTCGACACTACATCCAGAAGCGGATCCCTGAAATGATGTAGTGAAGTCTCCTTGGTTGATGGTCCTATACCCATATCTTTCCCTCCTTACTGCATAGAGCGGATAATTCCGTCCCGGTATTCGTTCGGTGTCACCAGGACCGGCATATTGCCCATATCAATGATTGAACGTCCGCCTTCCACACCAGACGGCTCATCTGCAAAGAAATGGGTGTCATACATCGCTCCCTGTCCCGCTACCTGTTTGATGATGAGCACCCTCTTCTTTCCAGGCCTTACAATGTCATGGTATTCGTGCCTCTCCGTACATTTCTCTCCACGGAATTTCTTCAGCTTGTCACGATAGGTCTGAATAAACTTGTCACAGGCGCGGTGTGCTGCCGTTGGTCCTGGTCTTTCCTGCCCCATGCCGGCAGTAAGAGTAACGTCAAAGGAAATAATATAGTCATCATCTCCGGGAGTTCCTGCTCGGTTCAGATACAGCTGCTCCTTCAGATTCCCTTCCGATGAGCCGAATTCATGGCATTGTTTCCCGTTCACATCCACACCGGTAAGCATCACGTATACTCCGGTGATCGTGTGCGTAATCCCATCCCCAATCTTGCCGAGAACTTTTGTAGAGATCGGTATGATATCCATGATGGTGTTCGTCCATCTGTCATGGTCCCCCGGTTTAATCAGCTGAATATCGATTTTATCTATGTACTCCTCCTCAGCCGTCAGTCCGTCAAGCATCTCCTTGCTGACCGTCATCCTGCCGTCTACCGTTATATCGTTATGCTCGCCCCATTCTACATCATTCATATGGAATGCTTTGATCACAAGTTTTCTTAGGTCTATTACTTCATCAGCCACTTTCATCACCTCCGTCAACGCAGCCTGCAAAAGCAGGCCACCTCATACCTGTCATACAATATATCGTATAAGTTTCCAATATATTGTCATATCTTCCTTCTAAAAAGGGCAGATAGCCCAGATATCTGCCCTTTCCATGTCTGCTGAATCTTAAACTTTCGCAATATACTCGAAAGGCAACGGAACAATCTTTCCAGGTGTCTGGATTTCAATTAACTGCTCCAGAGTTGCCCTTACAATCTGTGTCTGCTGTTCTACATTGTGCGGTCCACCTGCGTTCGCACCCATAGGAACGAGCGGAGCAACTGCACGAGGAGTACCGGTCTGACGAACAACCGGCGGAAGAGCTGCA